>CAYMTY010000047.1:0-21549 GCA_964393515.1 uncultured Verrucomicrobiota bacterium
GGCGTCAACATGGTCTGGCTCCAGCCCATCCACCCCATCGGCACCGTCGGCCGCGAAATCGATCCTCTCACCAGCCTCCCCTACGACCCCGGCTCCCCCTACGCCGTCAAGGACTACTGGCAGGTCAACCCCGTCCTGGGCACCCCCGAGGATTCGGCCCAGGCCATGACCGAGTTCACCAACTTCGTCGCCAACTACGATTCCCACGGCATCGGCGTCATGCTCGACGGCACCTTCAACCACTCCGCCTGGGACTGCCAGATCGGCCAGATGGGCGTGGACATGGACCTCAAGAATTCCCAGGGCGTCACCGTCAAGGACACCAACCTCATCTCCGCCGTCCGCGCCGCCTGGTACTCCAAGCGTGACAGCTACGGCGAACCCGCCAGCTATTTCAATTCCACCAGCGACACCGACATCGCCGTCGCCCCCGACCGCATCGACTTCGGCAAATGGGGCGACGCCGCCGAGTTCCTCTTCGGCGAGTATGACTGCCTTGTCCAGCAGCCCGCCAGCAATCCCGCCTGGACCTGGAGCAGCGGCTGGCACAGCCGCTACCTGCGCGAGGACGATTATTTCGAGGGCTTCACCTCCGACGCCACCCGCGAGCTGTGGGAGTACTTCGCCGCCTATCCCGTCTATTGGCTCGAAAAGACCGGCCATCCCGCCGGCACCCCCAAGAACCAGTCCTACAAGGGCATCGATGGCCTCCGCTGCGACTTCGCCCAGGGCCTGCCCAGCCTCTTCTGGGAATACGCCATCAACAAGACCCGCAGCGTGAAGTGGGACTTCCTCTTCATGGCCGAATCGCTCGACGGCTTCCGCGAAGTGGACGGTTCCAACCGCCACGGCGTCGGCTACCGCTCCTCCCGCCACTTCGACATCCTCAACGAAAACATCCTCTACATCTGGCGCAACGACTTCTTCAACTACCGCACCTGGGACGACCAGCTCACCTCCAATCCCAACCGCTCCACCGCCCTCATCTGGAACGCCTTCGACCAGCGTAAGAACGCCTTCGAACTCTCCCCCGTCCTCCTCAACCTCATCTCCCACGACGAAATCTTCCCCACCGACGACCAGTGGTCCCTCCTCTACGCCTACGCCATCAACGCCGCCATGGACGGCGTCCCCATGATCTTCTACGGCCAGGAACAAGGTGCCCAGAACGACTATTATGAGTACGGCGCCGGCAACCCGGACGATTATTGGGATACAAACGGCGTCCACCATGTCGGCAACCGCAGCGACTTCGGCATCGACCCGAACAACAACTTCCGGCGCTACGAAATGAACTTCGGCAAGTCCATCCCCCACTTCAAGCGCTACAACCACATGACCAACATCTGGAACGCCGCGTGGGCGGCCGACATCCGCGCCACCTACGGCCGGCTCAACGCCGCCCGCACCAACTCCCCCGCCCTGCGCTCCCAGCAGAACTACTTCCTCGCCGATGCCGCCACCTCCAACTGGAACCCCGACATCTTCGCCGTCGCCAAGTTCCAGCAGCCCGGTGTCTCCGCCGCCACCCAGGACGTCGTCTTCGCCTTCATCAACAACAATTTCCGCTCGAACTACAACCGCGCCGCCAGCTTCCAGGTCGATGCCACCACCGGCGGCAACAACTGGTTCGGCATCCAGCCTACCCACAGCTACAACGTCGTCGACATCGCCGCCACCAACCCCACGACTCTCCTTTGGGAGACCAACAAGCTGGGCAGCACCATCATCGCCGAAGGAATCTACGTGGGCTTCCAGAGCAACGCCACCTGGAGCGGCGGCCAGGCGCAGTTCCTCCGTCTGCTCGACATCTCCGCCGGCATGACCCCCACGACGGTCAACAACATGTTCACCAACGACAACCGCCTCCCCGCGCCGGTCATCGTGCCCGTCTCCAACCGCTCTGTGGCCGTCAGCAACACCCTCGCCTTCACCGTCACCGTCAACCAGGATCCCGCCGACACCGTCGACCTCACCTGCCAGAGCACCCTCGCCCCCGACAACTGGACCTTCACCGCCCCCGGCAACTTCTCCTTCACGCCCGTCGCCGGGGAAACCGGCCCCCACTTCTTCCTCTTCACCGCCACCGGCCAGGACGGCTACGACGAGGAACTCATCACCGTCACCGTCACCTCCTCCCAGGAACCCACCGCCTACGAGGAGTGGGCCGAGGACGCCGGCCTCGACCCCGAAGGCGTCAATGGCGGTCCCACCGATGACTTCGACGGCGACCTCCGCACCAATGAGCAGGAACAGTGGGCCGACACCGATCCGCTCGATAACCAGTCCTACCTCCAGATTGTGAACATCGTCCTGTCCGGGAACGATCTCAACCTGTCCATGGACAAGCGCACCCTCGCCCCGCGCGCCTATGTCATCCGCAGTGCCACCCAGCGCACCGGCGACCATTGGGACTGGTCCGTTCTCGGCACCAACAACAGCTCCGATGGCAACCTGCCGGTCAGCGCCACCAATCCGCTCCAGATCTTCACCGTCACCGTCCCGGCCCAGTAAGGCCGGCCCGGTTCTGCCGCCGCCCCGCCCCCGCGGAGCGGCGGTTTTCATGCCCACCCGCACCGCCTCATTCCATCAGCTGGGTTGTCGCCGCGTCCGCCGGGCGCGGAGCGGCTCGTTCCCGGTGCTTTCGGCAAAAGCGTCCTGCCGTCCATTCATCCGGCGGATGGACCGAGCGGACCCGGCCCATCGCGGCTCTTCCCTCAATCCCCAATTATGCTATTTATAAATACCATATTATGCTATTTATAAACACCATAATCGCCGGCCGCTCCAGTCCCGCGGTTTTGCGACCCCTTGTGCAGTGTTCAACGCATCTCCACCCGGAGTTCCACCGGCCGGTCGCCGGCCGTGTCCCCGCGCCATTCCACGACCGGCCCCGCTTCGCCCGCCGGCGGCTGGCCCGGACCTGTAAACAACCCGTCCGAACGCCCCCCCGCCGGCGCCAGGACGCGGAACGCGTCCAGCCCGAGCCATTCGCCGTCGCGCCCCACCGCCGCCGCGCCCGTCCCGGCCGGCAGGTGGAACCGCACGACCAGCTGCCGCCGCGCCGGCCGGATTCCCGCCGGCGCTTCCGCGGGCTCCAGGGCTAGGACAACCTGGTTCCCGCGCCGGATCAGCCGGACGCGCGTTCGCGCGCACTCGCCGCGTTCATGGGCCGTGGACCAGCCGTCGTCTTCGTCGAACCATCGCGTGCTTTCGCCGTCCGCCCCCGGCGCGAACGCATCCACGACTAGCTCCGGCCAGGTCGCCGCACCCGTCCACTGCCGCTGGGGAATCGAAAAGACCAGCCCGCCGCGGCGCACGAAAACCGGAACCTCCGCCAGGGGACATTCCACGCCGAGGGTCTGCGGCCCGCGCCAGGTCCGGCCCGTCCACGGGTCCTGCCATTCGCCCGGCGGCAGCCAGACGGTGCGTTCGGCGTTTCCGCCGGAGCGCGCGGGCGCCAGAATCGGCGCCACCAGCAGGTCATCGCCCAGCAGATATTGCGTGCTGTCCGCCGCTTCGGGGAACCCCGCCCATTCCAGGTCGCAGCGCCGCAGCAGCGGCACGCCCGTCCGGTGCGCCGCATGCGCCGCCGCGTACAGCAGCGGCAACAGCCGGTAGCGCAGCCGGAAACAGTCGCCGACCATGCGCTCCGTCGGCGCGCCGTATTTCCACGGATAGCGGTGGACGCCCGCCGTGCTGTGGATCCGCGCCACGGGAGCAAACGCCCCGAACTGCATGAACCGCGTGAAGAACTCCGCGTCCGGCTGGCCGTGGTGCCCGCCCAGGTCCTCGTGCACGTAGGGCAGCAGGGAAACAATGCCGCTGTCCACTGCGTTGCGCACGCCCCATTCCAGGTAGCGCCACTCCGCCACCGTGTCCCCCGTCCACCACACCGGAAACCGGTGCGCCGCCGGATGCGCCGGCGCATCACGCCGCCCGTTGTTGATTCCGTCCGCGTTGGATAAAAGCAGCGGCCGGCGCTCCGGGAGGAAATCTCGCGTGACGTCGCGGTAGAGCCGCATGCCCCAGACTTCCTTCTCCAGCCCCGGCGCCGGCGCCTGCAGGCACGTGTGCCAGTTGCGGTCGAACCACCACAGATCCGCCCCCAGCGCCAGGAGGGAGGCCAGCCCCTGCTGCCGGAAGCGCAGTTCCTCCGGATCGAGCGCGCTGTTGCCCTTCGGCTCCGGGTGGTCGTTCAGCATCACCCGCACGTGCCGGTCGTGCGCCTGCCGGATGAACCGCCCCAGGTCGGGGAACAACTTCTCGTTGATGGCGTAGCCGCACGACGCCCCCACCCGCCAGTCGGTGTCCAGCGTGAACAGGTCGAGCGGGATCCCGGCCGTCCGGAAGCGGTCGATCACCGCCAGCGCCCCGGCCTCGTCGTAGGGATGGTAGCGGCTGTACCACAGCCCCAGCGCGTACAGCGGCACCAGCGGGATACTGCCGGTCAATTGCAGGAAGTCCGCGCGAAACTGTTCGTACCCCGCCGCCGCAGGGAAGAAAACGTAGGCGTCCGGCGCGTCCTTGGCCAGGTCCCAGCCCGAGGCAGGGTCCTCCTCGCCCGCGGGCGGCGGCAGCGCGCCGCGCGCCGGCGGCACCACCCGCGGCGCGTCGCCCAGCACCCACACCGCCGGCAGCGCCCCGGGCGCCGGCAGATCCTTTTTCGCCAGCAGCGCGTTCGACAGCACGCACAGCGCCTCGCCCGTCCCCGACTCGATCCGCACCCCCGCCAGCCCCCGCGTCTCCTCCGGCACCACCACCCGGTAGTTTGCCGTCGCCACGCCCGCCGCGCCGTCCGCCTTCGTCCACTCGGCCGCCGCCCCCGGAAAAGCGCGGTCGCAGACCGTAAAGGTCTCGCGGTCCTCGAAGCCGGTGGGCCCGCGCTGCTCGATCCGCACCAGGCAAGGCCCCAGCGGCTGGATGCGGATGTCCCGGATCGTGAACTCCATCGGCGCGGCAGGATTCATGGCCTCGGCCTCCTTGGAAAGCCCGGACCGTTTCCGGACTTTCCGCGCCCCAGCCTGCCCCTTTCCCGCCGATTAATCTTCTCATGCCGCCGTGATGAGTTATCATTATTTCATATGAATTCAGACCCCTCGCCCTTTGAGCGCCGGCCCGGCTGCAACGGCGTGGCCGTGCCGCTGGCCGACAAGCGCTGGTACCTGCGCCAGTGGCACGCGCACCCGACGGTTGAAATCAACCTCGTCCTGCGCGGCTCCGGCCAGGTCCTGCTGGAAAACCGTCGCTACCCCCTGCTTCCGGGGCATCTGATCTGGCTCTGGCCCGGCCAGCGCCACGTACCGGCCGACTGGTCGGCCGACATGCGCCTTTGGATCGTCGAATGGGAGCCCGCCGCCCTCCGCCAGCTCCTCCGCGCCCGCCGCGGCGACACCCCGGCCCCAGCCGACCCTGCGCAACCCTTCTGCCGCCGCCTCGCCCCCCCCGCCCTCCAGCGGCTCGACGGCCTGCTCGCCGCCGTCGCCGCCTGCGCCCGCCCCGATGCCTTCAACCGCGGCCTCGACTTTGCCCTTTTTACGCTCTGGGACGAGTTTGGCGCCGCCGAACCCGTCCGGGACTGTGCCGCGTTCCATCCCAAGCTGGCCACTGTCCTTGCGCTCTTGGCCGAGCCCGGCCGCGAATACACCCAGGCCGAACTCGCCCGCCGCGTACGCCTGTCGCCCGGATATTTGAGCGCTCTTTTCCAGCGCCAAACCGGCCTGACCATCCCCGCCTACCGCCAGCGCCTCCGCCTGCAGGACTTCTTCCGCCGCTTCCGCGCCCACCCGGAGATCCGCTTGCTGCAGCACACGCTCGACGCCGGTTTCGGCAGCTACGCCCAGTTCTTCCGCGTCTTCGAACAGGCCCTCGGCACCACCCCCCGCGCCTGGCTGCGCCACGCCAACCTCGGCCAGTTGAAACCTTGATCTTCTCTCGGCAAGTACGCCAAGCACGCAAAGGATTTCATGAATGGGGACGCTGCGCCCGCCGAAATCTCCGGGACGAGGGCGTCCCGGCTCCATCCCGATCATCTTTGGAGCCGGCACGCCCCCGTGCCGGCCTGGTCGGTGACCGGGCCTACAGAAACCGCCCTGTAGGCCACCGCGTTGAGGTGGCCGGCTGCCCCGCCCCGCCGTGTCAATTCCGGCAATGCACAATTATGATATTTATAAATACCATAGTATGCTATTTATAAACACCATAATCGGACGGCCCAGACCGCTTCGGCTTACCTGGTGCCGCGCCCGCCGGGCGCGGGGCTGTTGCTGCGATAACCGGCCCCGTCGAATCCACCTCCGCTATCCGCAGGACGTGGAAACAGGGGATTTCTTTCGGGTTTGGACGGGGGGGGCACGCGGAAATAAACGTGAGAACATGGCCATCACGTGCCCGCGCACCGCAGGTGGGGCAAGCGCGGGAAAGGATTTGGGAAAACGAGGAGCTTGACCGGCACAATAAGCGCCTGGATTTTCCGGAGATGGCGTTTTGCGGACGACCCGAGCAGTACTCGCGTACGCGAGCGGTCGGCCTCGAAGCGCCAGAACGGAAAAGACAGGCCTTCGGTTTGCCGCCTCGTTTTCCTAATCCTTTCCCGCATGTCTTATCCCCCCCTCTCCCGGCACGCAAAAAGCCGCCCGGGTCCCGCGCGGGGGCCGGACGGCTTTTCAACCCGGCCGGGCCTACTTGACGTAGGCCTTGATCAGCTTCGGCTTGGCAATCAACAGGCGGATCCGGGCGTGGTCCATCTGCCTCACCTTCGCCTCGGGCACTCCCAGCGCCATCAGGCGGCGGCGGTGCTCCAGCAGGCGGCGGGTCTTCGCCGCGCCGCTCTTGCGCGGGCGGGTCGTGTCGTTGTTGCGTGCGTTGCGGGACATGGCTTCTCTCCTTGGCTTTCCTTGTCTGGCCGAATTGGCGACCCCAACGGGAATCGAACCCGTGTTACCAGGATGAAAACCTGGTGTCCTGGACCTCTAGACGATGGGGTCGGCCGCGCGGACCATGCAAAAGTCGGCAAACAGTAGCCTACCGCCCCCCGCCGCGCAATCCCTTTTTTCCGGCCTTTTTTCCGGCCTCTTTTGCCTTTGCAGGAACCGGTTCCTCCCATAAGATGAGAATGCGGATTTTTTCCATGAAAACCGTCATTCTGCTGACCATTTCCAACCTCTTCATGACCGTGGCCTGGTACGGCCACCTCAAGTACCTGCGCGGCGCCAAGTGGCCCCTCCTGGCCGTCATCCTCATCAGCTGGGGCATCGCTTTCTTCGAGTACTGCTTCCAGGTCCCCGCCAACCGCATCGGCTACGCCTCCTTCTCCGCCACCCAGCTCAAGATCATCCAGGAGGTCATCTCCCTGACCGTCTTCACCGTCTTCGCCATCCTCATCCTCGGCGAAAAGATCCGCTGGAACCACGGCGTCGCCTTCCTGCTCCTGCTCGGCGCCGTTTACTTCGCCTTCTTGAAACCGCATTCCGGGGGAATTTAGAATGCGCCGGCGCCCGTCCTGCGTGCTGTTCCTCCTCCTCGCCCTCGCGGCGGGCGCACGGCCCGGCCGCGCAACCGAACCGCTCCTCCTCGGCGGCGATGAACGCCTCCTCGTCCTCGCCCCCCATCCCGACGACGAAACCCTCGCCGCCGGCGGCCTGATCCAGGAGGCCCTGGCTCTCGACGTCCCCGTGCGCGTCTGCTTCTTCACCATGGGCGACAACGACGAAACCGCCGCCCTCTTCACCCGCCGGCATCCCAACCCGACGCCCGGCGCCACCCGCGCCCTGGGCACCCTCCGCCAGAACGAGGCCCTCGCCGCCGCCGGCCAGCTCGGCCTGGGCTCCAACGATGTCGTCTTCCTCGGCTATCCCGACACCGGCACTCTCGCCATCTGGAACCGCCACTGGCGCACCGTCCCGCCCTACCGCTCCCCCCTCACCCGCGCCCATGCCGTCCCCCATAACCGCGCCCTCACCCCCGGCTCCGCCCACGCCGGCGAAGACATCCTCGACGACCTTGAGGAAGTCCTCCGCGCTTTCCGCCCCACCCATGTCGTCGTCTCCCATCCCGCCGACCACAACGTGGACCACCGCGCCCTCTACCTCTTCACCCGCGTCGCCCTCTGGGACCTCGAAGCCGATGGCCTCCGCCCTGAGCTCCTGCCCGCCCCGGTTCATTTCACCCAGTGGCCTGAACCGCGCCAGCGCCAGCCCTTGCGCCCCGCCGCCCCGCCCTTCTTCCTCGACGCGGAGACCGCCTGGCGCGAATACAGCCTCGCCCCCTTCCAGGTCTCCAACAAACTCGCCGCCCTCCGCCGCCACCACTCCCAGTACCAGGCCGCCGCCCCCTGCCTCGACGCCTTCATCCGCAAAACCGAACTCTTCGGCGGCTTCCCCTCCATCCTCCTCCCCGGCGGCACCGGCGCCGCCGACATCGCCGAGGAGGACGATTCCCAGTTCCGCCCCGATGATAACCTGTTCCGCGAACTCACCCGTGAACCCGGCCGCTGGGACGCCATCGCCGAACAGAACGCCGCCGAGACCGAAAAACTCGCAGGCCATGACAACGAATTCCTCCTGCGCACCGTCTCCGGCGATGGCATTTTCCTGACCCTGGCCTTCCAGTTTCAGAATCCGCTGAAAGCCCCCGCCACGCTCGCCGTCGCCGTCTTCGGCTACCGCGCCGATACCCCCTTTGGCGAAATGCCCAAACTCGCCTTCGAAGTCACCCCCGGAAAAATCGTCTCCGCGAAGGATCTCGACCAGCCCCTGCCCCCGGACGCCATCGAACTCGAATCCGCGGGCGACGATGAAATCGTCCTGAACATTCCCTACGACCTGCTTGGCGGCCCCGATCGAATCCTTTTCGCCGCCCGCCTGCTCAAGGGCTCCCTGCCCGTGGATTGGGTCCCTTGGCGCATCCTCGACCTCTCCGGCGAACCTGCCGCCCAAACAACCGCCCCGGCCAAGGCCAAGGCCAAACCCAAGCCCACCCTGGCCCCGCCTCCGGCCGAGGAAGATAAACCCGAAGCCCGGCCCCCGCCGAAGAAGAAACTGGCCAAGCCCAAACCGGCTGCGCCGGCCAGGAAGAAACCACCGGAGCCCGAACCGGAACCCGAACCGCCCGAAGAACCTGCAGAGCCGGCTGCCGCCGAACCCGCTCCGGAGCTCCGCAAGCCCGCGCCCCTCGTCCCGCGCGTCACCCTTCCGCGCAAATCCGTCCCCGAAAAATCCGAAGCCAACGAGCCGGTGCTGTGGTGACTCCGGAGCCGGCCATGCCAGGCCCGCCCCCCCGCCATCCGGTCTTCCTCCATGTGGACATGGACGCCTTTTACGCCGCGGTCGAGCAGCGCGACCACCCCGAATACCGCGGCAAGCCCGTCGTCGTCGGCGCGCCCCGCGACCAGCGCGGCGTCGTCGCCACCGCCTCCTACGAGGCCCGCGTTTTCGGCATCCATTCCGCCATGCCCTCGCGCGAAGCCGCCCGCCGCTGCCCCCACGCCATCTTCCTCCCGCCCGACATGTCCCGCTACGAAATGGTCTCCGCCCAGATCTTCGCCATCTTCGGCCGCTACACCCCCTTTGTCGAAGGCCTGTCCATCGACGAAGCTTTCCTCGACGTCACCGGCTCCCAGCACCTCTACGGCCCCGGCGAGGAAATCGCCCGCCGCATCAAGGCCGACATCCGTTCCGAACTCGCGCTGACCTGCTCCGTCGGCGTCGCCCCCAACAAGTTCCTCGCCAAGCTCGGTTCCGAATTCGGCAAGCCCGACGGCCTGACCGTCCTGCCGACCGACAAAAGCGCCATCATCGCCTTTTTGCGGCCCCTGCCCGTCACGCGCCTGTGGGGCGTCGGCAAGGTCACCCGCCAGGCCTTCGACCGCGCCGCCCTCCATACCATCGGCGACCTCCAGGACGCGCCCCTCGATCTCCTGCAAAGCGTCGTCGGGCCCCACGGGGCCGCCCACCTCCGCGCCCTCGCCTTCGGCGAGGATTCCCGCGAAATCGAACTCGATGTCCGCGAAAAAACCATCTCCCGCGAACATACCTTCCTCCACGACGAGAAATCCCGAACCGTCATCGAGAGCATCCTGTTCGAGCTGGTCGAAGACGTCGCCCGGCGCCTGCGCGCCGACGGCCGCCTCGCCGCCGGCGGCCGCCTCAAGCTGCGCTGGAAGGACTTCGAGACCCTTACCCGCTCGCGCCCCTTCCCGCGCCCCACCCGCATCGAGGAGGACCTCCAGGCCCTCGCCCAATCCCTTTTTCACGGCCTCGCCCTCGAACAGCCCGTGCGCCTCATCGGCTTCGGTGTCACTGGCCTCGCCGAACCCGGCGGCGCCCGCCAGCTCGACCTCTTCGACCTCCCCGTCGAAACCCGCACCCGCAAGGAAAAGCTCGAAAAGACCGTCGACCAGATCCGCGAAAAACACGGCCCCGAATCCATCCGCCGCGCCCGTAATCTCCCTCCCCGGCGGAAAAAGCCGTAAAGCCGTTTCTCTCGCCAAGCACGCCAAGAAGTCCTTGGTTTTACTGCCCCCCTTTGCGGGCTTTGCGAGAGATACTTCCCCGATCCGGATCTCTCCAAGACTCGGATTCTTTATTTTGACAGGATTCACAGAATTTACAGGATGAACCAGGCCCGTAGGGGCTCGGCTTGCCGAGTCCCGGTCGTTCCCCGCTGTAGGCCGGATGACCTCACCCGGCGCAATCCCGCCTGTGCCTGTCCGCCTGCGGCGGATCAGTGACCGGGCCTACATATGAAGGAAGTCGTCGCCCCCCCAGCGGATAAAGCCGAATTTACGCCCCCTCGAATCGCCTGTTGCCCCGCCCCTAAGTGTGATAATTTTACTGTAAATAAGGCGACTTCCGGGCGTTCGATTTCATGTTGTGGAACGTTGAAAGAACGAAATGAAAGACATCCTGCTATTTCTCGGCATATCCGCATTATTGAGCATTTCATGCAGTCGCGCCCCTTCTACGGCCGATTTCATGCCACCGCTCGATCAGCATTCGTTGGTCCAGATTAATGACCTGCTAGATGAAGCCGATGGTTACAATGGCCCTCGCCAGATCCGCATCAAATTATCCCGCCGAGATGGAGTCCTCACTTATCGCGTAAATGATCGCACCATGGATAAAAGCCAATTTGAAAAGACGCTCGATAAATTTGCTGTAATCGATAATCGGCAGACTCTCGCCATCGAATTCAGCGACGGCACCAGCGAACGGGATTTAGATGGGACCCCGGCGATTAAGCAATTCTTCCTTATCGGCAGAAACGGACGCGACCGGGATTCATTACGGATAATCAAATGACCGTTCAACAAGACGCTGCGGGGAGACTCACACAAGGTCTCAGGCCCTTGATCCGTGACGTCGGTGGCAGAAGGAGTCGGTCGTGAGCGGGATGGGCGCGTTGATCTTTCTGGGGACCTTGGTCGTATTGGGGCTGAGCATCTGGGGCCTGTTCAACCGGGGCCGGTCGGTGTTCTGCGCGGTGGCCGGAGTGCTGCTGATGCCGGGGGCAGGTTTAGGAGCCTGGCATGCCTGGGGCGAGTCGCGCTCGCTGCTGGGAACGGGCATCTACTTGGTCTTGGTCCTCGTCGGCCTCGTCGCCCTTTTACGGCAGGTCCTGCCCCGGAAGCCATGAATATCGAATCCGGCGAGTACCTGATCCGCGACTGGCGTCGGAAGTAAACGCAGTTGCCCAGTTGCCGACACCGGCAAAAAGCAGTTTGGCGGCTATCGCCCGACAGGCCGGGGATGGGGATTTGTTCATAGTCCTTTGGCCCGATGGCGGAATCGGCGCATCCGGCCCGGACGAGAGTTCTACTTGTCACTCTCCAGTCGTCTTTTCAGCGACCGGGAAGCCGCCGAGAACTACTGCAGTTCGTTGCGATATCCCGGGATTGCGACCCGGCTGGTTCGCCACAATGGAAAGCCGCTGGTGGCCGCCGGGGGGCGGCGGCATCCGCGGGCCCCGTTCTGCGCCTTCCTGGGCGACCTGCTGCTGCTGGCGCACAACCAGCATCCGCATGGGCACGATCGCTGCGCGGTCCTGGCCGGCTACGATTCACGGTCACCGGCGGCCCGCAAGCAGGCACTCAGCGACTTGGCGGCCTGCGGCGGGTTTTCCCTGGTGATTGAAGTCCTGGCGATTAAAAGCGAAGACAACCCGCGCGGGTTTTGTGGCGTGCGAAACGAGCCGGGGCAGCCCATTCCCTTGATGATCCAAGACCTGGAAGAAGCGTCGCGCCTCCGGGCAGGCTTGGACGGAGGCTAAGGCCCAATCCCGCCCGTGCCTGTCCGCCTGCGGCGGATCGGTGACCGGGCCTGCAACGGGAACAAGTCATGTCGCGCGCAGGCAGGACCGGCTTGGCAGGTCCCGACCTCCGGGAGAGTCGGGATCGCCCTACCCAAAGCCCGTTATTGTATGCCTGAGGTAGGGCGAACCCTCCGGGTGAGCCGTTCTCTCAGTAGGGCGGCCCGGCCCGTCGTGTTTGTTCCGGCAATGCGCAATTATGCTATTTATAAATACCATAGTATGCTATTTATAAACTCCATAATCGGCCGGCCCGGACCGCTTCGGCTTTGCTGTAGCCGCGCCCGCTGGGCGCGGAGCTGTTGATGCGTTGACCGGCCCCGTTGAATCCGCCTCCGCTGTCCGCAGGCTTGCCACGCCATTGGCGTGGACATGGAAGTCGGGGATTTCTTTCGGGTTTTGGCGGGATTTTTCGCGGAAATATCCGGCGGACTTTCCGGAGATGGCGTTTTGCGAACGACCCGAGCAGTACTCGCGTACGCGAGCGGTCGGCCTCGAAGCGCCAGAACGGAAAAGACAGGCCTTCGTTGTGCCGCCTCGTTTGCCAAATCCTTTCCCGCAGGGCTTATCCCCCCCGCCCTGTGCTTCACTGCTTCCACACCGGCCCCAGCGGCACCTTCCCGCCGCCGCCGGGGCGGTCGAACATGAACAGCGGCACGGCATAGCCCGTCGTGTTCCCGCACATCTGGCGGAGGATCGCCCGCCCCCGGGCCACCGTCGAGCGCAAATGCGCCGTCCCCGCGGCCAGGTCCCCCTGGTGCAGGTAGTATGGCTTCACGCCCAGTTTCAGCAGCCCCTCGTTCAGCCGCCGCAGGGTATCGAAGTCGTCATTGACGCCCCGCAGCAGGACGGTCTGGTTCACGAGCGGCAGGCCGGCATCCAACAGCCGCCGGCAGGCCGCGGCGGCCCGCGGCGTCAGCTCCGCCGGATGCGTGAAATGCAGGCTCAGCCACAGCGGCCGGTGATGCCGCAGCATCCGGACCAGCTCCGGCGTGATCCGCTGCGGCAGCGTCGCCGGGGTCTTCGTGCCGATGCGGATCAATTCCACGTGCGGGATGCGCCGCAATTCCCGCAGCAGCCGTTCCAACCGCGCATCGTCCAGCGTCAGGGGATCGCCGCCGGACACCAGGACGTCGCGGATCGCGGGGGTTTGCCGCAGCCAGGCCAGGGCCGCAGCATAGGGGTCAGTCCCATGATTTGATGTTTTGCCCGCGGTGCGGGCCCGGGTGCAGTAGCGGCAGAAGCAGGCGCAGTCGCCGGTTGCCAGCAGCAGAGCCTTGTGTGGGTAGGACCGGATCAGGCCGGGGGCGACTTCGTGGGCCTTTTCGCCCAGCGGATCGCGCAATTCGCCCTTGGCCACGCGCCCCTCCCGCGCATCGGGCAGGAGCGTCCATCGCAAGGGGCCGTCCGGCAACTCCTGCGAGAGCAGGAACAGGGCGTAGGGGGTGATGCCCAATGGCATCCGCCAGGAAGTGACTTTGGCCAGTCCCTGCCGTTCCCGGGGGGACCAATCCGGCAGGGCGCGGACCACCGCCGTCGCGGTCCGCGCCCGGTGGCGCAGCTGCCAGCGCCAGCTGGCCCAGTCCGCCGCAGACGCCTCCGGAAAGGTCCGGCGCCGGAATTCCCGTTCGCGCAGCGCGAATGATTGGGCTGGCGGCTTTGGGTTCATCGGCGGGTGATATTGCCAAACCCCCGCGTTCAGGTAAACTCCCTCGCGTGACCGATAAGACCCCGATCTTCGACCAGACCACGGCCGTGGAAGCCAAACCCGGGATACCGCCGGGCGCCAGCGCCCTTCTCGACGCCGAAACCGTCGTGGCCGATCCCACGATGTTGCGCGACCTGGCCCCCGGCGCGCCAGCCATCGGCGGTGCCGGCAGCCGCCAGCTCGTGGCCAACTATCGCGCCATCCTGGGCGCACGGGCCATCTACTATCCTGTCGCCTACCGCTTCCCCCGCGAACTTGGGCGCGGCCGCCAGGGCATCGTCTACCTCGGCCTGCGCCAGGGTGCCCGCGGCTGCGTCACCCGCCACGCCCTCAAGCTCTTCGATCCAGGCATCTACGCCAACGCCAAGAAGTACTGGACCGACATGGGCCGCATCGCCGCCCAGACCTCCAAGCTCCAGCTCGTCAAGAACCCCGCCCTGGTCGCCCCCGACATCTACGAGGAAAGCAACGGCATCGGCTACCTCCAGATGGAGGTCGTCGACGGCATCTCCCTGCGCGAACTCCTCGACGGCGAGCACCTCGACCAGGCCCGCGCCCGCTCCACCGACGAGGAATGGCGGCGCTTCACCGACGTCATTTTCCGCCGCCAGAACGGCAAGATCATGATCCAGCCCGGCATCGCCCTCTACATCCTTCGCCAAGTCCTGCGCGGCCTCGAAACCCTGCACGAGATGGGCTTCGTCCATTCCGACGTCAAGCCCGCCAACATCATGATCGACCGCCTCGGTTACGTGAAGCTGATCGACTACGGTCGCGCCATGCTGGTGGATGAAAAAATCACGTTGCTGCTCGGCACGCCGGCCTACATGGCCCCCGAGATCCATTCCGAGCGCATCGCCCGCTCCCGCTCGGACATCTACAGCCTGGGCCTCGTCGGCCTCGAAATGCTCCGCGGCGAGCGCCTCATCCCCGCCGACCGGCCCGTGGCCGAGACCGAGCTGCTGCGGATCAAGCACGAGCTGCCCAAACGGCTTTACGACCTCCTGCCCGACCACGTCCGCCAGAACGCGCAGTTCCTGCTGCTGCTGCAGCGCTTCCTCGATCCCAACCCCGCCGGCCGCTTCGCCACCGCCGAGGACGCCGAGGTTGGCAGCGGGGGCCTTGCCATGCTCCACAAACAGCTCACCCTCGCCGGCAAGGACACCGAATACGGCCGCGAGCTCGAAACCTACCTCGCCAAGATCGTCAATCCCCTCGGCCCGGCCTGAAAAGAGCTGGGGGTGGGTGGTTGATGGTTGGTCGTGGGTGGTCCACCACTTTGGTTGTTGGTTGGTGGATATTGATTATTGGATATTGAGTTCCCCGCCCCCGCCCCCTTCCGCATCTTTCGCACCTTTCGTAGTTTCGCTTCTTGGCTGTTCCCCCTTCTGGCTCCTGACTCCTGATTCCCACTCCCCTCGTCTAACCGGTTTCCCGCAGCAGATCCAGAGGACCGGTCACCGCGGCCTTGAGTGTCTTCAATCCAACGGGCTCTGGATGCCCACGCCCGTCTGTTTGGCCGTATGCAGGTAGATTTGAGTGGTCGAGATATCCGCATGGCCCAGCAGGTCCTGCAGGTCGCGGATGCCAGTCCCGCCTTCCAGCAGATGGGTGGCGAAGCTGTGCCGGAGGGTGTGCGGCGTCACCCGCTTATCCGGCACCGCCGTGGCCGCCGCCTTGCGGATGGCCTCCTGGAACCGGTCGTCCAGCACATGGTGGCGCCGGCGAATGCCGCTCCGGTGGTCCAGGAGCAGATTCCGCGACGGGAAAAACCAGAACCATCCGAACTGCTCTCCCGCCTTGGGCCATTTGCGCTCCAGGGCCTCGGGCAACTCCACTCCGGGCAGCTTTCCGGCGCGGTCCTGGGCATGCAGCTCCCGCAGCCGTTCCCGGTGCTCCCGCAGCCTCCCCGCCAGCGATTTCGGCACCATTGTCAACCGATCCTTGTTGCCCTTGCCCGCGCGCACCGCCAGCTGCAGCCGTTCCAGATCCACATCCTTCACCCGTAGCCGCAGCAGCTCGTTCAAGCGCAGGCCCGCGCCGTACATCAGTTCGGCCATCAACCGCGCCGTGCCCGACAATTGGTCGAAGATGCGGCGCACCTCTTCCTTCGACAGCACGGCCGGCACGTTTCGGTGCCGCGGCGGGCGCGAATATTCCCCGAAATCGCCCGGATTCTTGCCATACACCTCGCGCAGCAGGAAAACCCCCGCATTCAGCGCCTGGCGCTGCGTCGCGCCCGCCACCCGCTCCTTCACCGCCAGGTGCGAAAGAAAATCCTTCAGATCTTCGCCAGTCAGCAATTCCACATCGACTCCCAGCCCCCCACGACCTTGTGTCGCGGGTGAATCAGGTCCGGCATTCGCTCCCACTCCCGACTTCCGATTCCTGACTCCTGAACACTCGAGAAACCGGATCCACCGCCGAGCCCAATGCCGATACGTTGTCTCCGTTTTCCACGCCAGGTGCCGCGCCCGGATGCAGGCCACCATTTTACGCTCCCAGGGCGGACCGCCCAGATCCGCCGCCCCCTTGGTCGGCACATCCGTCATCTCGATTCGTCGGTTGTTGGGCGGGGGGTGTTGGTCGCCAGCCTGGCCTGCAGGCCCATTCTGACTTCTGACTTCTGAATCCTGACTAATAGTCTTCTGTCCCTTCTCCCAATACCATCGCAAGGCTTGGCGGCGCACCTCGAACTGGTCCGGCGCCAGATAGGACTTTTTCCATGCCAGATGCGCCCGGAACGCCTCCGTCGTCGGGGGCTTTTGATTTTCCCGCAACCAGTGGCGGAACTTAACCACCGCCTCCCGGTACGGACCTTGTTTTTCGGCCGGAACCGTAGCCTGGAGAACCCGCTCCCAATCCTCGAAAACGATCATCATCTCGCTCATGACGCCCTCCCGCGAACCCTGCTTTATGCTCCGGTGCAATATCAGCATAAAGCCGACCCCGGGCGCAAGCCATAATAGAACGTTTGTTCATTATCAAGCGAGTTGCAATCCCCTATGGCAGGATTTCCCTCGACTACCCCCACCCATGAACCCGCTCGCGCCCAATGCGTTGCCGGCATAAAGCCGGCTCCATGGCCCCAAACTCGGCTTTATGCGGAATCCCTCAACAAGCATATAGCCGATCTCGTACAACCGGCCCCCTCGCCCCGTTCAGCTCTTTTTCCCTACCGCTCATGGCCCTATGTCGTTGACACCCCGCCGTCCACACCCTATCCTGAAGCCACTCAAACGAAATTCACAATATGCATAAAGCCGACCTCGCGTCGGCCCAATAAAACTGTTGTGACTAAATATATATGAGAACCAGATTGATCATATTATTGCTGCTCCTGGCTAGTCTTCTGCCCGTGCTCGGTTGTAATCGCAATACCGACAACCCACATCGCCGTGATTACGAGATGATCATGCGGACGTATCAAGAAGGCGCAAGGTCTGCCGTTACGAATGAAAGCCTGTGGGAATATCTAGAGATCGACCGCCCAGCATTACAGCCGATAGACACGAATGCACAACTGATCGTCACGCGTGGAAACTGGACAGGCGATAAGTTCAGCCACATGGATGTATATGTCCCCCTTATAAAAAGCGAATCTAACCGCTATACGCACTGTTTAGTAACATACGAGATTTCGCGGTATCAGATTCAAGGCATCAACCCGGTGACGATCCGTCCGGACTGGGAAACAATGGAAATAGACCTGTCACAACAAGGCGTTGCACCGTACGGCGCACAAGGTGCGCCGCCCGGTGACCGCTAACGTTCGCCACAAGAGATAATATGAAACGATCGCTTACCGCCCTTTTACTCCTCCTCCTATTGGCGCGAGGAGTGTACGCGGATATCGTGATAATAGGGCCTGACATCCGAAATGGCAGTTTTGAATCTCCAGAACCTGCTCCATATGAATCAACCGAATCGGACCCTTGGCTAGACTACACGGTTATTTCTAACTCCAGCTTTGCTGCTCATGGGAATTGTTGCGCCCAGACTCATCCGGACGTAACGCGGGCCGGAATATTTCAGTTTTTCCCGGCGGTTTCCACGTCCATGCCCAACTTTATTCTCTCCTATAAGTTACGAAATGGCTCCCCGCCCTACACGGAGTTCAGGTATGGATTAAATGCTCGGCGAAGTGACGGCTCGTGGTTCACTTCCACAAGAGTATATCGATCAAATCCCACACCCACCGAAGACGGATGGTGTACACATGAATTAGTATTGTCATTCGATGAACCATGGGATGAATCCTACGACATGCAATTGGTCATAGGATGGAATCAGGGTGAAACCAACTCGATTGGATATCTTGACGATGTGCGCCTTACGCAAATCTCAGATCCCACCCGCATCCGCGAAATGGCGATTACAAATGGATCTGTATGGCTGTCCGTTGAACAGCTTGCCCCCTCCAATACATATTCGATTCAGCGCACTTCCGATCTTATCGAAAACAACTGGATTTCCGTTTCCAACCTTAATCTTGCATACCCGGGGATTGAGTGGTCAGAGGAATTAAGCAATCAATGGGAAAAGGTCTTTTACAGATTGAAACAAGAATAATGGGCGAACAAGCGGATCCAGGGTACCCGCCACAAGGTGTCGGGTCCCCTGACCCGTGACGTTGGACCTAAGAAATGAAAATTCGGCGCGAGGGATCACGCAACGGCGCGGAAACGACCGCGGCACCCAATTTAAGAGAAAAGTGATGCAAAAATGCCCTTGCGACGGCTCCAGGACGGAAAAATGATGAAAAATCGGCCCAAAATGGCCTCGAATGGCCCTGACGGGCCGATTTTGGGAATTTTTGGCCCATTTTCCGCCCTCGCCTTTCCTTTCGGACCGAAAAATGAAAAAATCGGGTCCAACAAGGCGTTCCACCACTACGGCGCACAAGGTGCGCCGAGGGTGAACGCAGACGTTCGACGAGGAAATATGAAATACACAACCGATATACTTACTATCTTCTGTTTACTATTCTTCATATCTCTTGGAGCCAGTGCCTCAGACTGGAATGTCATAACTCAGGGAACACTTGATGGGGGTCTTACATATGAAGTCGTCAGATATAAAGACAGTTCCATCAGGCTAGAGGTAAAAAAGGATGATCGGGTCCTTGGTGAGTTGAATGTTTCGGAAGAGAGTTCCTCCGTTGTTCTCTCACCAATTCACCTCCCTTCAGGTATCAACTATTCTGATATCTTATTAGTCTGTACCAACTCGGGTTATTTCACATCGTTACGAACAAGAAAAACAGATGATAAGACCCATTATTTATCCGACAATGATGGTGATGGCTTCCCTGAGCATCAACTTACCATGACTAAGTCTGGATCAATAAAAGAGACTGTGAAATACCAGCTAACACCATATTCGAATGAAACAAAAAAAGTCGAACAAGCGGGTGCAGAGTGCCTTCTGCGAGGCAAGTGATTTTTTGAAAAAGTGATCGGGGCAGAGTCCGGGGGTGCCGCGGAGTGGCCGCGGCTTGCGGGATCGTCCGCAAGGGACAGACGGAAAGCCAAACCTCTCAGGCGGCCGGGATCGTCGTGGCGGCGCCCGGCACCGCCCTCCGCATGCTAATCTACACAGCCGTATCCCGACGAAGCGGGATCGACAAAGTGCCTCCAGCGGTAGTCCTCCGGGCGCGAGCCCGGGAAGAAGGAGGCGGGCCGGGCGCGTGGCACTCTGCACCGAAGCCATCCCCGCGACGCGCGCGGGGTGACAGCGTACGGCAAGCCATCGCGCCGGCCGCCCGAAAGAAGTTCACGGCAGTTCCGGCCGTCCGGTGTACGGCGACGTTTTGCCCAGGTTCAACCCATAGATTCCGTTGAAGGCCTCGCGGCAGCGTTCCAGCGGCGCGCCGGGGGCGAAGGCCTGCCGGATGGCGGCGGCATCGCGCCACTTGACGAGCAGCTTGTCCCAGGCCCGCACGACGTACTGCCGGCGCACGTCCGGGTCTTCCGCCGCCCGCACCGCGGGCGGCAGGAAGAAGTCCTGCTGCCGGACCAGATGGCGGCAGATGCGCAGCATGCGCCGGCCCAGGGTCAGGCGCGGGTCCTGCCGTTCGTCGACTCGCCGTTCGTAGTCGGCCTTGAGTTCGGGATGCCCGTACTGGCCCATCTTGAGGGCGATGTCCATCATGCAGCGCTTCAGCGGCACGCAGGCGCGGCGGCTGCGGCCGCGGCTCCGGGCCTCCTGGTCCGGCCCGCCCGTCTGCTTGAGCCGCGCCACGATCCCGGCATAGGAGACCAACCGGACCAGCCCGCGGTCGCGGGCCGGATCGCCGATCTCGGCATAGAGGCTCGACGCCAGCGCCAAGGCGATGCCGGGAACGGAGGTGAGCATCGCGCCGGGCGTCGCCGCCAAGCGGCGGGCGATGTCCTGCTCCAGTTCATGGATGCACCCGTCCAGATGCGCATAGACGGACGTTTCGTGGTCCAGATTGATCTGCAGCGTCGCGCACAACCCCGCCGGCGGCGGCAGGGCCGAGCGGGCCAGTTCCTTGAGCTTGCGCGCCTTTTCCTCCGGCTGGCGGACCAGGAAGCGCGCCAGCCCTTTTGTGAGCGAGTCGGTCTTGCAGGCCAGGATCCGGCGGGGCGCCAGACCGTGCGCCATGACCCACAGCGAAGGCTTGGCGAACGGCGTCAGGCCGCTTTGCTTCTCGTCGAGGAAGCCCGGCAGGAGCTGGTCGGCCAGGTGGTGGATGCGCAGCGCGCTGGCCGTGCGGGCCTTCACCAGCGCCTGGCGGTGGTGCGTCAGGTCGCGCAGCACCCGCGCCGGAGGGCATTCGGCGGAGAGCGTCCGCCCGCACTTCTTGTTGATCAGCACCGCGGCGATGCCCAGCAGGTCGAGCTTGTCCGTGCTGGCCACCAGGTTCTGGCGCTCCCCGGCGGCATCCCGGGCGTTGATCCCGATGCCCAGCCAGCCCTTCTGCACCAGGGCATGGGCGAAGTTGAACGAAAAGGCTCCGCAGTCCTCCCCGCCGAAAAACGCATGCTCCCGGCGGATGGAGTGCTTCTTGCACAGCCCCGCCACCGCCTTCTCCAGGAAGTCCACCCCCGCCGGGTTGTTGTGCAGGTTGAACGGCCCCCGGAGCTGGAGCCCCGCCCCGTTGCAGGCCAGGGCCGTATGCTCCCGCTTGGCGTAGTCGATCGGGACGCACAGGACCTTCTCTGGGCTGCCCGCCTTATCGAACAATTCGAGGATTGCGGGATTCGCGCGTTGGAATATACTTTTCACCGGATGATCTCCTCATTCTTACTCATGGGGCGGCACCATGCCGACCCCGCCGATGAGCCTAAGGCTCGTGTCATCCCGCGAAAACGGGAATGGCGGGAAGATCATCCCTTCGCTTTGGAAGAAAGATCTCCCGGCGAAGAGGGGGAAGCGGCGCGGGCCGGGCGCCAGCGCCCGCCCCGCCTCCCCCTCATTCACCAGGAACAGAGGGTATTAGGGTACCCGCCACAAGGTGTCGGGTCCCCTGACCCGTGACGTTCGCTAATACTATGAATAAAATTGACCCA
>CAYMTY010000048.1:0-21255 GCA_964393515.1 uncultured Verrucomicrobiota bacterium
GGCGAGGAAGGGCCGCCCCTGCCAAGGCCGCGCACCGCCGCGCCAGCGGCGGGGCCGTGGCCGCCAGCGGGGCGGCCATCCCCGAGCGGCGCCCACGCGCCGCGAGGGTCCAGCGTAGCGGCGCGAAGCGCCGCGCGTAAAGGCTGCTAGAAGGCCGCGGCCGCGGGGGGCTAGAGGAAGGTTGGCCTATAGGGGGAAGGCGGCGGCATGGTGGGAAGCGCGGCACCGGGTTATGGGACTTCCGGTACCAGCAACTCTCGAACTTGCTCAAAGACGGACCACCATTTAGAACTTTTTGGCTCTCCCCCAATGCGGGGGAAAGACCGCTCGATTGATTAACCACAAAACGGCTCGCCACCATATTATCGGAGTTTTATAAACTCCGATAATTGGGATTTCTGCAACCCGGCGGAATGTTTCTGCGCGACCGATTCTCTTTCGGCCCTAGTCCTTGCCCGCGAGGGCCTGGGCGCAGATGGCGGCGAGGGTCCCGGTCATGATGCCGGAGCCGAAGAGCTGCCGCGCCCAGTCGGGGAACTGCGCCAGGAGATTCGGTTCGAGCGTGACGGCGAGGCCCGCGCCGAGGCTGGTGGCGACCACAAGCGAGCTCTTGCGCCCGAAGCCGTGCGAACCCATCAGGCGGATGCCGGAGGCGGCGACCGTGCCGAACATCACCAGCGTGGCCCCGCCGAGCACCGCGCGGGGCACCAGCGTGAACGCCCACGCCACTCCGGGCACCAGCCCCATCACCACCAGGAACAGCGCGATCCACATGCCCACCCGCCGGCTGGCGATGCCGGTCAGCTGAATCACGCCGTTGTTCTGGCTGAACGAGGTCGTCGGGAATGTGCCGAAGATCGTTGCGAGCATGGAGTTCAGGCCGTCGGCCAGGATCCCGCCGCTCAGGCGCTTTTCGTAGTGGGGCCCGCTGGTCGGCTCGTCCGACACCATGCTGGTGGCGGTGATGTCGCCGATGGTCTCGACGGTCGAAGCCAGGTACATCAGCGCCATCGGCAGGGCCCATTCCCAGCGGAACGACAGCGCATAGCGGAAGGGCACGGGCGCCGCCAGCCACGGGCCGGTCCAGTCGGGCACTGTCACGGCGCCGACGAGGGCCGCCGCGACCGTGCCGGCCACCATGCCGAACATCAGCGCCCCCATCCGGCACCAGGGATTGCGCATGCGGTTCAGGGCCAGCACCACCCCGGCCGTGAACAGCGCCAGGGCCACGTCGCGCGGCGCCCCGAATGTCCCCGCCTTGAGCGCTTCGTCGCCGCCGCCGATCTGCATGGCCGACACTTTCAGCAGCGTCAAGCCGATCAGTGTGATGACGATGCCGGCGACCAGCGGCGTGATGACCCTGCGCAGCCAGGGCAGCACCTGGCTGAAGCCGACCTCCACCAGCGCGCAGACCAGCCCCATTCCCATCATCAGGCCGATCATCTGCTCCGGCGGATCGCCCCGCTCAAGGCCGGCCGCGGCCATGCCCGCGAAAATGGCGATGAAGCTCGAACTGGTGCCCTGGATGCTCAGCAGGCCCGAGCCCACGGCCCCGAACCGGTGGATCTGGATGAACGTCGCCACGCCGGAGATGAACAGCGACATCCCCGCCACCTGGCGCGTCAGCTCCGGCGAGGCGCCGCAGAGACCGCACACGACCAGGCCCGGCGTCACGATCCCCGCGAAAATCGCCAGCAGGTGCTGGAACGCCGCGCCCAGCGCCACCTTCAGCGGCGGCTTCGATTCCAACCCGAACAGCACGTCCGCATTCCCGTTCACCCAGTCGCGCATGTGGCACCTCCTCGATGGGGGCCATGCTACCCCCGGCCCCTCCCGGCGGCGACGCAAAAAAACGCCGGGGCCCGCGGGGGCCTCGGCGCTGTTGCGCCCTTCCGGACAGGGTTAATCGACCGGCAGGACGCTCATGCCCTTCTCAGCGCCGGCAACCGGCTGGCAGTAGGCGATCTTTTCCTTGGTCTCGGTCACGGTGGTCGTGCCCAAGGTCTTCACTTCCACGTCCAGGACTTCGCCGGTGTCCGGATCCACCAGTTCCTCGGTCGTGCCGACCTGGAACCGCTGGCCGACGGCCACGCCTTCGCGCGTGCCGCGGTTGATGACCAGCTTGTCCGCGCCCGCCAGCACGATCGTGGCCTGCCAGGGAATGTCCTCGAGCTGCTCTTCCAGGAAGCCGATGCACTGCCGCACCGCGTCCTCGCAAGCCTTGCCGACGTTGTCCGACGTGAAGCCTTCGAGGTCGCCCCCGAGCCCGCCCAGCGCGCCGCCGTGGTAGCCGATGTTCACCCCGCGCTTGCCGGACACGCCCACCACCTTTTTCGAGGCCTTGACCTGGCCGGTCGCGCTATCCACGAGGTAGATCGTGATGTTCACCTCGGCCTTGGCCGCCGAACCGCCGAGCCGGATGCCCTTGAAACTGATGCCGCCGCCGCCGCCGGCCCGGTCGTCCTGCACGTGGGTGATCGAGCCGCGCACCAGCAGCTGCGCCGGGGTCATCCGGCCGATCTGCGGGGCCTTGGCGCCGCCGGCCATCCGGCCGCTGGCCGCCAGGTCCTGCTCCTTCATGGCCTCCTGGCGCATCTCTGAATCGCCCAGCACGATGAACTTCCCGTTCTGCTGCAGCAGGTCCGTCATGATCGTCGTAAACCCGTCGCCGAGGTTCCACCGCCCCGACCAGCCGGCCTCGTTCTCGAACTTGGTGACCGTGATCGAGTAACGCAGGTTGCCTTCCGCCGCCATGGCTGTCGAAATCAACACCCCGGCTGCGCAAATCAACGCCATCCACTTCCACAAGCTTTTCATGCATCCCTTCCTGGCCGGCCATCGCCGGCGGTTGCTTTTTTGTGCCCCTAAATATGGGGCAACTTTAGCCAAAAACAAGTTTCTTTGGCTCCCGTACGGGACAAAGGGATTGACACCCCCCCGGGAAACAGGCAAAACAGGCCCTTCTTTTGAACAGGAAAGGCCCGATCCATGCAACCCACCTACCGCCCCTCCAAAATCAAGCGCGCCCGCAAGCACGGTTTTCGGGCCCGCATGGCCACCGCCAACGGCCGCAAGGTGCTGAGCCGCCGTCGCGCCAAGGGCCGCAAGTCCTTGACCGTCAGCGATCAGAAGTAATCCGCGCCCCGCGCCGGGGTTTTTCTCCCCGCCCATGCAACCCGGCAGCGACCGCCCGGCCAACCCCTCTCCTCCGGAGCCTGGCCGGGCGTTGTGCGTCCGGGAGACGCTGGGCCGCAAGCAGCGCCTCCGCCGCACCGCCCAGTTCCAGGAAACCTACGACCAGAACCGCCGCTGGCACGGCCGGCACATGGTTTTGTTCCTGCGCGCCGCCCCCGACGCCTCGCAGCGGCTGGGCGTCGTCGCCAGCCGCAAGGTCGGCAACGCCGTCGAGCGCGCCCGCGCCAAGCGGCGCCTGCGCGAGGCGTTCCGCCGCCACCGGGCGCAGTTCACCGGCGCGCGGGACGATGTCGTCCTCGTCGCCCGGCGCTCCGTGCTGGCCGCCCCGTGGCCCGCGCTGGTGGCCGAACTGCTCAAGCTCGCCGCCCAGGCCGGCCTGCTTCCTCCCTCCGCGCCGCGATGAACCCCGTCGCCGCCACGCTCTGCTTCCTCATCCGGGTCTACCAGCGGTCGTTCAAGTTCCTCTTTGGGAACTGCTGCCGCTTCGCGCCGTCCTGTTCGAATTATATGCTGGAAGCCATCCGCATCCATGGAGTAGGGTACGGCGTTTTTCTGGGGCTCCGGCGCATCGCCCGGTGCCATCCGTGGAACCGCGGGGGCTATGATCCCGTCCCGCCCCCGAAACGCAAGCATTTGAACGAGAACTGACGTATGAAGAAAAAAGACCTCATCCCGATCATCATCCTGTTCGCCCTGTTCCTGGCCTATCCGACCCTTGACCGGAAGGTCATCACCAAGATTTTTCCGCCCAAGGCCAAGCCCGCCCCTGCGGCGGCGGCAAAAGCGGCCGCCCCCGAGATCCCTGCCGACACCGCCCTGGCTGCCCCGGAGGCCGCACAAGCCCCCGCCGCTGAAACCGCCCCCGCCCAACCGGCGAATACAGAAGCCGAAGACGCCGAAGAGCAGGTCCCCGAAGTCCTCACTACCCTCGCCAACGATAAACTCGAACTCACCCTGTCCTCCCGCGGAGCGGGCATCGTCCGCGCCGCGATTCTCGGCTACCCCTCCGCCAAGGGCTCCGAAACTCCCGTCACCTTCGACTTCTCCGAGCGCCCGGCCGCCGCGCCCGCCGGCTATCCGGGCTTGAAGCCCCTGGCCGCCTTCGACGTGACCGCCGCCAGCGGCGACTCCGTCATCTACCAAAAAACCCTCTCCGGCGGCCTCGTCCTGTCCCGCACCCTGACCCTCGGCGTCGGCCACCAGGTCCGGATCGAGGACAAGCTCGAGAACACCTCCGCCGCGCCCGTCGCTCTGCAAGGCTACGGCCTGCAATCCGGCTTCATGGAGGACCTCCCCGGCGAAGCCCAGGGCCAACAGGGGGGGCCCCTCCTCGGCATCGACACCCTCACCGGCAGCGAAGGCGTCAAGTACTGGGGCGGCAAGCTCAATGACTGGGCCGCCGACGGCGACGGCCGCAGCGTCCCCGTGCTCGCCGACAACGATGAGCCTCGCCATGTCGACTGGGCCGCGGTGAAGAACAAGTACTTCGTCCAGATCCTCACCCCCGCCGACGGCGCCGAGCGCTGCCTCGTGGACGTCGCCCGCGGCGGGGCCGTCCATTCCTCGTTTCTCTTCCTGTTCCCGCGCACCACCTATCCCATCGCCCGGGTCGCCGCCCGCCTCGAACTGCCCGATTACACCCTGCCGCCCGGCCAAACCCTCGCGCAAGACGCCACGTTCTATCTCGGCCCCAAGGTCTACGCCAACCTCAAGGCCAACGGCCCGCACCAGGAGGACATCCTCCAACTCGGCTTCTGGCGCCCCATCGGCATCCTCATCCTCAAGATCATGGTCTGGATCCACGACCACCTCTGGCCCTACAACTACGGCGTCGCCATCATCCTGCTGACCTTTCTCATCCGCATCGTCTTCTGGCCCCTGAACCACAAGTCCATGGTCAGCACCCGCCACATGCAGGAGATCCAGCCGCTCATCACCGCCCTCAAGGAGAAGTACAAGGGCGACGCCCAAAAACAGCAGCAGGCGATGATGGCGCTCTACAAGGAGCACAAGATCAATCCCATGGGCGGCTGCCTGCCCATGCTCATCCAGATCCCCGTCTTCTTCGCCCTCTTCGTCGTGCTGCGCGGCGCCATCGAACTGCGCTTCTCCTCCTTCCTCTGGATCGCCGACCTCGCCACCCCGGAGAACCTTTTCAAGGACGTCCTGCCCTTCCCGATCAACATCCTGCCGCTGTTCATGGGCGTGACCATGTGGCTCCAGCAGAAGATGACCCCCGCCGGCGACGCCCAGCAGCAGAAGATGATGATGATGATGCCCATTCTCTTCACCTTCATGTTCTACTCGTTCCCCTCGGGCCTCTCCCTCTACTGGTCCGTCAACCAGGTCATGATGATCGTCCAGCTCGCCTGGATGAAGAAGCACCACCCGCCCGTGCCGGTGAAGAAGTAACCGTCGTCCGGCGCGCGCCGCGCGCGGCACGGCTTTCCCGAATATTATGGTATTTATAAATACCATACTATGGAATTTATAAATAGCATAAATGCGAATCCATCTTGAGTAACCCGGGCCGGGCACAGGCCGGATTTGCTTTCCGCCCCCCTTCCGCTATCATCCTAGCCGATGTCCCCGCTGGACCACATCCGGATCGTGCTGGTCAATCCCGTCTATGGCGGCAACGTCGGCTCCGCCTGCCGCGCCATGATGAACATGGGCCTCTCGCAGCTCGTCCTCGTCAACCCCCGCCCCGGCCTGAACCCGGAGGCCGCCCTGCAGATGGCCTGCCACGCCGGCGAAATCTTCAAGAACCGCCGGGTCTGCGCCGCCACCGCCGAAGCCGTCGCCGACTGCGGCCTCGTCGCCGGCACCTCCAACCGCGGCGGCCTCTACCGCGAACATTCCAAGACTCCGCGCGAATGGGCCCCCCGCCTCCTCGCCGCCGCCGCCGCCGCCCCCGTCGCCGTCCTTTTTGGCTCCGAGGACAACGGCCTGTCTCTCGAGGACCTCGCCCTGTGCACCCAGTTCATCCGCATCCCTTCGTCGGAGAACTATAAGTCCCTCAACATCGCCATGTCCGTCATGGTCGTGGCCTACGAGCTTTTCACCGCGGCCGGCATTTTCGAGCCGCCGCAGGAACGCTCCCTTGAATGCCCCTCGGCCATGCGCGAGGCCATGTTTGCCAAGTGGCGCCGGGCCCTTCTCGACATCGGCTTCATGACCCCCGACACCGCCGACCACATGATGCTCGGCATCCGCCGCATCCTCTCCCGCGGCCCTCTCACCGAAAAGGACGTCCAGATCCTGCTCGGCATGGCCTCGCAGACCCAGTGGGCCGCCAACCAGCTTCCGAAAAAGCCGTGACCGCGCCCCTCCAGCACGTGCTCTCCGTCATGGTCGTGGCCCTGAACGAGGCCCGCCACCTGCCCGGCCTCAAGGCCGCCCTCGACAAGCTCCATTTGCCTGAAGGCTGGAGCCTCGAAACCATTCTGGTCGATGGCGGCAGCACCGACGACACCGTGGCCGTGGCCCGTGCCGCCGGCTTCGACGAGTGCCTCGTTGTCCCCGGCGCCACCATCCCGGTCTGCCGCAACCGCGCCCTCGCCTGCGCCCGCGGCCCCGCCCTGGCCTTCCTCGACGGCGACTGCATGCCCGAGCGCGACTGGCTCGAACAGGCCGCCCCCTGGCTGCTCAAGCCCGTCCCCGTGCTACTGGGCTACCCCGTCCAGCCGCCGGCCGCCGGCAACTGGATCCAGCGCGCCTGGCACGCCCACTGGCGCCACAAGAATCCCGCCGCGCAGAACGGCCCCGCCCCCGTCACCCTTGATGCCTTCCGCCTCATCACCACCCGCAACATGCTCTTCAACCGCGCCCTCCTCGACGTCGTGCCGGCGTTCGACGAATCCCTCACCACCGGCGAGGACACCGATTTCGCCTTCCGCGCCACCCAGGCCGGCGCCGAGGTCGTCGCCCTGCCGGCCCTGCGCGTCACGCACCTGGGCGAACCCGCGACCCTAGCCCAGTACTACCGCCAGCAGCTATGGCACGCCAATCGCCGGGCCTATGGCACCGTGCTGCGCAGCGGCGGAGGGCGGTCCGGCGCCAACGCCATTTACTTCTCCATCGCCTTCCTCGCCGCCCTCCTCCTCGCCGGGCTGGGCGGCCTCCTGGCGCTGCTCCGCTCCCCCGGGTATCTCCTGCTGCTGGCGCCGCTGGCCGCCGTCACCGCCGGCCCGGCCCTGGTCATTGCCGACCGCGCCAACTCGCCGGTCCTTTTTCTGCGCCTCTCCATCCTCTACTTCCTCTACGGCCTCGCCCGCGCCATCGACCTCGTAGGCCTTTCCCCCCGCAAGAAGTCCTGGAAGTCCTGAGGTCTCCCCCGCTGGATTTCCGGATCGCATTCGCCAGCCCCCGGGCTTTGCGGTAGGTTTCCCGTGTGAAAACGCGCGGGATCATTTTCACCGCCCTCGGTTTGCTGGCCGCCCTGCCGCTGGCCGCCGGCATCCGGCGCGGCCTGCCGGAAGGCTTTTTCGCCTTTCCGCCGTTGATTCATCAGCAACCCGCCCACGCCCCGTTTTCCTGGCCGATCTTCGTCGTCTTCGCCGCTATCGGCCTGCTGGCCGCGGGTCTCTTCTTCTTCCCGCGCCGGTTCGGCTTCAATCCGCCGCCGGCCACACCGGCCGCGCCCCCCGTCGCCCGCTTCCCCCTCCACGGAAAGCTCGGCCTGGCCCTGATGCTCGTCTCCTGGGCGCTCGCGTGGACCCGCCTCGATCTCCCCGGCATTGCCGAACAGCACACGTTCTTCCCGCTCTGGCTCGGGTTCATCTTCACCCTCGACGGCCTGGTCTTCCGCCGCGCCGGCCGCTCGCTCTGGAAAAACCGCCGGGCGGCGTTCCTCCTGCTGTTCCCGGCCTCCGCGCTGTCCTGGTGGTACTTCGAGTTCCTCAACCGCTTCGTCCGGAACTGGTGGTATCCCGACCGGATGGACTTCGATCCGGTCCATTACCTGGTCTACTCTTCCCTCTGTTTTGCCACCGTCCTGCCAGCAGTCTTTGAGATGCGCGACCTGCTGGCCAGCTTCCCTGCGCTGCGCGACCGCTGGACCAACGGCCCGCGCTGGCACTTCCCCCGCGCCGCCGCCGTCTTCGCCATCCTCGGCGTGGCGCTGCTCCCGCTGATTCCGCTCTTTCCCGATCCGCTCTTCTTCGCCACCTGGGTCGCGCCCCTCGCCCTCCTCGCCGGCGCCCTCGGCCTCGCCCGCGTGAAATCGCCGTTCGACTCCGTCAAATCCGGCGACTGGTCCGCCGTCCTGCTGCTTGCCTACGCCGCCCTCGCCTGCGGCTTTTGCTGGGAACTGTGGAATTTCTTCAGCTCCCCGCACTGGGCCTACGCCGTGCCCTACGTGAACCGCTTCCCTCTCTTCGAGATGCCCGCCGTCGGCTTCACCGGCTACCTGCCGTTCGGCCCCGTCTGCGCCTGCTTCTGGCTCGCCTGGACCGCGCTGATACCAAGCAAATTCCGTCCTCTGGGCCTTTCTAGTTCTTATTGAGTCTTGCGCAAATGAGTGATGAGGCCGCCCGTCATGTTGAGCGCAGGCGGCCTGGCCGCCGGAGTCGAAACATCTCGGCTACATCCCCTGCCGACGCCTCTAGTCATGCCGAGATCCCTCGACAAGCTCGGGATGACAGCCATGATGACCGCACGCGATTGCAGGATGGGTCTGGTTTGGCATGTAAACCACATAGGCAAGACTCGATAATTCTTCATTCTTAATTCTTAATTGCTTGCTCCAAGCAGAATCCGCTACCTTCCCCCATCATGAACTCGAATCCCCGCATCCTGGTCACCGGCGGCGCCGGCTACCTCGGCTCCATCCTTGTTCCCACTCTCCTCGCCCGCGGCTGCCCTGTCACCGTCGTCGACAACTTCATGTACGGCCAGACCTCCCTCCTCGACTGCTGCGCCGACGAGAAATTCACCGTCATCCGCGGCGACGTCCGCGACGAGCGCCTCATGCTGCCACTGTTGAAAAAGGCCGATGTGATCCTGCCGCTGGCCTGCCTGGTCGGCGCCCCCCTCTGCGCCCAGAAGCCCATCGAGGCCCGCTCCATCAACCTCGACGCCATCCTCATGCTCCTGAAAAACGCGGCGAAGTCCCAGAAGTTCATCTCCCCCACGACCAACTCCGGCTACGGCACCGGCCAGGGCTGCGTCTCCTGCACCGAAGAGACGCCGATGAACCCCATTTCCCTCTACGGCGTCCTCAAGGTCGAACTCGAACAAGCCCTCCTCGCCGCCGGCGCAATTTCGCTGCGCCTCGCCACCGTCTGCGGCGTCAGCCCGCGCATGCGCCTCGACCTGCTCGTCAACGACTTCACCTACCGCGCCGTCACCGACCGCTTCGTCGTCCTCTTCGAGGCCCACTTCAAACGCAACTACATCCACGTCCGCGACGTCGCCCGCGCCTTCTGTCACGCGCTGGACCACTTCGACGCCATGAGCGGCCAGCCCTACAACGTCGGCCTCTCCGACGCCAACCTCTCCAAAATGGAGCTCTGCCGCGAGATCCAGAAGCAGGTCCCCGACTTCACCATCATGGAAGCCCCCGTCGGCAAGGACCCCGACCAGCGCAACTACATCGTCAGCAACGCCAAGATCGAGGCCACCGGCTACAAACCCCAGGTGAGCATCCAGCAGGCCATCGCCGAGCTCATCCGCGGCTACCAGATCATCCGCCGCAACCAGCACGCCAACGTGTAACCGCCGGTCTCACACAGAGGCACAGAGTTCTAATCCAGATCACCCCCCGATGCCGGCTCACCCGGAGGGTTCGCCCTACCTTTCCGTCTCCCGGTAGGGCGAGGCGTCCCTGCCGAGCCGGGCTGTTTTCGGCTGATTTGCGGCCATCGAATATGTTCTATCCGGCTGTTTCTCTGTATCTCCGTGCCTCTGTGAGACACCGGCTGTTCTCCGGCTTTCGGGATTGAAGGTCCGGCCGCTCCTCGGGTAGGGTCTCCCCCCATGCTTCGTGCTGCCATCCCGGCCCCGGCGAATTTTTCCACACCGTGGAAAAAAGTTTTCCACCCTGTGGAAAAATCAGGACGTTTTTTCCACACAATGGAAAAAGTTTTTCGGATTTTTCCATACAATGGAAAAAAGTTTTCCACAGTGTGGAAAACTTTGCCCATTCTGCTGCTGGCGGCTTCGCCCGCGCCCGCCGCGCGGCTGGTGGAGGACTTTTTCCCGGGTTCCACCGCGTTGTGGAAGCCCTTTCTGAAATCCCCGATGGTCCTGCCCGCGGCGGACGGCCTGGCCTTCCCCGTGCCGTTTTCCAAGGAGGTCGACCGCGCCGCCTGGGACAAGCCAGTCAACTACGATCTTTCCGCAGCGGTGGCCTTCGAGCTCGACGTCGCCTGCCCGCAGCCCGACGCGCTGCGCAGCCTGGGCCTGTATTTCAAAAGCGGCAACGGGTGGTATGTTTCCACCAAGCCCCTCGCCGGCGCCGCGCCGCATACGCTGGTCTTTGCCAAGAGCGATTTCACCGCCGAAGGCGTCCCCGCCGGCTGGAACCGCATCACCGGAATTCGCATCTCCCCGTGGAAGGGCCAGCCGCGCGACACCGCCCTGGTCCTCAAGCGCCTGACGACCGTCGAGGGCGCCGGCCTCGTTGTCGTCCGCGGCACATCGTCGTGCCCCGACGCCGGGGCGCGCGCCGTCGCCGAAAAAACCGCCGGGCGCGTCAGCCAACTCCTCGTCGAGGCCGGCCTCGGCCATGCGCTGGTCACCGACGACGACGTGGCCAAAGGCGCGCTCAAGAACGCCACCGCCGTTCTCCTGCCCTACAATCCCAATCCAACGCCCGCCCAGCTCAAGGCGCTGACCGATTTCCTCGCGCGCGGCGGGAGGCTCGGCGTCTTCTACGGCGCTTCGCCCGCGCTGGCCGCGGCCATGGGCTTCAAGCTGGGCCCCTACGCCAAGGCCGAGCGCCCCGACCGCTGGCGCTCCATCGTGTTCGCCGATCCCGGCACCTGGCTCGTACCCCCGCGCATCTGGCAGAACTCCCCCAACCTGATGCCCGCGCTGCCCGCCGGGCCCGGTTCGCAGATTATTGCCTTCTGGCACAACGCGCGGGACGTCCGCCAGCCCGAGCCGGCCATCGTGGTTTCCCCGCGCGGCTTCTGGATGTCGCACGTTTTGATGAGCGACGACCAGCCCTCGAAGAAGGAACTGCTCGTCGCGTTGTGCGCGCACCTGGATCCGGCCCTTTGGACGCCGGCCGCCCAGCGCGCCGCGCGCGACGCCGGCCGGATCAACGATTACACCGGGCTGGCCAACGCCGTCGGCGAGATCAACCGCCAGCTCCCCGTTGCCGCGCGGCCCGCCGAGACCCGCCTGCTGCTCGACGAGGCCGTGGCCCTGTCCGCGCAGATTCCCGCCGTCCTCGCCGGCGGCCGTCCGCAGGAGGCCCTCCAGCTGGCGCGCCGCCAGCGGCAGCTCCTGCTACGCGCCGATGCCGCCGTCCAGGTGCCGCGCCCCGGCGAATTTGTCGGCGTCTGGGACCACGAAGGCGCGGGCTACGTCCCCGGCGACTGGAACGCCACCGCCGCCCACCTGGCCGCGCACGGTGTCAACGCCCTCTTCCCCAACATGGCCTGGGGCGGGTGCGCGCACTATCCCTCCAAATATCTGCCTGCGTCGAACACCCTGCGCCTTTTCGGCGATCAGATCGCCGCCGCCCTGGCCGCCGCCAAGGCCCGCCGCATGCAGTTCCATGTCTGGATGGTCCTGTGGAAGCTCGACAACGCCCCGGCCGATTTCGTCGCGCGCATGAAGAGAGAAGGCCGGTTGCAGGTCACCGATGCCGGCGGCACGCGCCCCTGGCTCAACCCCCACCACCCCTCCAACCGCGCTTTGGTCCTGGCCGTCGTCGAGGAAATCGCGAAAAACTATCCGGGCATCGACGGCCTCCACCTCGACTACATCCGCCTGCCCGATTCGCTGAGCGATTATTCGCCCGCCACCCGCCTGCGCTTCGAGGCGGACACCCGCCGGAAATGCAAGGCCTGGCCCGGCGAGGTCAAGGCCGGCGGCCGCCGCAACGCCGAGTTCCGCAAATGGCGCACCGCCGACATCACCCGGCTCGTCGCCGACATCCGCGCCACCCTGCGCCGGGCGAATCCCAACGTGAAGCTCTCCGCCGCGGTCTACGGCACCGCCGCCCCCGACGGCGGCAACATCGCCCAGTTCTGGCCGGACTGGCTCCGCGCCGGCTCCGTCGATTTCCTCGTACCCATGAACTACACCGAATCCTCCACCGAATTCGCCCGCCTCGTCCGGACGCAGATGGCCTGCCCCGGGGCCACGGGCCGCATCTTCCCCGGCATTGGCGTCACCGCCGATGAATCGCGCCTCGACCCCGCCCAGGTCATCCGCCAGGTCGCCCTGCTGCGCCAGGCCGGCTGCCCCGGCTTCGTTCTCTTTGACCTCTCCGGCACCCTGCGCGACGAAACCCTCCCCGCCCTCCGCCAGGGCCTCACCCGGCCCATTCCTTGAACGTTGGATATTGAAGCCCGACGGCAGCCGATCTCCATTACCAATAACCATTATTCCATATCCAATCATCAAGTAAAACAGCCCCGCGTCCCCCGGGCGCGGCTTCAATCCGTTGAACATTGAAGATTGAACATTGGATATTGAATATTGAGATTACCCTCTCTTGAATCTCCTTCACCCGCGACGCAAGGTCGCGGGGGTCTTCAATTCCGGCCCCAGACCCCCACGGGCTTGCCCCGCGGGTGAATGAGTTTGGCAAAACGCCGCCCGATGCGCTACACCTATCTCGATGAGCACTTTTTCCGGGGTCGCGCTGCGGGAATTCCAAAAGAAGTACTTCGGCAGCCTGAAAAGCTTCGGCTTGACCCGCCGCCCGCCGGACCCATCCCGGAAGACCCATCCTCCGGTTGACCCAGACCGGTACGACCGCTTTCTGGCGGAAGAGGATCTGGCCCGGCGGCAACGCCTTCGCCGCGGCAATCGGCAACTCCGCCTGTTCATCCTCATGCTGACGATCCTCCCCCTCCTCGCCTTTATTCTGGCCTGCCTGCGCTGATTTCCGCCCGTTGGCCGACGGCCCTGGTGAATCTGCGGAGGAAAGGGCTTTCCCCGGAACCCGCAATCCGCTAGAACCGCGGGGCATGAGCATCGAAGCCAAAGTCGTCGCCGACAGCGTTTCGCCTCAGGGCATCCGGCTCTCCACGCTTTCACTGAAATATCCGCGCTGGATCCATGCCGAGTTCATGACCCACCGCCTGTTTTCGCGCAACGCCAGCAGCTCGCGCGCGGTGCCCGTGAAGCGCCTGTCGGCCCTGGAGCGCGAATATCCCCTCTGGTGGGGCGCCAACATCCCCGGCATGCAGTCGGGCGCGCGGCTCTCCGCCGAACAGGCCGCCAAGGCCCAGGCGGTCTGGGACCGCATGGCCGACGCCTGCATCGCAGGCGTTGCCGAACTCGCCGAACTCGGCCTGCACAAGCAGTGGGCCAACCGCCCCCTCGAATGGTTCACCTCCATTTCCGTCCTCGTCTCGGCCACTTCCTTCGACAATTTCTTCGGCGTCCGCTGGCACCCCGATGCCCAGCCCGAAATCCAGGAGCTCGCCAAGCAGATGTTCCAGGCCCTGATGGGCAGCCGGCCCCGGCCGCTCGATCCCGACCAGTGGCACCTGCCCTTTGTCCCGCCGGAAGAAGCCCAGGCCCTCGGCCTCGACACCGCCCGCCGCTGCTCGGCCGCCCGGTGCGCGCGCGTGTCCTATCTCAACCACGACGGCACCACGCCCAATGTCGCCAAGGACCTCGACACCTTCGCCAAGCTCGCCGGCGACCCCAACGGCCCGCCGCAGCCGCTCCATGCCTCGCCGATGGAGCACCAAGCCACCCCCGACCGCCTGCGCGCCCCGGCCGACCCGGATTCCTGGCAGAACCCGGCCCAGCACGGCAACTTCCACGGCTGGCGGCAGTATCGCAAACTGCTTGCCAACGAGCACATCGCGAGATTCACTCCCCCGGCTTGAGGGGCTTTGTGTCCGGCGGGCCCCACAGCCTTACGCCGTGGGGGAGCCAACTTTACCTCCCACGGGGCAAGCCCGTGGGGGGACTAAGATCCAATCGGACCAAACTTCCGCTTTCTTCCCCCCTCCTTTTGCCCTAGTATCCGCCCAAATTTTCACGCCGTTTTGGAGAAGTCCATGCCCGATGTCTACCAGCCGTCGCTCCGTGCCCAGATCCTCACCCGCCGCACCTACAACCGCGCCCTGAACGACGACGGCACCGTCTTCGAGACCTGGGCCCAGACCGTCGACCGCGTGATCGAACACCAGCGCTGGCTCTGGAAACGCCAGTTGCGCCGCACACTCAACAAGACCCAGGAGGCCGAGCTCGAGGAGCTCCGCGGTTTGCTGCTCGCCCGCAAGGTCGGCGTCGCCGGTCGTACGCTCTGGCTCGGCGGCACCGGAATCTCCAAGGTCCGCGAAGCCTGCCAGTTCAACTGCGCCCACCTCGAAATCCAGACCGTGGACGACATGGTCGACGCCCTCTGGCTCCTGCTGCAGGGCTGCGGCGTCGGGGTGACGCCCAAATCCGGCGGCATCAGCGGCTTCACCCAGCCCATCCTCGACATTCAGATCGTCCGTTCCACGCGCCAGGACAAGAACGGCCGCGAAACCAACCTCGAAACCTGGGACCCCGAAACCAAGGTCTGGACCATCAGCGTCGGCGATACGGCCGAGGCCTGGGCCAAATCCGTCGGCAAGCTGCTCGCCGGCAAGCATGCCGCCGACAAGCTCATCCTCGACTTCTCCGAGATCCGCCCCGCGGGCACGCGCCTGACGGGCTACGGCTGGATCGGCCAGGGCGACGAGACAATCTCCGTCGCCTACCGGGCCATCGCCGAGATCATGAACCGCCGCGCGGGCCAGCTCCTGCGCAAAATGGACATCCACGACATCTGCAACTGGCTGGGGACCATCCTCAGCACCCGCCGCTCGGCCGAAATCAGCCTCTTCGAGTACGGCTCCCCCGAATGGCAGGAGTTCGCCGTGTGCAAGAAGGACTACTGGAGCAAGGGCCAGCCCCAGCGCGGCATGTCCAACAACTCGCTCGTCTTCTACGACAAGCCCTCCCGCGCCGAATTGCGCAACATCTTCGACCTGATGCTCGCCGCGGGCGGCTCGGAACCCGGCTTCATCAACGGCGCCGCCGCCCTCAACCGCGCGCCGTGGTTTTCCGGCGTGAATCCCTGCGCCGAAATCCTCCTCGGCAACCGCGCCTTCTGCAACCTGACGACCATCGACCTCGCCAAGTTCAAGGACAATCCCAGCGGCATGCACCGCGCCATCTCCGTCATTGCGCGCGCCAACTACCGCCAGAGCTGCGTCAACCTCAAGGACGGCATCCTCCAGCACTCCTGGCACGAGAACAACGACTTCCTTCACCTCTGCGGCGTGTCGCTCACCGGCGTGGTGCGCCGTCCGGACCTCGGCCCCTACGAACTGCGCCTGCTGCGCAATGCCGCCATCATGGGCGCCTACTCCATGGCCGACGAGCTTGGCCTGCCGCGCCCCAAGAACGTCACCACTCTCAAGCCCGAAGGCACGATCTCGAAGTGCTACGATACCACCGAAGGCGCCCACAAGCCGCTCGCGCGCCACATCTTCAACAACGTCACCTTCGTCAAGCACGACCCGCTCGTGCCAATCCTGCGCGAGGCCGGCTACACGATCATGCCCCACCCCAACGGCTCCGGCGACTGGGTCATCACCCTGCCCGTCGCTTGGGACGACGTGGATTTCGACAAGGTCGGCGACCTGGAGGTGAATCTCGAAAGCGCCATCGACCAGCTCGAACGCTACAAGCTGCTCATGGACAACTATGTCGAGCAGAACTGCTCCGTCACCGTCAGCTACGATCCGTCCGAGGTCGACGCCATCATCGAATGGCTCCTGCAATACTGGGACCATTACGTCGGCGTCTCGTTCCTGCTCCGCGCCGATCCGCTCAAGACCGCCGCGGACCTCGGCTTCCCCTACCTGCCCCAGCAACCGGTCGCCAAGACGGCCTACGACGCTTATGTCGCCGGGCTCAAGCCCATCGACCTTGAACAGGTCAAGGCCCAGTCGGAAGACGCGGTGGACATGGGCAATGAGTGCGCCGGCGGCGCCTGCCCCGTCCGCTGACGGCATGACACGCGCCGCCGCAATCGCGCTCCTTCTTCTAGCCGCCGCGCCGGTGGCCCGGGCCGACGGCAGCGTGCTGGTGACCACCGCCGCCTCCACCATCGGCACGCAGGTTGCGGCCGACCTCGTCCGGACGCCCCGCGGCGGCCTCGGCGTCTTCGCCACTCGCTGGGAAAGCGAAGGCCACGGGACCCTCACCGGCTATGGCGCCCGGGCGGCCTGGGACCTCTACCGCGAACTGGCCCTGGAAATCCGCGCCTCCTGGCTGGAATCCCGGGAGGACGCCTGGGAAACCACCCTCGCTCCTCTCGAGGCGGCGCTGACCTGGCGCTTCCGTTTTGCCGAGCATTTCACGCCTTACGTCGGCGGCGGCCTCGGCTACTACTGGCTCGACGCCGAAGCCCGCGGTCCCGAAGCGGAAGATTTGTCCGACGAGTATGCCGGCTATTTCGCACTGGCCGGCCTCAACCTGGCCCTCGGCCCCGTAACGCTCTTCGCGGAAGCCAAATACAACCTGATCGGACCCGACCGGGATCTCCACTGGCGCGGCGGCGATCTTGAGGCAAAAAACGCACTCGACGGACTCTCCGCCAGCGCCGGTCTCAAGCTCGGTTTCTAGTTTCCTGGACTTGTGGCCCCGGCCGTTTTTTGCCATGCTGGGGCTGGGTGAAACAGCAATCAAGGAGTGCAACCATGAAAAAGTGGATCGTGTTCGCGATACTGGCCCTCGTCCTGCTCCCGGTCGTCCAGGCCGAAACCCCGGCGCACCGCCTCGGCGGCGGCGTGAACTACTGGGTGTTCATCGACGACATCGACGTCGAGGACATCGACGAGGACGGCTTCAGCTATCTGGCCTCGTACCAGTTCCGCCCGTCCTTCATCGGTTTCCAGGCGGACGTGGAATTCCTGCCGGACCTGTTTGGCGAGGACGCCATCGCCCCGGCTGCCTATCTGCTGGTGGGCCAGGCCATCTACGGCGCCGCCGGCATCGGCATCCTCAGCGTCGACGGCGAATGGGCCGACGATCCGTTCTTCGCCTTCAAGGTGGGCCTGGACCTGGAATTCCTGCCCAGCCTGTTCCTCGACATCTCCGCGAGCTACCGCTTCAACAGCGAAGCCGACCTCGAGGATGCCGTCGAATCCATCGACACCGACACCGTGTTCCTCGGCGCGGCGGTCCGGATCGGCTTCTAGCTGCCGGCCGGGGGTCCCGCGCATCCCTTCCGGAGCGAGTGTCCGGCCGTACTTATGGTATTTATAAATACCATACTATGGTGTTTATAAATACCATAGTATGGAGTTTATAAACTCCATCCGGAGCGGCTTTCCGGAGCATGCGCGGTGCGGCCGCTCTGCGGCCCCGTCTCCGGCAGCGGGGCTTGTCGGATTTTTCCCTCGCCCCTCGCCGCTTGCTTCCGTTATAACCCACGGTGTGCGGACTGTATTGGCGCCGTCCGCCAGGAGCTGGATCAAGATGAAAATAGCGGGTCGCATCAAACAGGGCTTTTACTTCGATTCCGTCACCCTCATGCGCACGGGCCGCGAGCTGACCGGACAGCCCGGCGTCGCCGAGGCTTCCGTCGTGATGGCCACGGAGGCCAACAAGTCCATCCTCGACATGTCGGGGCTGCTGCTGCCCGAGTTCCAGAAGACCGGGGACCAGGATCTGCTGATCGTCGTCCGCGCGGAGGACGCCAAGCGCGCGGATGCCGCGCTGGCCAAGGCTGAGGAACTCCTCGCGCGCAAGAAGCAACCCGCCGCGGCCGGCGCCGACGCCGCACCCGCTCCGCGCGACATCACCGCCGCCGCCGCCGCGCTGCCTGGCGCCAACCTGGCCATGATTTCCGTCGCCGGGCGCTACGCCGCCCGCGAGGCGCGCAAGGCCCTCGATCAGGGCCTGCATGTCATGCTCTTCTCCGACAACGTCTCCATTGAACAGGAAGTCGCCCTCAAGAAATTGGCGCACCACAAGGGCCTGCTCGTCATGGGCCCCGACTGCGGCACCTCGATCCTCAACGGCGTGCCGCTGGCCTTCGCCAATGTCGTCCCGCGGGGCCCCATCGGCATCGTGGGCGCGGCGGGGACCGGCACCCAGGAGGTCTCCTGCATCATCGCCAACGAGGGTTCCGGCGTTTCGCAGGCCATCGGCACCGGCGGCCGCGACATCAAGGACGCCGTGGGCGGCATCACCTTCCTCGACGCCATGCAGGCGCTCGCGAAGGACCGCGACACCCGCGTGCTTGTGCTGGTCGCCAAGCCGCCCCAGGCGGGCGTCTTGAAGAAGGTTCGTGCGCTCATCCGCAAGCTCAAGAAGCCGGTCGTGGCCCTGCTGCTCGGCGAAGGCGGCACGCCCGCCACCCTCGAAGAGGCGGCCCTGCAGGCGGTCGCCCTCGCCAACGGCCTGGATCCCGCCCAGGCCGTCGCCCGGCTGGGCCGGCGCGACGAGATCCTCCAGGCCGAGGCCCGCGCGATCGTCGCCCGGCGCCGCCGGCCCAAGGGCCGCTACCTGCGCGGCCTCTTCAGCGGCGGCACGTTCTGCGCCGAGGCGCAGGTCGTCCTCAGCGGCGTCCTCCGCCACCTGACCTCCAACGCCCCCCTCGGCGACACCCAGAAGCTCAAGAACGCCTGGAAACCCGAGAAAAACGCCATTGTCGATCTCGGCGAGGACGAATTCACCGTCGGCCGCGCGCATCCGATGATCGACTACACGCTGCGCAACAAGATGCTCCTCGACGAGGCCGCCCGGCCTGAAACCGCCGTCATCCTGCTCGACGTGGTGCTCGGCTACGGCGCCAACCTCGATCCCGCCGCCGAACTGGTGCCCGTCATCAAGCAGGCCGCCCAAAAGGTGTTCGTGGTCGCCGGCGTCACCGGCACCATTGGCGACCCGCAGAACCGGGCCAAGGTCGTCGAAGCCCTTCGCGAGGCCGGCGCCCACGTGCAGCTGACCAACGCCGCCGCCTGCAAGCTCGCGGGCTACCTCGTCGCCGAAGTGCTCCGCAAGAACCGCTGATTGACAAGGAGTCATCCATGAGCATCCAGAACCTTTTTTCCGCCCCCCTCCGGGTGGTCAATGTCGGCATCGAAACCTTCAAGGAGAACTGCGAGCGCGCCGGCGCCGGCGCCATCCAGGTGGACTGGCGCCCGCCCGCGGACGTCGCCCCGGAATCCGAAGCCATCCTCGCCCGGCGCGCCGCCAAGATCGAGAAGGCGAACCGGAAGGTCTTGGAAATCATCCTTGCCGGCGCGCCCAGGCTGGTCGGGCTCGACCTCGCCCGCAACGTGATTCCCGGCATGACCGAAGACACCATCCTCCACGCCGGCCCGCCGATCACGTGGGACCGGATGTGCGGCCCCATGCGCGGAGGCATCATGGCCGGCCTCGTCTACGAGGGCCGGGCGGCCACCATCGAAGAGGCCGAGCAGCTCGCCGCCTCCGGTCAAATCCGGTTCGCCCCCTGCCACGAGCACGGCGCCGTCGGCCCCATGGCCGGCATCGTCACCCCCTCGATGCCCGTCTGGATCGTGAAAAACGAGAAGTACGGCAACCACGCCTACTGCACCCTCAATGAAGGCCTCGGCAAGGTCCTGCGCTACGGTGCGTTCGGCGACGAAGTCACCCAGCGCCTGAAGTGGATGGAGAAGACCCTCTATCCCGTCCTCAAGGCCGCCGTGGCCCACACCGGCCCCATCGACCTGAAAAACCTGATCGCCCAGGCCCTGCATATGGGCGACGAAGTCCACAACCGCAACCGCGCCGGCACCTCGCTGCTCTACCGCGCCCTCGCGCCGGCCATCGTGGCCACCTGTGCCAACCAGGACGACGCCATCGCGGTGCTCAACTTCATCAACAGCAACGACCACTTCTTCCTCAACCTGTCCATGCCCGTCTGCAAGGCCACGCTCGACGCCGCGCGCGATGTCAAAGGCAGCTCCCTCGCCGTCGTCATGGCCCGCAACGGCACCGATTTCGGGATCCAGCTTGCCGGCACCGGCGATCTCTGGTTCACCGCCCCCGCCGAGGTGCCCGATGCGCTCTACTTCGCCGGGTTCTCCAAGGACGACGCCAACCCCGACATCGGCGACAGCGCCATCACCGAGACCGGCGGCCTCGGCGGATTTGCCATCGCCGCCGCCCCCGCCATCGTCCAGTTCGTCGGGGGCGTCGCCTCCGACGCCCTGCGCTACACCCGCCAGATGTACGAGATCACCGCCGGCGAAAGCCGCATGTACCAGATCCCCGCCCTCGACTTCCGCGGCACCCCCACCGGCATCGACGTCCGCAAGGTCGTCGAACGGAACCGCGTCCCCGTCATCGACACCGGCGTCGCCCACAAGAAGGCCGGCGTCGGCCAGGTCGGCGCGGGCATCGTCAGCGCCCCCATGGGCCCCTTCGCCAAGGCCTACGACGCCCTCGCGAAATTGCTGAAATAGGGTAATTTAAAAACAACACGAAAGGATTCCGCAATGAACAACAACCAGTTCATCGACTTCATGGGCAATGCCCGGATGTACGATCTGACGATGCGCCTGAGCATCCACACGCCCCCGTGGCCGTCCTACATGCCCCTCGGCATCCAGTACTTCAAGCGCATCGCCGGCGCCCACATGGGCCAAGGCGCCAACGGGCAGATCATCACCACCTCCAACCACGTCGGCACCCACATGGACGGCGAGATCCACTTCTATCCCGCCGGCCGCCCCATCGGCGACGTGCCGCTCAACGAATGGGTCGGCCCGGGGGTCGTCGTGGACATCTCCAAGGACGTCTCCGACTACTCGATCTACACCCCCAAAATGATCACCGACAAGGTCGAGGTCAAGAAGGGCGACATCCTGATCATCAACACCGGCTACCACCGCTATTCGTGGGACC
>CAYMTY010000049.1:0-20662 GCA_964393515.1 uncultured Verrucomicrobiota bacterium
GAGCACGGTGAAGCACTTGCTTTTTCAAGCCTTATTCAAAAGCATTATCCGGGTTGAATGTTCCGGTTTGCGTGGCCGCGCCCAGCGGGCGCAGCTACAACGGAGATCTTGATCCCTCCGGGGAGAGGGGCCGGGTTACGGCCAGAGAGGCTGGACGGCAAAGAAGCGGTTGGACCCCGGGGGATTGGTCAGCGTGATATAGTTCTGTTCGTTGGTGCGGGTGACGGACTGGGGCCAGAGCGTATCCCACAGCTGGAGGGGCGTCATGATGTTGGTGGTGACGCGGATGGCGAAAGTGACAATCGGATCCGTGGTGTCGTTGCCATCCGTTTCCAGGCGGAGGACGTTGTTGGAGGCGGTGAAGCGGGTGATTTCAAAGACGTCGGCGAGGGGGAAGGTGTACTGGAAGGGATTCGCCTGGGCTTCGCCCAGCGAGATGTAATTGGAGCTGCCGCCCTGGCCGTCGGAGCCGAGCCAGGCGGTCTGCAGGCCCGAGCTGGTGGGCGGGATGGCTTCAATGACGTACTCGATGGTATCAAGGCGGTCATAGGTGTAAGCGGCGACCGGCCCCATGCGCAGATAGGCGTAGCCGGTGCCGTTGGTGTCGAAGTTGCCGGGGAAGTCGGCCTGTTTGTTGGCGATGCTCCAGGTGCCGCCCTGGCCCTGCTTGTGGTGGTGCAGGCGGCCGCCCAGGGCGCTGTAGGTGAAATCGTTGTTGGTATAGGCGTAGTGGATGTAGAGGACGCTGGACTGGAAGGCGTTGTTGGGGTGGAAGTGGTAGAAGTTGCCCTGCAGGGAGGTCTGGGCGAGGGCGGCGGGAGTGTGCCAGGCCGGCATGGGGGTGTCCGAGTCCTCGACGAAGACCTGGTCCGTGTTGCTCTCGCCGATGGTCAGCTCGCCGGTCTTGTTCCAGTCGAAGTCGTCGTAACCGGATCCCGTGCCGGCGAGGGAGAGGGAATTGCTGTTGTAGGTGGTCGGATCCTGGGCGACGGGGAGACGGTCGGAGCCGGTGTCATAGGAGCCATAGGACAGCGAATAGACGATGTTGGAATATTGGTCCAGGAGCCGCACGATGCCGGAGGGATCGCGGATGTGGTCAAGGTCAGTGGCGGCATAGGGATTGACGTTGGTGGGGACCGTGATGGTGAGCACCTGGTCGACCTTTTCGCCGTCGTTCAGGAGCGCCAGGTCGCCGATGACGTAGAATCCGTAGCCATTGGCGGTGTTGGAGAGGATGGTGCTGGCGGGGATGGCGTAGGCGGCATAGAGGGCGGTGCCGCCGTTGTTCTGCCGGTCGGTGGCCGAGGCGAGGAGGAGCTGAACGGTCCAGTTGGAAATGGAGGTGCCGGCGACGCCGCAGAGCTCGACGAACTCGTGGTTGAAGGGGGTGTCGCCCCAGATGCCGCCGCCGCCGTCTTCGCCCAGATAGGGGGCGTAGAAAAGCTCATTGATCCAGACGGTGCCGCGCTTGACGGCGAGGATGCGGGTGGTGTTGGTGGCGGAGTAGGCGGTGTTGGTGGTGTAGGAGGACGAGCCGGGGAGGGCGCCGATGCCGCCGTAGCGCACGGAGGTGGCGTAGACGACGGGGGAGCCGGCGGCCCGCGGCGGGAACAGGATCGATTGATAGGTGCCGTAGGCGACCGCGGTCAGGGTGGTGGTGGCGAAGGGCGCGTTCGTGTCGAGGGTAAACTTGTACTTCACGCTGACCGAGAGGATGTCCGCGCCGTTGCGCGGCGTGACGTCTGCCATGAAGTGGAAGTCCTCGTCCGGCCCGGGAGCGCCGGGGTCGAGATAGGCGGTGACGGTGCAGGTGGGGATGGGGGCGAAGGCGCCGATCTCGATCTGGTCGAGGAGCATCCGCTTGTCCTTGGTGGTCTGGGTGATCCGGACGTAGTGGTAGGCGGCGTTGGTGTTGAGGTACGAATACTGGACGACGTAGTTGGTGGGGACGATGCCGGCATTCAGGGTGGTCCAGGAGGAGCCGTTGGCGCTGATTTCCACCGTGAGCCGGGCGGTGTTGTCGCCGGAATAGGGACCCATCTTGTAATGGAAGGAGATGGCGCCGATTTCGTCGATGTAGGGGGTGGTGATGCTGCCGTTCTGCAGGAGCCCGGACAGGCCGCTATGAACCAGGTTGGTGGTGATGGCGGTTTTGGTGAGGGCCCAGCCGTCCTTGTCGTAGGACAGGTAGGAGGAGCTGGTCTTGAAGTCGTTGAAATCCAGGACGCGGGAAATGGAGGGGATGCCGACCTCGATGTTGTCCAGGACGAAGGGGGAGGGGGAGCCGTTGGCGGAGATCCGGGCGCAGGCGGACGTGGGCAGGAAGATGGTCACGAAGAGGTTGGTGCGCAGGATGTTGGTGCCGGACGGCGCCGGAAGGCGGACGGCCCCGTTGCTGGTCCAGGAGGTCCCGCCGTTGGTGCTGGTATAGACGGTGGCGAAGACCTCGCCGCGGTCCTGCGGGTGATGGGCGATCCAGAACTTGACCGTGCCGACGCCGCCTTCAAAGGTGGGCGAGGTCACCGAGCCCGCGTTCGGGTACAGGTCGGCGGCGACGCTGCCGTTGAGGCCGTTGGTGTTGATGCGGCCGTTTTCAACCGACCATTCGGCGAGGGAGTAGGCGCCGACCGGCAGGCCGAGGAAATCGGTCCACTTGGCAAAGTTCTCGGTCCGGCGGATGGCGTAGGCTTCGCCGACGGTGATGTCGTCGAGGCGGATGCGGTTGGTGGAGCCGTCGCCGATGTGGCGGATGCGCATGACCAGATGGTCGGCTTGGTTGGCGGTGCTCAGGAACACCGTGAAGTTGGTGGTGCCGATGGGGATGGTCAGGGTATCGGCCAGGGTCCAGTTGGTGCTGGTTTGGGAAGGGGCGGTTTCGATGGCGAGTTGCAGGTCGCTGCCGGCGGCGGCGCCCTGGACCCGGGCGTAGAACGAGATGTCGCCGATGCCGCCGTCCAGTTCGGGGGTCATCAGCCAGGAATTCGTGTCGAGGAGGAGGCTGTAGCCGGTGGGGAGATAGGGGCCGTCGGGGTCGTCAAAGGAGAAGTAATGGATGCCCAGCTCGGTGAAGGTGTCTTGCGGGGCGAGGTTCCATTCGGCCAGATCGAAGTTGGTGCTGCCCCACATGACCGTGTGCCGGCGGGACAGGGTGTGGTCCGTGGCATACAGCGCCCAGGCGGAGTACACGGGATTGGCGCCGGGCAGGCCGACGCCGTCCAGGACGGGGCCGGCGACGCCGCCGCGGCGGAGGACCAGCCGGTCATCGCCGTTGAAGGTCAGATCCTTGTTGGTGAACAGGTTTGGCACGCCGGAGATGGCCGGGTCGGGGGGATAGTTGGTGAAGGGGCCGGGACTTGCGGGCCGGGCGACCACCAGCGTGCCGGCGGCCGGGATTGTCCCGGTCAAGGGGATGCTGGAGGTGGTGGCACCGTTGTTGATCTGCTGCAAGACATAGCCGCCGGCCGCCAGGTCGATCTCGGCCGCGGTGCCGTTGAAGATCTCGACGGCTTTGTTGTTGCCGGTGCCTTCGATGTACTTCGAGATGAGGACGCCGCCGGTGGGGGAATTGGCGGCGGCATTGTAGATGGTCATTCCGGAGGAGACGGCCCAATCGGGCGAATAGGGCTGGAAGGTGCTCAAGTCGTCCCAGGCATCGAAATTCTGGGTGCGGGCGGCGGCGATGCGGGCTTCCGCATCGTCCACCAGCAGGTAGCCCGAGCCGGGGTCCCCGTCATACTTGAACAGGATCTTGGCGGAAAGATTCTCCCCCGGCACCGGGGTTTCCAACGCGTGCAGGGACCAGGCGGTGTCCAGGCCGACGACCTCGGTGGAATCCTCCTCGACGGTGTTGCCGCCGCCGTCCTTCCACTCGACGATGATGCGGACGGTTGCGGCGGTCCAGGCGCCCTGGGTGCGGAAGACGGCCGAGACGCGGAAGGTCTGGCCGGACAGCCCGCTCAGTGCGCTGGTGGTCTGGTCGAAATTGCCCAGATCGGGGTCGGCCTCGCTGGTTTTGCGCATCAAGACGCCGCAGCGGGCGCCGGAATGGGCGCCGAAATCGGCTTGGGAACCGCTTTGGGCGTGGTAGACGCCCCAGTCGGACGGGACGCCGTAGGATTCGCTTTCGAAGGACGGATTGGAGAGGTAGTTGACGCCGCCGGTGGCGGTGTAGCGCTGCTGGACGCTGAACGCGCCGCTGGCGGAGTTGAAGGTGACGCGGTAGTTGCCGGGTACGGCGGTTATGGTGGCATTCGTGTAGTAATTGCTGGCCGCCGGCAGCATGGAACCGGTGGCGGGCAGGGCAAGCGGAGCGGAATTGGTGACGCCCCAGTAGCGCATCGGAATGCCGTTGGTGTCGCGGCCGATGAAAGTAAGCCGGAAGCTGGCGGCGTTGGTGACGTTGAAATCGGACCGCCAGAGGCTGGTGGCGATTTTCTCCAGATTGATGTCCGGCGGGGAGCCCGCCACGAAATTGCCGACGGCGCTGACCGTCGCGAGGGAGCCGGCGCTGTTGGTGGCGGTCTGGGTGACGGTGAACAGGGCATTGCTGGCATCCAGAACGAATTTGAACGTGCCGGGCACCAGGCCCGCGAGGGAGTAGTTAGACCGTCCGCAGGCGCGGTTGGTGACGGGGATGTTCAGGCCGGGGAGCGTGACCGGGGTGGAAGTCGGCGCGCCAAACTGGTGGTCCCAGCTGTCGTTCACATAGAACTGGAAGGCGGTGTCCTCGTACAAGTCGATCGCGAGGCTCCAGACATTGGTGTTGTCCACATGGTTGGTCAGCATGCCGTTGGCGCTGGGGACCCAGTTGTTGAAGGTGCCGACCAGGGCCAGGTTGGTGATGAGGGGCAGGGGCAGGGGCGCGGGCCCGGCCCACTCCACCTGGAATTCCAGCGTGCTGTCGTTGAACGTGAAGAGATAGGGGCCGGACGTCAGGGCGGACCAGCCCAGGTTGGCCCCGCCCGGGACCGGGGCGGTGGCGGAGGCGGGCACCCGGGAAATGGCGGCGCCGCCGCCCCAACTGTTCGTCCATCCCGGCGTAGAGAACTTAAACTCCCCATCGGCGGCCGCGATCGTTTGCGTGCAGACCCAGACGTTGTCGGCCGCGAGAACCATGCTGGGGGAGGTGGACCAGCCGTTGTGCGTGCCGGGAACCGCCATCGCAGTGTACGGCGAGGTATAGGCGCTGGCACTCAATGCCAACCCCAGCACGGCCGCACCCGCGATCCCGGCTTTTTTCATGGCCACCTCAATTAGGAAGGGATTCGACCCTTTCCCACACAAACCTTACCCCTTTCCGCCATGGCTGGCAAGGGGTTGAAACTTGTTTAGATGGAATCAGCGGGTATTTCCGGGCTTCCGGCAAGAATCCATCCGGCCGCGGAGCCGGAAGCATCAGGATCCCGTCCGGGTTTTCAACCGTGGACCGTTGAACTGTGAACCGTTGAATCCGTGTATCTTTGAACTGGCCGGTTCGGCGGGGAAACGGTAAATTGAAGGGGATGAGGACTGTACCGGGAGCGCAGCCATGAAAAATGCCGGGATTTTATATCGGGTTGCCTTGGTGGGACTGCTGGGGGTGTGTAACGCCTCCGGGGCCATTCTGGGGCAATGGGCCCTGACGGAGGACGGTACGGGAACTACCGACGAGCCTGGAAAGGTGACCGTCGGCAATTTCACGGGCGGCTCGGGGATCAGCGCCATAACCTACAGTGCGAGCGGCGGCTATGCCACCTCGTGGACGTTGAATCCCACGTTGGACCCCAATGACTACTTCGAGGTGTCGCTCGCCCCGGTGGGGGTGTATGGGCTGGTGATTTCGGATATCGCTTACAGCGAGCGTCGGTCTGCCACAGGCATCCGGACATTCCAGGTGCGGGTTTCCACGAACAACTTTTCCTCGTATGTTGTGCTGGGAACCAACGAGGTGCCTGACAATACCAACGAACGCAGTTATTCGCTGAGCGATTTGAGCCTGTCCGCGGCGCAAGGGCAGACGTTCAAGCTGCGCTTTTACGGGTACCAGGCCGAAGGATCGGGCGGAACCTGGCGCATCAATGACGGCACGCTGAAAATCATCGGCACCGCCATGTCCCAGTCCGAGCCGCCGGTGGTGGGCTTCGTGCCGGGCAGCGGCGTGCAGGTGCATGTCAGCAACACGCTCGAGGTGGCGGTTTCCGTCCTGCCCAGCGGCACCATCACCAGCTGGTGGCTGGACCCGGCCCCTGCGGGGAGCAACAGCCTGGTCGGCGGGCTCTTCCAGTTCACGCCGGTGGCGGCCGATGAAAACGGGACCAACGTTCTGCATGTCGTGGCCAGCAACGCCTACGGCGTTTCCACCGGGACGCTGGCGATTGCCGTGACGCCATACCTGCCGCCCGGGGCGCTCGAAATCACCTTTGAAAACGCCGGCGAGGTCAAAACCAGCTACGATCCGGGGCCGGTCACCCTGAGCGGACAGGTGTGGATCATGGACCAGGCCCGCATCGGCGACACCACCAACGACGTCAAGCTGGGGAACCGGGCGGCCCGCTTCGGCAGCCTGTATCCCGCCTACATGACTTCATCCAACAAACTCTTGGCGGCCGGAATCGGAACCATCTCCTTCCTCTATGCCCAGTATGCAACCAGCACCGACGGCGCGGAACTGGTCGTGGAAGTGGGCGCGGACGACGAAACCGGGCCCTGGCTCGAAGTGGGGCGCGTGGATGCCAACGGCGTCACCTCGCTGACGCCCTACCAAACCACGGTCAGCGTCAACGAGCCGATGCACATCCGGCTCCGGAACGAATATGTCGAAGGCATCGGCCAGGTGAACGTGGATAACATCATCATCACCCCCTTTGCCGTGCCAGAGGTTTCCGGCTACGAGGCCTACCTGCGACAGTACAACGTGACGCCGGGCGATCCGGGCACGGCCCCGGCCGAGGATTGGGACGGCGACAACGTCAGCAACACCAACGAGTATGACGCCTTGACCAATCCCTACGACGCCGACAGCCATCCGTAAGGGTGGTTCAGCGGTTCACGGTTCAACGGTTGAGAAACACCGGTCTTTTCGGTTCGGATTGACGCGCCCCGGCGCGCGTTTGTTGTCGGTCGTTTGTTGTTACTCGTCCCTTCGGTCGATCCTCGCCAAGGTCCGGCAACGTTATGGGAATCAGGCCGGAGCGAGCCCTTCTGTAGCCCGGGGCGTTGACCCGGGGGCTGTATCGAGCCCGCCCGGTCATCGCCCGGGCTTGCTCCGGAACTGCCCGGCGGCCTGGGCCAGGCCGCCCTGCCCAGGAAAGCCTTGGCGTGCTTGGCGTACTTTGCGAGAGACTGGTCCCGGCCGGGATTGACGTCCGGGGGCGGGCTCGCGTACCCTGCGCCGCCATGAAAACCAAGCGACTTTGGCTGGCGGGGATGTGCGCGATCCTCGTGGCGGCGGGCGGCTTCGCCCGCGCGCAAGGCGATACCAACGGGCCCGCGGGGGCAACACAGGAGCCGGCTGAATCCGCAGCGGATTTGGCCCCGGCCGCCCCCGAACCGGCGGCCGAAGAAACAACCCCGGCCAAGGCTCCGCCCGCCCGCCGGGGCGCGGAATTGAGCGATGCCTTCAAGGGTGCCGGCAGTTCGCTCTACGGCGTCAAGGGCCGCAGCATCAAGCTGCCGGCGAAGAAGTCTGTGAAAAGGGAAAAAGGCGCCTGGCGCCGGGAATTCGAACTGGGCGTCAGCACGGCGCAGGGCAACAAGGACAACCTGCGCTATGACGCCGCGCTCGAAGCGGCGAAGGAGACCGAGAACAACTACTTTTTCCTTAAGGCCGCCGGGCGCTACGGCGAAAGCGACGACGAGAAGGACGCCGAGAACGCCACCGGCGAAGCCAAGGCCCAGCACCGCCTCACGGAACGGTGGTATGTCGCCGCGGAGGCGAACGTGTACCACGACCAGATCGCGGACCTGGCCTACCGCGCCCGCGGCAGCCTGTCCCTGGGCCGGTACTTCATCCGGAGCGACCGGACCATCCTGGCGGTGGAGACGGGGCCAGGCTACGTGGCCGAAAAGAAGGGCGGCGAGCAGGACGATTTCATGGCCGGGCGCGTGGCCCAGCACTTGGAGTTTTTGGTGACCCCCAGCCTCCAAGTCTGGCAGGCGGTCGAATACATTCCCAGCTTCGAGGATGCGCGAGTGTATTTCATCAATGCCGAGGCCGGCCTGGAGACGGTGCTGGTGCCGGACCTGAGCCTCGTCTTTACCGTCGAAGACCGCTTCGACAGCAATCCGGCGGAAGGCAAGGAGCGCAACGACCTGCTGACCTCCACCGCTCTGAAGTGGAAGTTCTAGGCCGGATGCCCCCACCCGGCGAAATCTTGCGCCCGGTCAGTGACCGGGCCGGCATGATTGAATCTTACGCAAGTTGGTTGCACTCGTGATTCAGTTCGGGCCAACCCTTTCCCGGTCATGTTGAGTGAAGGCGCGCAGCGCCGGAGTCGAAACATCTCGGCTTAACCTACAGCCATCGGTGGGGGTGGGGCCGAGATCCCTCGACAAGCTCGGGATGACAGCCTTTCAGAACGGGAATCTCTCCGCGCGTTGTTTTGCGCCCGGCACAGAGGCCGGGCCTGCATTTCGCCGCCCCGCGCCCAGCGGGCGCAGCTACAGCAAAAGATGTAGCTCCCTGTAGCTGCGCCCGTTGGGCGCGGCCGGGCAGGCAATTCACCACACCACGAGGTCGTCGGGGCGCGGCTTCGGCGGCGCGGCGGGTTCCCGCTTGGGCTTGGGTGCCGGCTTGGCGGCGGGCGTGGGGACGGGTTTGGGCTCGGGCGGCGGCGCGGCGGCAACCGCAGGTTTTTCCTCCGGCGCGGGCGGCGGCGGCTTGGCCGCGGGCTTGCTTTCTTCCGGCGCGGGGGCGGCCGGGGCGGAAGAGGCCGCGGCGGCAGGGCGGTAGGCGAAACGGACGCCGATGGGGAAATGATCGCTGTAGCCGCCGAGATAGTCTTCCTGGCCCTCGAAGGTGGGCACGGGCGAGCCCTTGTCCCAGCCGTGCTCCGCCACCATGAAGGCGGGCTTGTCCACCCAGAGCGAAACTTCGCTCTGGCGGTCGCCGGTGTTCCGGAGGAGGGCGCCGGAGGCCATGATCTGGTCGTACATCCGGAATTCCACGTTGCCCGCATAGGCGTGGAAGAACGAGCCCTGGCCTTCCTTGGCCTTGCCGGCGGCGAGATTGTAGATCTTGGCCGGGTCGTATTCGCCGGACCGGGCGGGGAAGAATTCCACGTCGAGCACGTCGCGGATGGAGCGGTCGGAGGGCTCGTCGTTGAAATCGCCGAGGATGATGATGCGGGCGGCGGGCTCGCGCTGGTAGATGCGCTCGATGGCGCGGGCGAGGGCCCGGGCGGCGATCACGCGCCGCTGTTCGGATTCCGCGGTCCCGCCGCCGCGGGAGGGCCAATGGTTGACCAGCACATGGAGATTCTCGCCGTCGCGGTCCTCGAGCGTGGCGTGGAGGATGTCGCGGGTCTCGCCCCATTTCAGCGGCACCTTGTGGGCATGGGTTTCCAGCAGGGCGAAGCGTTTGCGGTTGAAGAGCATGGCCGTGTCGATGCCGCGGGGATCGGGCGAATCCACGTGGACGATGCCGTAGGACTTGACCGTGAGGCGGTCGACCAGATCGCGCAGCACGTCCTCGTTCTCAATTTCTTCGAGGCCAAGGATGTCCGGTCCTTGGCCGTCGTTCATGCCGTTGATGACCTGGGCCAGGTTGTCGAGCTTGGTTTCGTAGCGGACCTGAGTCCAGCGGGTGGTGGGATTGTTGGGCAGGAATTCGTCGTCGCCGTCGTTGTCGGGGTCGTCCACGGTGTCGTAGAGATTCTCGACGTTCCAGTTGGCCACGAAAAAGGGGGCGGGCCCGACGGGGGCCGTTTCGGCGCCGGCCGCGCCGGCCAGGCCGAGGAGGAGAAGACCGGCAGGCAGCAGCGAAACAAGGAGGTTCTTCATGGGGCCATTCTTTCAGATGCGGTCGGGGGTGTCGATGCCGAGGAGGCCAAGGCCGTGGCGGAGGACGCGCGCGGTGAGCGCGCACAGGCGCACGCGGCTTTCGCGCAGGCCCGCCTCGGCCTTGAGGAAGGGCACGTTCTGGTAGAACGACGAATAGGCCTGCGACAGGTCGAAGAGCGCGTCGGCCAGGAGCGAGGGCTTTTCCTGCTCGGCGGCGTCGCGCACGGCGTCGGGATAGCGCGCGAGGCGCACCGCGAGCCGGCGGGCGGGCAGGGAGTCAATCACAATGGGCGCGCCGAGGTAGTCGATGCCCGGGAAGCGCTCGGCGTGCTTGTCGATCACGGAGGCGATGCGCGCGTGGGCGTACTGCAGGTACGGCGCCGAGTTGCCGTCCATGGCCAGGGCCTTTTCCCAGGTGAAGGTGACGGCGGATTGCGGATTCTGCGAGAGATCGGCGTACTTGACGGCGCCGATGCCCACGGCGCGGGCGACGGCCTGTTGCTGCTCCGCGGGCATGTCGGGCGAGGCCTGCTTCACCAGTTCGAGGGCGCGCTTTTCGGCCTCGTCGAGGAGCAAGTCGAGCTTGATGGCGGTGCCCTTGCGGGTGGAGAGCAGGCCCTCGGGCAGCCGCATCAGGCCGAACCAGATGTGGCGCAGCGGGGTTTTTATGCCCGCCTTCCTCGCCACGGCGAAGAACTGGCGGAAGTGCAGCTGCTGGCGTTCGTCGGTGACGTAGATGATCCCGTCCGGCCGGAACTCCGCCACGCGCGAGAAAACGGTGGCGAGGTCCGTCGTGGCGTAGTTGTAGCCGCCGTCGAACTTGCGCACGATGCAGGGCGGGAGCTTCTCCTCCTCGAGGAACGCGACCAGCGCGCCCTCGCTCTCGCGCACAAGGCCGAGGCTTTGCAGCTTTTCCACGACGCCGGGGAGGGCGTCGTTGTAGTACGACTCGCCGCGGACGAGCTCGAAGGACACTCCGAGCCGGGCGTAGATGCGGTTGAATTCGGCCAGGGAGAGGTCGATGAACTTCTGCCAGAGGGCAAGGGTTTCCGGATCGCCGGCCTGCAGCTTGACGAGTTCGGCGCGGGCCTGGTCCTTCCAGGCGGGATCCTCCTCGCACTTCTGGTGCGAGAGGACGTAGACGCGCTGGAGTTCGTCCACGGGGGAATCCGCAAGCGCCTTTTCATCAAGGAAGGCGCGGTAGCCCATGATCAGGATGCCGAACTGGGTGCCCCAGTCGCCGAGATGGTTGTCGCCGAGGACCTCGTAGCCGAGGGCGCGGTGGATGCGCTTGAGGGCGTCGCCGATGACGGTCGAGCGGATGTGCGCAACGTGCATCGGCTTGGCGACGTTCGGCGAGGAGTAGTCGAGGATGAGCTTCCGGCCCGCGCCGGGCTGCGGCACGCCGAGGAGGGGATCGGCCTGGACGGCTTCGAGGTGGCGCGCCAGGGCGGCGTCGGCCAGGGTCAGGTTGATGAAGCCGGGGCCGGCGATTTCAACCTTGGCGACGAGGCCGTCCGGCGGCAGTTGCGCGGCGGCCTGCGCGGCGATTTTGCGCGGCGGCAGGCGCAGGGCCTTCGCCGCGGCCATCGCACCGTTGCACTGGTAGTCGCCGAAGGCTTCGTCGCCGGCGGGCGTGGCGTCGAGCGGCAGCGCGGCCAGGTCGGCGCCGGGAAACGCCGCCGCGAAGGCGCCGCGGATCTGGGCGGAAAGGATTTCTCGGATCGTTTGCATCACAGCCGAAAACCTTTCAAACTACGAAATACGCGAAAAACGCGAAAGGGGATCGTTGACGAATCGTTCATATTCCAGTTGGGGGTAATGACCGAAATTGACCAGCAAAGCCAGTTGTTTCTTCGTGGCCTTTAGATAATTGACCGTTTGCGCCCGGAAGTCGTCGATCAGGTTTTTGACGGCCTTGATTTCCACAATAATCTCGCCATAGCAAAGAAAGTCGGGCGCGTAGGTTTGCTTCAGCGGTTGGCCTTTGAAACCCAGCTTCATGACCGGCTGTTCCACGAAAGGAATGCCTTGGGCGGCGAATTCCAGCGCCAGGCATTCCTGATAGACGGATTCCAGAAAGCCGCAACCCATGGCCTTGTAGACCTCGAAGCAGGCGCCCATGATCTTGTAGCTTTCTTCCTTGAAAACGAGATCGGATTCCATTTCGCGCCTTTCGCGTTTTTCGTAGTTTGGCTCCCGGTTTTCAGCACTCGGCGAATTCGCTGGGCTTGTCGGGATGGGTGGGGAGGATGCGGATGTGGCCGAGGCCGGCGGTGGCGAGGTGGCGGCGGACGATGTGCAGGGCCAGGTCCGGTTTATTGCACTCGCGGCTGAGGTGGGCCAGGAAGACCTGCCGGAGGGTGTCGCTGGCGATGTCGGCGAGGAGGGCGGCGGCCGTCTCGTTGGAGAGGTGGCCCTGGCGGCCGAGGATCCGCTGCTTGAGCGCCCATGGCCGGAAGGAGCTGCGCACGAGCATCTCGTCGTGGTTGGCTTCGAGCACGACGAGCTGGCAGCCGCGCAGGTGTTCGCGGGCTATCTGGGTGGGCATGCCGAGATCGGTGGCGATGCCGAGGCGGGCCGCGCCGCAGGCGAGGACGAAGCCGACGGGATCGTAGGCGTCGTGGGGCAGCGAAAAAGGCAGGATTTCAATGTCCCCGACGGTGAAGGGCGAGCCGTTGGCGAAGAGATTCCAGGGCAGGCCGCGGGCGGCGGGGATGGCGCGGGCGGTGTCGCCGTTGGCGTAGAGGGACAGGCCGAGCCGCTTGTGGAGCTGGACTACGCCGGCAACATGGTCGGTGTGCTCGTGCGAGATGCAGATGGCGCGCAGCCGGGCGGGATCGAGGCCGGCGGCGGCCATGCGCCGGAAGGTTTCGCGCGCCGAGAGGCCCGCATCCACCAGCAGCGCTGTGGTCGGACTCTCGACATGGATGCAGTTGCCGCTGCTGCCGGAGGCCAGCACGCAGACACGGAGCTGGGAAGGGGTGGGCATGGGGCGTTCCGGACCGAATATTCAATAGCCAATATTCAATGTCCCATAGTCCGGGAAGGGGCGGTCAGGCGGGGGCGGGGTTGTCCGCGGCCGGCGGTGGTTCGGCCGGCGCGGGGGCTTCGGCGGCGGGCGGCTCCGCCGGCGCGGCCGGGGCCTGGCGGCGCTTGAGGAATTCGCGCGCCAGCTGCCGGTAGGCCGCGGCGCCGGTGCAGTTGGGATCGTAGGCGATGATCGGCAGGCCGTGCGAAGGGGCCTCGGCCAGGCGCACCGAGCGGGGGATCAGCGACTCGTAGATCTGGTCGGGGAAATGGGTCTTGATCTCGCCGACGACCTGCTGCGAGAGGTTGGTGCGCAGGTCGTACATGGTCATCACGATGCCCTCGATGCGCAGGCGCGGCGCCGCGCCGGAAGCGTGCAGCTTGCTGACGGCGTTGAGGATGGTGCTGATGCCTTCCAGCGCATAGTACTCGCACTGCATCGGGATCAGGAGGCCGTCCGCGGCGCACAGGGCGTTCATGGTCAGAATGCCCAGCGAGGGCGGGCAGTCCACCAGAATGAAGTCGTAGGTTTCCAGGGCGGCGAGGGGCTCGAGGGCCATCGCCAGGCGCTGGAGGTAGTGGTCGGCCCGGGCGACGTCGATCTCGGCCCCGGCCAGGTCCACTTCGGAGGCAACGAGGTCGAGGCGCTCCCCGGCGGTCTTTTGGATGATGCCGGCGAGCGGCTGGTCGCCCAGGAGAATGTCGTAGATGCTGGCGCCTTCGGTTTTGGCGAGACCCAGGCCGCTGGTGGCGTTGGCCTGCGGATCGAGGTCGATCAGCAGGACGCGCTTGCGGCGCTCGGCCAGGCAGGCGGCCAGATTGACCGCAGTGGTGGTCTTGCCGACGCCGCCCTTCTGGTTGGCGATGGCGATGACAGGGGTGGGCATGCAGGGGTCCTTTGAAATGATTGCGGCCATTATAGCCGGGAACGCCCCTGCGCAAACCTTTTTCAGCGGACCAGCATCACCGGCAGCTTCCCGCGGGAAACGACATGCGCGGCCGCGCTGCCGATCAGCCGGTCGTAGATCCAGCCGTGGCCGTGGGATCCGAGCACGATCAGGTCGCCGGTGACCTCGCCGGCCTTGTCCAGGATGACCGTGCCGGGCTGCCCGACGGCCGTCAGGGGGGCGGCGGCGCACTCGTGGGCGCGGGCGAGGCTGTGGGCCTCGCTGGCGTTCTTCTGCGCCTGGGACAGGTCGCCTTCGCGCTCGGCCACGGCCAGGATCACCAGCGGCGCGTGCAGGGCGTTCGCCAGGTCGATGGCCTCCCGGAGGGCGCGCGCGGCGGAAGCCGAACCGTCCACTCCCACCAGGATCTTGCTGACCGGCCGGAACACCCCGGGCGTGACCAGGCAGGGCCGGCTGGCGTGGCGGATGAAGCGCTCCATCGTCGAACCGGTCAGGTCAGGCGCAGCCTGCGAATGCTCGCCCTGGCGGCCGAGCACGACCAGCTCGGTCCGGGCCTGGATCTCCTTCAGAACCTGCGAAGGATGGCCGAATTCGAGGGCGGTCACAACCGGCACACCGGCGGCTTCGCCCCGCGCGGCGGTGTCCCGCAGCAGGGCCTCGCCGCGCGCCCGCAGCGCCTCCTGCAGGCCGTTGACGGCGGCGGCATTCCAGGTGATTGCGCCCGGCTGCGGGGCCACGAGCGAAAAGTCGAGCATGCGGGAGTCCACGATGTGGACGGCTTCGAGCCGGGCGCCGAGCCGCCGGGCCAGGTCGATGGCGTAGTCGCGGGCGATCTCGCCGCAAGGAGAGCCATCCACCCCGAACAGGATGTTTTTGATCATGGGCGCACCTCGTTTCCTTGACGGCAGGAAGGATGGCGCTTCCGGCGGCGCTTGGCAAGACCGGAGGTCAGGGCAGCTGATCAACCGCGCGGCGCAGGGCATCCGGGGCCCAGGCGCGGCAGAGAAAATCGGCCCGGGGCACCACCGGCAGGCCGGCCGGAACGGGAAGCACCTCGGGCGACTCCCGAAGCGTGTAAAACCGGCAGCGGCGGTTGATGGTCCGGACGGCTTCGCCGGCCCCGGAAATAAAGGATTCTTCGATGAAGTCGCAGCGGTCCGGCCCGGGACAACCGCCGCGCGGCGCGGCCCAGGGGCAGGATTCGGAAATGAACAACGGTGGATCGCGGTGCACGGGCCAGACCAGCGCGAAGGGATGGCGCGCGGCCAGGGCCGCGATGTTGTCGGCGGTGTCTTCGGGAGACACGCTGAAGCGGGAGAAGCCCTGTTCACGCAATTCGGCCAGGGCGGCAGAATTAAGAGTATAGAGCGGCCAGTCGGCGGAGAGATCGAGGTCGGCGGCGCGCGGAATGAACTCGAGCCCCGACAGGTTCGCGGCTTCCCAGCGGCGCTGGCCCGCGTCGAAGAAATGCCGGACCTGGGCGAGCAGCTCCGCGCGGTCCCATGCGCGGGTGATGACCGGCAAAGCCAGGCGCACGGTGATCCGCGCCGGCAGTTGCGCGAGAACCGAATCGATCTGTTCCGTGCTTTCACGGCCGAGTTCGATGATTACCTCGGTAATGCGCGGAATGTCGCCGCCGGGAAACGCCGCCGGCAGCGCGGAAGGCTGGTCGGTCTTCAGCAGGAACGGGGGCGTTCCTGCGGAGGGCGGCGGGCGGAAAGCTGAAGGCTGAAGAGCGGCGATCGCTTCATCCGTCTGTTTGGCGCGGGCATCGCGGAGCTGCTGTTCCAGCGCGGCGGTCAGGTCGCGGCGCAGGGCGTTGAGCCGCGAGACGGGGATGAAGACGGCGGGGCCGGCGTGGACCAGCTGGCGCAACTCGAACGGGGTTTCGCCGAGCTTGGAGAAAGCGGTTTGCAGCGCCGCCGAAACGGTCTCGGGATTCTGGGCGGGCGCGAAAGGGCCTGCCAACGCCGTGGCGGCGGATAACGCATGGCCGGCGGCCTGGGCCGTGGCAACGGCTTCGACGCGGTCCGCGGCCAGGGTCAGACGGACATCGGCCGGAAAGCGCCGGCGGAGGCCGCGCGGATTGGGCAGGTCGAAGCGGTAGCGGCGCTTGACCGCCTGCGAGGAGGCGAGGAACAGTGCGGTCCCGTTGGGGATGCGCGGGGCATCCGCCGGCAGCGGCACCTGCAGGAGGGTGCGGGCGGGCGCCTCGAAGACGCGCCGGCCGTTGGGCAGGACGATCTCCTCCACCGCGAAGCCGTAGGGGCGCGTTTCGCCGGGCAGTTCGACCTGCAGGCCGTCGTGGACCTCGAGCGGCAGGGCCGGCCGGAACTGGAGGTAGCCGCGGCCGGCGGTTTCCACGCGGCCGACGGGCGTTCCCCGGTGGCCGGTGGCAGCGGGATCGATGACGTCGCGGTTGGTCCGGGACTTCAGGTAGAGACCCGTCCACGGCCGCGAGAAGATGGTGCGCAGGTCGTGGGCGCACTGCTCCTGCTCGCCGGGGGCGAAGGAACGGTCGAGCAGCTTGCGGTAGTAATTCACGGCTGCGGCGACATAGAGGGGGGATTTCTTGCGGCCTTCGATCTTGAGCGACGCCACGCCAGCCTGGGCCAGGTCATGGAGGGCGGCGCCCGCCGCGAGGTCCTTCATGGAGAAAATCAGTCCGGCCGCGCCGGCGACCGGGGAGTGTCTATGTTTATAAACATGGCCAGTAGCGGATCCGGCTGACGGGACGGGCTGGAAGGCATCGCGGCAGGGGTAGGCGCAGGCGCCGCGGTTGCCGGAACGGTCGCGAAGCAGGGCCGAGTAGAGACACAGGCCCGAGTAGGAGTAGCACAACGCGCCATGCAGGAAGGTTTCGACCTCGCCGGGGGCCTGTTGCGCGATGGCGCGGATTTCGGCGAGGGTGAGTTCCCGGGCGAGCGTGACGCGCCGGAAGCCGAGGTGCGCGGCGGCGCAGACGCCTTCGAGATTGTGCAGCGCCATCTGGGTGGAGGCGTGCAGGCGCAGGGCGGGAAAGTGCTTCCGGGCAAGGCGCGCCACGCCGAAGTCCTGCACGATGACCGCATCCGCGCCGGCCTCGGCGCACAGTGCCAGGGACCGGACCAGGTCGGCCAGCTCGGCCTCGCGCACGAGCGTGTTCAGCGTGACATAAACCCGCCGGGGGCGCGGCAGGCCGTGCGCATGGGCCACGATCTCCTCCAGCTCGCGCGCGGACAGGTTGACGGCGTCGGCGCGGGCGGAAAACTTCGGCAGGCCGGTGTAGACGGCGTCGGCGCCGAAGGCGAAGGCGGCGTAGGCGGCCGCCTTTTCGCCGGCGGGCGCGAGGAGCTCGGCGTGGAGGGAAGGTTTGCTCATGGGGCTTTAGCCCCCCCCACGGCCTTGTGCCGTGGGAGGCCAAGTTGGCTTCCCCACGGCACAAGGCCGTGGGGCCCGCCGGAACGCTCTTGCGAGGGAGCCTTCACGGATTTTCCTCGGCGTCCGCCTGGAGCGCCGCGGCGGTGTCGCGGGCGATCTGGGTTGCGGCCGCGGCGGCGTCCGGGAAGGCCAGGTGGCCGCGCAGGCGGCGGGTGAAGGCGATTTCGACCTCGTGGTCGTAGAGATTGCGGGCGAAGCCCGGGACGTGGATTTCCACGACGTTGCCGAAATGCGCCTGGGCGGGATCGGCGGGATCGGGGACGAAGGCGGCGCCGGGGTGCGCCCCGTCGGCCAGCCGGAGCCGCGCGGCATAGATGCCGGGGGCGGGGCGGATCGGCAGGACGGGCCGGACGTTGGCGGTGGGGAAACCGAGCTTGCGGCCGACCGCGCGGCCGCGGATGACCGTGCCCGCCAGGGCGAAGGGGCGCCCCAGCATGGCCCGGACCAGCGGCAGGTCGCCGGCGACCACGGCGGCGCGGATGCGGGTGCTGGAAATGGGTGCGCCGTCCAGTTCGACGTGCGGCACGATGGTCGCCAGGATGCCGGCCTGCCGGGCGAGTTCCGGCAGCGTGGCGGAATTGCCGGCCCGATCCTTGCCGAAGGTGAAGTTCTGGCCGACGACGACTTCGGCGAGGGCCGGGAACTCCAGCTTCAGCAGCGCCAGGAATTCCGCGGGGCCCATGGCGGCGAATTGGCGGGTGAAGGGCAGGGTGTGGATCTGCCGGATGCTGCAGGCGCAGATGAGGGCCTGGTTCTGCTCCGGGGTGGCCAGCAGCAGCGGGGCATGGGCGGGATCGAGCAGTTGCGCCACGTGCGGCGCGAAGGTCAGGCAGCCGGGAATGCCGTTGCGGCGGGCCGCATCCTCCACGGCAGCGCGGAAGACGGCCTGGTGGCCGCGGTGCACGCCGTCGAACTGGCCGATGGCCAGGACGAGGGGCGCTTGGCTGGCGGGTGCGGTGGCCATAGGCGGAATACCCAAAACTTCAATATCCAATCATCAATATCCAATGTCCAATATTCAAGTCAGGAAAGGAGCGGCAGGGCGGCGGCAAGGGGCAGGACTTGGTCCTCGAGGGAGGGCCGCGCCAGCAGGTCGTCCAGCGGCGCGGCCTCGGCGACGTCGAAGCGGCCGATCCGGGTGCGGCGAAGCGCGACGAGGTGGGCGCCGACGCCGAGGGACTGGCCGATGTCGTGCGCCAGGGTGCGGACGTAGGTGCCCTTGGTGCATTCGACGACGAAACGGGCGTCGGGCGGGGTGAAATCGAGGAGATCGAAGCGGTAGACGTGGATGAGCTTGGGGGCGCGTTCGACGGTCTGGCCCTGGCGGGCGAGCTTGTAGAGCGGCACGCCGTTGACCTTGATGGCGGAGACCATCGGCGGCGTCTGCAGCTGGTCGCCCAGGCGCAGGCGCATCTGTTCGGCGACCTGGTCGGCGGTGATGGCCGCGGCGTCCTTTTCCGCGACGACCTGGCCGTCGGCGTCCTGCGAATCGGTTTCGATGCCGAGGCGGAAGACGCCCTCGTAGGTCTTGTCGTGGCCCATGACGCGCTCGGAGATCTTCGTGCCCTTGCCGAGCAGGATGATCAGGAGCCCGGTGGCCATGGGATCGAGGGTGCCGCCGTGGCCGACCTTGGGGATGCGGAAGCGGCGGCGGATCTGGGCGACGATGTCGTGGGAGGTCGGGCCGGCGGGCTTGTCCACAAGCAGAAGGCCGTCGAGGGGGCCGAGGTTGGCGAGGGGGGCGGCGGCCATGGCGGTTCAGGCGGGCGGAAGGCCGGAGTCGGCGGCGTCCGCGCCGGCGTCGGGGGCGATCTCGCCGTTGGCCTCCATCCGGTGGAGGAGGGCGAGGACCTGGTCGCCTTCCTCGACGGAGTGGTCGAGCACAAAGTGGAGCTGCGGGGTGTAGCGCAGGACGACGTGCTTGTGAATGGCCTCCTGGAACTCACCGCGGTGCTTCTTGAGAATGCCGAGCAGGCGCTCTTGCTTTTCGGCGTCGCCGCGGATCGAAACCAGCACGCGGCAGCTGCGCAGGTCCACCGAGGTCAGCGCGTGCGTGAAGGTGACCGCCGCCGCGTCGAAATCCGGGCGGTTCACGACGCGGTAGAGCTGGATGCCCAGCTCGCGGCGGATGAGTTCGTTGACGCGGGTAATGCGGTCGGCTTTCATGGGCAGGCGGCAGGCTGTCGGCTATAGGCTGAAGGCTATAGGCTGTAGGCTGAAGGGGCGGGGAAGCCCGAAAGCGGCTTACAGCTCCTGGGCGATTTTTTCGATTTCGTAGGATTCGATGAGGTCGCCTTCAGCGAAGTCCGTGAAGTGGTCGAGGACGATGCCGCACTCCTGGCCCTCGCGGACCTCGGAAGCCTCGTTCTGGAAGCGGCGCAGCGACTGGATCTTGCCTTCGTAGAGAATCTCGTCCTTGCGGCGGACGCGGGCGCGGCCCTTGAGGGTGACCTTGCCCTTGAGGCACATGCAGCCGGCGACCTTGCCGCGCTTGCCCATGTCGAAAATCTGGCGGATGGCGGCCTGGCCGTTGACATGTTCCTTGAGCACGGGCTCCAGCAACCCGGTCATCAGGTTCTTCACGTCGTCGAGCATCTCGTAGATGATGGAGTAGAGGCGGATTTCGACGCCCTTGCGCTTGGCTTCGGCGCCGGCGCCGCTGTCCTTGGCGACATGGAACCCGAGGATGACGGCCTTGGAGGCGGAGGCGAGCAACACGTCGTTGACGGTGACGTTGCCGGCGCCGGTACCGATGATCTCGAGGGAGACCTTTTCGCTCTGGATGCCCTCCAGGGAGCCGCGGATGGCCTCGAGCGAGCCGAGGACGTCGGTCTTGAGGATGACGTTGAGCGTGCGCTGGTCGCTGCCGGCCTTCTCCTGCAGCAGCTGGTCGAGGGTGAGCGGCACGGCGGGGGCCGCGGGGCCAGCGAGGTTCTGCAGCCGCTCGGCGGCGGTGCGCTCCTCGGCGACCTGCCGGGCCTCGCGGTCGTTCTTGTAGACGTGGAATTCGCTGCCGGGGGCGGGCACGCTGGTGAGGCCCATGACCTTGACGGCCGCGGCGGGGCCGGCGGTGCGGACCTTGGCGCCCTGGTCGTTGATCATGGCCTTGATCCGGCCCCAGGCGGAGCCCGAGACCACGGCGTCGTTGAGCTGCAGGGTGCCGTTGGTGACCAGCAGGTTCGCGGTGGGGCCCATGCCGGCCTCGAGGCGCGATTCGATGACGTAGCCCTGCGCCTTGCGGCGGGGGTTGGCCTTCAGCTCGAGGACGTCCGCCTGCAGCAGGATCATTTCGAGCAGGTGGTCCATGCCGTCGCCCTTGGCGGCGC
>CAYMTY010000050.1:0-18757 GCA_964393515.1 uncultured Verrucomicrobiota bacterium
CCGGGCTGTTTGCCCATTTGGCCATCGCGAATGCACCCAATCGCAGATGCGCCCGAGGCGGACGAAAGCTGATTTTTTCCATTGCCTCGTTGGGCCGGGCGGGGCAAAATGCAAGTGGAGCCGGGCGGAATCCCGGAACAAAGGAGCAGGACATGAAAGCAGGAAAATGGCTGGCGGCGGTTGCCCTCGGGTGCCTTTTGGCCAATGCGGCGCGCGCCGAGTGGGGGCGGACAATCACCGTGTGGGACACGCGCACGCCGGCGCAGGGAAAATTCCAGGTGAAGCTGAACGGCATCTATCAGTCCTCGGAATTCGAGGGCAACGATACCGACCGGATCCTCGCCCGGCTGTATGGGATTTATGGCATTGCCGACAACTGGGCGGTGCGGGTAGCCCCCTTGTACACGAGTTGGGATGTGGATGGTGGCGGCTCGGAGAGCGGCCTGGGCGACACCCGGGTCTTGACCATCTACCGGTTCCTGGACGAGGCCAAGGCCGGATTCGACCTGGCGGTCAAGGCCGGCGTGACGCTGCCCACCGGCGACGACGACAAGGGACTGGGCAGCGGCCACGTGGAGCCGGACCTCTTCCTGCTGGCTGCCAAGACGCTCGGCCCTGTCATCGCGGTGGCCAACGCGGGCGGCCGGCTGATTCTCGATCCCAACGACGGCGAGGAGGATTTTATCCTGAGTTTTTTGCTGGCGGGAATCTATCCGCTCAATGAAAAGACCAGTCTCAATGCGGAATTCAGCGCCGATACCGCCCGCTGGGACGGGGAAGACGATTATGTTGAACTTCTGTTTGGCGGGCGTTTCCTGCCGCGCGCAGACATGGTCGTGAAGGGCGGAGTGTCCCTCGGCCTGACGGACGCCTTCGATTGGGGTTTCCGCCTTGCCGGCGGCTACGAATTCTGAGATCCGGGCCGGAGAAAAGGTGCAGGCCGCGGGGAGTTCCCCGCGGCTTGTTTACAGTTTGAAGGCGGCGACCTTCTTCAGGCGTTCGATGATGGGGAGGTGCTGGGTGCAACGGGCCTCGCACTGGCCGCATTCGACGCATTCGGCGGCCTGGTCCGGGGTCATGTCCCAGTGGTACTTGAACCGCGCCTGGATCTCCTCCGCGGATGATTTGAGCTGCATGAGGTTGTGAACGTCCATGTAGCGGGGGATGGGGATGCCTTGCGGGCAGGGCAGGCAGTAGCCGCAGCCGGTGCACATTTCGTTGAAGTCATGCTCGATCCGGGCGCGCAGGGCGGCGAGATGCGCGGCATCGTACGGCGTGAAGTTCTCCAGCGCGCGGACGGCGGCTTCGACCTGGGCGGCGGAGCTGAACCCGACGAGCGCGGTGGTGATGCCGGGATCGGAAACCAGGAACCGAATGGCGGCGGTGACAACGTCGGGGTCGCCGGGGGCGCGGATGAAATCGAAGGTCTGGGCATGCTGCGGGATCAGGCCGCCGCCGAGGGGATTCATGGCCACGGCGCCCCGGCGCAGGCGGCGGGCGGCCGCGACGCCCTGGATGCGGTAGGGGAAGTTGATGGCGCAATAGCCGAGGGTGACGCCTTCGATTTCCGGATGGTCGGCGAGCATTTGCGCGACCTCCTCGCCGCGCATATGGGTGGAGACGCAGACATGGCCGATCAGGCCCTCGGCCTTGGCCTGGAGGGCGGCCTTGAGGGCGCCGCCCTGGACGCGCGCCTGCCAGTCGGCCGGGTCCATGACGCACCAGATATGGAAGAAGTCGATGCGGGGCACGCCGAGGCGGGCGAGGGATTTTTCGAGGCCGCGGCGGAAGCCGGATCCGCTGGCCTCCTGGCACTTGGAGGAAGTGTAGAGCGGCAGGGGCGCGGGGGGCATGGTGCGGAGGGCTTCGCCGAAGATGTCCTCGCTCTGGTCGTCGCAGTAATACGGGGCGGTGTCGAAGTAGGTGATGCCGGCGCGGCGGGCGGCGTGCAGAACGGCGACGCCCGCGGCGGGGTTGCGGGGATCGGGCAGGCGCATGCCGCCGAACCCGATGGCGGATAGTTGCTTGCCGGTGGCGCCGTATTCCTTGTAAAGCATGGAACTTCTTCCTTCGACGCTTGACGTTACCGCGGGGAGAGGACTATAAACAAGACATGATTCCTCGGCGGCGTGCATCGTGCGGGCATCCAGTTTTGCGGGAGACGGATACGATCATGAGAACAGGCAAATGGCTCGGGATGGCGGCGGTGCTGGCGGGACTTCTGGCGGCGGGGCCGGCGCAGGCCACGGTGGACGAGGATTTCGCGTTCGCTTCGGGACTGGTTTCCTTTGAACCGGCGTTCGCCGACTTCGCGCAGAAGGTCGTGGATGCGCTGATCACCAAGGATCCCGGCCTGAAAGACCGGGCCAAGATCATCCAGGCCGAAATCATGATCAAGCAGCGCAAGCTCGCCGAGGCGGAGGCGCTGGTGGCGGAGATGGGGATCGCCAATCCAAAGGCGCAGGCGATCAGCCTGGCGCTGGCCCGCAACTACTTCGCGATCCAGGAGATCGACAAGGCCCGGGCGCTCTACGACGCCTTTTTCAAGCAGTACGAGGGGCAGAAGCCAACGGATCCGGACGTGGCCCGGTTCTACCGCGATGCCGCCTACCAGTACGCCCAGATGAAGGAGATGATCAACGACTTCGAGGGGGCGGCCACCAGCTACAAGCGGGTCGAGGAGGTCGCCGAGAACAAGGAGATGGCCCGGTCGATGATGGTCGCCCGCGCGCTGGCCCTGGTGAAGGCCGCCGAACAGAAGAGCGGGGACGAGAAGAACAAGCTGCTGGATGACGCCAAGAAGATCTGCGAGACGCTGCAATGGGGCGGGCTGGATCTGCAGTTCGTGGATTCGATCGTGATCATGGCCAACATCGAACTGGCCAAGGGCAATCCGGCCGGGGCGCGCAAAGTGCTGATGGACTACATGGACATCATCAAGCCCATTGACGACACGCTCAAGCAGCTGGACCTGCCCCTGAAGGACAGCCCGATGGCCGGGGCGCGCTCGCTCCTGGGCCGCCTCTGGCGGGAGGAGGCCGACAAGCTGGCCGGCCAGCCGGGCAAGGACGCCGACGCCGTGGCGGCCTACAGCGGGGCCCTGGGCGAGTTCTACAACGTCTTCGTCAAGTACGGCGACAGCGAATGGGGCCCGACCGCCGGCCTCGCCGCCAAGGAGATCAAGGAGATCCTCGAGACGAAGTACGGCAAGACGGTCAAGATCGACCTGCCGGAGGAACTGGCCGGCCGTGCGGCGGGAACCGAATTCCGGATGGCCGACACGATGTTCCTGCAGAAGAAGTACGCGGAGGCGGCGGCCGAATACCTGCGCGTGCTCGGTCAGTTCCCGGAGGCCGGCGAGCTGTCCATCGGCGCGCTGGGCAACCTGCTCCAGTGCTACCTGAACCTGAACGACGCGCTCTACGCCAAGATGACCGCCAACTATCTCGGCGAGCGCTTCGCGAAGAAGAGCGACATTCCCGCCAAGGCCCTGGTCTCCGCCGCCCAGCTCTTCGACAAGGCCGGCAACGCGGAGATGTCGAAGTACCTTTTTGACCGCTATCTGGCCTACTGCCCGAACGACCCCCAGGCGGGCAAGATCCTCTTCTACCTCGCCGCCAAGGCCGAACAGGCCGGCCAGCAGGCCGAGGCCGACGCCTACCTGGCCAAGATCATCACCGACTACCAGCAAGACCAGAACTACCCCAAGGCGCTCAGCAAGCGCGCCTGGAAATCCTATCTCGACAAGGACTACGCCGGCTCGATCCGCGGCATGGCGCTCTACATCAAGGAATCGCAGCCCAGTCCGACCCGGGCGCAGGCGATGTTTGCGCTGGCCGACAGCCTCCGGCGCACGGAACGGCTGCCCGAGGCCGCCAAGTACTTCGAAGTGCTGGTGAACGCCATTGCCCCGCCGGGCAACCCCTACGGCAGCTCTAAGGAGGACCTCGACCGCAACGCCAAGCTGCTCGAACAGGCCCGCTTCTATCACGCCTTCTCCCTGAGCCGGCAGGGCGACGAGGCCAACCGCCGGGCGGCCATCGCCAAGTTCGACGAGTTCCTCGGGTTCTATCCGCAGTCGGAACTGGCGGCGAAGGCCCTCAACATCAAAGGCTCGCTCCAGATGGCCCTGAAGGATCCGGCGGCCAACGAGACCTTCGCCCGGCTGGCGCAGGACTATCCGGACACCGACGAAGGCAAGAACGCCCAGTATGCGCGCATCAACGGCGCGTTGGAACTCGGGCAGTTTGACCAGGCCAAGGAGGCGCTGGCCGCCATGCTGGCCAGCACGGGCAGCTATTCGGTGGAGGAGTTCGCGCGCGTCGGCCAGGCCATGCTCGACAAGGCCCAGTGGTCGGAAGCCGTCAGCGCCTTCGCGCAGGTGGCCGGCAAGACCGAGGACCGCGCCCTGCTGGAGCGCGCGCTCTACGGCCTCGGCGCGGCCAAGTACGAGCTGGGCGACCCGGCCGGCGCGGTGGCGGCGCTGGACGACTTGATGACCCGCTGGCCCAACTCGGCCCTGTTCTATCCGGCCAAGTTCAAGCTCGCCAGCGCCAACCTCAAGCTTACCCAGCTGTCCGCTGCCAAAACGGCCCTCAACGACATCTTCCGCTACGCCCGCGAGGCGGAGGTGGTCAACGACGCGAGCCTGCTCTACGCCCAAATCCAGTTGCAGGAAAACGACCAGACCGGCGCGCTGGCGACCTACAAGCGCCTGGAGTTCTTTGGCAGCCAGACCATGAAGACCGAGAAGGAGCGCCAGCAGGTCGAGACGGCGATCCTGGCGGCCATCGACCTGGCCATCGCGCAAGACCGGAACACCGACGTGCTCGAAAGCTGCGACAAGTACCTGCAACTCTATCCGACCAGCGCCAAGGTGGCCGAAGTGCGCCAGAAGCGCACCATGGCCTCGCTGAAGGTGGACGCGGCAGTGGCCGTCCCGGCGGCGACGCCGGCCGCCGCAGCCGCTCCGGCTGCCGCGGCCCCGGCGGCCGAGGCTGCGTCCGCGGAGGCCGCGCCGTGAATTTCAAAAGAGGGAGAAGGAATGCCATGAACACAACGCAACGGATCTTGATCGGTTTGACCGTCGTCCTGGCTGCCGGCCTGGCGGGGGCGGCTCCCTACGTCGTGCTGCCCAACCAGCAGCGCGTGGTCGGCAAGGCCATCCGCGCCCTACCGGATGGTTCCATCAACCTCACGACGGATCAGGGCGTGCGTTCGTTTCCCAAGGGCAGCTACCTGAAGGCCGTCGCCGACAAGCCGGCGGAATACGACCAGGCGGTCGCCGCGCTGAACGCCAAGAAGTACGATGACGCCGCCAAGCTGCTGGAAGGCATCGTGGCGCGCTACCGCCTCCTGGACTGGGACGTGGCCGCCGCCAAGGAGCTGCCCAAGGCGCTGCTGGGCAAGGGTGACGCCGAAGGGGCCGTCCAGGCCTACGAAAAGCTGTTCCTCCTGGCCCCCGAAGAGAAGCAGAATCCGGATGTTGCCTGGGGCCAGCGCCGCGCCATGCTCCAGGCCAAGCAGTACGCCGCGCTTGCCCGCCAGCTGGACGCCGTGGCCGCCGGCGGAAGCCGCGCCGAGGCCGCCCGCGCCCAGACCATGCGCGGCGACGTCCAACTGGCCCAGAACAACGTCGAGCCGGCCGCCCTGGACTACCTGCGCACGGCCATCCTGTTCGCCGACGTGAAAGATCCCGTCATCCAGGGCGAAGCGCACTTCAAGGCCGCCGCCGCCCTCGAGCAGCTGCGCGACCCGCGCGCCAAGGAGCTCTACAAGAAGGTGGCCACGCAGTTCAAGGCCTCCCCCTACGCCGCGCAGGCCGCGGGCAAGCTGTAGGATTTAAAAACAAGATCAAGGAGAACGAATCATGTCCAAGACAATCCGGTTGATGGTGTGGATGACGGTCTTGACGGCCATTGTGTTGGTGCCCACGCTCGGGCTGGCGCAGGATGCCGCCGCGCCGGCCGCCGCGGCGGGTGGCCCCGAGCTGGATACTTCAGCGGTGCAGGAAGATGCCGGCGGCGGCGGCAGTATGGGCCTGTTTGCCGTCATCGCCAGTTCCGGCTGGCTCGGCTACATCCTGTGGGCGGCCCTGCTGGGCTGCTCCATCGCGGCCGCCTGGCTGGCGATCGACTTCTATGTCACGATCAGCCCCAAGAAGATCATCCCCGAAGGACTGGTCAATGACGTCCGCGAGGCGATGGAGCAGGGCGACGTGATGAAGGCCGTCCAGCGCTGCGAACAGGACAAGGGGCCGCTGCCCACGATCCTGATGGCGGGCTTCCGCAACGTGAAGGAGGGATTTGAGGTGATCCAGGAGCAGGTGGGCGTGGCTGCCGACCTCGAGAGCGAGAAACTGATGCAGCGCGTGTCCTACCTGAGCATGTGCGGCAGCATCGCCCCGATGCTCGGGCTGCTCGGCACCGTGCAAGGCATGATCTACGCGTTCGCCAACCTGGCCACCGGGCAGGCGGGCGCGGCCCAGCAGGCCATGCTGGCCATGAACATCGCCCAGGCTCTCTGGACGACCGCCGCCGGCCTCTGCGTGGCCATCCCGGCCGTCTCGCTGTACACCTTCTTCAAGAACCGCCTGTCGCGCATCATCCTGGGCATGGAAGGCCTGACGATGGACCTGATCAAGGCCCTGCGCAACGTGGAAGTGGTGGAGGAATAGCCCTTCGCCCCGGCAGGGGAGGCGACCATGAAAAAACAATATCCGGATGCCAAGCTGGACATGACGCCGATGATCGACGTCGTGTTCCAGCTGATCATCTTCTTCGTCACCACCGTGGACATGCAGAACAAGGCGCTCGAAACCGCCGTGCGCATGGCCATGTCGCCCAACGGCCCCGTCGAGGAGGTCAAGGACCCCCGGACGGTGACAGTGGACGTGGAGTCGGACGGCCGGATCTCCATCACCCGCACGCCGCTGAGCGACGGGCAGCTGCTGGCGATCCTCAACAAGGCCCGCAACACCTCGGGCCAGGGCACGCCGGTCGTGATCCGCGCCGATTACGCCGTCCATCACGAGGTCGTCAAGCGGGTGATGGACATCTGCGGCAAGGCGGGCCTCTGGAAGCTCCGCTTCGCCGCGCTCAAGGAAAAGGCGTCCTAGAAAGGGGTTCCCATGGCCAGAGCCAGAAAACGACCCGAGCCAAGTCCCTCGGAACTGGAGATGACGCCGATGATCGACGTCGTCTTCCAGCTGCTGGTCTACTTCATCGTGACCATCAAGCCCATCGACGTCATCACCAACCTCGACGTGTTCCGGCCCGCGCCGGACAAGAGCGCGCCCAAGGACCAGAAGCCGCCGAACCTGGTGCGGGTCGGAGTCTACCAGGACGGCTATACCGTCAACGACATTCCCGCCTCGCTGGAGACGCTGGACGCGGCCCTGGGCAAGATCGCCTCCATCGACGCCGGCCAGACGATCATGATCACGGTCTCGGCGGTGTCGGAGCACGGGATGCTGGTGCGCGCGCTGGACCTGTGCGCGAAGAACGGCCTGCGGAGCCTGTCGGTGGTGAGCGCCTCGAACTGACCTGAGGACCCAAGCGGAGAAGATCGCCATGGATGCATCAATCAAGGCCCTGCACAAGAACTTCATGGAATGGATCGCCGGGCCGACGGGCTCCATCACGATCCACGTCCTGCTGATTCTCGCCCTCGTCTTCCTGGTGGACCTGACGGTCAAGGAGCCGCAGAAGGAGATCGAGGTCCAGATGATCGAGGTGGACGAGCAGCAGCTCGACGAGCTGCTCGAGGAACTCAAGCCGCCCGAGGAACTGCCCGACATGGTGGAGACCATCACCCCGCCGGACGTCAACATGGACATGACCCCGCCGCCGGACGTGCAGGACTTCGCCGCCGCGCCCGTCATGGACACGGTGACGGAGCTCGACATCGCCTCCGACGCCATCAGCCCGATCATCATGAAGAACCTGGCCCCCGGCGCCATGGCCAACCGCAGCGGCGGCGGCCGGGCGGCCGCGATCGGCGCCTACGGCGGCCAGTGGGGGCAGTACGCCGAGGCGGCCGTCCTGCGCGCCCTCGAGTGGCTGCGCATCAACCAGAACAAGGATGGCTCCTGGGGCACCCATGACAAGGAAGCCATGGCCGGCCTAGGCATCCTGACGTTCCTCGCCCACGGCGAAACCACGGCGTCCGAAAAATACGGGCCGACGGTCGAGCGGGCGATCCGCTACCTCGTCGCCAAGCAGAACGAAAAAGGCGAATTCGCCAAGACCGACACGACCGCCGGCACCTATTCGCAGGCGATCTGCGTCTACGCCCTCAGCGAGGCCTACGGCATGACCCGCATCCCCTCGCTGAAATCCGTGATGGAGAAGGGGGTCCAGATGCTGATCGACGGCCAGCAGGCCAAGGGCGGCTACGACTACAAGTTCGCCAAGGGCGACCGACGCGACACCTCGCTGGGCGGCTGGTGCTGCCAGGCCATGAAGGCGGCGTACATCGCCGGGGCCGAGAACGCCAAGCTTCACGACGCCATGGAACTGGCTGTCCAGGACATGAAATCGGTGCAAAAAGCGGACGACGGCAGCTTCTATTACAGCTATATCGGGCGGAGCCACTCGACCCACAGCATCACCGCGGTGGCGGTGCTGAGCATGCAACTGCTCGGTCACGGAGAGGATTCCGAGACCAAACGCGGCATGGACTTTCTCGGCGGCGCGACGTGCAACTGGAAGAGCCCGCCGGAATGGCCGATGTACGCGTGGTACTATATTTCCCAGACCAAGTTCCACAAGGGCGGCGCCACCTGGACCGGCTGGAACGCCCAGTTCGCCCCGCAGTTCATCCGTAACCAGAACGCCGACGGCAGTTGGAGCTCCGCCGGCCTGGGCCTGAAAGAAGGCACCACCGGCCGCGAAAACATGCACCCGGTCTATGCCACCACGCTGGCCGCCCTCACCCTGCAGGTCTATTACCGCTTCCTGCCGACCTACCAGCCCATCCAGGTCGAAAAACCCGACCAGACCTCCACCGACGACGTCCAGATCCAGATCCTTTAGGCGGCCGGCCGGTCGGCCGTGACCAGCGCCCCCGGCATCCGGGGGCGCTTTTTTCGCACTCTCCGCTGGATAATCCGGAGTTTGCAGGATATACTTTTATGCCAAGGAGGCGGTTATGGAGTCTTCGATCCGGGCCCTGCACAAGGGCATCGTCGATTGGCTGGCGGGACCGACGGGGGCGCTGATCTTCCACGTGTTGCTTCTGCTGGCTTTGCTGCTGTGGGTGGATTTCGCCCCAATGGAGGGACCGGACACGCCGCTGGAATTCGTCTATGTGGATACCGTCCCGCCGCCGCTAGATCCCGATCCTCCGCCGGACATTCTGCCCCGGCCGAGGGATTGGGAAGAGATCGTGCCGACCGTGACCCCGCCGGATGTCTCGCCCGATCTGCCGGAACCGCCCGAGGTGCTGTCCTTCACGCCCAACGAGCCGCCGCTGGCGCCCGAACCGGCCCTGCTGCCGGCCGACAGTCCGGTGATCATGACGGGTTTCCTGCCGGGGGCGTGGCAGGGCCGCATCGACAAGGGCGCCCACGACCGGGCCGGGAAAAACTTCGGCGGGCCGGGCTGGGAATACGCCGAGGCGGCCGTGGCGCGCGCGCTCGAATGGCTGCGGCGGAACCAGAATCCGGACGGTTCCTGGGGCAACCATGACCCCGAGGCCATGACGGGCCTGGGCCTCTTGACCTTCCTGGCCCACGGCGAGACCACGTCCTCCGACGAGTACGGCGCAACCGTCGAACGTGCCATCCGCTACCTCCTGGCCCGGCAGAATGAACAGGGCGAGTTCGCCCGGATCGACACCACCGCCGGCACCTATGCGCAGGCGATCTGCGTCTATGCCGTCAGCGAGGCCTATGGCATGACCCGCATCCCGACGCTCCAGGGCGCGATGGAACGGGGCGTGCAGGTGATCCTAGCCGGCCAGCAGCCCAAGGGCGGGTTCGACTACAAGTTCGCCCGGGGCGACCGGCGCGACACCTCGCTGGGCGGCTGGTGCTGCCAGGCCATGAAGGCCGCCTACATCGCCGGGGCCGAGAACCCCGGACTCCACGACGCCATGGAACTGGCAATCTTCGACCTGAAGTCTGTCCAGAAGCCCGACGACGGCAGCTTCTACTACAGCCAGATCGGGCGGAGCCATGCCACCGAAGGCATCACCGCCGCGGCGGTGCTGAGCCTGCAACTGCTCGAACACGGCGGCGACGCCGAGACCCGGCGCGGCCTGGACTTCCTGGTCGGGGCCCAGTGCGACTGGCAGAAACCGCCCGCGTGGCCGATGTACGCGTGGTACTACATTTCCCAGACCAAGTTCCACAAGGGCGGGGCCGCCTGGGCCGGCTGGAACGCCCAGTTCGCCCCGCAGTTCATCCGTCACCAGAACCCCGACGGCAGCTGGAATTCGGCGGGCCTGGCGCTGAAGGAAGGCACCACCGGCCGCGAAAATATGCACCCGGTCTATGCCACCACCCTGGCGGCGCTGACCTTGCAGGTCTATTACCGCAATCTGCCGACCTACAAGCCCATTCAAGTTCAGAAGCCCGACCAGAAGTCGGCCGACGACGTGCGGATCCAGGTCATGTAGACGCATGGGCTCCGGGATTCGCCCATAGCCGGCCCCGGGCCGCGGACCGAGTTTTTTCTCCCGTTCGCCGCCGGCCTTTGCTACAACCAGCGCCCATGACCGGCCCCGCTCCCATCCGCGTGCTGTCCGATGCGGTGATCAACCAGATCGCCGCCGGCGAGGTGGTCGAGCGGCCCGCCTCCGTCCTGAAAGAACTCGTGGAGAACGCCGTCGATGCCGGGGCGGCCCGGATCGAGGTCGAGGTGGTGGACGGCGGCCGGCGGCTGGTCCGCGTGCGCGACGACGGCGCCGGCATGGACCGCGACAACGCGCTGCTGTCCATCGAACGCCATGCCACCAGCAAGCTGCGCGAACTGAAAGACCTCGACTCGCTGGCCACCCTGGGCTTCCGCGGCGAGGCGCTCGCGGCCATCGCCGCCGTCTCGCAGTTCACGCTCGTGTCCAATCCGGCGGATTCGCCGGCCGGGACCGAAATCCTGGTGTTCGGCGGCAAGATCCAGGAGGTGCGCGATGCCGGCGCGCCGCGCGGCACCGACATCGCCGTGCGCAACCTGTTCTTCAACGTTCCCGCGCGCCGGAAGTTCCTGCGCTCCGCCCAGACGGAATTCATCCACATCCGCCAGGCGTTCCTGCTCCAGGCGCTGGCCCACCTCGGCGTAGCGTTCGTCCTGCGGGTCGACGATGCCGATGTCTTTCGCCTGCCGGTTGCGGAAAGTCTGCGCGACCGCATCCGGGACCTCTACGGCGCGGAGATCGCCGACCACTTGCGGCCGATCCGCTTCGGCAACGGGACCGTGGCGATCAGCGGCCAGGCCGGGGTGCCGCCCTGCAGCCGCCTCGACCGGGAATTGCAGGTGGTGTTCATCAACGGCCGGCCCTCCGGCTCGCCGGTCGTCAATTTCGCCATCCAGACCGCCTATCGCGACGTGCTGCCCGGCGGGCGCTTCGCGCCGGTTTTCCTGAGCGTGGACCTGCCGGCCGACCTCGTGGACGTGAATGTCCATCCGGCCAAGAAGGAAGTGCGCTTCCGCCGGCCCACCGAAGTCCGCGACGTGATCATCGAAGGCCTGCGGCTGGCGATCGCCGGGCCCGAACTGCCGCGCGGCAAGCGGGCGGAGCCGGCGCGCGAACCGCCGCGGCCGGCGGGCTCGCCGCCCGCCGCCGCGCCGGCGGCACCCGCGCCGGAACCGGCGGCACGGCCCGTGCCCGTGCCAGTGGCCCGCCTTCAGCCGGCGCTGGACTGGACCCCGCCCCCGGTGCCGGCGCAGGGCGGTCCGGCCCCGGCCGCGCCCTGGGCCGAATACCGCCTGATGGGGCGCGTGGGCGGCCTCTATATCGTCCTGGAAACCGCCGATGGCCTGGTGCTGATGGACTCCCGGTCCGCGCACGAGCGGGTTCTCTACGAGCGCCTGCTGGCCGCAATGGAACAGGGCCGCGTCCCGGCGCAGGGGCTCCTGCCCCCGGTAACCGTCCTGGCCACTCCAACCCAGGCCAATGCCTTGCGCAAGCACCTGGACCTGCTCAAGGACCTGGGATTCGGCATCGCCGAATTCGGCGCGGACACGTTTCTGGTCGATGCGCTGCCGACCTGGGTGGCGGGCGTAGCCCCGGGCCAGCTGCTGTCGGACATCGCCGACGGCTTGATCCAGGGCGGCAAGGGCGCGGCCAAGGACTGGGCTCTGCCGCTGGTGGCCGGTATCGCCGGCCGACAGGCCGTTGGCCTCCAGCGGGAATTGACCGAGGCGGAATTGAATGCGCTGATCCGCGATCTTGCCCGCACCGAAATGCCCTATACCTCGCCTCGCGGCAAACCCACGGTGATCCTGCTGAGCTATCGCGAGCTCAACCGGAAATTCGGCCGGGAATAAGCAGGCGACCCGGTTCCTTATCTCTTTCTCCAGCAAATTAATGCACCCTGGCTGCGGCCCGGGCTCAAGATTCGCTGGCCGCCCGGCCCAAGGCATGGTTAATATAGGCCCGCCATGAGAGAATGGGTGCCAACCGCCTGCATCTGGGGGCTTGCCCTGTGTGCCGGGCTGTCGCTGTGGCCGTTCCGGTTCCGCCGCAAATGGCAATCGTGGAACCTGTATCTGCCGGTGGCGGCCGTGGCGTTGTATGGCCTGTATGAGATCGCCTTGCCTCAGATGGTACTGATGGACCGGCGCAGGGCCGTTCTGGGCTTGCTGTTCTTCCTCTGTTTCAACGGCATGGCCAAGGTGGCGCTCCTGATGCTCCTGCAGCGACGGGCCCGCCGCCGCCGCCGCCACTTGCGCGATGAGCCGCAAGTCAGTCTGCAACTGTTGCTGGCGCTGCCGATCGCCGCGGTCTGCGCCGGATGGATTTGGACCGGGATACCTTGAACAGGAGCGCCATATGACCCGCGAGGAAATCATCCGTTTCATCAACCAGAATCCCGTCTGCCACCTCGCCACGCTGGAAAACGGCTGCCCCCGCGTGCGCGGCATGTTCATGTACCGCGCCGACGACTCGGGCCTGCTCTTCCACACGGGCGTGACGAAGGCGCTGGCCCAGCAGGTGCAGAACGGTGCGCCGGTGGAGGTGTGTTTCAACAGTCCCGACCTGCAGGTACGCGTGGCCGGCGTGGCGGAGATCGTGGACGACATGGAACTGAAAAAAGAAATCGTCTCGGCCCGGCCGTTCATGCAGCCCTGGATCGCGCAGCACGGCTACGGGCTGCTGGTCGTCTTCCGCGTGCGGGATTGCCGGGCGGCCGCCTGGACCATGGCGGCCAATTTCGAACCCACGACCTACCAGAAACTCTAGCGCAACCCGGAGGAGCCCCATGAACAAGCCCGCGGAATGCTGTCCGCCTTTTGACCCCGTTCCCTGGCAGGAACGGGAAATCAGCCTGGACGGCCGGAAATTCGTGCAGGCCCGGGTGCGCTGCTTTCTGCACATCCCGCTCAATTTCGGCGGCGTGATGGTGCGCAACATGGCCCGGATCCGCGCGGCGGGGGCGGAAAAAAAGGATATGCTCCTGCTGTCCGACGAAAAGTCGCCGTGGGGCGCCGATGTCTATCTGGAAACGGCTGGGGACGTGCCGGGGGCAACCATGGCGGCGGTGCCGGGAACTTTTCTGGCGCAGGCCTATGAAGGGTCCTACCGCGACATTCCCAAGTGGATCGCGGACCTGCAGGCGCGAGTGGCGACACGGGGGCGGACGCCGAAAAAGCTGCTCTTCTACTACACCACGTGCCCCAAGTGCGCGAAGAAGTACGGCAAGAACTACGTCGTGCTGTTTGCGCAGCTGTAGGGATCAGCGCGCCAGCCGGCGCGCGGCCCCGGCCAAAACGGGGAGGAGCAGCGCCCGCAGGGCGCGCCGGAGCTGCCGGGCGGCGGCGGGGATATGCCGGGCGAAATGCTCCATGCCGGGATTCCGGGCGAGCACAGCATAGGCGCCCAGCGCCTGGCACAGGCGCTGGATGGCGGCGGCGGGAAAAACCGCGGCGATTTGCGCGCCTTGCGGGTGGCGCTGAATATAGTAGGCCAGCAACTCCTGTTGCAGAACGGCGGGCAGGTCGGCGTATGGGTCGCACAGAAGACTGGCCAGGTCGTAGGCGGCCGGCCCGCGGCGCATGCCCTGATAATCGATCATAACGGGTTGATTCCCGCGGAACATGACGTTGCTCGACTGCCAGTCGCGGTGGATCAGAGCCTGCGGCGAGGCGGCCAGAAGGCGGGCGACGGCCTGGAGTTCGGCCGCGGCGGCCGCGATTCGCCTTTCCGGCCAGTGCAGGCGGCCGCGCAGGATATGGGTGATGAAATAGTCATGTTCCCAGGCGTAGAGGGCGGCGCCAAAGCCGGGCATGAGCGGCAGGCCGGCCCGGCGGGCGGCGGGAAGCCCCTGCCGGTGCAGGCGCAGGCTGATGCGCAACAGATGGCGGTAGAGGCGGCGGATCTGAACGGGTGGCAGGCGGGGCAGGCGGTGTTCAAGCGTGGCGGCACCAAGGTCCTCCACGACCAGGAAATGGTTGCGGGGAACATTGCGCAACAGGCGCGGCACGGGGATGCCGAGGGATGTCAGAAAACGGGTATGGCGGGCCTGCAGGCGGTTTTCGGGGCGGACGGGCGACCAGCGGATGAGGATCGCGGAATAGTCGCTATGTTTATAAACATGGACACTAGCGCCGGCGGCCGGGCGTACGCGGAAAAACTCACGGTTGGAACCACGCGGGGGCAAAACCTCGACGGGGGAATCCGGCGCCAGGAGCGTCCGTTCGCGCGGGGTCAGGACGGCTGCCGCCGGCAGGTGGAAGCTTTTTCCGGCATGGCCTAGGCGCCAGGCGGTGTCGTGGTGCGCCTGCACGTATTGGGCGGGGGTTCCAATGTCCGCCCAGAACGATCCGGGGATCTGGACCCCGGCGATGCGGCGGCCTTTGCGTTGCGCGCGCTGGTAGGCGGCGATGATCGTGTCGAATCCGGCGGGGGCGATGAATGGCAGGATCCGTTCGTCCAGCAGATGCAGGCCACAGAAGGTAGCCTGGCCGTGGCGCGGGTCGTGGAAGCTGCGGATGAGGCCGTGGTCACAGCGGACCGTCCGGGGACCGGCGGTTGCGGTGAGCCAGCAGGCGGCGAGGGGCCGCTGCCGCCACGCGTGTAACAGGGGGGCGGGATCGAGGTCGGCAACGATATCGGCGTTCAGGAGCCAGAAGGGGCCGTCAAGGAACCAGCGGGCGTTGCGGAGGGCGCCGCCGGTGCCGAGGATTGCGGGCTCGAACACGGCCGAGATGCACAGCTGCGGGAACGGTTGCGAGGCGAGGTAGCGCAGGATGGGACCGGGCGCGTGGTGGAGGTTGACCAGCACCTGTTCCACGCCCCAGCCGGCCAGCATTTCCAGCGTGCGGGCCAGCATGGGACGGCCCCACAGCGGCAGCATCGGCTTGGGGATTTCCTGCGTAAGCGGGCGCAGCCGCGTGCCCAGGCCGGCGGCCAGGATGAAGGCTTTGCGGGGCGCGCGCATAGGGGGGACAATAGCGGGCAGCGGCCGGGAAGGCAAGGCGCGGCGGGGCTCCACACGGCGGACAACGTAGCTCAGAACCCGGAAGAGGGTGGTGGCGGGAACCGGGGTCGAACCGGTGACCTAAGGCTTATGAGAAGTTAGCCCGAAAAGCCGCAAGTGCCTTTGGGGGAGTGAATATGTAAAATCCTTATTTTATCCTGTGACAGATTATTGACAAAACGGGCGATTCGGCATAGGGTGGCATTTGCAGAGTACGAAAGGCAATCCATGACAGCGCACACTAGCAAGAAACCCCGCAAGATGCCGAGAAAATACAAGACGGTTTCATATCTCGGTTGGAAAATCCGCCGCCTGTCCCCCGACCGCTGGCAAAGCGATAACATGGACCACATAAACCGGGAGCGGAAAAACCACCCTACGCTTGAAGCCGCGAAAGCTCACGTTGACAACCGGGCAACCGAGATCGAAAACCAAGGCCGGGGCGCATACAGCTTGACCGAGGCGCGGCGGTTGGAAGCGGTCAAGGCGTTTCAAGACTTGCAGGGGAGGGCAACGCTTTCCGATGCGGTGTCTTTTTGGCTGGCGCACCACCCCGACGGGCAGGCCGCAACGCTTGGCGAAATGGCGGCGGCATGGCTGGCCGAACAAGTCAAAGCCGGGATGCGCCCAACCACAATCCGCCAGAACCGGCAACGGCTGGACGTGTACACTCGGGAACTCGGGGACAAGACACCTTGCGCGGCTGTCACCACGGCGACAATGCGCGGTTTCTTGGATGCACGGAAGTGTGGCCCGGCAACTCGGGACGGGTGGCGGCGCACCCTTAGGGCATTCTTCCAGTTTTGCGTTGACCGCGAAATCTTGGAAAGCAACCCCATGCTGAAAATCAAAGCCGCCCCGATGGATGAGAAGATGCCCGACTCACTGACCGAAAAGACCGTTGCGCGGTTGATGGCGGCGGCGGAACGACTGCACCCCGAGAGCGCCCCCGCTTTGGCCGTCATGTTCTTTGCCGGGTTGCGCCCGGTGGAGGTGGGCGGGCAATACGAGGTTGAATCTCCCGAGGTGACGGCGGCGCGTAAGGCGGTTGAATCCGCCAAGGATGCCTTGCGGGGTGCGAACCGGCACGGGAAGGCACATACACAAGGGGAGGCCGCGCAACGCTTGGAGGATGCGCGGGAAGGGTTGCAACGGGCACAAGAGGCACAGGAGCGGGCGCGGGGCAGGGTTGCAAGCGTGATTGGTGGCCTTGCATGGGAGGATATGAACCTACGGGACCGGGTGATTCGGGTACGTCCCGAGACAAGCAAAAACCGCCGTGCCCGGCTGGTGGACATTCCCGACAATCTGCTTACGTGGCTTGCGAAATACTACAAGGCAAGCGGGCCAGTAGCGCCCCCGCCGCCTACGTTCAAGCGGCACCGGCAGGCAATCATGGGTTCGGTGGGCATGAAGAAATGGACGCCGGATATAGCCCGGCACACTTACGCGACGATGCACTTTGCCCACCACCAGAACCGCGAAAAACTGGCGGCGCAGATGGGGCACAGTGGAACAAGCGCGATTCTCGAAAAACACTACAAGGGGCTTGCAACGCCAGAACAGGCGGCGCGGTTTTGGGCGATTGCGCCCGAGGGTGCGGCAACCGGGCAGACAATCCAACTTGCAACCAAGGGAGCATGAGTCCGTGAACAGAATGCAAAGCGTTGTTTTCGAGGGCAAGCCGTGTCCTGTCTTGCGGGTGAAGATCGAAAACAGGATTGACCCGCCCCCGCCGCACCAGAGCGGGTTTCCGATTCCAAAACCACCGCCGGGCGTTATGAAGCGAGGGCAAAAAGCGGTTGGGGCTTGGCTGGAAAAGCAGATGAAGCCCTATCAATCCGCCGTTGCGGAATGGGAGCGCCGATGGGAAGGAAAAACCCGTTTCTTGAATATCGTCGAAATCGGGATGCCTACGTGCAAATGGCGCGGGCACTTCATGGGCCAGCCGGGGGGGGCAAAGTTTTCCGGAGCGGCTTTGATCGGTGCGGAGATTTTACCGGATGGCGCGTTGCGGCTGGCCAATGGCAAGGGGATTCGGGGGGTTGTGGAGGATTTGCCCGCTATCGAAATCCTTGCCAATCGGGAAAGGCTGGATGCGCGGGGCGAGCGTAAAATTGACGTTTCGGAAGCGGTGGAGAAGGCGGCGCGGCGCGGCGGGAGGATGGGGGCGCAAGACGCCTTGCGGATGCGCGATTGCAAGACGCGGCGCAAGGGTCCGAAATCCGCCTATGATGCAAAAACAATCCGCGATGCGGTGGCCGAAATCAAACGGCTGGTGAAGCAGAGCAAGGGCAAGCTCGGATTGAGTGCCGCCGTCCAACAGGTCCGCACAGATCGGAACTTGTGGAAGATGACAGAATCATATTTGCGCCGGGAGTGCTACGAACGAAAACGGCGGATTTCCGAGGTTGTGCATACTGACCGCGCACAAACTACGCGCACAAAATAGACAGCGACTTTCACAGAAACGCCAGCAATTCGCCCGCTTTTTGGCGGGCTTTTTTTGTGCATATTCGGGGGGCATTTTTCGCACACGCCAAGGGGTGTTTTGTGGTGCCAACACGGGAGCATGGGCGACGGCACACGCCGGGCGATGCCCCGAGGAGGAAAACAGAACATGAGAGCGAAACAAAACAGATTAACGGCGGCGGCGGGCGTCACCACGGAATATATGCGGGCCAACGAAAGCGCCCCATATATGCGCGTATCAAAGCGGACTTTTGCCCGCATGAAGGCGACCGGAAAAATCCCGTTCATCCGTCTATCGCCGGGCGTGGTCGTTTATCGCAAAAGCGACTTGGACCGCGTTATGGACCGGCTCACCGTCCGGGCGACGGGCTAGGCGGTGCCCCATGACTCCAAGCCAACAAAAAGCCGCCCAGCCGGGAAGCAGGGGCGGCGACGGAAACGGAACTATCTCACGTCCAAAACACTATCCTAGGCGCGGCGCGGGTGCAAGGCCAAATCCCGAACCGTGGCGACCCGTTAGGATCGGCGCGATCATCGAAAAACTGGTTGCCAACGGATTCGGGGTGGAGCGATGAACAATTCCATTTTATCCGAACGCGCCTTGCTTGGCGCTCTCCTCCAAGAGTTTGACCGCGTTTCCCCCAT
>CAYMTY010000051.1:0-18300 GCA_964393515.1 uncultured Verrucomicrobiota bacterium
CCGACGCCACTACTTGACTCTCCCCATAGAAGGGCGAACCCTCCGGGTGAGCCGCGATTTATTGAGTTTTCGCCCTGGCTGCGGCGGGCAAGCAGTACCGGTTCCATTCCGATCGTCTTTGGAGCCCCCAATGCCTTCGTCGGGAAAATGTGCGGCCGCCAAAGTGGAAAAACGTTGATTTTGGGCCGAAAATTGGCCGGAAAACCGAAAAAATGGCCCCAAAACAGCCATTTTCATGAAAATTTGCCCCGGAAATGCCTTTTGGGGGCATTTTTAGGGCATTTTTCGGATTTATTGTAGATAGGATGAGAAGGCCAAAGTGAGGATCGGTTTCCCTTCGGCTTGGAGATATTTCTATCTCGCAAGGCAAACGCACTCACAGGTGCAAAAAAAGGAAACCGATCATGAGAACAAGTATCACAGTGGGCCTGGACATGGGAGACAAAAACCACAGCATCTGCGTACTGGATCCGGAAGGGACGGTGACGGAGCGCGGCGTCGTGGCGAACACCGCGGCGGCGATCCGGCAGCGCTTTGGAGGCTTGGCGCCCTGTCGGGTGGCCTTGGAGGCGGGAACGCATTCGGGCTGGGTGAGCCGGGTGCTCGAAGAGCTGGGCCACGAGGTGCTGGTAGGCAATCCGCGCAAGCTGCGGGTCATTTGGGATAGCGACGAGAAAGACGATGCCCGGGATGCGGAGATGCTGGCACGGATTGCCCGTTTCGACCCGCAACTGTTATATCCAATTCGCCACCGCAGACCCGAAACCCAAGGCGATTTGGCGGCGCTCAAAGCCCGCGACATGCTGGTAAAGGCCCGGACCATGCTGATCGCGCATGCCAGGGGTCTGGTGAAGTCGACGGGCGAGCGCCTACCCACCTGAAGTCCCGAATGCTTCCATCTGCGGGCAGCCGGAGGAATGCCCGTCGAACTGGCGCCCGCCTAGGAGCCGCTGGTCAAAAGCATTGAGGAACTCACGCGTCGGATCCGCCATTGCGACCGGCTCGTCGAAAAGCTGTCCCAGGAGAAATACTCCGAAACCAAGAGGCTGCGCGCCATCGGCGGGGTGGGTCCGGTGACGGCCCTGTCCTTCGTTCTGGTTCTTGAAGATAGCGGGCGCATCGAGAACAGCCGGTCCGTGGGCCCCTTCCTCGGGTTGACGCCCAAACGCGACCAATCGGGCCAGACCGACAAGCAACTGCGGATCACCAAGGCGGGCAACGCCTACCTGCGGCGCCTGCTGGTGCAATGCGCCCAATACATCCTGGGCGAGTTTGGGCCGGACTGCGACCTGAGGCGATTCGGGCTGAAGCTGGCCGAGCGGGGCGGGAAGAACGCCAAGCGCCGCGCGGTGGTCGCCGTGGCCCGGAAGCTGGCGGTGGTGATGCACCATCTCTGGAAAGTCGGCGGCGACTACGATCCCCTCCACCAACGGAACCGGAAAGTCTCGGCCGCCTAGAGAATAGAGAGCCCCGAACCTCGTTGAACGATGTAAACCAGGGAGACAAAGACTGACACCATTTGCTTTGAATGTTCCTTGATGTTCCGTCCGGGCGACTGCGAGGCGCGGCTAGGACCGGAGCCCTGCCGGGTTCCATGAAAGAGTCCGCTCTGTAGATGGCAGCGCCCCCGACGGATCCCAGCATGCACCGGATCGAAAGCGGATCCAAACAGAGTGCGGATAAGAGCGAAACACAAGGAACAGGAAAAGTGGTGTCCGTTGAAACGGACCTCTTGACAGACCTTCTCATAAGAGCTGCGCCCGGTGGGCGCGGGGCTGTTCATTCAGTAAGCCGGCCCCAGCGGGACCGGCTGCAGAAAATCAAATCAGTCCTAGTCAAAATCGGCCGTCGACCCTCATCTGCTGGATTTCAATCCTGGAAATTCTGTTAATCCTGTCTTAACCAGCGTTTTCCATAGGCTCGGGATGACAGCCCGGCCGTCTCGGCGAGACGGCCCTACCTTGCCGACCGGATCAAATCCTGTGGATCCTGTCGATGATCTTTCCCTTTCGTGTAATTCGCGTAATTCATAGTTGTGCCTTTTCCAATGGCCGGGATCCATCGACAAGCTCGGGCTGACAGCCCGGAAGTGTTTCGCAGAGTCACAGGGACCGGGAATCCGGTTTCCCCATTCCCCTTCATGAGTTCCAGAGTTTTTTGAGTTCCTGCTATGCTCCTTCATGTCTTTCGCCGGGGTTCGCGCTGGCATTTGGGGCAGAGGTGGGTGGCGCGCTGGCCGACGAGGATGCGCTGGATCGGGGTGCCGCAGCGGGGGCAGGGCGCGCCAGTCTGGCCGTAGGCGTGGAGCTGTTCCTGGTTCCGGCCGCGTTCGCCGCGCGGCAGGACGAAATGGGTGCCGCCGCCACCGAGCGTGGTGCCAAGATTCCGGATGCCGCGCCGCAACACCGCCCGGATCGCCCGGAGCAGTTCCGCCGCTTGAGCGGCCGTCAATGAATCCGACCGCCGGCACGGATGCAGCCGCACCGCCCAGAGGGCTTCGTCGGAATAGATGTTGCCGATACCCGCCAGGAAGGTTTGGTCCAGCAGCAGCGGCTTGAGCTGCCGCGAGCGGGCGGCGAGGCCGGCCGTGAAATCAGCCGCGGAGATTGCCAATGGTTCGGGACCGAGTTTGCCCAGGACTTTTTCCGGATCGCGCACCAGCCAGATCCGCCCGAACTTGCGGGTGTCCTCGAAGCGCACCTCGCGGCCGTCGTCCAGGATGAAAATCGCGCGGTCGTGGCGGCGGGGCGGCTCGCCGCCGCGCCGCACTTCCAGATGCCCGCTCATGCGTAGATGGATCAGGAGGGTCCGGCCTTGGGAGAGTTCCCAGACGATGAATTTTCCGCGGCGCGCAAGCCCCTGAATCGTCAGACCGCGGATTTGCCGTGCGAACCGGGCCGGGGCCGGCGCGGCGATGGTCTTCGGCCAGAAAACCCGCGCCCGGACGATGCGCCGGCCGACGAGCTCGGCGGCCCGCAGGTCGCGCACGACGGTTTCGACTTCGGGCAGTTCGGGCATATAGAAAGAAGTCAGAATTCAAAAGTCAGGAGTCAGAATAAGAACCATGGAAATCTCAATATCCAATAACCAATGTCCAATATCCAATGATCAAGGTGCGGGCTTTTTAAGAGAGTGGGAAGGCCCCTGGGCGACGGGGCGGCCGAGAGCGTTGAGCCGCGCCTGCACGCAGCGGGTGCAGGCGGAGGCATCTTCGTCGATGCACGGCTTGCCGGGATAGAGCTGGTAGTCCTTGCGCAGAGGGCCGGGGGTGGCGTTGGGCATGAAGACGTTCGCGCCGCGCTGCAGGGCCAGTTCGCGCCCGTCGGGAAACAGGGCGTCGTAGGCCGTGGTGGCGGGAATGTGCGCGTCGGGATTGGCCAGCCGCAGGACGGCGAGCGCGCGGAAGAACATGTCGGGGTCGTTCGCGTAGGCGTTGGGCGCCTTGCCCAGCGGGGTGCCGGGGTGGGGGATGTAGGGGCCGATGCCGATCATGTCGAAGCCGAACTCCCGGCACAGGAGAATGTTGCCGGCGAGGATTTCAACGGTCTCGCCGGGCAGGCCGATCATAAACCCGCCGCCGGTCTGCACGCCTAGAGATTTCAAGTCGCGCAGGCATTGGAGACGTTCGGCCAGGGTGCAGGCGGGATGCAGGCGGGCGAACAGGTCAGGATCGGAGGTCTCGAAGCGCAGCAAATAGCGGTCCAGGCCGGCCGCCTTCCATTGCGCGTAGGTTTCCCGCGGCCGGTTGCCGACGGACAGCGTGACGGCCAGGCCGGGAAACTCGGCCTTGATCCGGCGCAGGACTTCCGTGATTTCGTCGTCGCCCGCGCCGGGGGTTTCGCCGGCCTGCAGGACGACGGTGCCGGCGACGCCGGCGGCGGCGATTTTCCGGACGGCGGCGAGAATCTCGTCCGGCGTCATCCGGTAGCGCTGCGGGCCGGGGTTGGAGGCGCGGATGCCGCAGTAGAGGCAGTCGTTGGCGCAGGCGTTGGAGAATTCAAGGATCGCGCGGACGGGCACGGCGTCGCCGCAATGCATGCGGCGCACGGCGTCGGCCCGGGCGTAAAGCGCGGCCAGGTCCGCGCCCCGGGCGCGCAGCCGGGGCAGTAGGTCGGCCGGCCGGATTTTTCCACACTGTGGAAAAAAGTTTTCCATAGCGTGGAAAAATATCACATCCGGGCCGGTTCCGGCAAAACGCATCGCCCGGGATGAGGCCTGCAAACCGGATTCTGCGGTATTGCAAGCCCCCGGGCGCCGGCGTAATCTGGAGGCCATGAAAGCGGATGATTACCAGGCGAAAATCCGGTTGTGGGCGGCCTCGGCCGCCCCGCGGCCGACTCCGCCCGTGCCGGTGGGGCTGCCTTTCTTTGGCACCCGCCGGTTTTCGTCCCATGCGGAACTGAACGCCTGGAAGCGGCGCTATCTGCTGGAAATCGCCCGGCAAGGGGGAGTCAAGTGGAAGAGCTCGTTGCCCAACTGAATGCCGCCGCGGTGCGTTATCTCGTGGTGGGCGGCCAGGCGATCCGCCTCCATGGCCTGCCCCGGTTCAGCCTGGACTGGGATTTTCTGATTCCCGGCCGTGACGCGGAGAACCTGGCGCGCCTGAATGCGGCCATTGGCAAATGGCTGGGCGAGCCGGTCCTGCCCTTGGGGCCCCAGGGCCAGAACTTCATCCAGACGTTCCAGACGCCGTTCGGCGTGGCGCAATTTCATCTGGGCCTGCCCGGCATTTCTTCCTATGAAGCCGCGGAGAAGGCCGCCGTCGTGCTGCCGCTGGAGGGCGGAACGCCCTGCCGGGTCCTTTCCGAGGCCGATTTGCTGAGCGCCAAGCAGGCGGCCGGCCGGCCGCAGGATGAGTTGGATATCCTCTTCCTGCTGGAAAAGCGGAAAGCTAAAAGCTGATTGGCCTTGAGGCTCTTTGTGTCTGGGCTGCGCGGGCGGCCCTGCGGTTGTGCAATGAATCCTGCCGCGCCTGCCCCGGCGCATCAGGGGTGTTTACCGGCTAACCGGAACCGGCGATACCACAGAACGGCCTCGCCGCCGGAGTTGTCGTCGTCGGTGACGATGCAGCCGCCGGCGGCGTTGGTGGATGAATCCGGCACGAGGGCGAAGCCTTCCAGGTTGCCAGTGCGCGGGCCGTAGTACTCGGCCCGCGGCCGCAGTCGGCGGACGAAGCCGGAAAGGGTGGAGCCCAGTTCGACCGCTTCGAGGTAATTGCTGCCGGTATTGTGCCAGATGAAGAGCCGGCCGGTGGCGCGGTCGAAGCACAGTTCGGCAATTTCGGCGCGGCCGGTCTGGTAGCGGCCCACGAAGCCGAAGCTGTTGAGCGTGCGGTCCAGGTCGAAGGCGTAGACATAGCCGTCGGCCTGGTAGCCGACGAACATCAGCCCGCCCATGCCGTTGGTGCTGGCATAGGGCACGCCGTTGCTGTCGCAGAACCCCTGCCGGCGCAGGTATTCGTCCGGCACGAACGCGAGGCCCTCGCCGCCGCCGGAGCCGCCGGCCTCGGGGCAGATGGCGCGGATGTCCCAGCTGCGGGTCTCGGCCACCACGCCGTAATTCGCGGTGCTGTGCTCCCGGATCCACCCGTTCTCGTCCATCAGGTAGACGAGGTCGGGGTCGCCGTCCGCCTGGCAGATGGCCTCGAGGTCGCCGCCGGGCGTCCATTGGGCCGGGATGCCCGCCGCGTTGGTGGCGACCTGGAATCCGTTGGAGCCGTCCTCGACCAGCGCCCAGAAGGAGCCGGGATTGTTGCACGCCAGCCACAGGGTGCGGGTGTCCGGATTCCAGCAGGCGCCGCTCCAGTTGGCCACGTTCAGGCCGGGGTCGAGGTCCGTCAGTTTCACGGCGTTGGTGTGGGCTTCGGCGGGCCAGGGTTCCGTGGCCGCGGCCGGCAGCCGGCTTGCCAACAAGAGGGCCAGGCCAAGAATGGGGACGGGCGTTTTCACGCGGGCCGCCGCCGGTATTCGTCTTCGAAGGCCGGGGTGAACTGGCCGGTGCCGAGGGCGGATTCGATTTCCGCGCGGGTCCAGAAGCGCAGTTCTGCGATTTCGCCGGGCTCGGGCCGGAACGGGCCTTCATGGAGCGTGCGGTAGGTGGTGACCCATTCGGACTCGACGGGGGTGCGCCACAGGAAGCGGTGGAGAAATTCCAGTTGATCCGGGGCGACGCCCAGTTCTTCGCGCATTTCGCGTTGGGCGGCGGCCGCAGCCTCCTCGCCGGGCCGGAGGTGCCCGCCGACAGCGGTGTCCCATTTGCCGGGCTGGATGTCCTTGGTGGCGGAGCGCAGCTGGAGAAGAATCCGGCCCTGCCGGTCGAAAACCTGCACGCGGGCGACGGCATGAACGAGATCCGGGTTGCCGTGGCACGCGCCGCGCGGGGCGCGGCCGACCACGCGGTATTCATCCGCGGCATAGAGATCGAACAGTTCGGCCGGATTGCTCATTGTGGCGAGGATAAAGGCTCCGGCCGTCCGGTCAATGCGATTCAGCGGCGGCGGGAGAGGCGCTGCGCGATCCGCCCGGCGCCTAGAGCGTGCCCAGTGAGAGGTCGCCGTGGATCTTATAGACGGGGCCGTCGCGATCCACGTGGAGTTGCACGCCGGGAAAGGCCCGGGGGAGCTTTTGCTTCAGGCGGCGGACGACTTCGGCCTCGAATTTCTCCCGCGTGGCGGCCGGGATGTCGTCGAGGGTGGCGATGCGGGCCTGGACGACGTATCCCGGACCATGTTCGGAACCGAGGCCAACCGTAAACGCGGCCCCCAGATCGAAGAGGCCGTCGTCCTCCCGGTTGGAGGTGGCGCCGGCGGGCGGGCGGTTGGGATGGCGTTGGAATTTCCGGCAGAAACCCTCCCGTTCGAATTCAGTGTCGATCGCGTCGAAGATTTTCTTGAGCCGGTGTTCCCAGCGTTCGAGTTTGGTCTTGGATTCGGTCATGGGAAAGCCCGAAGAATTTTAGCAGGAAAACAGGAAATTGCAGGAACACAGGATAAATCTGGATCCGAATTTATCATGTTTTCTTGTGTTGCCTGTTTTCCTGCTGAGGATTTGGTTACAGGAGCGTGCCGGGATTGAGGAGGGAATCGGGGTCGAAGAGTTTTTTCAGGGCGCGCATGTGGGCGAGGGCGGCGTCGCCGGCCATCTGGCGGAAGAGGTCGCGTTTGAGCTTGCCGATGCCGTGTTCGGCGGAGATGGAGCCGCCCCAGGCAATGACCTGCGCGGCCCACTGGGCATAGAGCGTGCGGCCGGCGGTGTAATCCTCCGGGCGGTGGGGCAGAATGTTGACATGGAGGTGGTTGGCGCCGATATGGCCGAAAATGAGGTGCTCGAGGCCGGCGGCGGCGAGGTCTTTTTCGTAGAGGGCGAGGACGTCGGCGAGGCGGGCGTCGGGGACGGACATGTCGGTGCCGAGCTTGACGAGGCCGGGATGGATCTGGCGGCGCTTGTCGATGGCGGAATTGACGAGTTCGGGCACTTCATGACGGAAGAGCTTGAGCTTTTCGATGTCGTGCGGATTGTCGGCAAGGATAGTAGCATCGGGATCGGCGCCGAACTCCGGCAGGCGTTCGGCGGCGGCGAGGAGGGCGACCTCAGCCGCGGCGGCATCCGGGGCGTGCCATTCGGCGTAGACACAGGCGGCTCCGGCGGGGATGGCCGGGACGGCGATGCCCTTGGAGGCAAGTTCGTCGGCATGTTCGCGGAGGAACGCAAGCGCCCGGGAATCGAAGTACTCGATGGCGGCGAGGGCCGCACTTGACCTCTGACCTCCGACCTCCGATCTCTGGCCCGCCCGGAGGGCGTTGACGAAGTCCACGACGGCGGCGGTTGAGGGCAGGAAGGCCATGAGCCCCCAGGCGGCGCCGGGGGAGGGCAGGAGCCGCAGGGTGGCCTCGGTGACGACGCCGAGCGTGCCTTCGGCGCCGATGAAGAGATCGACCAGGTCCATGTCCGGGTCGATAAAAAAACCGGCGGCGTTCTTGACGGCCGGGCGGGGGATGAGCGGCAGTTCGCCGGAGACGGATCCGAGTTGGAAGTGCAGCCCCTGGGCCCGATCACGCCCGCGGCGGAGATCGAGGACTTCGCCGGAAAGCAGGGCGACGCGCAGGCCGAGGACATGGTTGCGGGTGGGGCCGTGGAGGTAGGAGCGGGCGCCGGAGGAGTTGCAGGAGACCATGCCGCCGATGGCCGCGGAGGTTTCCGTGGGATCGGGGGCGAAAAACCGGTCCGGCGGGACGGCGGCGCGGATGGCGGCGAGGGTGGCGCCGGGCTGGACGCGCAGGGTGTCGCCCTCCGGGGGGAAGATGCGGTCCATTTTGGAGAGGTTCAGAATCAGGCCCCCCTCAGGCACGGCCCCGCCGGCGACGCCGGTGCGGGCGCCCTGGATCGTGACCGGCATCTGGGCGGCGCGGGCCGCGGCCAGGGCCGCGAGCACTTCGGCCTCGGCGCGGGGGAAGGTGATGCGGTCGGCGCAGCCGGTGCGGCGGGACTCGTCGCGCAGGTAGTCGGCATGGGCGGGTTGGAGCGTTTCAATCATCGGGGGCAATATAGCTTGCCTCGGTGCGGGCCGCACGGATAAAGTTAATAGTTTATACAAATGAGGAGAGAGCATGACCCATCGGATGGTTAAAGTGAAGTTCGAGCACGGGCCCGAACAGCAGGTGGAGGCGGGAATCGCATTGAACCAGGTGCTGGCGAAGTACCCGGCGGTGCTGGAAGGGTTGGGATTCCAGCCGCTGGGGGCGCTGGTGAACAACCAGTTCGTGTCGGTGGTCTACCACATCGAGACGGACAGCACGGTCCGGCTGCTGGGCTACCGGGATTCGTACGGGCAGCGGGTGTACCGCCACACGATCGCCTTCCTGCTGGCGAAGGTGGCGCACGAGTTGTTCCCCGGCTGCGATTTCGCGGTGGAGCACTCGCTGTCCAAGGGGCTGTACTGCAGCTTTCGGCTGGGCGAGGAGGAGCCGGGCATCACCAAGGCCCAGCTGGCGAAACTGGACGGCGCCCTGCGCCAGCTGTTCGACCAGCAGGCGGCGATCGACCGCATCAAGATCACGTACGAGGAGGCCATCGCGCATTTCGAGGCGGCGGGGGCGAAGGACAAGCTGAATCTGCTGCGCTACAAGAACAGCGCCAAGGTGAGCGTGTACCGGTGCGGCCCCTACATGGACCTGGCGAACCAGCCGCTCGCGGTCAACGCCGCCGTCCTGGGCAACTACCAGTTGATCCCGTACCAGCAAGGCTTTGTGGTGATGGGCCCGGACCGGATGAATCCGGACACGTTCCCGCCCTTCGAGCCGGCGCACTACATCTACGACGTGTTCAAGGGCCACAAGGAATGGGGCCGGATCGTGCGCGTGCGCACGGTCGGCGACCTCAACGAACGCATCGCCCGCAAGAAGATCGACGACTTCATCGACGTGAACGAGGCCTACCAGGAGAAGCGGATCGCGCTGCTGGCGGAGCAGATCGTGCAGCGCAAGGGGCAGGTGAAGTGGATCCTGATCGCGGGGCCGTCTTCGTCGGGCAAGACGACGTTCTCCAAGCGCCTCTCGCTGCAACTGAAGGCCAGCGGCATGAACGCCAAGCCGATCTCGCTGGACAACTACTTCGTGGAGCGGGGCCAGACGCCGCTCGACGAGAAGGGCGAGGTGGACTACGAGCACCTGGAGGCGTTGAACCTGGCGCTGATCGACGAGCAGCTGACGGCGCTGGACGCCGGGAAGCGGGTGGAACTGCCCTACTTCAACTTCCACACCGGCCTGCGGGAGTTCCGCGGCGAGTTCATGCACATCGGTCCCGACGACGTGATCGTGCTGGAGGGCATCCACGGGCTGAATCCGCGGTTGACGGCCAGCGTGCCGGCGGAGCACAAGTTCAAGATCTACATCAGCGCGTTGACGCAGTTGAACATCGACAGCAACAACCGGATCTCGACGACGGACAACCGCTTGATCCGGCGCATGGTGCGGGACAACAACTTCCGCAGCCATCCGGCGATCAAAACGCTGCAGATGTGGCCCAAGGTGCGGCGCGGCGAGAAAACCTGGATCTTCCCGTTCCAGAAAGAGGCCGACGTGGCCTTCAACTCGGCGCTGGACTACGAGCTGGCCGTGCTGCGGCCGTTCGCGGAGCCGCTGCTGGCGGAGATCAAGCCGGCCATGCCGGAATACGCGGAGGCGGTGCGCATCCAGCAGTTCTTGGCGAACTTCCTGGTAATCCCGCCGGACCGGGTGCCGCCGACCAGCGTCATCCGCGAGTTCATCGGCAAGAGCTTCTTCCAGTATTAGGAATTCAATTTCCAATATCCGATAATCAATATCCAACCGAACAAGTGAAGAACCGGATCGCCGGTCCGGAAGGATTTTCCTTGGATAATTGGATGTTGGGTGTTGGATATTGGGATTTCTCGCACAAGGGCCGTTGATGAGCGAAACCCTCAAACCGGAGCGGATCGTGGCGATCGTGGGGCGGCCCAACGTGGGCAAGTCTGCACTCTTCAACCGCCTGGTGCGCCGCCGGCTGGCAATCGTCCATTCCGAGGAAGGCGTGACCCGCGACCGGCTGATGGCGGCCGCGGACTGGCTGGGCCAGAAGTTCCAGGTGGTGGACACGGGCGGGCTGGCGCTGCTGGACCGGGCCAAGACGCGCGACGAAATCCAGCAGGCGACCGCGGACCAGGTCCGGGCGGCCATCGCGGATTCCGCGGCCGTGATCCTGGTGACGGATCTCACGGCCGGGCTGCAGCCGCTGGACACGGAGGTGGCGCGGCTGCTGCGCAAGGCGGGCCGGCCCGCGGTGGTGGCGGCGAACAAGGCCGACCTGCCGGCGCAGGATGCCCAGGCCGGCGATTTTGCCGCCCTGGGCTATCCTGTTTTTCCGGTGTCGGCCGCGCACGGCCGCGGCATCGAGGCGCTGATGGAAATGGCGCTGCAGCACCTGCCGCCGGCGGCCGCGGAGGCCGGGCCGCCGCGTCTGAAGGTGGCCGTGGTCGGTCGGCCCAACGTCGGCAAGTCGTCCTACATCAACCGGCTGACCGGTCGGGAGCGGCTGATCGTCTCGGACGTGCCCGGGACGACGCGCGACACCATTTCCGTGCCGTTCACGCTGCCGGCGGCGGACGGCGGGGCGCGGCACTACTGGCTGGTGGACACCGCCGGGATGCGCAAGCAGGGGCGCGTGCATGCCTCGGTCGAGAAGTTCAGCCTGTTCCGGGCCGAGGAATCCATTGCCGAGGCCGACATCGTGGTGCTGATGCTGGACGCGGCGGCGGGGCCGGGCACGCAGGAGAAGAAGGTCGCCGCGCTGATCCGCCGGCACCGCAAGGCCTGCGTCGTGCTGGTGAACAAGTGGGACCTGGCGCGGGGCACGGCGGTGCAGGCGGCGGACTACGAGGCGCAGATGCGCCGGGAGCTGTTCTTCCTGGGCGACATCCCGGTGCTGTTCGTGTCGGCGGCGAGCGGCTACCAGATCCGCCGCAGCTTCGAAGTGATCGCCACGGTGGCGGCGCGCCTCGGGACGAAGCTGCCCACGGGGGTGCTGAACCGGGTGCTGCGTGACGCTTTCGCTCGCTCGCAACCGCCGTTCGCGCGCGGCAAGCAGCTCAAGTTCTACTATGCCACGCAGACGGGAATGAACCCGCCGCGGGTGACGCTCTTTGTGAACGATCCGGCGCTGAGCACCCCGGGGCACCAGGCCTTCCTGGCGGCGCGCCTGCGGGCGGCCTTCGACCTGGCCGGCGTGCCGCTGGTCCTGCGCTACCGCTCCAGCCACGGCGAAAAGGAGCCGCGCGCCCGGTGAGGGGCCGCGGAGCGCCGCCGCCATGTTCCCGCCAACTCCCCGCCTGAAGCCGCCGGCCCCGGTCCCCGGCGGCTACCGCGAGATGGTGCGCGTGGCCGCGCCGATCATCGTGACCATGGCGTCCTACACGCTGATGCAGTTTTGCGACCGCATCTTCCTGGCGCACCACGGCTCGGTTTCGCTGCGGGCGGCGTTCCCGGCGGGGATCCTGGCGCTGACCCTGACGATCTTCTTCCAGGCGCTGGCCGGCTATGCGGGCACGTTCGTGGCGCAGTACCACGGCGCGGGCCGGAAACGGGAGTGCGGGCGGATGACGGCGCAGGGCCTCTGGCTGGGCGCGCTGACATGGCCGCTCGGGCTGGCGCTCATCCCGGCCGGCTTTTGGATGCTGGCGGCGGCGGGGCATCCCGCCGATGTGCTGGCGGCGGAGAAGACCTATTTCGGCCTCCTCATGACGGGCTGCGGCTTCTGGTCCCTGACGAACGCGGCCTCGGGTTTCTTCTCGGGGCGGGGGGACACGCGCACGCCGATGCTGGCGAGCCTGGCGGCCAACCTGGCAAACATCGCGCTGGACTACGCGCTGATTTTCGGCCACTGGGGCTTTCCCGCGTGGGGCATCGCGGGCGCGGCGGTGGCGACGGTGCTGTCGGCGGCGCTGGGCCTGGTCATCCTGCTGGCGCTGTATTTCCGGCCGCGCTTCCGGGCGGAATACGGCACGGGGGCGGTCCCGCGCCTGGAATGGCGGCTGCTGGCGCCGCTGCTGCGCTTCGGCGCGCCCGCCGCCCTGAATTCGCTGCAGGACGTCGGCGCGTTCACGCTGTTTGTGATCCTGCTGGGCCGGCTGCCGGCGGCGGATATGGCCGCCAGCAACATCGCGTTCAGTATCAACAACGTCGCCTTCATGCCGCTGCTGGGGATGGGCATGGCCGCGACGATCGTGGTGGGACAGTACCAGGGCGCGCGGCATTCCGCCCTGGCGGCACGAGCGGGGCTAACCGCCCTCAAGCTCGCCTGGGCGTACATGGGCGTGGTGGCCCTGACCTTTCTGCTGTTTCCCCGGCCCTACTTTGCCCTGTTCACGGGCGACGCCCCGGGCATGGTCACCCTGGACGAGGTGCTCGGCAAGGGACGCTGGCTGATGGGCATGATGGCCCTCTGGGGCCTGCTGGACGCCATCAACCTGGTCGTGGCCGGGGCGCTGAAGGGCGCCGGCGACACCCGGTTCGTGCTGGTCTACTCCGCGCTGGCGACCTGGCTGGTGTGGATTCCAGGCACGTTCGCGCTGATCCTGTGGCTGGACGGCGGGCTGCTGGAAACCTGGCTGTGGATGACGGTCTACGTCTTCCTGCTGGCGGGGGGCTTCTGGGTGCGCTTCCGGCGCGGCCGCTGGATGGCGATCGAGATGCTCGGCGGGGCCGCGTCGCCGGAGGACCGGCCGCCGGCCTGAAAGCCGCGGCGGCCGCGGCCGGGACGGGAGGACCGGGAGAAATCCGCCTTTACCCCCGCCGGCGCCTGTGGGACTATGGTTGAAACCGGCGCGCCGCAAGGCAGGCCGGACGACTGAGGAGTTTGCGCACATGAAACCCATCCTGTCCGAGCCGGAAATCAACGCCATCATCTATGGGATGCACGGCGCGCCGTTCACGCTGCTGGGCATGCACGCGACCGGGCCCCAAAAGCCGGGCGTGGTGGTGCGGGTGTTCCGGCCCTATGCGACCAAGGTGGAGGTGATCCGCAAGTCGGACGGGCAGGCCTTCGAGATGCCGCGCATCCACGAGGACGGCCTCTACGAGCTGTTCTTCCCCGACGCGCAGCCGTTCGCCTACCAGCTGCGCCTGGCCTGGTTCGAGGGCCCGCCCGCGGAGCTGGAGGACCCCTACCGCTTCCCGCTGCAGCTGACGGACCTCGACATGTACCTGCTGGGCGAGGGGACCAACTACCGCGCCTACCACAAGATGGGCGCGCATCCGCTGACGCTCGACGGGGTGGAAGGCGTGCACTTCGCGGTGTGGGCGCCGAACGCCATCCGCGTAAGCGTGGTGGGCTGGTTCAACAACTGGGACGGGCGCATCCACCCGCTGCAGCAGCGCGGCGGCTCGGGGCTGTGGGAGCTCTTCATGCCGCACCTGAAACCCGGCGACCTCTACAAGTTCGAGGTCAAGGGCCACAACGCCTTCCTGGCGCAGAAGGCCGACCCCTACGCGTTCGCGTCCGAACTGCGGCCGCGCTCGGCCTCGATGGTCTGGGACATCGCGAAGTACCCGTGGGCCGACGGCGAATGGATGGCCGCGCGCGCCCAGAAGCACTGGCTCGACGAACCCCTCAGCGTCTACGAAGTGCATCTGTCCTCGTGGCGCCGCAAGCCGGACGAGGACAACCGCATGCTGTCCTACCGGGAACTGGCGGACACCCTGATCCCCTATGTCCAGAAGATGGGCTACACCCACATCGAGATGCTGCCGATCAGCGAGCACCCCTTCGACGGCTCCTGGGGCTACCAGACCATCGGCTACTATTCGCCGACCTCGCGCTTCGGCAATCCCGACGACTTCAAGTACTTCGTCGACCAGTGCCACCAGGCGGGCATCGGCGTGATCGTCGACTGGGTGCCGGCGCACTTCCCCAAGGACGGCCACGGGCTCGCCTATTTCGACGGCACGCACCTCTACGAGCACGACGACCCGCGCCTCGGCGAGCACAAGGACTGGGGCACCTATATCTTCAACTACGGCCGCAACGAAGTCCGCGCCTTCCTGCTCTCCAACGCGATCTTCCTGGCCGATGTCTACCACATCGACGGCCTGCGCGTGGACGCCGTGGCCTCCATGCTCTACCTCGACTACTCGCGCCAGGAGGGGGAGTGGATCCCCAACAAATACGGCGGGCGCGAGAACCTCGACGCCGTGGACTTCCTTAAGAAGTTCAACGAGCTGATCCACGTGGAATATCCCGGCATCCTGACCTTCGCGGAGGAGTCCACGGCCTGGCCGATGGTCTCCCGCCCGGTCTACCTCGGCGGCCTCGGCTTCGACCTCAAGTGGAACATGGGCTGGATGCACGACACGCTCGACTACATGCACAAGGACCCCGTCTTCCGGAAATACCACCACCACCAGATGACCTTCTCGATGATCTACGCGTTCAACGAGAACTTCATCCTGCCCTTCTCCCACGACGAGGTTGTGCACGGCAAGGGCGCCATGCTCTCCAAGATGCCCGGCGACATGTGGCAGCAGTTCGCCAACCTGCGCCTGCTCTACGCCTACATGTTCGCCCATCCCGGCAAGAAGCTGACCTTCATGGGCATGGAGTTCGGCCAGTGGCGCGAGTGGCAGCACCATGAAAGCCTCGACTGGCACCTGCTCCAGTACGACTCCCACGCCGGCCTGCAGCGCCTGGCCCGCGACCTCAACGAAATGCTCAAGGGCTTCGGCTGCCTGCACGAGATCGATTTTTCCTGGGAGGGGTTCGAGTGGATCGACCTCAACGACTGGGAGAACAGCATGCTCTTCACCCTGCGCAAGGGGCGCCATCCGGACGACCTGCTCGTGTGCGGCTTCAACTTCACCCCGGTGCCGCGCACCGGCTACCGCATGGGCGTGCCCCGTCTGGGCGCCTACGAGGAGGTGCTCAACACCGATGCCGCCATCTACGGCGGCAGTGGGATGGGCAACCCCCGGTTCGTGAAGGCCGAACCGCAGGAATGGCAGACCCGCGCCCAGTCGATCCCCGTCACTGTCCCGCCCCTCGGCGCCGTCTATTTCCGCTACCGGCCCGACCTGGAGGGCCATGTCTAGCCCCCGCCCGCGGGCGGCCTTGCAAGGATAATCGGAATGAATAAGTTCGCGCAGCGCTTCAAGTGGTTCGCCGTGCTGGCGGTGTTGGTCGCCAACCTGGCGGTCGGCGTCCGGCTCTATTCCCAGGAGACCGCCGCCACCGCGGTGGCTGGCGCCGACTCCCCCTACGAGATGTACACGCTCTTCTCCAAGGTCGTCGAGCAGGTCCGCGCCAACTACGTGGACGCCGAGAAAAGCACCTACGAGGAGCTGATCGAGGGCGCGCTCAAGGGTATGCTCCAGTCCCTCGACCCCCACAGCCAGTTCATGGACGAGGAGGCCTTCCAGAGCATGAAGGAGGACACCGCCGGCAAGTTCGGCGGCCTCGGCATCACCATCGGTATCAAGGACGCCGTCCTGACCGTGATCGCCCCCATGGAGGACACCCCCGCCTTCCGCGCGGGCCTGCTCTCCGGCGACAAGATCATGGAGATCAACGGCGACAGCACCGAGGGCCTGGCCCTCGAGGACGCCGTCAAGAAGCTCCGCGGCGACCCCGGCACGACCGTCAAGGTCAAGATCTTCCGGCCCCGGACCCAGCTGGTGAAGGAGTTCGAGTTGGAGCGCGCCGTCATCAACGTGCCGAGCATCAAGGACACCCGCGTGCTGGACGGCGGCATCGGCTATGTCCGCATGCTCCAGTTCGGCGAGGACACCGCCGCCGACCTGCAGAAGGCCCTCGACCAGCTCAAGGGCGAGAAGGTCCGCGCCCTGGTCCTCGACCTGCGCAGCAACCCCGGCGGCCTGCTGACGGCGGCCGTGGACGTGGCCCAGAAGTTCCTCCGGCGCGGCGACCTGATCGTCTTCACCCGCGGCCGCGATAACCGCATGGAGCGCTCCTACCGCGCCCGCGCCCGCGAAACCTTCCCCGCCGTGCCCATGGCCGTCCTCATCAATGGCTACAGCGCCAGCGCCTCGGAGATCGTCGCCGGCGCCCTGCAAGACAATGAACGCGCCGTCCTGGTCGGCGAAAAAAGCTTCGGCAAGGGCTCCGTGCAGAGCGTCCTGCCGCAGGACGGCGGCACCGCCATCCGGCTCACCACCGCCAAGTACTACACCCCCAGCGAACGCGTCATCCACGAGAACGGCATCGAGCCCGACATCGTCGTGCCCATGTCCGTCGAGAACTGGCGCAACATCATCCTCGCCCGGAACAAAACCGAGGAGAAGAACGGTGCGGATGTCGCCCCCCTCAAGGACGAAGGCTGGGTGGCCGAGGACGGCGACGACTTCGTGCAGCCCTCCGCCCCGGTCCCGGAGGAGGAGATCGACCTGGACAACGTCGCCGACCCGCAGCTCGACCGCGCCTGCGACATGCTGCGGGGCATCCTCGTGTTCGAAAAACGGTAGGCCCGGAACGCCGCCGGAAGGCGGAACTGCGAACAACCGACTCGATGAGTTCTGTATTTATGGTTCCGGCTTTGGATTCTTTTCGGTTTCAATGTAGCTGCGCCCGTTGGGCGCGGGGTTGTGAAATCAATGGCCGGCCCCGGCGGGACCGGCTACAGTTAAACCGGAACAGTTCTAGCCGATTTGATTAAGAAAACAGCATGCTCGTCCTCGGCATCGAATCCTCCTGCGACGAAACCGCCGCCGCCGTCGTCCGCAACGGGCGGGAAGTGCTCTCCTCCGTGGTGCACAGCCAGATCGCCAGCCACCGGCCCTGGGGCGGCGTCGTGCCCGAAATCGCCTCCCGCGAGCATGTCGGCAATTTCCCCGTCGTGGTGGCGGAAGCCGTCGCGCAGGCCGGCGTCCGCTGGGGAGAACTCGACGCCATCGCGGTGACGCACGGCCCGGGGCTGGTCAGTTCGCTGCTGATCGGGATTTCGGGCGCGCGGGCGCTCGGCCAGGCGCTCGGCAAGCCCGTCTGGGGCGTGAACCACCTCGAAGCGCACGTCGCCGGGGTGTATCTGGATCCCGCCGCGCCGCCGCCGGCGGAAGCCTGCCCCGCGCTGGTGCTGATGGTCTCGGGCGGGCACACCTGCCTGATCGACATGCTCGGGGTGGGGCGCTACCGCCTCTTGGGCCAGACGCTCGACGACGCCGCCGGCGAGTGCCTCGACAAGGGCGCCAGCCTGCTGGGGCTGGGCTATCCCGGCGGGCCGGCCATCGAGCGCACCGCGCAGGGCGGCAATCCCGCCTTCGTGAAGTTTCCACGCGGGATGCAACACGCCAAGGGGCGCCGGACGGACAACGGCCTTGATCTCGAGATGTGCTTCAGCTTCAGCGGCCTCAAGACCGCGCTGCTTTATCATCTGAAAGCCCATCCGGAAGACCGGGAAAAACACCTGGCCGACCTGGCGGCGGCGTATCAGGAAGCGGTGATGGACGCCCTCGCGCGGCGCACGGACCGGGCCCTGCAGGAATCGGCAGCGCGCACCTTGGCCTGCGTCGGCGGCGTCGCGAAAAACGCGGTGCTGCGCGGCAAGCTGGAGGCGCTGGCCGCCCGGCACCGCGCGCGGCTGCTGCTGACGCCGCTGGCCTACTGCACCGACAACGCCGCCATGGTCGCCGCCGCCGCCGGCCTGCGCGAACTCGCCGGCCTCGGCAACCCGCCCGCACAAGAGGCCGACCCCAGCCTCCCCCTGGTGGAAGAGGTCTAGGGCTGTTCGGGTAGATGCTATGGGGTTTTGCAGATCAAGTATAATGGCGTTGTGGCGAACAAC
>CAYMTY010000052.1:0-17984 GCA_964393515.1 uncultured Verrucomicrobiota bacterium
GCTGGACGGCTTTAGGTAGGGCGACTTGGCCCAAGTCGCCGGGATCGGGAAGGCGCGGCGGATTGGGCCAACCCGCCCTACCCAATGCGGAAGGGATCGTGTAAGATCAATTCGAATGAAAGATCTTCCTCGGCGCAAGCAACTGCCGCATTCCGTTCCTTCCTGGGTGGCCGATGGGGCGATCTATTTCATCACCATTTGCACGCGGCCAAGAGGGGAGAATCAACTCTGCCAGCCAGAGGTCGCCGCTTGGATCCGCGAAAGCATGGAATTCCGGCAGGCGCGGGGAGATTGGTGGGTTCATTTAGCTGTCCTGATGCCGGACCACTTGCATGTCCTGATGAGTTTTGCGCGCGCACCGGGTTTGAATTCTGCCATCGGCCAATGGAAACGCCATGCTGCCCGAGCGGCCGGGATCCGCTGGCAAGCCGGCTATTTTGAACACCGCTTGCGCGACGACGAAAACCACGTTGAAAAAGCCAACTATATCCGGATGAATCCCGTGAGAGCGAGATTGGCCGGAAGACCGGAAGAATGGCCATACACGTGGCCTCAACAAGGTTGAGGGCAGGGCGACTTGGCCCAAGTCGCCGGGATCGGAAACCGCGGCGGGTTGGGCCAACCCGCCCTACCGAAGAGCAGAATAACGCGGGTCGGGAGGGCTGGACGGCTTTAGGTAGGGCGACTTGGCCCAAGTCGCCGGGATCGGGAAGGCGCGGCGGGTTGGGCCAACCCGCCCTACCATAAGCCGGGATCGGAAATGGAAACCGCGCGGCGGGTTCCCGCCCAAAGGCGAGGTCTACGAGAGCCAACCCGCCCTACCAACACACCGGGATTGGAACCGGCAGCGAGGCGGCTCAGGGTTCGGCGTCGGCGCCGGGGGCGGGGAAGTGGATGGGGCGGTCGAGAAGCTTCTTCGGCCGGGCGACGGCGTCCTGGAGGATCTGGCCGGCGAAGACGTGAAGCGTGAAGCCGTAGTAGGAATTCCGGCGGCCGGTGTCGCGCTCCTCCTGGGCGCGGAGCCCGCGGGGCACGACGTAGGTGGCGTCGAAGGCGGCCTCGCGGCGGTCGGCGAAGGCCTTGCCGAGGGCCAGCGGGGAAGGGGTGGTGATGGCGCGGGTGACCTGGACCTGGTTGTTGGTGTCGGCATCGTAGAAGGTGACGAAGACCTGGATGGCGGCATCCTTGAAAAGCTTGGCGTCGGGGGCGAGGGCGAGGGTGGCCTTGAGGAGGCGCATTTCGGCAACGTCGGCGTCGGCGGGCATTTTCTGGATGACCGGTGCGGTGATCAGAATGTCGCGGGGCAGCGGAGCGGCGGCCGTGGTTTGCGGGGCCTGGAGCACGTGGGTCTGGAGGGCCTGGAGGCGCGCGAGGCGTTCGCGCGCCTCGGCCGCCTGCTGGTGGAGCGGGGAGACCGCGGGCGCGAGGCCCAGGACCAGGGCCCAGCGCTCCTGGGCGGCATCGAGGCTGCCGCGGCCCTCGAGCAGCCGGGCGTGTTCGACGTGGGCGGGCAGGAAACCGGGGGTGTTCTGGTGGATCTGGTTTAGAAGGCGGAAGGCCTGGGCGTAGTCGGCGAATTCGGCGGCGGAGACAGCCTCGGCCAGCAGGCGCTGGGCCTCCTCGATCTGGGGATCGGCGGCGGAAACCGGAGGCAGGATCTCCAGGCGCGTGTCGGGGCTGGCGGGGGTGAAATCGGCCTCGTCCAGGACCTGGAGGATCTCGGCCGGGGCGGCCGGCGGGGCGGCCACGGTGCCGGCGGAAGCGGCGGCGGCGCCGTTGGTGGCGGCCGGGGGGGCGGGAGCGGTGCCGGGCAGTTCGACGATGGCGGCCGGCTTGGCCGCGGCGGGCGCGGCCGCCTCCGGCTGGACTTCCAGCGTGGCGCGGAGTTCCGCGGCGCGGGCAAGGTCTGCGGCTTCGGTGTCCGGCCGGATGATGCGCCGGGGCCAGTCCACCAGGAAGGCCACCAGCAGGATTTGGACGACGAGGATGGCGGCCACGGAGACGAACGTGGCGGGCTGCAGCAGGCCGGGGCTGGGTTCGAGGTGCGGGTGGGGGGCGATGATGTCCTGGTACTGGATCCGGGTCTGGCCCAGCACCAGCAGGTCGTTGTGCGCCAGGCGGACCGGTTCGCGGACGGGCGCCCCGTTGCACGCGACGGGCTGCGTTGGGTCGAGGCTGAGCAGGTAGACGCCCGTGCCCCGGTCTTCGAACCGGGCCTGCTGCGGGGCCAGGTCGGGGTCGTCGGGCAGGAGCAGGTGGCAGTCCGGGCCGCGGCCGACCACCGTGGTGGCCTGGCGGACCACGAGGCGCTTGCCTTCGTAGCGCCCGGATAGGAAGACCAGTCGGTACATGCGGATTCCAGTGTGCGGGAAGAGCCGGGAACGTGGCAAGACTGAATTGCAACCGGGCCGGCGACGGCGGGTGGGCCCGGCCGGCCCGGCGGTGCGAAAGTGCGGCGACCCGCCGAATCCGATTGCCTGAGAGAGCGGGCGGGGCTAATATGAAGAACTGGAAATGTGGAGGATTTTCTAGGGATGGCCACCACGTGGATCACGGGCATTTGCATCCAGCCGAACCGGCTGGAATGGACCGTGTTGCGCCGCGCCAAGGAGGCGTGGGAGGTTTCCAGCCGAGGCCAGGCGGAACTGCCGGCGGTCGACGGGGCGCCCGACGGCCTGACGGCCGCGGCGCTCAAGCCGCACTTGCGGCATTTCCGGGGGAAGATCGCGGTGGCGCTGCCGACCGGGCGGGTGCTGCTGCGCATGGCCCTGCTGCCGAGCACGGACGCGGCGGAACTGCGCGGCATGACCGAACTGCAGACGGATAAGTTTTCGCCGTTTCCGGTGGAAACGGTGGCGGCAGGCGCCGAGGTGCTGGAGGCGGCGGGCACTTCCTCGCTGGTGGCCATGGCCGTGGTGCGCCGCGACGACGTGGAAGCTTTGGGCCGGGCGTTCCAGGGGGCGGGGGTACTGCCCGACGGGGTGGACGTGGAGGCGCTGGGCTGGTGGTGGGGCCTCAAACAGAGCGGGCAGGTGCCCGCCCTGGGTTCGCAGATCATCCTGCGCGCCACTGCCGCCGGCATCGACATGGTGGTGGCCCGCGACGGCGCGCCGCTGCTGTTCCGCACCCTGCCGCGGCAGCCGGCGGCCGATGCCGCGGCCGAATGGGCGGACGAGTGCGCCGAGGAAGTGGCCGATTCGCTCACGGCGCTCGAAACGGAATGGGGCGGCGCGGGCACGCCGACGCTGCACGTGTTCCATGCGGCCGACGTGCCGGGGGAATGCGCGGCGCGGCTGCAGCAGGCGCTGGGCCTGGCGGACGTGTTCACGCATCCGCTCGAAGATTTGCCGGCGGTGGCGGAGGGCGTGGCGCGGCGGGCGGCCGCGCCGGCGCCGGTTTTGGCCATGGACCTGACGCCGGAGGCCTGGCGCGCCGCGGACGCCGTGCGCCAGACCCGCCGCCGGCTGCTGCGGTCGGCGACGGTTTTCCTGGCGCTGTGGCTGGCGGCGCTCGGGCTGTTCTGGACCCTGCTGAATCTCCAGCGCGGCCGCATGGCGCGGCTGGAGCGGGAGGTCGCGGAGATGGAGGCGCCGGCGTTGGAGATTCGGCGTCTGCGCGCCAAGGTGCAGGAGTTCACCCAGTATGCGGACCGTTCCCGGTCGGCGCTGGAATGCCTGCGGGTGGTTTCCGCCGCGCTCCCGGCGGGCATGGACCTGACCTCGTTCATCTACCGCAAAGGCAGTTCGCTGACCCTGCGGGGCGAAGCGGACGTGCCGGACAAGGTCTATGCGTTCAACCAGGCGATGGAACAGACGGGGCTGTTTCCGGAAGTGAAGCCCGAAGGCGTCACCACGCGCAGCACGCCGCAGGGCACGCGCTCGCAATACTCCGTGGTCCTCGTCCTGCCGGGCGAGGACGGGGAGGCCGCGCCATGAAAATTGCCGCGCGCGAGCTGAACCTGCTGTTCATCACTCTGGGCGTCCTGCTGCTGGCGCTGACCTACGTGGCGCTGGCTTCGAAATTCGCCGAGTGGGCCGAGTTCCGGTCCCGGCGGGAGGACCTGCTGGCGCGGCGGGAGACCGCGCAGCAGCTGCTGGACAGCCGGCCGGCCGTGGAGACGCGCCTGGCGGAGTTCCGCGCAGGGGTGCCGGTCTTCCCGGCGGGCAAACGGGCGGAGTCCGAGCTGATGCCGGCGCTGGAGAAGATGGCCGGGCAGCACAACCTGGTGCTGACCAAGCGCACCGCAACGGCGGAGCGCGAGGCGGGGGACCTGTATGAGACCACGATCAACTGCGATTGGGAGGGGGATCTCGACGCACTGGTGAACTTCCTCTACACCCAGCAGACGCAGGGGGCGGTTTCGGACGTGCGCCAGCTGACCGTCCAGCCGTTCGGCGGCCGGGACGTGCCGGCCGGCCGCCTGCGGGGGAATTTTAGCATGGACTACGCCTACCGCCGGGAAGCCGGCGCCCCGGAGAGCAAGCCCGAACCCGCCGGCGAAACGCCGCCGGCGGTTGCGGCGCAACCCTGAAACGGACCGCACATGACGCCAATCCGCCACTTCCCGTTCACCCGCAGCCTGACGTGGGTGCTTGTTGCCGCGTTCCTGGGGGCTTCGTTCCCCGCGCCGGTGCTGGCGCAGGAGGAAGCTCCGCCCGCCCCGGAACCGGCCGGCGCAGCGCCAGCGGACGAGGTGCCGGCCCCGCCGGCGCCGGCGGAGGCCGCCCGCGAACGGATCGCCCGGCTGCGCGCGACCCGCGCCGGGCAGCCTGCGGCCCCGGCCGGAGAGGCCCCCGCCGGCCCGGCCGAGGGGGCGGCCGGTCCGGTTGGCGTGGACGAACACGGCGAGGCGGTCTATCAGTTCAACCTCGTCAAGGACGCCCCGCTGGACGCGCTGCTCGACCTGTACTCCGGCGTGACGGGCCGCACCATGATCAAGGCGCCCGGCCTCAACGCCACCTTCCCCAACATCAAGGTCAAGGAGCGCCTCACCCGCGCCGAGATGATCCAGGTGATGGACACGCTGCTGTCCATGAACAAGATCACGCTGGTGCCGCTGGGCACCCGCTTCTACCGCGTGGTGCAGATCGACGCCGCCGCCACGGAGGGCCTGGCCATCCAGCGGGAAGTTCCCGAGGGCGGGATGCCCGAGAGCGACGCCCTGGTCAGCCAGATGGTCACCATGAAGTATCTGGACCTGGAAGATGCCAACAATCTGGTGAAGGAACTGCTCCACGGCTTCGGCAAGGTCCAGAAATTCGACCGCATCAACAGCCTGCTGATCACCGAGACCGCCACCAACCTCAAGCGCATCCTGGAAATCCTGGACATGGTGGACCAGCAGACGGAGCTGAACATCGTCACGCGCGTCGTGCCCATCAAGTACGCCAAGGCCGCTGACATCGCCGCCCGGCTGAACGAGCTGATCAGCGACAGCCAGGGCGAGAAGAAGGAGGAGGTCCCGCAGGTGGCGCAGCCGGTGCCGGCGGCGCGGCGGCCCGCCAGCATGATCCGGGCCCGGCAGCCGGCCGTTCCCGAGGCCGCGCCGGCTCCGGACACGGCCGCGGCGCTCGAGGCCGCCATGGCCGAGCGGGGCATCATCCAGGGCAAGGTCAAGGTGCTCGCGGACGAGCGCACCAACATCCTCATCATCATCTCGAAGCCCGTCAACTTCGCCTTCATCGACCAGATCGTCGCCGCGCTCGATGTGCCCGTGGAGCCCGAAGTGGACGTGCAGGTGGTCGCCCTGGAGTTCGCCGACGCCACGGAGATGGCCGGGCTGCTCAACGACTTCATCGGGGCGGCGAAGTCCGAGTCCGAGACCGCCGCGCCCGCGGCGGCCGGGGGGGAGGGCACCGCTTCCGATTCCCGCGCGCGGGCGCTGGAGGAGTACGTGCGGGCGCGCGCCGCGGCGGCCGACCGCGTGCGGCAGGCGGCGGGCGAGGCCGCCGCCAGCAAGATCGGACAGCTTTCGCCCAACACGAAGATCCTGGCGGACGAGCGCACCAACACCCTGCTGCTGATGGGCACCCGGAGCGACCTCCTGGCCCTGCGGGACGTCATCGCCAAGGTGGATATCATGCTGGCGCAGGTGTTGATCGAGGCGGTCATCCTCGAGGTCAACCTCAACAACAACACCGCCTACGGCGTGAACTGGCTGCAGAAGTCCATGACGGCCTACAGCCAGCGGATGGCCGGGCCCAACGGCGGGGTGAGCCTGCGCGAGCCGCTCGCCTCCTGGGGCGGCAACTTCGGCGACAACAGCTTCAGCCAGGTCGCCGGCGAGACGGTCACGCGCGCCTACCAGGGCGGCTCCGGCCTGACCTACTTCTTCACCTTCGCGGACCTCAACATCGACCTGGTGCTGGACATGGTGGCCTCCTCCGGCGAGGGGCGCGTACTGGCCACGCCGGTGATCCTGACCACCGACAACACCGAGGCGAGCATCCTCAGCGGCCAGCAGATTCCGATCCGGACCGGCGACACGGACACCGGCGGCACCGTCCGCTCGGAGTACGAGTACAAGGACGTCGGCATCCAGCTGAAGGTGAAGCCGCGGATCAACCCCTCGCGCTACGTGACCATGGAGATCACCCAGTCGGCCGATACCCTCGGCGAACCCGTGGACGTGGGCACCGCCGGCCGGATGACCTCCATTAACAAGCGCGAAATGACCGCGTCCATCTCCGTGCCGAGCCGTTCGACGATCGTGCTGGGCGGGCTGGTGCAGACCGACTACCAGGCGCTCAACACGCGGGTGCCGATCCTGGGCGGCATCCCCCTGATCGGCGCGCTGTTCCGCAACGAGGACAAGACCCGCAAGCGCACGGAGCTGCTGGTGCTCATCACCCCCTATGTGCTGATGACGCCCGAGGAAGCCCGCGCCGAGACCGAACGGCTCCACCGCGCCTCCAACGTCGCCGCGGAGGATTGGTACCGCGGCTGGTCGGACAGCTCGCTGGCGCCCTTCTCGCCCCAGAAGCTGCGCGAACTGAAGCGGGAGGAAAAAACCGCCCGCCGCGTCCGCCTGCAGGCGCCGGCCGCCGGGGCCGCGCCCCCGCCCGTGGCCGTGATCGAGCCCGCCACCCCCATGCCGAAGCCCACGCCGGAAGCGCAGGATGCGGCGGCGTTCGGCCGCGAGGTCGAGCGCGTGATGAGCAGCCAGGCCGACACCGCCGGGGCGGAATCCGGCGCCGCGCCGGAACTGGCGCCGGCCGCCCCCCTGCCGGCCCCCGAGGAACCCACCCCCACCGCCCCCTTCGTGTTCGATCCCGCGGTGCCGGCCGCTCCGGCGGAGCCGCCGCCGCCGGCCGAAGAAACCGCGAAGCCCCGCAAGAAGCGCAAGGCCCGGGGGACCGCGGCAGAGGCCAAGCCATCCATGTTCCCGGCCCCCGCCGAGGAGAAGGGAGATGCCCCATGAACGACGAACCGACCCAGGCCATGGACATGACGGAGATCCGCGCCGGCGATATCCTCTTCGATTGTCCCTACTGCGGCAAGAATATGGCCATCGAGGCGGCCGGGGCCGGCCTGATGGTGCCCTGCGCCAGCTGCGGCAAGCAGGTCCAGGTGCCGATTCCGGACGGACGCACGCCGGAGGCACCGGTGGCCGAGCCGCCCGCGCCGGCCCCGCAGCCGCCGGCGCTGAACACGGAGGATCCCGAGGACACCATCCAGCAGCTGGACACCGCCCTGGCGATGGCCAACCAGCAGGTGGACCGGCTGGTGGCCGAGAAAGAGGCCTTGCAGGAGCGCCGCGCCTTCCTCGAGCAGCTGCGCACGGCCAACGCCGCACGCCTCGAGCAGATCACGCAAGAGCTGGCGGCGATGCAGGACGCGCTGGACCGCGTCCTGGTGCTGCTGGCGGAAGTCCGGGCGGAGAAGCCCTTCTAGGCCTCCATGGCCGGCACGCCGTCCAACCGGTTGACCGCGCTGCTCGAGGCGACGGGTCTGTTCACCCCGCCGCAGATCGAGGAGCTGGCGATCAAGCAGCGCGAGAACGAAGGTGTGCTCACGGCCACGGTGGTGGCCCTGGAATACGCGCGGGAGGACGCCTTCCTGCCCGCGCTCGCCAAGGCGCTCCAGGTCCCCTACGTGCGCCTGGCCGACAAGCCCATCGCCGGCGAAATCCTCGAGAAGATCCCCACCAAGGCCGTGTTCCAGTACAACGTCGTGCCGGTCGGCATCGATAACGGCACGCTGCGCGTGGCCACCAGCGAACCCTTCCGCCCCGGCCTGGCCGACGCCCTCCGGCTCGCCTCCGGCCTGCGCGTCAAGTTCGCCCTCGCGCCCGCGGCCGACATCGAAAAGGCCGCCAAGAAGTTCTACGGCGTCGGCGCCGACACCCTTGATCGCCTCATCGCCGACAACCAGCTCGACCTGGAGCAGGAGGCCGGCCCGGCCCTCGGCGACCTGAGCAACCTCGACCAGGAGGCGAGCGTCGTCAAGTTCGTCAACCAGATCATCTGGGAGGCGCACCAGGACCGCGGCACGGACATCCACATCGAACCGTTGGAGAACGACCTGCGCATCCGCATCCGCATCGACGGCGTGCTGCATCCGACCCCCCTGCCGCCGCAGATGAAGCGGTTCCAGTCGGCCATCATCAGCCGCGTCAAGGTCATGGCGGGAATGGACATCGCCGAGAAGCGCCTGCCGCAGGACGGCCGCATCAGCCTGCGGGTGAAGGGGGAGGAGATCGACGTGCGCGTCTCCACCATCCCCACCGTCTACGGCGAGAGCGTCAGCCTGCGCCTGCTGATGCGCTCCAGCGGCATGTACGGCATGGACAAGCTGGGCCTGTTCAAGGACGACGCGGACCTCCTGCACCGCCTGATCCGCAAGCCGCACGGCATCCTGCTCGTCACCGGCCCCACCGGCTCGGGCAAGTCCACCAGCCTCTACGCCTGGCTGCACACCATCAATTCGGTCGACAAGCGCATCCTCACCGTCGAGGACCCGATCGAGTACGAGATGGCCGGCATCAACCAGATCCAGATGCGCCCGGAGATCGGCCTGACCTTCGCCGTCGGCCTGCGCCACATCCTGCGCCAGGACCCCGACGTGATCATGGTCGGGGAAATCCGCGACCAGGAGACGGCGGACATCGCCATCCGCGCGGCTTTGACGGGTCACCTGGTGTTCAGCACGCTGCACACGAACGACGCGGCCGGCGCCATCACGCGCCTGGTGGACATGGGCATCGAGCCGTTCCTGGTGGCCAGCTCGGTGGAGGCGCTCGTGGCCCAGCGCCTGGTGCGCCGCCTCTGCCCCAGGTGCAAGCGCCCCTGGAACGTGGACCTGCCCTTCCTCGAGCACCTGGGCTTCCCGATCTCCAAGCTCCTGTCGGGGACGATCTGCGAGCCGGTCGGGTGCGAGGAGTGCCGCGGCACCGGCTACAGCGGCCGCACCGGCATCTACGAGATCCTGGTCATCACCGACGCCATCCGGCAGATGATCGTGGACCGCGCCTCCGCGGCCGACATCCGGGCGCACGCCCTCGAGCACGGCATGCACACCCTGCGCATGGACGGCTGGCGCAAGGTGCTGGCCGGCACCACCACCCTCGAAGAGGTGATCCGGGTCAGCGCCGAGGACGAGGCCTAGCGCGGCGGCCCGCGCACGGAAACGGGACCGATGCCGCAGTTCAAGTACATCGCCAAGAGCCGGACCGGCGAACGGCAGGCGGGGGCGCTCGAGGCGCCCGACCGCCGCACCGCGCTGGCCCTGCTGGCCCGCCAGGGCCTGGTGCCCATTTCCGTGACCGAGGCGGGGGGGAAAGGCGCCGCCGCCACGGAAAAACCCAAGCCCGCCGCCAAGGAGCCGGCTCCGAAAAAAGAAATGGTTCCCGCGGCGCCCCGGAAATGGTTCCGGTTCGAACGGATCGTCCGGTCCAAGCCCCGCCTGAAGATCGGCGACCTGCTGTTGTTGACGGGGGAGCTGTCCGACCTGCTGGCTTCGGGCATGACGCTCGGGACCGCGCTCCATGCCCTGGCCCAGCGCAAGACCGGCCGGGCGCAGGATACGATCGTGGCCGACCTGCGCGACGAGATTGTGCAGGGCTCCAGCCTGTCCGCGGCGCTGGGCCAGTGGCCCGAGAGCTTCCCGGCGCTTTTCGTCAGCATGGTCAAGGCCGGCGAGGCCAGCGGCCAGCTTTCGGGGGTTCTGGAACGCCTCGTGAAGCACTATGAGCGCGTGCTGGCCGCCCGCGAGAAGGTGGCCATGGCCCTGGTCTATCCGCTCATCGTGACCCTGGTCGGTGTCGGCGCGATGCTGTTCATCATGCTATTCGTGATCCCGCGCTTTTCCGCCATGTTCGCGGAACTGGGCGGCACCCTGCCGCTGCCCACCCGCATCCTGATCGGCCTGAGCGGCGGCCTGCTCAAGTACGGCTGGCTCCTGGCGATCGTGCTGGCGTTCGGCCTGACCGCCCTGCGCCGCGCCCTCAAGACGCCGGCGGGGCGCGACTGGAAGGACCGGATCCTGTTGCGCCTGCCGGCGGTCGGCCACATTGTTCGGGCCAACGCCTTCGCCAACTTCGCCCACACGCTCGGCACGCTGCTGGCTAACGGGGTGCCCGTTCTGCAGGCGCTGGCCATCGTGGAGCACACCGTCGGCAACACCGTCATCGCCCGCGCCGTCCGTGCCGCCAAGGACCGCGTCACCGACGGCTCGACCATCTCCCGGCCGCTGGCGCAGGACGGCGTCTTTCCCCGGCTGCTGACCGACATGCTCGCCGTCGGCGAGGAGTCCGGCGACATGGCCAGCGCGCTCGGCCACATCGGCCGCCGCTACGACAACGAACTCGACCGCGCGGTCAAGCTCTTCACCACCATCCTCGAGCCGGTGATGATGCTGGTGATCGCCGTCGGCGTCGGCTTCGTGGCCATCAGCATGCTGCTGGCCGTCTTCGAGCTGACCAGCGGCCTCAACCCCTGAGCGCGCCCGGCCCGGCATGAAGATCAGCGGTTTCACTTTCCTGCGCAACGCGCAGCGCCTGCAGTTCCCCTTCGCGGAGTCCATCCGTTCGGCGCTGCCGCTGGTGGACGAGTTTGTGGTCGCGCTGGGTCCCTGCGACGACGGCACCGAGGCGGCGCTGCGCGCCATCGGCGATCCGAAGGTCCGGATCATTCCGACGACGTGGAACGAGAACCTGGCGCGGAACGTGCGCGTGAAAGGCTTTGTCTACGGCCAGCAGAAATCCATTGCGCTGTTCAACTGCACGGGCGACTGGGCGCTCTACCTCGAGGGCGACGAGGTGCTGCACGAGGACGACCTCCCGCGCCTGCGCGCCGCCATGGAGCGGCACCGGGAGAATCCCCGCGTCGAGGCGCTCTACTTCCGCTACCTGCACTTCTACGGCAACGCGCGCACGGTGGCGGACTCGCCGCGCTGGTACCGGCGCGAGGTTCGCGCCGTCCGCAACGACCTGCCCGTCTGGGGCCCCAAGGGGCTCTTCTTCTCGGTGCTCACCGGCTACAAGCGCATGCGCTATCCCCGCGCGGCCTTCGCCGACGCCACCATCTATCACTACGGCTGGGTCCGCCCCGAGGAGAAGTTTAACGAAAAGTGGCGGGGCACCTTCCGCCACTTCACCGACAAGCCCTTTGAGTATCTCAACTACGCCGAGATCGATCCGCAGGTGCTTCGGCCCTTCACGGGCACGCATCCCCGGGCCATCCAGGACTGGCTGCCGCCGGCAGAGGGGCTGTTCCCGGCCAATCCCCGCCACGTGCTGACCGCCCGCGAACGCAAGCACCGCCTCATGATGGCGTTTGAACGGCTCACGGGCATCGACACGTCCCGCCGGCACTTCAGCCGGGCGGATTGAGCGGCGCGGCCGCGGGCCCGGGGGCCGCCGGCCGGCGGCGCCGCGGGGGCTTGAGCCGCCAGCGCTTGTGGAGCCACAGCCACTGGTCCGGATAGCGCCGGATTTCCTCCTCGATGACCTTCGTATAGGCCGCGGTGTGGGCCAGCAAGGTTTCCGCCCGGTGGTCCGGCGGCGGCTCGAGGAGGGGGCGGACCTCCAGCACGTGGCGGCCCTCCGGCGTGCGGCGCATGAAGGCCGGCACCACCGGCGCCTGGGTCTGGGCGGACATCAAGGCCAGGCCCGGCGTCGTGCCGGCCGGCTGGCCGAAGAAATCCACCATGACGCCCAGGGGCGGCGGGCGGTTCTGGTCGAGCATGAACGCCACCAGTTCGTTCTGCTTCAGGGCGCGCACGCAAGGCCGGTACGCCTTGCGCGCCGGGACCGCGGTCACCCCCGCCTGGCGGCGCATCTCCCCCCACAGCGCGTTCAATGGCGCGTTCTTCAGGGTCTTGGTAATCACGGTCAGCGGATAACCGAACAGCTTGGCGGCGCACATGCCCATCAGGTCGTAGTTGCCGAAATGGGCCACCAGGATCAGCACGCCCCGGCCGCGGGCGAGCGCGGACTTCACGATCTCCTCGCCGCGCACCTCGATCAAGGCCCCCAGCTCCGCGTCCTTGCCGCCCGCGAAGCGCATCAGTTCCATCAGGTTGAGGGCCTGGTGGCGAAGCATGGCGGCATAGAGCGCCCGGCATTCCCGTTCCGTTTTTTCGGGGAAACAGCGGGCGAGCGTGGCCAGCACGTAGCCCCGGCGCAGGCGGACGACATGCGCGAGCAGCCAGCCCCAGTGCCGGGCCCAGGCCGTAGCCCACGGCAGCGGCAGCCCCGCGACCACCTTCGCCAGCGCTTTCACCAGCCATGCAATCATGGCCGCCATGCTACCCCACGCCCGGAAGGGCAACAAGCCCCGACTCGGGGCGCGCCCGCCACCGACGGGCGCAATTCGATTGCGCCGTCCGCCGCCGCCCTGTTATTCTCACCTCCAGCGGTCCGGAGGCGCATAAAGGGCTTCCGCACAGGTTGGAAACCATCGGATGGCGGACATCGAAATCTATCCCCCGCGAGAGTACGACGGCCTGCTGGGCGTTTTTTTCCGCCTGGCGGCCAGCGGGCTGGTGCCCGCTGCCTGGTTCCGGGAGCCCATTCCGGCGGAACTGCAGCGCCTGCCCTCCCCGGAATTCCCCAGCGTGGAGATCGTCAGCCACTGCTGGCAGTACGCGCACATGCTGGCCTACCAGCTCAGCTCTTTCGTGCTCCATCCGCCGACGAAATTGGATGCGGTCGTCACCGTGTTCTACGCGGAGGAGGACGCAGCCACCCGGCGGCTGCTGGATTTCATCGGCGGGCACGCGGTGCCGCATGTCCGCTGGAACTGGCAGCCACTGCCTCCGGGCCAGCTCTTCCGGCGGGGCATCGGCCGGAACCGGGCGGCGCGGACGACCACGGCCGACTGGGTGTGGATGACCGATTGCGACATCGTCTTCCATGCCGGCTGCCTGGATTCCCTGGCCGGCCAGCTGCGCGGACGCCGGGACATCCTCGTCTTCCCGCGCCAGGAACGGACCACCACCATGCTGGCCGACTCAAGCCCGCTGCTCCAGCAGGGGCGGGAACTGCGCCTGGTGGACATCGATCCGGCTGACTTCAATCTGCACACCCGGGACCGCGCCAAGGGGGCCTACCAGATCATCCACGGCGACGTCGCCCGCGCCATCGGCTACTGCGCCGGGGTGCGGATCTTCCAGACCCCCGCCGCGCACTGGTGCAAGTGCTATGAAGACCGCACCTTCCGCTGGCTGGTCGGCACCCCGGGCGCGCCCCTCGACGTGGAGGGCGTCTACCAGATTCGGCACCTGGCGAAGGGGCGCTACCAGAAGGATTCCGCCTGGTCCCGCCTCCGCAGCAAGATCCGGCGGATGCAGGAATGAGCCGCATGCCGGCATCCGCCTACTTCCTGGTCAACGACACGCGCTGCGACAACCATCATGGCGGGCTGACGGTCGTGAAAAACCTGCAGTTGGGCCTGGAACGGCGCGGCTGGACCTGCACCGGGACGCTTCCGGTCAGCGCCACCGTCCGGCAGCTGCACCGCCACCGCCGGCAGATCGAAGAATCCCGGCTGGTGATCGTCAACGGGGAAGGCTCGCTCCACCATGACAGCCGCAACGCCGGCCGCCTGTTCGAAATCTGCGCGGCGCTGCAATCCGTCCGTCCGCTCGCCCTGGTCAACGCGCTCTGGCAGGACAACGACCTGGCGCGTTGGAAGCCGCTGCTGGCGCGGTTCGTCGCCATCTATACCCGCGACCGGCGCAGCCAGGCCCAGTTGCAGGCCGGCGGCATCGCCGCGGACTATGCGCCCGACCTGACCTTCTATGAATACCCCCGGTTTTCCGAACAGCCCCGGGCGCAGTTTGGCTGCACGGATTCGGTGCTGAAAACCTGGACGGAAAAAGTCCTGCAGCTGTGCCGGGAGGATGACGAATTCACGTACCTGCCCCTGTTCACGGGGCAATTGCAGTTCCGGCGCGGCATGCGGGACTGGGAGAAGGCGGTCAAGTACGCCGTGTATCCGTGGCTCTGGCGGAGCTGCGGGATCCCGGTGCCGCCGCGCTACCGCGCGCTGGACTGCGCCATCGGGGAGACGGAAGCCTTCCTGTGCCGGCTGGCGTCCTGCCGCGCCGTCTGCGCGGCGCGATATCATGCGCTCTGCTTCGCCCTGCAACAGAACGTGCCGTTCGTCGCCGTGACGTCGAACTCCCATAAAAGCGAAGCGCTGCTGGAAGAGGTCGGCCTGCCGCTCGACCGCTTCCTGATCGGCCCGGACGAATTCGACCGCCTCAAGGAGAAACTGGAGCAGGCGGTCCGCGATTATCCGGCCGTCCAAACCACCGTCTCGGAATTCAACCGCCGCGCCAAAGAGCGGCTGGAACAACTGTTCGATCGCCTGGCGGACCTGCCATGACCGATTATTTCTTCATCTCGTCGCCGTTGCACGTCTTGATGGCGGCCAATCTCGCCGTGCAGAATCCGCAGAACGAAAAAAAAGCGGTGGTCATCTCGAAATCTCCGGCGGCGGGGGCGCGTACCTCCGCGCTGCTCCGCCGGTTTCCGGATCTCTTCGGCGCGGTGCTGGATCTGTCCGCCGGCCGCGCGGCGGCGTTCGGCGCCCTGCGCGCCGAATTTTCCCGGCCCGGGCCCGCGCGGCTGTTCACCGGAAACGACCGGCGCATCGAATTCCAATTCGCGATGCATCTGGCGTCCCGCGGCGACCAAACGCCGGAGGGCATCTATCTGGACGAAGGCGCCGTGACCTACGTCGGCCACAAATCCATGTTCCGCATCGCCCATCGCTTTTTCGATCCCGCCTTCAAGAAAATCCGGTACGGATTCTGGTATCGGCCCGCCCTGACCACGGGCACCTCGGCCTGGATCCAAACCGCCTGCGTCGCTTTTCCGGACTTGGTGCATCCGCTGCTGAAAACCAAGCGCATCGTGGCCATCGATTCCGCGCCCTTCAAGTTTCCGCGGTTCAAGGATCTGGCCTGCGCCATGCTGGCCGGCCACGACGATTACCGCGACCGCCTGCGCGGAATCGGCGCGGTGCTGACCCTGCCGCACGAAGCCGCCTATCTGCATCGCCCGGAGCCGTACCGGGAAATCTTCCGGCAGTTGCAAACCCGGTTTTCCGCATCGGAAATCGCGATCAAGCCGCACCCGCGCATTGCCCAGCCCGTCGTGCTGCCGGAACTGTTTCCCGGCGCGCTGCTGTTGGATCACGCCGTCGGCATGGAAGCCTTGTTGCCCCTCCTGAAGGATGATTGCGTCGTCGCCGGTGATATCTCCTCCACGCTGCTGACGACCCGCTGGCTGCGGCCCGATCTGCCGGTCGTGGCCTTTCAGGCCCGTGAAACGCCGCCCGCCACCCTGGTCAACCTGTATGCCGCGTTGAAAATCCCCCTGCTTGATCCCCGGCAGCTCACGAAATGGCTGGCGGCGCCGCCCGGTTCCGGTTCTGCGAAGGCCGCCCGATGATCTTCCGCCGGATCGCCCCGCCGCAGCCGGCCGAACCGCTCCGGATTCTCCGCGGCGGGCAGCTGCGCCTCGACAGTCAAGCCGGTACGGCCGCTCTCGACGGCGCGCGCCAGGCCGCCCGGATCGGCTGCTGGATGTTCTACCTGCCCGCGCTGCAGGCCAAGCTGTTCCACGCCGCAGCGGGCAACACGGACTGCATCCATGCCTCGCGGCCCGCAGAGCAGGAGCTGTCCGGTCCCGACCGTCCGTTGGGCCGGTACCGCCTGGACGATTGGCGCCGCGCCTTGGCCACGCCGCTCGCCCGCCGGCTGGCCGAAATCTGGCTGGTGAGCGCGCGCCTCTGGCGGGCGGGCCTGGGCCCGCAACCCCTCGGGGTTTGCTTCATTCGCAACTTCGTCCGAGATGGCCGCGACCTGGGACCGACCTGCGGCATCCTGGTCCAGGATGTTTTTCGGCTGCCGCGCAAGCTGCGCGGCACGCTGGCGCAACTGCGGCAGGCGAGCGTAGTGCCCGACCAGATTCTCAGTTGCGTCCGCCAGCAGGTTCGGGGCTATGTCGTGGATTTGTGCTCCGTCGTCGGCTGCGTGCCTGCGGAGGCCAACACGGAAATCGCCCGGCTCGAACAGCTGTTCCGTGGACCGGAAGCAGATGACGTAATTCTGCCGGCGTTGGAGAAAACGCTGGGCCGGACCTGAGCTGTCCGCCGGTGGGTGGGTGGGGCCGCGAACATTCATACTGCATGCACGGTAATCTGCTCTGTTTGGCTCACGGCTCACCCGGAGGGTTCGCCCTACCCATTCCGATTCCAGGTCCGGCGAGGCGTCCCCGCCGAGCCGGGCTGTTAACTAACCGCGAACCAGGCCGGGCAATTTCGCCGCCAAGGCCAGGATTTCCGCCGGGCTGGCCGTGCCGGTCTGGCGCAGCTTGCCGGCGCAGACGGCGGCGGCCAGGGTGCCGACGCGGGCAGCCAGGACCGGATCTGTGCCGCTGGCCAGGGCGGCTACGATGCCGGCCAAGGCGGCATCGCCCGCGCCGGTGGTGTCGACTTCGCTTCCCAAATCAATTGCCGGGATTTCCGCAATGCCGGCCCGGTCGCAGACCGCCATGCCGGCGCGGCCTCGCGTCACGAAGACCGGCCGGCCCCGCGCGGCGTAGAGCTGCTGCGTTGCGGCCAGCGCGAGGTCGCGGGGGATCTCCCCGGAGGCCGGCGCGGCGATTCCGCAATGGCGCACAGCTTCGCGGTCGTTGATTTTCAACAGGCAGCCCGGGTACATCGCCGCGGGATCGCGGCTGTCCACCACGCGCACCGCGTCCCGCCGGGAGGCGAGCAAGTCGGCCAGGTGGCGGCGGAAACGAGGGCTGTGGAGCCCCGCCTGCGCCTGGGAATTGATGACCAGGGCGTCCAGATTGGGCAGCGCCTGCGCCAGGGCGCCGACGACGCGGTCGGCCGTGGCATCCTGCAACCGGTTGAAATCGCCGAAATCCACCCGGCTCTGCTCGATGCCGCCGACATGCGGTTTCATATAGGCCACCGTCGCCCAGTCCAGCGCCTGCACGATGAGTCCCGCGGTGTCCGCGCCCGCCTCCTCCAGAAGGCGCCGGAGTTCGGCGCCCCAGGGGTCGCGGCCGACGACGCCAAATGTCAGAACGCGCTGGCAGCCAAGGGCGAGAAGGTTGGCGACCACGTTGCCGGCCGCACCCGGGGCATAGCGCTGTTCCGTCACCGGCTGCGTCGGCTTGCCGGTTTCGACCGATGGCAGCGCGGCCGCGGGTTCGACCAGCCAGTACCCGTCCAGCGCGAAATCGCCGATCACGCCGATGCGCAGGCCGGCGAACCGCGGCAGCAGGGCTTCGAGTTGGGTCAGAATGGGCATGGCACCGCAGGACAGGCTAGTTGATCCCGGACAACCCCGTCAATCCGGGACTGGACCGCGGCAGCCGCGCGGGCGCATCTGCGATTAGGTGCAGGGTGAAGGCCTGCGGCTCACCCGGAGGGTTCGCCCTACCTGTTCGACGTCCGACCGGTCGGGGTAGATGCTATGGGGTTTTGCAGATCAAGTATAATGGCGTTGTGGCGAACAAC
>CAYMTY010000053.1:0-17286 GCA_964393515.1 uncultured Verrucomicrobiota bacterium
AACGCGGGCTACACGTATTGGACGGACTTCCTGTTCCAGGGGATGTTCGCGGCGACGGCAGCGACGATCGTGTCGGGTGCGGTGGCCGAGCGGATCAAGCTCAACAGCTTCCTGATCTTTTCGACGGTCTACGTGGCGCTGGGCTACACGATCGCCGGCTCGTGGGTCTGGGGCGGCGGCTGGCTGGCGGGCCTCAAGTTCCATGATTTCGCCGGCTCGACGCTGGTGCATTCGGTGGGCGGCTGGGGCGCGCTGGCCGGCGCGCTGCTGCTGGGGCCGCGGCTGGGCAAGTACGCGGGCGGACGGGTTCGGCCGATCATGGGCCACAACATGCCGATGGTGGTGACCGGCGTCTTCCTGCTATGGCTGGGCTGGTTCGGGTTCAACGGCGGGTCGGTGCTGTCGGCCGCGGCCGGGCCGGTCTCGTTCGTGCTGGTGACGACGTCGCTGGCGGCGGCGGCGGGGATCGTGACCTCGATGCTGGCCTCGTGGGGCCTGCAGAAGAAGCCGGACCTGACGATGGTGTTGAACGGCTGCCTGGCGGGGCTGGTGGGCATCACGGCCGGGGCCGACACGGTGTCGGTGCCGGCGGCGGTGCTGATCGGCGGGATGGCCGGCGTGCTGGTGGTGCTGGCGGTGATGGGGCTGGACAAGCTCCGGATCGACGATCCGGTGGGCGCGATCCCGGTGCACTTGGTGTGCGGCATCTGGGGCACGCTGGCGACAGGGCTGTTCTCGACAAATCCGGACTACACGCTGCGCACGCAGGCGCTGGGCGTGCTGGCCTACGGGCTGTTCTGCTTCCCGCTGTGCCTGGCGCTGTTCGCGGCGCTGAAGCATACGCTGGGCCTGCGGGTGAGCCGCGCCGAAGAGATCGGCGGCCTGGATCTGGGCGAGCACGGCATGGAGGCCTATCCGGACTTCCAGGGCTTCCTGACCAAATGACCGGCAACCGAGGAGAAAACACATGAAAATGATCATTGCGGTGATTCAGCCCGAGAAGCTGACGGACGTGAAGGAAGCGCTGATGGCGGCGCAGGTGTACAAGATGACGGCCAAGAACGTCATCGGCTGCGGGCAGCAGATGGGCTTCAAGGAGACCTACCGCGGGGCGATCACGGAGGTGAACCTGTTGAAGAAGGTCGAGTTGCAGATCGCCGTGAACGACAACTTCGTGAAGCCGACGGTGGACGCGATCATCCAGGGCGCGCGCACGGGCAACATCGGCGACGGGAAGATCTTCATCCTCGACCTGCCCGAGTGCATCCGCATCCGGACGGGCGAAACCGGCAGCGCCGCCATCGGCTGAGGCCGGCTCCAACGAAACCGGGCGGCGGACCGCGGGGGCGCGGTCCGCCTTTTTCCGCTGGTCAGGGCACCTCGACCACGATGATTTCGAGGCGGCCGGACGCCTTGGCTTCCGCGAGGACCTGTTCGATTTCGGCGGGCGCGGCGTCGTGGCGGACGGAGCGGACGTAATCGCGCCAGCCGCCGAGGACGTGTTCGAACACGTCGGGCTGGATGGGCTGGCCGCCGGTGGCGGCGGCGATGTCGTTGTGGAACACGATCACCTTGAGCGGGATTTGGCGCTGCAAGGCTTCGGGCAGGCCTAGATGGGCGGCGGCGATGAAAGCGAAATCGCCGCAGACGGCCCAGGCGTTGGTGTGGCCGGCGAGATAGAGGCCGCAGGCCAGGGGGATGCTGCCGCCGTAGAAGGTGGTGAGGTCCACGCAATCGTAGGGCGGGAAAGCGAAGAGCGAGGAGGTGCCCGCGTCGCCGGCGGCCACGGCCTCGGCGCCCTTGATCTTCTTGAAAGCGTCGAAAACAGGCTGGTAGGTCTGGGCCGTCGGCTTGAACTTCGGCGGCAGACCGTCGGGAATGGAGGGCAGGGCGGGTTGGCCGGCGGGCGGCTCTTTTCCGGCGAGGCGGGCCTGCAGCGCACGATGCTGGTAAGGCGCCAGGAGGGGGCAGAGGAGATGGGTGTAGACATCGCGTTCGTAGGCGGCAGCGGGTGGGGGCAGTTTTTCGCGGGGCGCGGCGACGGGCCGGGACAGATCGTCGGAATCCAGCACCACGGCCACGGGCCCGCGCAGGCGCTCGGAGGTCTGGAAGGCCTGGAAAATGGCGGCGCAGGCGGTTTCCGGGCCGGCGTGGATGCGGGCCATCTTCGTGCCGGCGACGAGGGCGGTGGTGTCGAGCACGGTGTCGGAGTGGCCGCCGGTGGGATCGTGGAAGACCAAAACGACGAACCCGGCGGTGTTGCCCGCGACGATGGAGTCCACGATGCTGTTGGCCGCCTTGGCGAAGCCGTGGGACTTGAGAATGGCGACCGAACGCGCGCCGCCGAGGGCGGCGCCGTGGGCGATGGCATGGGCCGTTTCCTCGTTGTAGGAATAGATCTTCGGGCGGCCGGTGCGTTCGCAGAAGGCGTCGTAGACTTCGGTGGCGCCGGTGGCGGGGACGTGGGTGGCCACCTGCACGCCGGCATCGGCCAGCGCGGCGGCGAGGGCCTCCGCCAGCGGGAGGGTTTGTGCCTCCGCCTGCGCGGGGAAGGCGCGGCTTCCGGCGAGGATGATCAGGGCAACAACAATCCAGCGGGGGAAGGTTTTCATGGGCCTCCGGGTTCCAGACGATATTGAAACGGCCGGGGGCGGGAGTCAAGAAACGCGGGCGGAGTTGACGCAAAACAGCGCCGAGGCGTAGGATGCCCGCAGCGTCATTCATGTCCGGGAAGAATTTGATGCGTGCCATAAACTCCAATCCGAATCCGCCTGCGCGCTTCCGCGAAATGCTGGCCGGCTAGCCGTTCGGCGGCCAGCCCCGACCAACCGCTAGAGACCGCAGACCCGGCCGGTTCCAAAGAAGGGAACCGGCGCGGTGCATGTTTCATCGTTTGTCCTGTGAATTGGAGTTTTCCGCCATAACGAACTTTTTTCCGCCGGTCAGCGCTCCGGCGTTTCCATGCGCATATAAATCCCCCGGTGGCCCAACAGATGTCCGGGAGGCCCGGCCATGAACCTGCACGAGTGGGGCTGGGACGAGCAATGGGCGGCGGCGTTTGCGCCGCAGGCGGCGGCCGGATTCGAGCCGGCGCGCGTGATCCGGCAGGACCGCGGCGCCTGCGAGGTGCAGACGGCATCCGGGGCGCGTTCCGCGGAGCCCACCGGCCGGTTCCGGTTTGCCGTCGAAGCCGGCGAAGCGGACCTGCCGGCCATCGGCGACTGGCTGGCGCTCGATCCGCGGCCGACGTGCGACCGCGCGGGGATTGCGGCGGTCCTGCCGCGGCGCACGTGCCTTTCGCGGCAGGATGCCGGCCGGCCGACGCGGGAGCAGGTGCTGGCGGCGAACATCGACCTCGTGTTCCTGGTCAGCGCGCTGGATGCGGGGCGCGGGTTCAACCTGCCGCGCCTGGAGCGCGCGCTGGCGCTGGTGCAGGCCGGCGGCGCCGAAGCGGTCGTGGTGCTGAACAAGGCCGATCTGTGCGACGACATCGGCGGCCGGGTGCACGAAGCGCAGACCGCGGCGCCGGATGTGCCGATCGTGGCCATGAGCGCGCTCGAAGGCTGGGGCGTGGAGGAGTTGCGCCCGTGGCTGGCCGCGGGCCGGACCGGCGTGCTGCTGGGGCCGTCGGGCGTGGGAAAATCCGCGCTGGTCAACGCCCTGCTGGGCGCGCGCGTCCAGGCGACGCAGCCGGTGCGCGCAGAGGATGCGCGCGGGCGCCACACCACGACGCGGCGCGAGCTGTTCCGGATACCGGCCGGCGGCTGTTTGATCGACACCGCGGGGCTGCGGGAATTCCAGCCATGGGATGCCGGGGCCGGGCTGGATTCCGTGTTCCCGGAAGTGGCGGCGCTGGCGGAGCAGTGCCGGTTTCGGAACTGCCGGCATGCCGGCGAACCCGGCTGCGCCGTGCAGCAGGCGCTGGCGGACGGCCGCCTGGAGCCACGGCGGTTCGAGCATTACCAGCGTCTGCAGCGCGAGCAGGCATACTAGGCGCAAAAGCGCGATCTCGGCGCGCAACGGGCGGAAAAAGCGCGCTGGAAGGAAATTGCCTGCTGGGTGAAGGAAATCAATAAGCAGCGGGATCCGGGCTGCGGACGATAAACCGCGGCCCGGGGCGGCATTGACGCCGCCAGGGGAGCGGATAGAATGCAGCCATGAATGCCGCCATGACCCTTGCGCGTTTTGCCAAACGGTTGTTGTTCCTGCTGGTTCTGGGGGTGGCGCTGCCCGCCGCGCGGGCCGAAACGCATGCCGTGCAGCCCGGGGACCGGTTTGCCGGCCACTGGGTGGCGGACAGCGGGAGCCTGACGGAGTACCTGAACGCGATTCTATTCCCCGTGGCGGCCCAGTGCGACCAGATCGAAGGCAGCTTGCTCTATTCCTTCCATCCGACGTCCGAACCCGGAAATTACAGCAACCTGATCATCGAGCGCGATGGCCTGGTCATTCACATGGTGAAGAGCCGTTCGGACGGACAAAGACGCGACAAGATCGATTTTGCCCTGCACATCCGCTACCAGGCTGCGTACAAAATCCACGCGGGCGACCAGCTCCTGGAGTTTGGGGCCGATTCGGCGCGGAACATTCCCGAACCGGCACAAAGCCGCGTGTGGATTGAAAACCTGATAGTCAACGACGTCGAAGTCATGGAGGGAAGCGGCGAAATCAGCATGCTGGGGCTGGATCTGTCGTTCGTGACTGCACAGATGCGCTTTGAATTCAAGGGCGACGACCGGCTGGAACTGACGCCTATTTTCCCGCCGGCGCCCGACGGCGTGTCCATCGATCCCCGGCCGCTGGTCCTGCGCCGCCGCTGACGCCGCAGCTCCGGCCGCAGGTGTTTGGATTTTCAAACGGATGTGGAACAGAACAGGAGCAAGGCGATGAAAAGACTGTGGTGGCTGGCGGGGATGTTGTTGGTGGTTGCCGGCGGCGTGCAGGCCGCGGACCTGCCCGAGGCGGTGTTCATCGTAGACGCGTCGGGCAGCATGGCGGAGGCGGCCGGGGCGCAGACCAAGATCGAGGCGGCCAAGTCTGTGCTGGCGCAGGTGGTGCCCGCGGTCGCGCCGGAGGTGAAGCTCGGCCTGGCGGCCTACGGGCACCGGCGGCCGAACGACTGCGCGGACATCGAGGTTCTCGTGCCGCCGGGGAATGAAGACCGCGCGGCGGTGCTCGCGCGCATTGCCGGGATGCAGCCGCAGGGGATGACGCCGATCTCCGCGGCGGTGACCCAGGTGGCGAACCTGCTGAAGGGGCGCACCGCGGAAACCACGATCATCCTGGTCAGCGACGGCCAGGAAACGTGCGGCGGGGATCCCTGCGCGGTGGTGAAGGCGCTCAAGGCCGCCGGCGTGAAGTTCGTGATGCACGTGGTGGGTTTTGCCGTGGGGGCGGCGGATCGGGAGCAACTGGAGTGCATCGCGGCGGCGGGCGGCGGGCGGTATTTCGGCGCGGCGGACGGGGCGGCCCTGCTGGCGGCGCTGCAGGAGGTGAGCCAGGAGATCGCGCAGAAGGTGGAGCAGGCGAAGACCCAGGTGGTCGCGCAGGCAACCGGCCTGGGCAAGGTGCGGATCACGGTGCCGGAAAGCGCGCGGCAGAGCCTCTCGGGCATCCGCATCGTCCGCAAGGTCAGCGACAAGGTGATCAAGGAAGGCGAACTGCCGGGGGCGGACTCGACCCATCCGCTGATGTCGGGCGACTACACCCTGACGCTGCTGTTTGCGAATCCGAACTACCAGCCGCCGACCGAAATGCGGGTGGGGGATTTCACGGTGGTGAAGGGCGAGACGGCGGAAATCGCCCTGGGCGACCTGGTGTTCAACATCGCCGCGGAACTGCAAAAGGCGCCGGTCTCGGAAATCATCATCACGGACAGCTCCGCCGGGCGCGAGGTGCTGCGAATCCTGCCGCACGACAACGACTACTACCTGTTCAAGCCCAAGGCCCTGTTGCCGGGGACCTACGACGTGGCGTTCCTCTACCGCCGGTGCGAGCAGCCCTCGAAAATCGCGGCGGGTTTGGCCATCGCGGCCGGGCAGGAAACCGTCCTGACCCTCGATTCGGGGATCATCGTGACGCGCCCGCAGGACACGCGGGTGGAGGGGTGGGAGCTGCGGCCGGCGGGCGGCGGCGAACCGGTGCTGGCGATCCAGCGCGGTTGGGACAACGAGGAACCCCTGTGGCGGCCGTTCCCGGTCCAGCCGGGAACCTACGACCTGCACCTGCGCGTGGCCGATATGGACGAGGATCTGCTCGCCGGCGAAGGCATCCAGATCGAGGCCGGCAAAACCGTGCAGTTCGACACCGGCCTGTAGCCGCCTGGCGGTCGACATGGATGCCGCGATCAATCCATACCGGGATGCCTTGCGCGGCCTGCAGCTGGACGATCCCATCCGGGCCTTTTTCGCCTGGTGCCGCGAGCGGGAAAGCATCCGCCTCAAGCGGGAGGCGGGCCTGCCGCCGCCGTGGTCGGCCGATCCCATTTTCCAGCAGGGCCGGTTTCTGAACGTGTTCCGCGAGGACGACAAGGGCTCCCAGGCCGTGATCCGGTTCGTCGGCCGGACGGGGAAATCCGTGCCTGAGCTTTTGCATGCGTTGTTCTTCGCCCGCTGGTGCAATTTGCATTCGACGCTCGACCGGTTGGAGCCCGCGCGGCTGGGCCAGCCGGACCGGCTGCGGCGGTTCCTGCTGGAGGAGGCACCGCAGCCGTGGTGGTCCGAAGCCTATCCGGTCGGGGAGGCGCATTGGGCGGGCCGGGCCTACGACCGCCTCGAAGCCTGCGTCGGGCTCTTCCCGCGCTGCCTGGATTTCCTGGAGGCGTGCATCCGCGGGGCGGCGGGCAATGTCGTGGCCGCCACCGATGCGATCAACGCGCGGTTCGGCATGCGCAACGATTTTCCGATCTTCATGGCCGTGATCGATGTTTCCTGGTTCGAGCCCGGACTGATCCGGCCGGACAGCCCGGTGCCGACGGGCATCGGGTCGGCGCCGTACTTGGATCTGCTCCAGCGGCACCTGGGGCTGCCCGACCATGAGAGCACGATGCGGCGGATGATCGAGCTGCAGGCCGTCCATTGGCCGGAAGCGCGCCGGAAGTTCACGCCGGTGGATGTCGAGTACCTGTGCTGCGAGTGCCGGAAGTACTACAGCTATGTCAACGGCACCAAGCGGTTCGAGGGCCGCAATCGGTTCATGGCTTGATTGTAGAGCCGCGCCCGTTGGGCGCGGGGCTGTAAAGGGAGAGCCGCGCTCACCGAGCGCAGCTGCAGATTGGATGAATCCGGCAATCAGCTAGGGTTGTTCCAGCTTGGGCAGTTTAGCCTGGACGCCGAGGCAGAGGCCTTGGTCCAGGACCTGGCGGGCGATGTCTTTCCACAACGCGCGGACGAGGGCCGGGTCGGCGGTGGGATTCAGGCGCTGCCCCTGGGTCAGGCTGTCGGTGATAATGCCCGGGCGGCGGAGGACCGGCCGCGCGAAGCCCTTTTCCGCCCCGTCCCGGGCGGGCCGGCAGGGGAAGAAGCTGAACATGCCATTATACGGTTTCGCGGGGGTGGCGCCGAGATACAGCCGGAAGGTCTGGGACGGCGAGAGGTCGCGGACGTTCATTTCGTAGGCGATCGGCTCAAGCGTGGCGTGGAAATACTCCGGCGGGACCACGCCCTGCAGGTGCTGCCGGTAGTTCGACAGATTCCAGTCCACATAATCCGCCACGACGAAGACGGTATCCACGACGAACTGCGAGCGGCCCTTGCCCGAGCCGAAGAGGATGACCGAGCCGCGCGCGAGGCGCTGCAGGGCCGTGGGGCCGTTTTTGTTGTTCTGCTTGCAGATGCTGTAGAAGAACCGGTCCCCGAAGACGAAGGGATCGGTGTTCATCAGCGGCGGATCGTTTGGATGGAAGGGAACGGGCGCGGGGGCGAATAGGAACTGCGGACCGTCCGGGACGGGCGTGGCGTAGGTTTTGACCAGCCGCGTGGGCGGCTCGTACTCGCCCCAGAAGACGAGGTCGGCCGTTTTGGCCGGAGCCTCGAGGGCGGCGAGACAGCGGCCGGCCTGCCGGAGGAACTTGCGCTTGTGCGGCCCGGTGTTCCACTGGCGGCCCGCGGGCGAATCGGGTTCGTGTTCGGCGCCGGGATGGATGAACTGGACGAAGCACAGCCGGTCCTCCTGCGCCCGCGCGGAGAGGGGGAGCGCCAGCATAAGCAGCACAGGCCAGATCCGGTTCATCTTCGCCTCCGATAGAAGGCTACGCGCGGGACAGAACGGGGGCAACCCCGAAATGGAGGTGCGTTGCCGCGGGTCAGGTCGCTTCGCGGTTGGCGCGGAACTCGACGCGGGAGAGGATGCGCAGTTGGTAGAGGGTGAAGCCGACGAGCAGGCAGCCGAGCATCCAGGCCGCGGCGGTGGCGGGGCCGAGGCGCAGGAAGATGAAAGCCTTGTAGAAAATGTGGAGGCCGGCGACCTCGGTGCCGGCCCCGCCGGCGGTCATGGCGAGGATGTTGGCTTCGGCCTGCCACGAGGCGATGAAGACGCCGACGAAATTGATGATCAGCAACGGCCGCAAGGTGGGAATGATGACAAAAAGGATCTTGTCGGTGAAGGACGCGCCATCGAGATCGGCCGCCTCGTATAGATCATCTGGAATTCCTTTTAGCGCAGCGAGATAAATTAAGCATCCGGGACCCATGCCGGCCCAGAGCATGGGCAGGACGCAAGAGAGGAGTGCGGTTCTCGAATCATCAAGCCAGCGAACGGGTTCCGCAAGATTTGAAATCCAGAAATGCCATGTTTTGCAAAACATGGCATTTTGAGGGGTGTTCCAGATTACGCGGAGGGGGCCGAGAGGGGCGGAGGCGAGGAGCAGGCCGGCGGCAAGGACAAACAGGGCGGGCTTCCATAGCTGGTGGTGGAGGAGCCGCCGGGCGAGATGCGCGGCGAGCGCCAGCGCCGCCAGCGAAAGGAACAGCCAGCCAAACGCCGGCATCTGCATGACCAGGCGGTTGAGCAGGCCGGCTTCGGAGGGTTCGTAGAAGGTCTTCCACAACAGGATGACCACCAGCCCGGTGATGGCCGCGGGCAGGTAGAAGACGATCCGGAACAGGATCTTTCCGCGCGGCACCTCCTGCAGCAGGATGGCGAGGACCACCGGGGGGATGAAGGTCAGCGCAATGACCAGGAACGAATACCGGGCGGAGGCCAGCAGGGCGTGCCACCAATCCGGGTCCCACAGCAGGTTGGCGAAGTTGTCGAGAAAGACCCAGTGCGACGCGCCGAAAATCCGGTAGTCGTAGAACGCCATGGCGGCGCCGCGGAAGAGGGGTACGTAGCCCCAGAGCAGGATGGTTGCGGCGGCGGGGAGCAGCAGCAACGCCGCCGGGAGGAACCGGCGGCGAGAATTCAGAATCCAGAATTCAGGATTCAGAATGGTGGAATATTTTTCCCGTTTTCCATTCTGACTTCTGACTTCTGACTTCTGACTTCTTCTCCTGCCCGGCAGGAAGATCCGGACCATCTGGCGCAGGGCGTAGGCGACGCTGCCCGCCAGCAGCAGCAGCAGGCCGAAAGCCGCGGCGCGCCGCCGGGCGAGTTGATCCGGCGGGACGATCCCGAGCATGTCGGCATCGGCCTTTTCGCGCGCGCGGACCAGTAGTTCGAGCAGCTGAGCGCGGCGGGCGGCGGGATCGGCGGCCAGCCGGCCGGCCAGGGACCGTTCCTCGGCCCGGCGGATGGGGGTGGTGAGGATGTCGTAGATGACGTTGGCGTTCTGCCCGTAGGGTTCGGGGCGGCTGTCGGCGAGGGCGATGGGCAGGCAGTCGCGCCACTCGGTCGGGATGGAGGAGGCGAGGGTGTCGAAGCCATGGGCGCGGAGGAGGTCGGGCGGCAGAAAGCGGCCGAAGCCGCCTTCGACGAGCTGCCGCACGCGGAGGGCGGCGGCTTCGGGGGCGTTCTGGAAGCGGATGTATTCCCAGGCGGCATCGCGGACGAGGGGGTTCGTGACGCCGGCGAAGATGCCCATCATGCGGGAGTTGATTTCGGTGCCGCGGCCGGCCGGGCCGCGCGGCAGGGGCACGATGCCGGTGAGATCGGGGTTGAGGTTGGCGAAGACCTTTTCGTCGATGTAGGAGAAGATCATGCCGAGCTGGCCGCGGCGCCATTTGAGGGAGATTTCGGCGCTGTCCTTGATGGCATAGCCGCGGCGGGGCTTGCCGGCGGCATCGGTCCAGGGTTCGGTGGTGAGGCGGACGTAGAAGTCGAGGGCTTCGGCGGCAGCGGGGGAATCGAAGACGGCACGCCAGCGGTTTTCCTGCTCGTCGAAGACGAGCGCTTCGCCGCCGGCACCCCAGAGGAAGGGCATCCAGAGGTAGGACTCGTGCTTGCCGCGCGAGAGGCCGAGGGCGTAGACGCCGCGGCCGGGGTCCGCGATGGCGCGGCAGGCGCGGTGGAAATCGTCCCAGGTCCAGTCGGGCCGGGGCGGGGGCACGCCGGCGGCGTCGAAGAGGTCGCGGCGGTAGAGGACGACGCGGGCCAGCGGCGGGCCGCCGGGCATGGCCCAGACGTGGACCTGGCCGTCGGGGCCGGGGCGGCGGACGACGGGTTCGATCTTGGGGTGGATGCGGCGGGCGACTTCCTCGGCGGAGAGTTCGGTGAAGTAGCGGTCTGCGGGCCGGTCGAGGGGGTGGAGGAATCCCTGGCGGATGTAGGTGTCGGACTGGCGGAAGTTGACATAGAGGACGTCGGGGGCGACGTTGCCGGCGATGGCCAGGAGAGTGCTTTCGACGCCTTCGACCTGGATGCCGGCGGCGCGGTGGAGGCGGACGGCGAGGGCGGCGAGGTCGAGCGGGCCGTAGCGGGTGGGGTCGGCGGCCTGGCGCGCGCGGAGGAGGGCGGGCGCCTGGCGGAGGAACTCGCGCTGGACGGCGAGTTCGGCGCGGGTGGCGGGGTCGGTGCGGGCGGGATCGGGGAGGTTGAAGACCGTCAGGTGCAGGACGAGATTGGAGGGGGTCTGCTCGAGCCAGCCGGCGGCGGCGGGGACGGCGGCCAGGGCGGCAAGCGCGAGAAAAAGAAGAGAGGATTTCATCCGGATTTTGGCGGCGCGAAAACCAACCGGCCTCTTTTCCGTTCTGCCGCTTCGCGGCCGACCGCTCGCGGACGCGAGTCCAGCTCGGGTCGTCCGCCAAGCGGAATCTCTGGAAAATCCGCCGGTAATTTTCGCGTCATAGCCCGGCAAAATCCGGAAGAAATCCTCTGTCTCCGCGTCCTGCGGACGGCGGACCGGACCTGGTCCGGCCCGTTTTCCACACCATGGAAAAATGTTTTGTGGGTTTTCCACGCCATGGATCCGGCGCCTGCCGGACCACGGGGTGGAAAAAACGGGCGGTTTTTCCGGCGCGGGGGGGCGCCGGGCCGCGGATTTTCCACAGCGTGGAAAAAAGTTTTCCACGGTGTGGAAAACTTCCGGCTGGGGGGGGGCGGGGGTCATGCGGGGGAATCGGCGACGGCGAAGCGGAGATTCTGGAGGGCGGTTTTGCCGAAGCGGGCCTGGAGGCGGGCGAGGATTTCGGCGGCGGGGGCGCCGCGGAGCTCCATGAGCCAGGCGGGATGGGTGACGTGGACGAGCAGGATCTTGTTTTCGAGGCGGGCGGGGCGGGTATTGGCGGCGAGCTGGGGGCCGACGAGTTCGGGCCAGGCGGCGGCGATTTGGGCGACCTGCGCCTGGGCGTCGAGCTTCAGGCCCTTGAGGGCGCCGGGGACGAAGGCGCCGAGGGGGCGGGCGTCGGGGCCGGCGGGGGGCGGCTGTTCCGCGGCGAGCTGGAGGCGCTCGCGGGCGACGGTCCAGCGGCTCTTGCTGTAGGGCGGGCGGCGGTTCATTGGCAGCCATCCTAGCAGAGGTCGGGCCGGGACGGGAGGGGATTCTGGGCGCTAGACGCCGGCGGGGCGGCGGGCCTGCCAGCCGTAGGGCCGGTATTCCCACTCGACGTGGCCGGGGTAGAGGAGCAGGACGCCGTAGCCTTCGGGGGTGCCCTGCCACGGGCCGCGCCACCACTGGCCGCAGACGGCGCCGCCGGTGATGAAGGTGGTGCCGCGCCCGCGGATCAGTTCCTCCACGTGGAGGTGGCCCTGCAGCACGGCCAGCAGGTGGTGGCGGGCAAAGGCGGCGAGAACCTCGCGGTTGTTGACCACGCCGCGGTTGGCAGGCACGGGCGCTTCAAGGCCGCCGGTCAGCTGGTAGACGCCGGTCAGGAGCGGGAGGTGGCTGACCAGGACAACCGGGATGTTGGTCGGCGTCTGCGCGAGGTCGGCGCGCAGCCAGCGCAGCTGCTCGGCGCCGACGAAGCCGCGGTAGGGTTCGGCGCCGCCGAGCAGCTCGATGGAATCCAGGAGAATGAAGTGGAAGCCCTTGAAATCGAAGGAGCGATAGGTGGTTTCCAGTCCGAACCGGGTGCGGAAGTCGGCGCGGGGGTCGGCGGCGGGCGGGGAGCCGTCGGCGGGTTGGACGCCGACGAGGTCGTGGTTGCCGATGGCGGCGACGGGCGCGGGGCGGATGGCGGCATGCATCGCGAGGTAGGCGTCCCAGCGCGGGGCGGCCTGCTCGGGGGTGGAGATGTAGCCGTCGGTGATCAAATCGCCGCCGCAGATGACGAGGTCGGCGCGTTCGGCGGTGATGGCGGCGGCGGCCTGGGCCAGGGCCTGCGGGGTTTGCCACTCCGTGCGGGCGTGGACGTCGGTGTAGAACACCACCTTCACGGGGCGCGGGGCGCAGGCGGGCCCGGCGGCGCAGAGGGCCAGCAGCAGGGCGGCGGCAGCCCCGCGTCGGAAAAGCCGCCCGGATTGTGTTTTGTCCGCATTCATGGGTTCTTTCTCCGGGCCGCCCAGCGTTCCCCGGCGAGGGCGCCCGCGAGCACGGCCGCGAGGAGCATTACCAGCATGCCTGGGGAGATCCGCGTGATCAAGCCCCGGCTGACGGGGCTGAGGTAGGGGGCCCGGGGATCGCCCCGCCATGCTTGCATGCGGGTTTCCAGTTCGGCGGGCCAGGCGAATCCGGAATGGGCCAGGGTGTTGGAGAAGGCGGCCTGAAGGATCTCCTGCTCGCGGGAGGCGATTTCGGCGGCGGCCTGCCGGTGGGGGCCGGCGGGCAGGCGCCAGGCCGCGGCGGCGTAGCGGTCGCGGCGGAACACGTGGATGCGCGCCTCGACCGCGAGCGGATCGCGATGGCCGGGGTGTTCCTTGAGGAAGGCCGGATAACGGGCTTCGCCCGGGTAGGCGCCGATGAGGCGGCCGGCCGCGGCGCCGCGTTCGCGGTCCTGGCGCTGCAGTTCGCCGGGCGCCAGGCGGGAGAAGAAGACGGTGCCGGGGCCGACGCGGTGGCGATGGCCGTATTCGGCGGGGGCTTCGCCCAGGGTGGCGAAGAAAGGGAACCAGCGGGCATAGGCATCCAGGCGCCGGGGCGTGTGGCTGACGCAGACCAGCAGCAGCAGGGCGTTGGCGGCCAGCGCGGCGCAAACGAGCCGGGTGCCGCGCCGGGAAAAGCCGCCGCGGACGAACGCCGGGCGGATGCCCGCCCACAATCCAACCTGGGCCAGGGCGCCGGCCGCGGCGTTGATGCCGATGTCCCGGTAGTCAAAATAGCGATTCGGCACCAGCCATTGAATGAGCTCGTCGCCGATGCCCGCGGCGGCCCCGAGCAGGGCGCCCGCGACATAGATTGAAGGATCCTTTAACCGGAAGCCGAGCGCGCGGAAGAGCAGCAGGCCGAGCCCGCCGTACTGCACGAAATGGAACGTCTCCTCCGGATTCGCGCGCAGGGACCAGGCGCAGCCCGTGAACAGGCCGAACACTGCCGCCAGCGCCAGGGCCTGCCCGGGGGTGGCGGTCCATTGCCGGCGGAGCCAGGCCCGGACGATCGCCGCGGCCGCAACCGCAAACACCAGCAGCGTGATCCATACGAATCCCATCGCGCCGCCGCGGTCGCGCACGGCGGTTTGCACGGCGCGGGCCAGGGGAATGGTCAGATAGATGAAAAGGATCCAGGCCCCGACCGCCGCCCAGGCCCGCGCCTCCCGTCCCTGCGGTGATGGGTTCCCGAGCATGGCGGCATCCTGCCACAGCGCCGGACCCGCTGCCAATGCCGATTGCGGCCCGGGCGGGGCGCCCGGGCCTCCCCCCGCTCTGGCGCCCGCGGCGGGTCCGCTTTACAAAGAGAGGCGGAAGGCGTAGGCTTGAAAGTTGGAATGAAAGCAGTCGCACCCGGCAAATTGATCCTGACCGGCGAGCATGCGGTGGTCTATGGCCGCCCGGCGCTCGCAATGGCGGTCAACCGCAACGCCCAGACCCTGATCACGATGGAGGGGGCGGACGAGACGGTGTCGTTCGACCTGCCCAACCTGCAGGGGCAGAAGGAGTCGTACACGCTGCGGACCCTGCGGGATTTCCACGCGCGGGTGGAGCGCAACTACGAGGAGTTCCTGGCGGGGCGGCTGTCGATCCGGGACGTGTTGCACAAGCCGGTGGACCTGTTCCAGTATGCGTTCGTGACGGTGCTGGACGGGCTGCACCTCAAGATGGGCGGGGGGGTCAACGTGCGGCTGAACTCGAACATCCCGATCGGGTGCGGAATGGGCAGCTCGGCGGCGACGATTTTGAGCGTGCTGCGGGGGCTGGGACACTACTACCGGGTGGAGTTCCGGCCGGAGTGGTACAGCCGCTACAGCCTCGAGGTGGAGAACATGCAGCACGGGAAGGCCAGCGGGCTGGACACGTACGTGTCGCTGCATGGCGGGTGCGTGCGGTTCCAGGACGGCGAAGCGCGGGAGCTGCCGTTGCCGCGGGTGCCGTTGTACATCGTGAACACAGGAACCCCGGCGAGCACGACGGGCGAAGCGGTGGCCGCGGTGGCGAAGCGCATCGGGGCGCAGCACCCGGTGTGGGCCGAGTTTGAAACGACGGCCAACCACATGCAGAAGGCGCTGGAACACGACGACCTGAAGGCGTTCCAGCGGGCGGTGCGCGACAACCACCGGCTGCTGAACGGCATCGGCGTGGTACCGGGGCGCGTGGCGGATTTCGTGGCGGAGGTGGAGGCGGCGGGGGCGGCGGCCAAGATCTGCGGGGCGGGGACCGTGGCGGGGGAGGGCGGCGGCATGGTGGTGGTGGCCGCGCGCGAGGCGCCGACCGCGCTCTGCGCGAAGTACGGCTACGAACTGATGACCGTGCGCCCGGATCCGCTGGGCGTCCGGGTGGTTTGATTCCCCCTTTCCGATGAAACTGCGCGCCGTACAAGCCTCCGCGCCGGGCAGCCTCATGCTCATGGGCGAACACGCGGTGCTGCGCGGGCAGCCCGCGCTGGTGTGCGCGGTCAGCAAGCGCATGAAGGTCATCCTCAAGCCCCGCGCCGACCGGGCCGTGGTGATGCATTCCGCGCTGGGCGAACACGAGACGACGCTGGACGAGCTGGCGCCCAACGAGAGCTTTCGTTTCGTGCTGGGGGCGATCCGCGCCTGCCGGGAGGGGCTGGCGCAGGGCTTCGAACTGGATATCAAGTCGGAGATGTCGCACCAGATGGGGCTGGGCTCGAGCGCGGCAGTGACGGTGGCGGTGCTGGCGGCGCTGGCGGGCGCGCAGGGGCGCAAACCCGATCCAAAATGCCTGCTGGAGTGCGGGACGAAGATTATCCGCAAAGTGCAGGGCGGGGTGGGGTCCGGCGCCGACGTGGCGGCGAGCACCTACGGCGGGTGCCTGCGGTTCCAGGCGGAGCCCCCGGCCGCGGTGAAACTGCCGGTGGCGCCGCTCCTGACGGTGCTATTTTCGGGCAGCAAGACGCCGACGCCGGAAGTGATCGCGATCGTCGAGGAAAACCGCAAGAAACAGCCCGAACTGTTTGCCGAGCTGGACGGGTTGATGGGCGACACGGTGAAGCGGGCGTTCGAGGCGGCCGGCCGCGGCGACTGGGAGACGCTGGGCGGGCTGATGAACATCAACCAGGGGCTGATGGATGCCCTGGGGGTGAACAACGCCAAGCTGGCGGAACTGGTGTACGCGCTCCGCGAGGACCCCAACATCCACGGCAGCAAGATTTCGGGTTCGGGGCTGGGCGACTGCGTGGTGGGGCTGGGCAAGGCGATGCGCCGCGACTGGGGGGTGCCGGCACTGGCGGTGAAGGTGGATCCGGCTGGCGCCGCCGTGGAGCCGCGGCCGTGACGACCGCGCGGGAGGTCGTCCGGCGGATCCTGGCTGGCCGTGCCACGGAGGCCGGAGGGCCGGCAACGGCCTACGCGCCGGCGAACATCGCCCTGGTGAAATACTGGGGCAAGCGCAACGAGGCGTTGAACCTGCCGGTGACGGGCAGCCTCTCGATTTCCCTGGGGCCGCTGGGGTCGCACGTGGAGCTGGCGCGGGGCCAAGGCGCCGCCGACGCGATCCGGCTCAACGGCAAACTCCTGCCGGCGGACAGCGCGTTTGCGCGGCGCGCGAGCGCGTACCTGGATTTGTTCCGGCCGGCGCCGGATTTCTTCTTCGATCTGAAGGCGCGCAACACGGTGCCGACGGCGGCGGGCTTTGCGTCGTCGGCCTCGGGTTTCGCGGCGCTGGCCAAGGGGCTGGACGCCCTGTTCGGCTGGGGGCTGCCGGTGCGGGAGCTGTCGATCCTGGCGCGGCTGGGCAGCGGCAGCGCGGCGCGGAGCCTGGCGGACGGATTTGTCGAGTGGCAGGCGGGGACGGCCGCGGACGGCATGGATTCGTATGCCGAACGGCTCGAGGCGGAATGGCCGGAACTGCGGGTGGGCGCGCTGGTGCTGTGCGCGGCGGAGAAACCGGTCGGCTCGCGTGCGGGCATGCAGCGCAGCGTGGAGACGTGCGAATTCTACCGCGAATGGCCGGGGCGGGTGGCGCGGGACCTGGCGGCGCTGAAGGCGGCGCTCGCGCGGAAGGATTTCGCGGCGCTGGGGGCGGCGACCGAGGGCAACGCGCTGGCGATGCATGCGCTGATGGCGGCCACGCGGCCGCCGATCGTCTACACCCTGCCGGAGACGGTGGCGGCGCAGCGGAAGATCTGGACGGCGCGGGAGGCGGGGCTGCCGCTGTGGTTCACGATGGACGCGGGGCCCAACGTGAAGCTGCTCTTCGAGGCCAAGGACGAAGCGCGGGTGCGGGAAATCTTCCCCGGCGTCGAAGTGGTCGCGCCGTTTTCTTGAGCGGCGCCGGAGTGATCGGGTTGGGGGAAAGCGGATTTCTTTAACCCGGATAATGCTTTTGAATAAGGCTTGAAAAAGCAAGTGCTTCACCGTGCTC
>CAYMTY010000054.1:0-17256 GCA_964393515.1 uncultured Verrucomicrobiota bacterium
GACCCACCGGTCCCGAGCCTGCCCCCTAAAATGCACCTAATCGCAGATGCGCCCGCGGGCGCCGGCCGCCGCCCCGGGCCCGGGCAAAAATTATGGTGTTTATAAATAGCATAATTCCCGGGCGACCGGAGGACCGCGAAAACCTCGCGCGTGGCCGCGAGGTCCCCGCGCTTTCCCCGCCCCGGCCGGGCCGGCTGCCGCCGGAAATGTTTTTTGCGGGAAGGGCTTGACAACCTGCGCGCCCTGTGTTTCTATATGCAGAAACATCGGTAGAAGACTGCAACCCCGGAACCGCTTATGCTGCTCGAAACCTTCCCGCCCCGCGCCGAATTCCGCGACCGCCTGGCCGCGGCCACCGTCGTCCCGGTCGGCGCCCGCATCCTCGCCGACACCGAGACGCCCGTCTCGGTGCTGGCCCGGTTCGCCCCGCACCACCCCCGCCTGTTCCTCCTCGAAAGCGCCGAGGGCGGCGAGCGCTGGGGCCGCTATTCCTTCATGGGTGTCTCCGCCCGCGCCACCGTCGCCGTCTACCGCCACGACGTCGTCGTCCGGCAGGGCATCGACGAAAAACGCATCCCCCATACCGGCAACCCGCTGGCCGTCCTGCGCGACCTCATGAAACCCTACTCCCTCGCCCACCTGCCCGGCCTGCCCCGCCTCTGCGGCGGCCTCGTCGGCTACTTCTCCTACGAAATGGTCCACTTCTTCGAATCCCGCGTCCCCAACACGCTCCCCCCCGAACGGCCCCTCGCCGAATTCGTCATCCCCGACACCCTCCTCATCTTCGACAACGTCAACCACACCCTCACCGCCCTCGCCCTCGCCTTCCAGGAGGACGGCGACCCCGACGCCCTCTTCGACGCCGCCCGCGCCCGCGTCCAGGACCTGCTCGCCACCCTCGCCCGCCCCCTTTCCGCCGCCGGCGCGCCCGCCGGCCGCACTCCCGTCCGCCTGCCCCAGCCCGTCCACCCGCCCGGGGATTTCAAGGAAATGGTCGCCACCGTCAAGCACCACATCGTCGAGGGCGACATCATTCAGTGCGTCATCTCGCAAAGCTTCGTCGGCCCCGCCCCCGACGACCTTGTCAGCCTCTACCGCGCCCAGCGCCACGTGAATCCCTCCCCCTACCTCTTCTTCCTCAAGGGCCAGGACCTCGCCCTCATCGGCTCCTCCCCCGAAACCATGATCCGCCTCGACCACCGCGTCGCCACCCTCCGCCCCATCGCCGGCACCCGCCCCCGCGGCGCCACCGAGCAGGAGGACCGCAAGCTCGCCGACAGCCTTCTCCAAGACGAAAAGGAGCGCGCCGAGCACCTCATGCTCGTCGACCTCGGCCGCCACGAGCTTGGCCGCGTCGCCCTCCCCGGCACCGTCCAGGTCACCGACCTCATGATCGTCGAGCGCTACTCCCACGTCATGCACCTCGTCTCCAACATCACCGCCGACCTCGAGCCCGGCCACGATGCCTTCGACCTCCTCGCGGCCTCGTTCCCCGCCGGCACCCTCTCCGGCGCCCCCAAGATCCGCGCCATGGAGATCATCGCCGGCCTGGAACAGGAGCCCCGCGGCCCCTACGGCGGCGCCGTCGGCTACATCTCCTTCGACGGCAACATGGACTTCTGCATCTGCATCCGCACCGCCGTCGCGGAACACGGCCGCCTCACCATCCGGGCCGGCGCCGGCATCGTCGCCGACTCCGACCCCGAGTCCGAACTGCAGGAAACCCGCAACAAGGCCGCCGCCATGGCCCGCGCTCTCCAGCTCCTCCAAACCGCCCAGCAGGCCGAAGCCAAACAGCCATGAAATCCAATTTTTCTCACAGAGATTCACGGAGATTCACGGAGAAGAACATCCCCATGGTTTTTCTCTGTGTCTCTCTGTGCACCTCTGTGAGAGACATTCTTGATCTCCGGAGGTGTTTCCCATGATCCTGATGATCGACAACTACGATTCCTTCACCTACAACCTCGTGCAGTACCTGCGCGAGATGGCCGCCGACGTGCAGGTCTTCCGCAACGACGCGATCACCGTCGCCAACATTGAAAAGCTCGCGCCCGCGGCCCTCGTCATCTCCCCCGGCCCCGGCCGCCCCGAAGACGCCGGCATCTCCTGCGACGCCATCCGCGCCTTCGCCGGCAAGATCCCCATCCTCGGCGTCTGCCTCGGCCACCAGGCCATCGGCCTCGTCTACGGGGGGAAAATCGTCCACGCCCGGAAACTTATGCACGGCAAGGTCTCCGACATCGCCTGCGACGGCCAGGGCATCTTCAAGGGCCTCGACTCCCGCCCCTTCAAGGCCATGCGCTACCATTCGCTGGCCGTCGAAAAGGAGTCCCTCCCCGCCTGCCTCGCCGTCTCCGCCACCGCCACCGACGACGGCGAAATCATGGGCCTGCGCCACACCACCCTCCCCGTCGAAGGCATCCAGTTCCACCCCGAATCCATCATGACCCCCGTCGGCAAGCGCATCCTGCGGAATTTTTTAAAGAATTCAGAATCCCGAATTCAGGAGTCAGAATGAGAAACCTCAGGACAGCCCGGATTTTCCACACTGTGGAAAATATTTTTCCATTGTGTGGAAAAACCGCGAAAAAGTTTTCCATACTGTGGAAAACTTCCGCAGCGGTCCGCCGTCCGGCTGTTCACTTGATCATTGGAGATTGATTATTGGAGATTGGATTTTCGGATTCATCCTTGTGAAAGGCTCGCCCATGAACATTCCCGCCCTGCTGAAGAAGCTCATCGCCCGCCAGGACCTCACCGAAGCCGAGGCCGGCGAGGCCGTCACCGGCATTCTCGCCGGCGAGTTCACCGAAGGCCAGATCGGGGGCTTCCTCGCCGCGCTTGCCGCCAAGGGTGAGACCATCGCCGAGATCGCCGGCGGCGCCCGCGCCATGCGTGCCGCCGCCACCCGCCTGCAGTCCCTCGCCCCCGACACCCTCGACACCGTCGGCACCGGCGGTGACGGCGGCCTGACCTTCAACATCTCCACCACGGTCGCCTTCGTCGCCGCCGGCGCCGGCGCGGTCGTCGCCAAGCACGGCAACCGCGCCAGCTCCGGCAAGAGCGGCAGCGCCGACTGCCTCGAATGCCTCGGCTTCAACCTCAACGCCGCCCCCGAGGTGCTGGAGCAGGCCCTCAACGAGATCGGCATCACCTTCATGTTCGCCCCCGCCTTCCACAAGGCCATGCGCTTCGCCGGGCCCGTCCGCAAACAGCTGGGCGTGCGCACGCTCTTCAACCTCCTCGGGCCCCTCACCAACCCCGCGGGCGCCCCCTGCCAGCTCCTCGGCGTCTTCGCCCCCGAGCTGACCGAAACCTTCGCCGCCGTCCTCCAGAGGCTCGGTTCCCGCCGCGTGCTCGTCGTCCACGGCCACGACGGCATGGACGAAATCACCCTCACCGCCACCACCCGCTGCTCGGAGCTCAAGGACGGCCGGGTCAAGACCTACGACATCGACCCCGTTCCCTTCTTCGGCGAAACCTGCACCCTCGCCGAACTCGCCGGCGGCATGCCCGCCGACAACGCCGCCATCACCCGCGGCATCCTGGAAGGCAAGATCACCGGCCCCAAGCGCAACATCGTCCTGCTCAACGCCGCCGCCTCCCTCCTTTCCGCCAACCGCTGCGCCGACCTCGCCGCGGGAATAGAGAAATCCGCCGCGGCCCTCGATTCCGGCGCCGCGCTCGACAAACTGGAGAAACTGGTGGCATTCTCCAAGACCTGAGAAAAAACCAGTATCCAGAATTCAGGAGTCAGGATTCAGAATGGGACATCAACCGAAATCACGAGAAATGAATAAACCAACCGCTTTCCAGAGCCTCTCATTCTGAATCCTGAATTCTGACTCCTGAATACTTTTCCCTCATGTCCTTTCTCGATCAAATCCTGGCCGCCAAGCGCGCAGAGCTCGCCGCCGCGCGCGCCATCAAGCCGCAGGCCGAGGTGGAGCGCCTCGCCGCCAAGCGCGAGGATTTCCGCGGTTTCGCCGAGTCCCTCGCCCGTCCCGGGGTCCGCGTCATCGCCGAAATCAAGCGCGCCTCGCCCTCGCTGGGCGACATCCGCCCCAACCTGCACCCCGGCGACCTGGCCGCGGCCTACGAGGCCGGCGGCGGCGCCGCCCTCTCTGTCCTGACCGAACCGGCCTTTTTCAAGGGCTCCGCCAAGGACCTCAAGCGCGCGCGCGAGGTCGTCGAACTGCCCGTCCTGCGCAAGGACTTCATCTTCGAGCCCTACCAGGTCTACGAGACCGCCGCCATGGGCGCCGACGCCATGCTGCTCATCGTGCGCATCCTCGACGACGAACAGCTGGCCTCCCTCCTCGCCCTGGCCCACGGCGTCGGCCTTGAAACTTTGGTCGAAATCCACGACGAGGCGGACGCCGCGCGCCTCGCCGGCCTCCCTGTCCCCGTCGTCGGCATCAACAACCGCGACCTGCAGAACTTCCATACCGACGTGGACCGCGCCGCACGCCTCGCCGCCCGCCTGCCGCGCGGATCCGCCGTCGTCGCCGCCAGCGGCATCCACGGCGCGGACGACATCCAAAATTCCTTCGCCGCCGGCATCCGCCGGTTCCTCGTCGGCGCCGCCCTCGTCCAGGCCCCCGAACCCGCCGCGCTTTTGAAACAATGGACTTCGCTTCCCGTGCCCCCCATTCTGAATTCTGAATTCTGAATTCCGGTGTTATGTTCCTCCCCTTCCTCAAGATCTGCGGCATCACCCGGCGGGAAGACGCGCTCTTCTGCGCCGAGGCCGGGGCCGGCGCCCTGGGCGTGGTCTTCTATCCCAAAAGCCCGCGCAACGTCACCGGCTTCCAGGCCCAAGCCATTTTCAAGGGCCTGCCGCGGGAGCTCGCCCGCGTGGGCATCTTCGTCAACGAAACCGTGGAAACCATGCTCAAGACCGCCCGCCAGGCCGGGCTCGACACCGTGCAGATGCACGGCGAGGAGACTGTGGACAAGATCGAAGCCATCCTCCGCGAGGGTTTTCACGTCGTGCAGGCGATCAAGCGGACCGGGCCGCCGCTGCTGGCCGCCGCGCGCGCCCTGCCACCCCAGGTCGGCATCCTGGTCGAGTGCGGCCGCGGCGCGCTCCCCGGCGGCACCGGCACCGTCTGGAACTGGAGCCAGGCCGCCCCGCTCGCGCAGGTCCGCCGCTTCGCCATCGCCGGCGGCCTCAACCCCCAGAACCTCGCCCAGGTCGCCCGCGAAAGCCGCGCGGCGGGCTTCGACATCAGCTCCGGCGTCGAACTGGCCCCCGGCGTCAAGGATCCGGCCGCCGTCCGGGCCCTGATGCAGTCGGCTACCGCCCTGCGGGTGCCACCCCGGGCCTTTGCCTGGAAATAGACCATGAGCCACCCCCGCCTCGAAAACATCAATATCGAGTCCGTCATCCCCCTCGCCACCCCGCGGGAGATGAAGGCCGCCATCCCCCTTTCCACCGCCGCCATCGCCACCGTCGCCAAGGGCCGCGAGACCCTCGAGCACATCCTGGATGGCGACGATCCGCGCCTGTTCGCCGTCGTCGGCCCCTGCTCGATCCACAACCTCGACGCCGCCGAAGAATACGCCTGCAAGCTCCAGAAACTCGCCGCCGAAATCGCCGACACCCTTTTCGTCGTCATGCGCGTCTACTTCGAGAAGCCGCGCTCGTCCGTCGGCTGGAAGGGGCTCATCAACGACCCCTACATGAACGACACCTTCCACATCGAGGAAGGCATCCGCATGGCCCGCCATTTCCTGTTTCGCGTGGCCGAGCTGGGCCTGCCCGCCGGCACGGAGCTGCTCGACGTCCTCATGCCGCAGTACATCGGCGATCTCGTCTCGTGGAACGTCATCGGCGCGCGCACTGCCGAGGCCCAGACCCACCGCGAAATCGCCAGCGGCATATCGACGCCGATCGGCTTCAAGAACGGCACCGACGGCTCGCTCGACGCCGCCATCAACGGCGTGCGTTCCGCCATGGGCCCGCACCACTTTCTCGGGGTCACCGAGGACGGCCTGCCCGCCGTCTTCTCCACCACCGGCAACGCCTACCCCCACGTCGTCCTCCGCGGCGGCAAGCAGCCCAACTATGACGCCGCCTCCGTGGCCGCCTGCGTGGCCGCGCTGCGCACCGCCCGCTTGCCGCAGAGCATCGTCGTCGACTGCTCCCACGGCAATTCCGGAAAGGACCCCGCCCGCCAGGGCCTTGTCCTGCAGGACGTCCTGGCCCAGCTCGAAGCCGGCCAGCGCGCCCTCCGCGGCTTTATGCTCGAAAGCAACCTCGAAGGCGGCGCCCAGCCGCTGGCCGCCAAGCTCAACCCCCGCCAGTCCGTCACCGACGCCTGCATCGACTGGCCCACTACCGAATCTCTCCTGCGCGAGGCGCATGGCCGCCTGAGCAAGCTCATGCGGCGGGAGTCAGGAGACAGGAATCAGTAGTCAGAATGAAGCCACAGGAAACAGCGACCAGAGGCCACTTGAAGCCCCGGCTGGAAGGTAGGGCGAGGCGTCCCCGCCGAGCCGGGATCTCGGCTCACCGAGACGGTTCGCCCTACCCAAATCCGGTTTTCCATGCTGTGAATAAATCTGGCCACCGTCCGTCCGGCAGCCGCCGGATGGATGCAGAGGATTTCTTTCGGGGTTTGGCGGGATCTCACGGTCGCCTGTCCGCTGTCCGTCCGGCATATGCCGGATGGATGCAGAGGATTTCTTTTGCATTTGGGCGGGGCTGCTGCGCGGAAATAACCGGTAGATATTCCGATGGGGGCGCTTCGCGGACGACCCGAGCAGGACTCGTGTCCGCGAGTGGTCGGCCTCGGAGCGCCCACGCGGAAAAGATGCCGGTTGGTTTCCGCGCCGCCCAAATCCAAAAAAAATCCTCTCTCGCAAGCCCCCTACCTACCCACCACCCACAACCCACACCCGCTATCCCATGACTCCAACCCCCACAACCCCACTGATTGGCCAATACCCCGACGCCACCGGCCATTTCGGCCCCTACGGCGGCCGCTTCGTCGGCGAAACCCTGATGTCCGCCCTGCTCGACGTCGAGGCCGCGTGGAAGGCGGCGAAAACCGACCCCGCCTTCCTGGCCGAGTTCCGCGCCATGCTGCGCGACTACGCCGGCCGGCCCACGCCGCTCGACTGCGCCGAGCGCCTTTCCGCCCACATCGGCGGTGCGAAGATTTGGCTCAAGCGCGAGGACTGCACCCATACCGGCGCGCACAAGATCAACAACGTCGTCGGCCAGGGTCTCCTCGCCCGCCGCATGGGCAAGAAGCGCGTCATCGCCGAGACCGGCGCGGGCCAGCACGGCGTCGCCACCGCCACGATCGCCGCCCGCTTCGGCTTCGACTGCAAGGTCTTCATGGGCGCGGAGGACATCCGCCGCCAGGCCCCGAACGTCCGCCGCATGGAACTCCTCGGTGCACAGGTTGTTCCCGTCACCTCCGGCACCTCCACGCTCAAGGACGCCATGAACGAGGCGCTCCGCTACTGGTCCGGCACCAGCGCGGACACGTTTTACGTCATCGGCACCGTCTCCGGCCCGCACCCCTACCCCGAGATGGTCCGCGACTTCCAGCGCGTCATCGGCGACGAAGCCCGCGCGCAGATCCTCGAGAAAATCGGCCAGCTCCCCGACCTGCTCGTCGCCTGCGTCGGCGGCGGCTCCAACGCCATGGGGCTGTTCTATCCCTTCCTCGACGACCCGTGCGAGATGATCGGCGCCGAAGCCGCGGGCGACGGCCTCGACACGTCCCGCCATGCGGCCTCGCTCTGCGGCGGCTCGCCCGGCGAACTCCACGGCGCCCTGACCTACCTGCTCCAGTCCGACGAAGGCCAGATCCACGAAGCCTGGTCCATCTCCGCCGGCCTCGACTACCCCGGCGTCGGCCCCGAACACGCCCTGCTGCACGATTTGAAGCGCGTGCGCTACGAAGGCGTCACCGACCGCGACGCGCTGGTCGCGTTCCAGGCGCTTTGCAAATACGAAGGCATCATCCCCGCCCTCGAAAGCTCCCACGCGCTGGCCGTCGCCATGCGCGAAGCCCCCAAGCGCCCGCCGGAGCAGAACGTCCTCGTCAACCTCTCCGGCCGCGGCGACAAGGACCTCGACCACGTGCTGAGGACGTTGGCCGAGGCCAGAGGTCAGGGTTCAGAGGCCAGGAAAGAATGAACCCCACCTCCCATTCCGCATCCGGTAGGGCGAGGCGTCCCCGCCGAGCCGGAATTTCGGCTCACCGGGACGGTTCGCCCTACCCAAACCCGGTTTTCCACGCCATGGAAAATTTTTCTCCGACCCCCGCCACCTTGCGTGGCGGGCATAGGGGTCAGTCCCGTAATATAGTAATTTTTTCTAGCCGTTCTCGTATTTTTATCAATTGGCTATCTCGGGCTTCTTCAACAAACCGGGGATAGCGGCTCAGGCAATCCGCGCGCCCCATTTTCAGGCGCTGAGCGATCCAGGCATTGGGCACGTGTGTGCGCCGGCGGATCAGCCAGGCCAACAGGCATTTCTCCGTGCTCCCCTTCCGGCCAGAAAGCACAACCGCCTCATCCAATCCCAAGGCGTCTAGCCCGGCTTGGAGCCATACCTCTGCCGCCCTCTCGTCGTGCCGATCCATTTCCGCCCCCGAATAGGAGGAACGCTTTGCATGGTCCACTCGCTCATCGATCAGCGTTTCCAGTTGATCGCGGAACTCCTGGTTCCCCAAACACCACCCCCGGCGAATCTCCGCCCACGTCTCGGGAGCATCAACTTCCTTGGATTGCCGTATTTCTGCCACTCGCTTCTTCATGTATTGCCGGTAGCCATTGCGGCCCGATGCGCTGTCGGCCAAATGCAACGCACTCAGCACACGGCGTACGCAGACCCACGGCGACCGTTTGGCGGGATGAAGATAGCCCGGATAACTGCTCCAGCGATAGGCCGCCAGATCAGCCCCCTTGGAACCCAGCAACCCGGCGCGTACCGGATTGAGGTGGATATAGCTCGACACGGCTTCCCAATAGCCAGATTCATCTGCAGATACGGGAATGGCCTTGTAGCGTCCCTGGAACAGATGACCCCAGCGACGATGTCGAGCATTGAAGCGTTGGGTATAGGTGCCCTGCAGCCACTTCATGCCCACGACCAGATTGGGCTCCGGCGTTTCCAGCAGCAAGTGATAGTGGTTGCGCATCAGCACGTACGCATGCACCCTCCATCCGCAGCGTTCGCAGGCTTCTCCCAGCGTATCCAGATGGCTCCGCTGATCTGCATCGTCCAGATAGATCGCCTGCCCGCCGCTTCCCCGGCACATCACGTGATACACCGCCCCGGCAAACTCAACTCGCGGTTTCCTTGGCATAACGCCGCCACCTTCCCGCAAAGGGTGGGAATGAGTCAAGGCAAGAATACTATATTACGGGACTGACCCCTTTTTAGCCCTCTTGCTTGGCATAAGCCTTAGATCTGGTCTTGATTTTGCTATATCCCCCCCTTCCCCGGCAAGCCAAATCGCGAATGGAAATATTGGCGTTGGCGGGAAATATTGGCCATGACTTCCGGATTGCCAGACCCCCCGTTTTTCACCACAGTTCCTGCCAAACCAAAAGGCATCCACTTGCACTACCCGAAACCACATTTTACAGGACCGTTGGCCGAGGCCAGAGGTCAGGAAAGAATGAACCCCACGCCCCATTCCGCATCCGGTAGGGTGAGGCGTCCCCGCCGTGCCGGGATTTCGGCTCACCGGGACGGTTCGCCCTACCCAAAGCGGTTTTTCCACAGTACGGAAAACTTTTCCGGAATTTTTCCACGCTATGGAAAACTTTTTTCCACACCGTGGAAAACTTTACGATCCGAACAGCCTCCTTCACCACAGAGAACACAGAGTTTCACAGAGGTAAATGATCTGTTTTTCTCTGTGCCCCTCTGTGCCCTCTGTGGCGAACATCCTTCTCGGGATCTCGATCATGAATAGAATTACGACCACCTTCCAAAAACTCGTCGCCGCCAAACGCAAGGCCCTCATCGGGTATCTCACCGCGGGCGATCCGAACCCGGAGACGAGTTTCGAGATCTTGCGCGCCGCCTGCACCGCCGGCCTCGATGTCCTCGAACTCGGCGTGCCGTTCTCCGATCCCACCGCCGACGGCCCCGTCATCCAGGAGGCCTCCGTCCGCGCGCTCCAGGCCGGCATGACGCTGACCAAGACCCTGGAAATGGCCGCGCGCCTGCGCGCCGAATCCGACATCCCCATCATGTTGTTCGGCTACTACAACCCTCTCTTCAAATACGGCCTCGAGCGCCTCGCCAAGGCCGCGGAAAAAGCCGGCGTCGACGGCCTGCTCGTCGTGGACCTGCCGCCGGAAGAGGCTGGCCCGTTGAAGACCGCCCTCCAAGGCACCGACATCCAGATCGTCTTCCTTGTCGCCCCCACCACGCGTTCCGACCGCGTGCAAAAAATCGCGCAGGAAACCGGCGGCTTCCTCTATCTGATCACCAAGGCCGGCACCACCGGCGGAGGCGGCCTCGACTACGACGCCATCGCCCGCCACGCCGCCGAGGTCAAGGCCGTCAGCCCCCTGCCGGTCTGCCTCGGCTTCGGCATCCGCAACGGCGCCGACGCCGCCAAACTCGCGCCGATGGCCGATGGCGTCATCGTCGGTTCCACCCTCGTCAACGTCATCGGCCAAGCGCCGACCGCCGGCGACCTCCCCGCGCGCATGGTCGCCAAGATCCGCGACCTGCGCCAAGGCCTCGACCGGGCTTGAGAGCCTTCTCTCGCCAAGCACGCCAAGTCCGCCAAGTTACGGCAGGTCCGGTCGTCGCGCGCGGCGACCGGACCATCTGTCATCCCGAGCTTGTCGAGGGATCTCGGCTATGTCCATTGCATTGGAAACTGCGCGTAGCCGAGATGTTTCGACTCCGGCGCTGCGCGCCTGCGCTCAACACGACCGCGCTGCAACCTCTCAATGATGGTTCCCCTTGGATTCCTAATTGACCGCTTCTCTCGCGAAGTTTACCCTTGTCTCGATGCAAAAGGATGTAGATATTTGGCTCGCTGGATTCGCAGAATAAATACTGTTGAACACAGAATCATTGATATAAGAATATGACCGACATGAAAATAGATTGGAAAAGAAAAGTCGCCTACCCGGTTGCCCAAATAGTAAATTGTTTCAATCATCTTTCTAAGACTGGCGGGGTCATACTTCGCCTTCCAGATTGGCGTCACAACTTTCCGTCTTGGACACAAGACATGGTATCCAGCACGGTTATCAGAACACCCTATGGTTTTGACATACTGTGCGACGTTCTTGATTATATCGGGCATCATATAATTGTTGAGAAAACATGGGAACCATTTATCGGAAAGACAATTCAAGCCTGTGTTTCGCCTGGGAGCATATGTTTCGACGTCGGCGCCAACATCGGTTTTCATACACTAATAATGAGTCTATCGGCTGGATGTGATGGCCGGGTTATTGCTTTTGAGCCCGATTTTCATAATCTTGAATATTTGCTTGGCAATCTTCGACGCAACAACATTTCAAACACCTGCGTTTTAAGCTTAGCACTTTCTGAACATGGGGATATTTCTCGAATGGCGGCACCATCACAAACAAATTATGGAAATGCAAATTTTAGAGGGCGTGAAGCAGATAGACACGGCCAGCCAGCCATGTTAACGAGGGCCGACATACTGCCTCTTTTAAAAAAAGGAGAAACAATCTCCCTAGTGAAAATCGATGTAGAAGGCCTTGAATTAAGTGTTTTGCAAGGTCTAAATCTGGAAAGAATCCAATATTTGATCTGCGAGATGAATCCCGAATGGAATGACACCAACTCTATTCATATGTTAATGCAAAAAGCCGGGTTTAAATATTTGGTTGCCTTGCCAGACACATCTGAGCGACCTTTTCCCAAAGGACAATGGCTCAGGCCTGAAATCCATTCTATTCCCGGACAGCACGACGCCTTGTTTTATCGATACTTATCTAACAAACTAATTACTTTAATTAAGCCTGATTAATCATATTATTCAAGAATGCGTCCCACCGTACGGCGCACAAGGCGAGCCGCCGGTGAGCGCTGACTTTCAACGCAAACGGCGCTAACAACTGAGCCGTTTGCAGCCGCTGAGTTGTTCTCCATTCAATATCTTTCGCCATTTGCGCATCCTTTGCGACCCTTGCGCCTCTTGTGATAATGGGTTTTGGAGATTGAGCCTGTCCGGCCCTCGTGAGATAATTTTTGCATGCCAACCGCCCAGCCCCCCATTTTCCACCGCTACATCCGCGACGAGGCGCATTACGCCGATGTGCTCCTGCGCGCGCGCGAGGTGGAAAAGACGCTGTGGATCGGCACGTCGGACCTCAAGGACGTGTTCGTGATGCGCGGCAAGACCGCCCGGCCCTTCCTCGGCGAAATCGCCGACCTGATCAAGCGCGGCATGAACGTCCGCCTGATCCACGCCAAGGAGCCCGGCCCCAATTTCCGCCGGGATTTCGACCGCTACCCCGCGCTCGTGAAGGGCCTCGAACGCGTCCTGTGCCCGCGCGTACATTTCAAGCTGCTGATCTTCGACCTCCGCGAGGCATATATCGGCTCCGCCAACCTCACCGGCGCCGGCATGGGCATGAAAAGCGACGGCCGGCGCAACTTCGAAGCCGGCATCTGGACCAACGATCCCGAACTCGTCGCCGCCGCCATCGCCCAGTTCGACGCCGTCTGGATGGGCGCACCTTGCGACGCCTGCCGCCGGAAAAAGTATTGCGGCGATGCGATCGTTTGAACCGGGCCGCGGCCGGGCTCGATATTTTGACGTGGCGCGTTTCGCGCGTATATTTCTCCGGAAATCACCCGGAGGACACGACATGGCGACGATCCAATTGAAGGGCCATCCCATCCACACGTCCGGCGAGTTGCCGGCCCCCGGCGCGGTCGCGCCCGACTTCAAGCTGACGAAGACGGATCTGGCCGACGTCGCGCTGAAGGATTTCGCGGGCAAGAAGAAGATCCTCAACGTCGTGCCGAGCCTCGACACCGGCGTCTGCGCCACCTCCGCCAAGAAATTCAACGAAGCCGTCTCCGCGCTGGGCAGCGTCGTCTTGCTGAACGTTTCCGCGGATCTGCCGTTCGCCGCCGGCCGCTTCTGCGAAAGCAACTCCCTGAAAAACGTCGTGGCGCTGTCCACGTTCCGCTCGCCCGATTTCGCCAAGGCGTACGGGGTCGGCATCGTGTCCGGCCCGTTGGCGGGCCTGACCGCCCGCGCGATCGTCGTGCTCGACGCGCAAAACAAGGTCCTCCACGCGGAACTCGTTCCCGAAATCGCGCAGGAACCGAACTACGAGGCCGCGCTGGCGGCGGTTCGCTGACCGGAGGCAAGCCATGAGCGAAAATCTGTGCGCCATTGCCGAGAAACGCGGCGTCCCCGCCATTCGCCGCCACGTCTTCCTGTGCTGCGACCAGACGAAGCCCAACTGCTGCACCAAGGAGCAGGGGCTCGCCGCGTGGGACTACCTCAAGAAGCGCCTCGACGAGCTGAAGCTGACGGGCACCGGCGGCATCTACCGGACGAAGGCCAACTGCTTCCGCATCTGCCAGGGCGGACCGATCGCCGTGGTCTATCCCGAGGGCGCGTGGTACCGCGGCTGCACGCCCGAGGTCCTCGAGCGCATCGTCCAGGAGCACCTGATCGGCGGGAAGCCCGTCGCGGAGTTCCTGATCGTGCAACGGCGGCTCGCGGCGACGAATTAGAAGCCGAACCGCCGCGCCCCGCGGGCGCAGCTACAAAAGGATTTGCCGGCCTCGCTGAGGCCGGGACTGTTCAAAGCAGGCCCGGTTACCGATCCGCCCTCAGCGGACAGGCACCGCCGATTCCCCATCTGTATCTATTTGCGTTATATGCAGACAGACTGGATTCTCAATCCCGGAGCCCGGCGGACAGGGCCAGCCCGCCCGACCTTCTAACACTTTACGGCCTTGGCGATCTTTGCGAGAAACCGGTTCCTGATCCTCTCTGCAATCGCTGTGATCCGGCGTGATCCCCGGCGGTTCCCATGGACATTGGATATTGTCCTGGTGGATATTGGATATTGAATCCGCTCTTCCCTACCGGCGCAGGTCTTCGAGGACGGTGTTCCGGTAGGGCATCCAGCGGTTAAGAATGCGGTCAAGCTCGCCGTTGGCGCGCCAGCGGGCGAGGGCCGCGTTCGCCAGCCGGCGCAGCTCCCCGTTGTCGGCGCGCACGGCCCAGGCCATCTGCTGCGCGGCGAGTGGAAAGGTCACCAGTTCCAGCCGGATTTCGTTGCGGAGGGCCAGATCCACAACGGCGGCCATGTCGTCGATGTAGAGGTCAATCCGGTGGTTGGGCAGGTAGAAGGCGACGTCTTCGGTGGAGCTGACGGACATGACGGTGGCCTTGGGGCAGTACTGGCGGACGAAGGCGTCGGCGGTGGTGTCGGGCAGCACACCGATGGTGCCGGACATCTGCCGGATCGCGGCGAGGCTGGAATAGCGGTTGGCCTCCCCGCGGCGCGCGACGGCCATGAGGGGGTTGTCCATGTAGCTGTCGCAGAAGGCGACGCGCGCCTTGCGCTCCGGGGTGATGGTGAGGCCGGACATGACGATGTCGGTGCGGCCGGCGATTAGTTCGTCGAGCTGCAGTTCCCAAGGGACGGTGATCTGCTGCAGGGGCCGGCCGAGTTCCTTGGCCAGTTCGGCGGCGAAGTCGTTTTCGGCCCCGGCGGTGATGTCCCAGAGCCGGAAAATGAGCGGCTGGTAGTTGAGAGTGACCCCCACGCGGAGCGGGTCGGGATTCGCCACAGGGACGGTGGCGCAGGAGACGGCCAGCAGGCCGAGGGCCGCGCCCGTCATCCAGATGCGCATCCGCTTCACTCTTTCTCCCGCCGTACCAGCAGAACTGTTTGGGATCATAACGCCGGCGGGGCGCCAAAGCAAGGCTGGCCTGCTCGGGAAGCATCGCCCGCATCCTGCTCCGGCATAATGTGCTGCGGCCGGATAAAAATTAATGGAATCGTCACTTGCCCGGGCTGGCCCGGCCCGGCAAGATCAGCATGGCGAAACGGCAAGCGCCGATCCGGCATTTTACCGGTGCCGCGCGGGCGATTTCCGCCAAGGAGGTCGCAGATGAAATCCTATGGAATCCAATGCTTGAGGTTGCTGCCGCTGGTGGCCGCAGTGGGCTTGGGCGCCGGGTGCGGCGATTCGGACGATGAGGAGGCCGACGCTCCGACCACCATCACAGTCACCGCGCCGGCGGACACTCCGCCCGCGGACAATCCCCCGGCCCTGGCCAAGAGCGAATTGTATGGCACGTGGGCCGCCCCGGGCGAGGTCGTCGGAGCGGATACGGTCACGTACAGCTTCGCACTTACCGCCAACGACGAGGCGCTTTTCAGCGAGGAAACCATGACGGGCCAGGTGGGCAGTGTCATGTCAGTTGGCGGCACCTGGGACCTATCGGGCACCACCTTGATTCTGCAGAGTTCGGTCGCGGCCATGAACGGCAACGGCACGGTGGTGGGCAAGGTCCAGGTCACCATCAACGGTCGGACCTTCAACAAGCAATAGGCCGGCCGGAATCCCGGCGGTCCAGCCCCGTCATCCCCCGTTGCGCCAGCGGCGGGGTCCGGGCGGGGGCTTGAGGCCGGCTTCCTTGCGGGCGGCGACGTAGAGGCCGTCCACGATCTTCTCGCATTCCTTCACGAGGGCCTCGGAGACCTGCACGGTCAGCTCGCGCGCGGCGCGCACGTGGACCTTGGCGTTGTCGGGATAGAGCAGGCAGATGTGCAGCGGCGTCGGGCCCGGATGGCGGCGGAGGACGTCCTTGAGCTCGCGCATCTTCCCGGGGGTCCAGGTGCCGATGTTGACGTGCAGGCTCAGGGTCTGCGTGAAGCGCGCCGGCACCTCGTCGATGGGATAGATCTCCTCAACGACAAGGGTGTTGCCGCCGCCGCCGTTGTCCTTGCGCACGCAGCCGCAGAGCAAGACGGCGGCATCGGGCTGGAGCAGCACGCCGTACTGCTCATAGGCCTCGGGAAACGCCACGGCCGGGAGCGAGCCGTCGAGGGTGTCGAGGCGGAAGGACATCATCGGCCGGGGGGTGTCATGCTCGGTCTTGGGCTTCGTGAAGCGCTTCTGGGCGTTGACGACGAGGCCCCCGATGCGGGTGCGGGCGCGCTCGGGCAGGGCGGCGAAGCCGGCCGCGTCGCACTGGTTGTATTTCTCGAGGGTCCAGCGGCAGGCCAGCAGCGGATGGCCGGAGATGTAGAAGCCGATCAGCTCCTTTTCGAAGGCGAGCATCTGCTTCTGCGGCCAGGGATCGGCGGCGGGCAGGTCGGCGTCGCGCATGTGGACGCCGGCCGCGGCGTCCCCGAGGCCCTCGAAGAGCGAAGCCTGCCCCGCGGCGCGGTCCCGGCGGCGCGACGCCGCGTAGCCGGCCGCGGCCTCGAGGCCCGCGCACAGCCGTCCGCGCATCAGCTTGGTAAAATCGAACGCGCCGCACTTGACGAGCGCCTCGGCGGCCTTGCGGTTCACGTCGCCGGTCTCGACGCGCTCGCAGAAGTCCACCAGGCCCAGGAACGGGCCGTTGGCCTCGCGCTCGCGGATGAGCGCCTCGACGGCGCCCGCGCCGACGCCCTTGATGCCGGCCAGGCCGTAGCGGATCGCGTCCTTGACCGGGGTGAAGCGCAGGCCGCTCTCGTTCACGTCCGGCGGCAGGACCGGGATGCCCATTTTCTGCGCCTCGGCCACCAGCACCGGCAGCTTGTCCGTGTTGCCGATTTCCGAGGACAGCAGCGCCGCCATGAACTCGACCGGGTGGTTCGCCTTCAGCCAGGCGGTCTGGAAGGTCACGATGCCGTAGGCTGCCGAGTGGGACTTGTTGAAGCCGTAGGACGCGAACTCGGCGATCTGGTCGAAGATCTGACCGGCCTTGGCCGCGGGGCAGGTCTTCTGCTTCACGCAGCCGTCCACAAAGGCTTGGCGCTGCTTGGCCATCTCCTCGGCCTTCTTCTTGCCCATGGCGCGCCGCAGGATGTCGCCCTGGCCCATGCTGAAGCCGGCCAGCCGGGCCGCGGCCTGCTGCACCTGCTCCTGGTAGACCATGATGCCGTAGGTCTCTTTCAGGATGTCCTCCAGCAGCGGATGCGGATAGACGATCGGCTGCCGCCCGAGCTTGCGCGCGATGAAATCGGGGATCATGGCCATCGGCCCCGGCCGGTAGAGGGCGATCATGGCGATCAGCTCCTCGATCCGGT
>CAYMTY010000055.1:0-17147 GCA_964393515.1 uncultured Verrucomicrobiota bacterium
GCGCCCCCATCGTCTAGAGGCCTAGGACGCCAGGTTCTCATCCTGGTAACACCGGTTCGAATCCGGTTGGGGGTGCCAATCTTTTTTTGACGGGGGGGGCTTTTTCTGGGATAACGCTTGACTCAAGCGTATGCCGCTTTCAATCACCAAACCGTCCGTTCTCTGGCGCCTGTTGTCTGCAGGCGTGTGGCTGGCGGCGGCCGGTTCCGGCCGGGCGCAGGTTCCGCAGAGCGCGACGAACCGGTCGCTGCTGGGCAACGAGCGGACGCCTTTCCTGCGCTACGATTCGGCGGTGGCGCCGACGAACCTCCCCCCTCCCGCCGCCGGGAAGAAGCCCAAGGCCTATGGGCCGGTCACGAACGTGGCGGTGGCGGGGACGTGGAATTCCTGGACGGGGCGCCATGCCCTGGTGCCGGTCGGGGAGAACCTCTGGGAACTGGACACGCGGACGCTGGGGGCGCGGCTGGGCCGGCACGAGTTCAAGTTCATCGTGAATTCGGAATGGGAGGCGGGGGCGAATCGGGTCCTGCCCATTAATCTCGACGGCGAGATCGAGCGGCCGCCGGCGATGATCCAGCGCGCGGTGGTGGACGATTTCAAGATGATCCGGGTGCACTTCAAGGAGAGCCTGCCGGCGGGAATCACGCCGACTGCCACGCTGGACCCGCCGGTGCCGGTGGCGTGGACGGAAGTGGTGACGACGGAGGAGGACGCGCGCCGCACGGGCTATCTGCTGTCGCAAGGGGTGGTGACGTTCATCTTCGACCCGGCCGTCTACGGCCGGGAGCTGCCGCGGGACACCCGGGTGGCGGTGGCGGGTAACTTCACCGGCTGGGACGGGGGCGGCGGCGGCGGCAAGTGGATGCTGAAGCGCAGCCCGATCGCGGGCGTCTGGGAGGGCACGGCGCAGCTGGGCGGCATGCGCCTGCCGCCGGGCGAGAAGGAACTGATCTTCAAGTTCGTGCTGAACGGCACCGAATGGCTGGTGCCGCCGGCGAATGCGCCGAACGCGGTTGCCGACGGCAAGGGCAACCTCAACCTGAAGCTGGACGTCTTCCGCAGCGGCGGGGCGGAGATCCGCATCCATACGTCCACGCCGCTGGACCTGACGCAGAACTACACGCTGCGGCTGGACGGGGTGGCAGACCGGCCGCTGGGGGTGCAGACCACGCCCGACGGGGTGTTCCACCTGATCCGCAGCGACAAGCCGCTGGGGGCGACGCTGGACCGCGCGCGCGGGACGACGACCTACCGGCTGTTCGCGCCGCGGGCGCGCAACGTGTGGCTGTGCTTCTTCGACCGGCCCATGGCGGTGACCTGGACGCCGGAGTTCCGGCGCTTCCCGCCGGCGGAGGAGTACCGGATGTGGAAGGATCCGGCCGACGGCGTCTGGGAGCTCACCACGCGCGGGCTGGATATCGGCCGCTACTACGGATTCCGGGTGGACGGCCCGCCGGGCGACGGGGAGGCGTTCGATCCCTTCGCGGTGGTGGGCGATCCCTACGGGCGGGCGGCGGCCGGTGCCGACGGGCTGACGATCGTGAGCGATCCCGCGGCGACCAACCAGTGGTTCAAGGGCTGGACGGACCAGAAGTGGCGGCCGCCCGATCCGCAGGACGTGGTCATCTACGAATGCCACGTGCGCGGCATGACGGTGCATCCCTCGTCGGGGGCCCCGGCCGCCAAGCGCGGGAAATTCGCGGGCTTCCTGGGCACGAAAGGCAAGGGCACGGGGCTGGACCATTTGAAGGCCCTGGGCGTGAACACGATCGAGCTGCTGCCCACCAGTGAATTTTCGGAGAGCTCCGATCCCTACAACTGGGGCTATTCGACGGTCTACTACTTCGCGCCGGAATCGTCCTACGCCCTCGCGCCGGAAAAGGGTTCGGCCTACTACGAGTTCAAGCAGCTGGTGAACGACCTGCACCGCCAGGGCTTCGCCGTCGTGTTGGACATGGTCTACAACCACGTGGGCGGGCCCAACGTCTTCGCGCTGATCGACAAAAAAGCGTATTTCCGGCTGAACCCGGATCTGAGCTTCTCCAACCACAGCGCCTGCGGCAACGACATCAAGACCGAGCTGCCGATGATGCGCCGGCTGATCCTCGACAACATCCGCTACTTCATGGAGGAATTCCACGTGGACGGGTTCCGCCTGGACCTGGCCGAGCTGATCGACATGGAGACGATGCTGGCGATTCGCGACACGGCGCGGGCGCTCAATCCCAAGGCCATTCTGATCTCGGAGCCGTGGAGCCCGGGGCGCGGGGAGAACAAGTATCAGCTGCGCGGCACGGGCTGGTCGGCGTGGAACAACGATTTCCGCTACGCGGCCAAGGACTTCGTGCGCGGCGCGGGCAGCCGCGAATGGCTGCGGGACGGCGTGTTCGGGTCGGTGAACACCTGGGCGCTGAATCCGCTGCAGCCGGTGAACTACCTGGAGAGCCACGACGACATGGCCTACATGGACGAGCTCACCTCCAATCCCGGCCAGGACGGGCGGGTGCTGAACGACCGCGACGTCGCGCGCAACCGGCTGGCGGCGACGATCCTCTTCACGTCGCTGGGCAAGGCGATGTTGTACGAAGGGCAGGAATTCCTGCGCAGCAAATGGGGCATCAAGAACACCTACAACCGCGGCGACGCGGTGAACGCGGTGCGTTGGACCGATCGCGACCGGCCGCTGGCGCGGCAGGCGCTGGACTACTACGCGGGGCTGATCCGGCTGCGCCTGAGCGAAGAAGGGGCGGCGTTCCGCGTGGCGCAGCGTCCGCCGCAGAACTACTACCGCTGGCTCCTGCCCGAGAATCCCCGGCTGATGGGTTACATCGTCAACGTGCCGCGCCTGCACGCGGGCCGCGGCTTCGCGGTGCTGCTCAACGCCGACGACCGCGACGCCGCCTTCGAGGTGGAGCTGCGCGGCGACAGCGCCTGGCGGATGATCGGCAACGGCCGGGAGATCAACCGCGAGGGCCTGGCGCCCCGCGACTGGCCCGCCGGCCAGGCCCCGCCCGAATGGCCCGCCGGCTGGAAGGGCAAGCTCAAGGTGCCCAAGCAGGAATCCGTCATCCTCATGAACGGATTTTGAGGAGCCGGGGGTGGGTTTTCTCGAACAACTGCTGGCGCGCCTGCCGGGGGAGTCCGCGCCCGTGCAGGGGGTCTGGATCGGGCCGTATTGGACGGCGGTGCAGGCCGGGCGGACCACCGGCCTGGCTACGACGCTGCTGGAGGCGGGGCCGACGCACGGGGAGCATGCCCAGCATCTGGCCGGGGCGGGCCGGCTGACCGCGCTGGCCGGCCGCGAATTGGCGGAATGCGTGCTTTCGGACTTTCCGCTCGAGCGCAGCGTGGGCCTGGCGGCGCTGAATGCGCTTTTGCCGGAGCCGGAAGGGCGGATCACCGCCCGCAACGCGGGAGAGCTGGCGGCCGAAAAGGGTGCGGGCCGCACCGTGGGGGTGGTCGGGTGGTTGCCCTTCATTCCCCAGTTGCGGCAGGCGGCCGCGCGCCTGGAGGTGTTCGAGAAGGATCCGGAGACCGGCCTGGCGTTGACGGCGGCGCGGGCCGCCCGGCTGGCGGCCTGCGATATCCTGTGCATAACCGCCTCCGCGCTGCTGAACCGGACGCTCGACGGCATCCTGCAGGCCGCCCGTCCGGACGCCTGGAAAATGCTGGTGGGGCCCTCCGCGCCGCTGTGCCGGGAAACGCTGGCCCTGGGCTTTAGCGCCGTGTGCGGCACGCGCGTCACGGATCCGGGGCCCGTGGTCCGCGTAATCCAGGAAGGCGGGTGCTTCCAGCAAATCCGCCGGACCGGGGCCGTGCGCCTGCTCAATCTTGAAGAATAGGGTGGATTCTATTTCCCTGTAGCCGGTCCCGCTGGGGCCGGACATGGCCAGAACAGCCCCGCGCCCAGCGGGTGCGGCTCTACAATAAAGCTGAAAAGGCTCTAGCCAGACGCCTTTTCCAAGGGGGGTGGCAGGCGCGGATTGAAACGCATCCTAAAGCCTTACAGCCTATTACAACGTATTAATTCGGCCGGGGTGTCGGCAGGGGTGTCGGCCGGTGTCGGCCGGGGTTGACAAAGGGGCCTGATTTCTCCAGACTGCGCGGCCTTTGATTGGAACCGGGGGAGGGCCCAAGGTGGAATTCAGATATAACTAAAAGAACACAAGTCACATAGGAGAGATGAGAATGAAAAAAATGTTTACGATAGTTGCCGTGATGGCGGTGGCCGTTCCGGCCATGGCGCAGTTTGCGGGTTTGCCGGTGGCGGGCGGCGCGGCCGCGCCGGAAGCCGGTTCCTGGCGGATTTCGGGTGGCGGGATCATCGGGAATGCGGTGAACGAAAACGATATCAATATTTATGGCGGGCGCGTGACGTTTGCGCCGACCAAGGGCCTGGCGCTGTTTGGCGAAGGCGGCGCCATGGATCCGGATGCCGGGGACATGGGCTTGGCGTTCCAGGGCGGGGCGCAATACACCCTGCCGCTGGATTGGCCGGTGGATTTGGCCTTGCGCGGCGTTGTCGGACACGCCTCGCTGGAGGATCGCTTCGCTGAGTATACGGCGCTGAACCTCAACGGGGGCGTCGTGGTCAGCAAGACCTTTACCCAGTGGACGCCCTACGGGTTCGTCGGCATCGACTATCTCAGCGTCGACATCGAGCGCAACGGCACGAAGACCGATGACGAAGTCGATCCGGCGCTGGCCGGCGGCGTGCTGTATGCGGCGAATGAGCGGCTGTCGTTCTACGGCGAGGTTGGATTCGTCATGGGCGATGTCCTGGACAATGTGTGCTTCGGCCTGGGGGCGGGCTGGAACTTCTAAGCGCGTTCCGGCATTGTCCCGAGCGCCCGTCCCGGCTTCCGGGGCGGGCGTTTTGTTTTCGGCCCCGGTGCGGATTTGGGTTTGACACCCCGGCCGGCCGTCTCCATCATCAAAGTAGTGGGAAGCTTTTCCGCATGCCGGCGGAAAAAAATCGAGAAACCAACCAAGGAGAAGAAGGATGAGAAAGCGGTTACTGATTCTGGCGGTGGCGATGGTGGCGGGGCCGGCCCTGGCTCAGTTGGGCGGCTTGCCGATTGCCGGCGGGGCGGATCCCCTGGCGGCGGGCGCGTTCCGGGCCTCGGGCGGGATCGTCATCAGCGACGATGCCAACGTCTATGGCGGGCGCGGCACGTTTGCGCCGATGGAGGGCCTGTCCCTGTTCGGCGACCTGGGCGCGATTGATTTCGACATCCCCGGGGCCGATCTGGGCTGGGCGGTGCAAGGCGGCGGCCTGTTCACCCTGCCGGTGGACCTGCCGGTGGACCTGGGCGTGCGCGGCACGCTGGGCATGGCCTCGGCCAGCGGTGATGGCGGGGATGTGACCTGGACAACGCTCAACGGCGGCGTGCTCGCCAGCAAGAAGATCGAGATGTTCACGCCCTACGGTTTCCTCGGCCTCAATTTCAGCAAGTATGAATATGACACCGACGGCATGGGCGATTTCGACGACGACGAGACCGACCTGGCCATCGCCGGCGGCGCGGTCTTCGCGCTCAACGAGCAGATTTCGTTCTACGGCGAGATTGCGCACATCGATGATGTGATTTTCAGTCTCGGCGCGCGCTTCGACTTCTAGCCGCGGCGTTGAGCCGGTCTGTCCGCCCGGTCCCGGAAGGGGCCGGGCGGATATTCTTTCCGGGCCGGGGCGGCGGCCGGATTCCATGGCATGGAAAACCGCAACATCCTCTTTTACCATAAGTGAAATCCGGGAAACGGCGGGGCCGGTTTTCGGTCCGCCCTAGTTTTCGCGGACGATGCGGACAAAGTTGGTCCGGGCGGCCGAGGAAACATCGAGGAAGGTGAAGGTGTTTTCCACGACGAAGCCGCTGCCGGGTTGCCAGTCGGCGCCGGGGCCGAGGCGGGGGCTGGTTTCGATGCGGTAGGTGTGGTTGAGGATGCCCTTCATGGTCAGTTGCCAGGGGTTTTCGGTGGCGGCGTTGCGGATGTCCACAATCATGGGCGGGCCGGGCTGGAGGAATTCGGACAGGCCGAGGGCCTTGCCCGACACGCGGACTTCATCGATCCGGGTGTCCGGGCCGCAGGCGTTGCCGAAGTTCAGGGACTGGCCAACGGTTGCGCGGGAGAGCGGGTCGAACGCGTAGGAGCCATCGCCGGCGGCGGACAGCGTGTGGGTGGTGATCCACTGGTAATCGAAATAGAGCCGCAGGTCGCCGTTGGTCTTGACGAACGCCACGTGGTGCCAGCGGCCGTCGGGGGAGAATTCGCCGATGGGCGACCAGTCGTGGGTGGCGTCGGGTTGCTGGGCGTCGCGGGCATTGTAGTAGAAGGACCGCCAGTCATGGTTGTAGCCGAAGGCGATGTAGGCGCCGTTGGAGGCGAACCCGTTGCTGTAGCCCCAGGCCATGAAGGTGACATTGTTGAACTCGCTGGTGGCCATGTCAAAAACGGCTTCGACGGTCCAGTTGCTGGTGACGGGCGTGGTGATTTCACAGTGGACGGGGTCGGAGAACAGATAGCGGGTGGCGCCTTCGTTGTGGAAGTCGTGGGTGCCGTCCCAGACGGGATCGGAAGAGCCGGCGCGGGCGTGGTCGCCGCCGTCGTAGCGCGCGGCCGGCGGGAAGGCGCCCAGCTGCTCGACCAGGCGGGGGACGGGGAGGGGGGTGCAGCGCCACCAGGCCCAGACATGCGGCGGGAAGGTTTCGACGCGCACGTCGTCCAGGAACAGGTCGCCCGTGGTTCCGGCCGCATTGGTCAGGCGCAGGGCGGCGAACTGGTTGAACTGGGTCACGACCACGGCGCTGTCGGTGTTGGTGGTCCACGGGAGGCGGTTGGTGGCGTCGCAATCGAGACGGTAGTGGTTGTTGCTGCGGTTGTAGTGGAACGTGACGTTGGCGAAGCGGTTGGTGACGAACGGCACCGCCACCGGGGCGGGGTTGACAAAACCCAGGGTGCCCTGGCCGGCGAGAGGCTGGAACGCGAGGAAGCGGCCGGAGGCGGAATCGCGCAGGCCGATTTGGAAGACGGCGTTGGTGTCGCGGTTGTAGAGCATGGCGGAGCAGCGGATGACGGGGTGGTTGCTGGCGGGAAGATAGACGGCCTGGAAATTGGTATAGGCCGCCGAGGAGCCGTCGGCATGCAGAGGCAGTTCCAGGGAATTGCTGGAGGAGTAGGCCCGGGCGGCGGACACCTGCGCGGTCCGGGTATTGACCCAAGGGGCGCGGGACCAGCCGGGCTGGCCGGCGATGGAACCCGGCGCACAGGTGTCGAAGCCGTTCCACAAGAGCTCGGCGGCGGATGCGGCCGTTGCCAGACCCCAGGCGACAACCGGAAGCAGTCGGAAGAATTTCATCGGAACCTCCTTCAGTCCAGCGCAGATGCTACTTTAGCTTGACCGGAAGGATAGCGGTTGGCGGGGCGGAAGGATAATTAAGATGTGGTTAGAAACTCGCCGCCGCCGCTGCCAGGCAACGAATTGAGATTGCCAGGGGGGGCGCGCCGGGGCTATAGGCGGGGTCATGAAACTGGAGCGGGTCGAGCACCCGGAGCAGATCGCGGCGGTGGCGGCGCTGGCGCGGGAGATCTGGACGGCGCATTACACCCCCCTCATCGGCGCGGCGCAGGTGGAATACATGCTGGAGAAATTCCAGAGCGCCGAGGCCATTGCGCGGCAGATCGCGGCGGAGGGCTACGAGTACTACCAGGCGCCGGGCGCGGGCTATCTGGCGCTGGTGCCGGACCGGGAGAAGAACCGCGTTCTGCTCAGCAAGATCTACGTGCGGGCGGACCGCCGCGGCGCGGGACTGGGGCGCGCCCTGGCGGCCTTCGCCGAGCAACGCGCCGCGGAGCTCGGCGGCCGCGAGCTGTGGCTGACCGTCAACAAGCACAACGCCGGCTCGATCGCGTTCTATGAACGGATGGGCTTTCGCAAGACCGACCCTGTGGTGACCGACATCGGCGGCGGGTTCGTGATGGACGACTGGCGGATGGCGAAAACCGTTGGCGCCGCCGGCCGCTGAGGCGGTCTCCATCAAAACGGTTGTTGCCCCGCCGCTGGTGCGCTAGAGTACGGGCCAGCATGCAAGCCGCCACGACGCAAGGAGTGATATGAAGCAAAGCGTGGAAAACCGCCGCATTTTCATCACGGGCGGGGCCGGGTTCATCGGCTCCACCCTGATCGGCCGGCTGATCGACCGCAATCCGATCACGGTCTACGACGACTTCCGGCGCGACTCCCTCAGCGGGAAGCCCTATGCCGGCCATCCGCACCTGACCATCGTGAAGGGCGACGTGCTGGACTCGGCCGGGCTGGCCCGGGCCATGGCCGGGGCGCAGATCGTGATCCATTGCGCGGCGATCGCCGGAATCGACACGGTGATCAAGCGCCCGACGGAGACCATGCGGGTCAACATGGTGGGCACAGCCAACGTGCTCGAGGCGGCGCGGGGCCTGAAGGACTTGCAGCGGCTGGTGGATTTCTCGACCAGCGAGGTGTTCGGCACGGCTGCATTCCGCGCGGAGGAGGGACAGCAGACCCACATCGGGGCCGTGGGCGAGGCCCGCTGGACCTATGCCGTCAGCAAGCTGGCCGGCGAGCATCTGGCCAAGGCGTACCATTCGGAATTCGGCATGCCGACGGTGACGCTGCGCCCGTTCAACATCTACGGTCCGGGTCAGGTCGGAGAGGGGGCGCTGCGCACGTTTATCCAGCGGGCGCTTAAAGACGAGGAGATCCAGATCCACGGGGATGGCAACCAGATTCGGGCCTGGTGCTACGTGGAGGATTTCATCGAAGGGCTGATGCTGGCCATCACGCATCCGGCGGCGGTCGGCGAGGCCTTCAACATCGGCAATGCGCGGGCCGTGGTGACGATCCTGGGCCTGGCGGAAACCGTGGTGCGGGTGCTGGGGAGCAAGTCCCGGATCCGCTTCACCCGCAAGGATTACGCCGACGTCGAGCTGCGCGTGCCGAGCGTCCGCAAGGCGCGCGAGTTGCTGGGCTTCGAGGCCCAGGTGGATCTGGAGGAGGGCATCGCCAAGACGGCGGCATTCTACCGGCAGACGATGTAGCGGACCATGATCAGGTTGTCGAAGCCGGATTTGCGCGACGAGGACATCGCCCGGGCGGTGGCGGTGCTGCGTTCCGGCCTGCTGGTGCAGGGGGAGAACGTCGCGGCATTCGAGCGGAAACTGGAAGCCTTCGCGCAGCTGCCCCATGCGGTAGCGGTTTCGTCGGGCACCGCGGCCCTGCATCTGGCGCTCAAGGCGCTGGGGATTGGTCCCGGCGACACCGTGCTGGCGCCGGCGTTCACGTTTCCCGCGACGGCCAATGTGATCGAAGCGTTGGGGGCGGAGACCGCGCTGTGCGACGTCGATCCCGGGTGTTACGTCGTCACGCCGGAGGCGCTGGCGGAACGCATCGCGGCGTTGAAGAACCGGCGGCTCAAGGCGGTCATGGTGGTCCATGAATTCGGCTGTCCGGCCCGGATCGCGGAGATTGCCGACCTGTGCCGGCAGGAAAAACTGCTGTTGGTCGAGGATGCGGCCTGCGCCTTCGGCACGGTGGCGGATGGCCATCACCCGGGATTTTACGGCGATGCTGCCTGCCTCTCGTTCCATCCCCGCAAGGCCATCACCACCGGCGAGGGGGGGGCGGTCCTCACGCGGCGGGCGGAGGTGGCGGAGCAGGTCGCCCGGTTGCGCAACCACGGCATCGTGCGGATGCCGGCCGGTTTGGATTTCCAGGAGGCCGGGCTGAACTACCGCCTGACCGATTTCCAGGCCGCGCTGGCGCTGGGACAGCTCGACCGGTTTGCCGACGAGCTGGCGCGGCGGCGCGAACTGGCGGAGCTGTACCGGCGCGAACTGCTGGGCGTTCCCGGCCTTGTCCTGCCGGACGTGCCCGCGGGCCACTCCCTGCAGAGCTTCATGGTGGTGCTGGCGGATTCCATTTCCCGTGACCCGGTGGTGGCCGCCTTGCGGGAAGCTGGCATCGAGACGAACCTTGGTGCGCAGGCGCTCAACTGCCTGACCTACTACCGGCAGAAATACGGGCTGGACGAGCAAGCCTGTCCGGTGGCGGCGCGTCTGTACCGTTCCGGCCTGGCGTTGCCGCTCTACGGAGCGCTGACGCCGTCCCAGGCGCGGGGGGTGGCGGCGCAGCTGCGGACCGTTTTGAAAGGACGGCAAACATGACCCGCGACGATCAGGCCCGGAATTCGATAGCCGTCATCCTGGGGGCCGGCGGAACGGGCTTGTACATGGCCCATTGCATTTTCCGGACTCCGGGCTGGGAATTTGCCGGCTTTCTGGACGACGATCCGCGCAAGCGGAAGGCGGGCTACGGCGGCTGGCCGGTTCTGGGCGGGCTGGCGGCCTGGAAGCGGGTGGATCGCCGTTTTGTGTTCTTCAGCTCGCTCTATGGCGCCAAACGGATGCGGGATTTCGCGGGGGTGGTGAACGCGTTGAAGATTCCGGCCCGGCGGTGGGGAACGTTCATCGATCCGCGCGCCACGGTATTGGCGGGAGCCGCGGTTGGCCGGGGGGTATTCGTGGGGCCCGGTTGCGTGGTGGAGCCGGTGGCCTGCCTGGGCGCCCGTTGCGCCCTGCTGGGCAATGTCTATGTGGCCCACCACAGCCGGCTCGGAGAATACGTGGCCTGCGCCAACAGCGCATCGCTTGCCGGCGGCGTGCGGATCGGGAAGAACGCTTTCATCGGCGCCCATGCGACGGTGCGCGAATATCTGCGGATTGGCGCCAACGCCGTGGTGGGCATGGGCGCGGTTGTGGTCAAGCCCGTGGCGGCCGGTACCACGGTGGCGGGCAATCCGGCGCGGCCCCTCGAGCCGGCGATTTGATTCAACGCGCGGTGACGGCCGCCACATCGATCCGGAACACCTGGCTCAACGGCGTGAAATGGGTGACAGATCGATCATAGCGCCCATGCCAGACCAGTTGGCCGGCATGGGATTCCGGCCAGTGTTCGGCATCCAGGAGGGCGCGCGGCCGGTCGCCGGGGCGCCCCGCCAGTTTCAGCATGGCATCGGGTGCAAAGCCGCGCAGGAGGCAGGCATTGCCGTAACAAAAGGGGAGTCCGCGCTGAACGGGGGGGGGCGGCCGGTTTGCCGGTCCGGGAGCGTGCAAACCCTGCGTATCGAACAAGACGATTTCCATGTCCTGCCATTCCGGGCGGGAGGCGCGGACATGTTCGTAGAGCCGTTGCTGGCGGCGGCCGGATTCCTGCCATTGTCGGGCGGTGCCCTGGTTGACCGTCAACAGCGCGGCGGTCGCCAGCGCCAGCGGTCCCGCCAGCAAGCGATAAAACCGCGTCGGAACCAGGGCGGCCAGCAGCCAGGCCAGGCCGCAGGCCGGCAGATACATCAGGCGGCCGGCTGTGTAGGCGAGGGCCAGGGGCAGGCAACTGGCGACCAGCCACAGCACGGCCCACGCGGCGAGCCGGCCCCGGTCGCTCCGGCTTTCCCCGGTTGGCCGGGCCAGAAGCAACCAGGCCCGGACCGCGAAGCCGGCGACGGCCAGGTTGCCCGCGACCAAGACCGCCTGCGTGGCGGCCGGCAGTGCGGCGAAACCGTACCATCCGTTCAAGATGGTGGCGCCCATATGCCCGCCGAGCCACCAGCGCGCGAATTCCTTCAGGTTCCAGACCAGATCGGCGAAGGGCAGGCCGCCCCGCATGTGGGGCGGGAGATAGGTTTCGCCGAAGCCGAAGGCGTCGGTCAGGCGCCAGGCGGCATACCCCAGCAGCACGGGGACGAAGGCGGAGAGGGGGATCACCCGCTGGCGCCATGTTTCCCGGCGGGGGGCGCAGAGATAGGCCAGCGGCAGAAAAACGCCGATTTCGTAGGAAAAAACACCGAGGCCGTAGCTGGCCAGAGAGAGCGCCAGCCAGGCTGGTTTCCGGGTGCGGGCATAGGCCAGCCAGGCCGCGGCGCTGCCCAGGTACAACGGCAGCGCCAACGCGGTGCCGGAGAGAATCAGGGTTGGCCAGAAATACAGTTCCGAGACGGTGGGCAGCAGCGCGACGAACAGGCCGGCCAGGAAGGTTGCGGCGAGGCTGGCGCCCAGTTGCCGGGCAATGGCCGCCACCAGCAGCAGCAGGACCAGTTGCGCGCCGATTGAAAGGGCGAAGTAGGCCTGGATGTGGTCGCCCAGGAACCGGAAGGCCAGCCAGTTGACGGACATGCTGAGCGGCCGGGTGCCGTGGCTCAGGGTTTGAGCCAAGAGGGCGGCGGGGGAGGCGAACGTCCCGGCCGCCTGGTAATTGCTCCAGTCGTCCAGGATCAGGCCGCTCGGCCGGTGGTTGACGACGTGGCCCCACAACTGGATCATGACAAGGGCCAGTGCCAGTAACGTCCATTGGCGGCGGTGGCTCATGGCGGGATTTCGTCTTTGCCCGGGGATTGCAGTTGACCGAGCCGCAGCCCTTTGTGCCACAGGCAGGCGCCGCCGACGACCAGATAGAACAGCAGCGTAAGTCCATGCGTGGCCAAGGCATAGCCGAGGGCTTCGCTCTTGGGAACGTCCCAGACCGCCAGTGCGAGGACGACCAGGTAGTGGTACACGCCAATGAAACCGGGCGAGGATGGAATGGCTGAGCCGAGATTGACGACCACCACCACGAACACCGCGGCCGGCCACGGCAGGTCGAACGAAAATGCATACAGGAAGCACAGCGTCGCCCCGGCAAAGACCGCCCAGGCCAGCAGGGACAGGACGAGGCAGCGGATCAGCAGGAACGCGTCTAGCAGGGAGCCCACGCCGGCCTTGAATTGGCGGACCAGCCCCCGGGCGAACGCCAGCGGCCGTTCCGGCATGCGCTCGCCCATGGCGAGCAGTTTTGCCTTCAGCGTCTCCGGCAGCAGCAGCAGGCTGAGAAACAGGAGGACGGCGACGGCGGTTGCCCAGGCGAACGACATTGCTGCCAGCCGGATAGGCTCGGGAATCGCCATCTTCCAGGAGACGAGCAGCGCCAGCAGGAGGATGGCCGCGACATCCAAAATGCGCTCCAGCGCCATCGTGGCGAGGACGGTGATGGTGCGCGCGCCGGTCGCGCGCGCCGCCAGCACTCCGCGGGTCACGTCTCCCAGCCGCAGGGGCATGACCAAGTTCGCCAGATAGCCGATCATGATGTAGTGGAAGGCGTCGCTCGTGCGCAGGGGGAACGCCCGGCGGGCGATCGCCCGCCATCGTGCGGCAAACAAGAGGTACGTCGCCAGCATGCCGGCCAGCCCAGCCAGCAACCAGGAACTGTCCGCCTGCCGCACGGAGAGCAGGACGCGGGACCATTCCACCTGCCGCGCGGCCAAGACCATGAACACGAGGCTGAACAACAGCCCCGCAAACAGGCGGAGACGGGCTCTGGCGCGGTCTTTCATCGGTCCGGTTTTGTCCACAAGAGCCAGCGCAATTGGAGCAGTTGCAGCGAATTCAAAATCACCATGCGCACGTTGTTCACCTTCGACCGGCCGGCCTGCCGGGGCCGGCAATGGACGGGCGTGTTGAGCCACCGGAACCCGGCCCGGTCGGCGCGGAGGATCAGTTCCAGGACAATGGCCCAGCCCCGGCCCCGGGACTTGAGTTTCAGCTGCCGGAGCTTTTCCGTCCGGACGAGGAAAATGCCCTGGAAAGGCGGGATCCGTCCGAACAAGACCCGAAACAGGACGCGCTCGAGGCTCGACAACAGGTGGCCGACCAGGGATTCGCGCCCGTGGGGCAGCAGGCCGAGGACCAGATCCGCCTGTCCGTCCGCATTGGCGGTGAGCAGCCGCAGCAATTCGGACGTGGGATATTGGCCGTCGGCGGGCAGGAAGGACAGCCAATCTCCCCGTGCGGCATCAAATCCGGTGCGGTAGACTTGGCCCAATCCCTTGTTGGGCGTATGTCGCACGACCCGGATGCGGGGCTCGCCGGCCGCCAATTCGTCGGCGATGGCTCCCGAGCCGTCGGTGCTGCCGTCGTCGATGATCAGGAGTTCGAGCCGCCAGCCGGCGGGCAGCGGGGCGGCGAGAATGTCGGCCACGGCGGCCCAGAGGCTATCCTGTTCGTTGTACAGCGCCAGGGCGACGGTAAGCAACGGCGGTTGGGCGGGGGCGTTCATCGCTGGGGCGCATAATGGCGCAGACCAGAGGGCGGGTCAAGTGGAGGGGAGGAAAGGGCGATTGAGCTCAAGGAAGGTCTCGCGCCAGGGATAGAAGCGCAGGAGGGCGTCGTCGCGGCGGCCGAGGGTGCAGAGCGCGGCGTAGAGAGCCTCGACGGTGGCCAGGCCGGTTGCGGGATCGGCATGGGTTTTTGAGCGGCGGGGATAGGCCGTCTGCCAGCCCGGGGGGATGGAACGCTCTTCGACGGGTTCGACCGCCTTCCGCATGGCCGCGGCGCGGCGCCAGCTGGCGTCCAGCAGCAGCAGGGGGCGTCTGGCGTCGGCGAGGGAGAGCGGCGGGGCGTCGGGCGCCAGCAGCAGGTGGCGCGCCAGGTCGGGTTTCTGCCGCAGGGGGTAGGGCCGGAACTCGAGGCCCGGCGTGCCGCGCAGAGGCCGCACCGTGCATTGGCGCGGGTCTTCGCCGCGGCGGACGAGGATGAGGATTTCGGGGCGCATCCAAAGCGCAATATCCGATATCCAATAACCAAATCCAATGTCCAAGTTGTTGCCGCCGGGGCGGGGGTGTGGTTCAATGCTGGGCCATGGCGCGCGGGCCGCGGGCCGGGAGATGACGGGAGCGCAAGAAGCATGAAAATCCATTTGGTGCAGATGAATCCGACGGTAGGGGCGCTGTCGGCCAACGCGGCGCAGATCCGGAAAGCCGCGCAGGCGGCCGCGGCGGCCGGCGCGGAGGTGGCGGTGTTTCCCGAGCAGGCGCTGTGCGGGTATCCGCCGGACGACCTGGTGCTGCGGCCGAGTTTCATGGACGCCGTCGCGGCGGAGGCGGAGAAACTGGCCGCGGTGCTGCCGCCGGATCTGTTGACCATCGCGGGTGCGCCGCTGCGCGAGGACGGCCAGCTGTACAACACGGCCATGCTTTTCCACGGCGGGCGGCGGGTGGCCACCGCGCGGAAAATCCTGCTGCCGAACTACGGGGTTTTCGACGAGCGGCGCATCTTCGCGCCGGGCCCGGAACCGCGGGTGCATGAATTCAAGGGAGTGCGCCTGGCGGTGCATATCTGCGAGGACTCGTGGTGGCCGGAGCGCGAATCGTTTCGTGGCCTGAAGGGGAAGTGCGACGTGCTGGTGAACCTGTCGGCTTCGCCGTACTGCCGCGGGCGGGAGAACGACCGCGAGGAAATGGCGCGCCAGGCGGTCGCGGCGCTGGGCGTGCCGATGCTGTACACCAACCTCGTCGGCGGCCAGGACGAGCTGGTGTTCGACGGCGGCGGCCTGGCCGTGGCCGCGGATGGGACGGTGGCCGCCCGCTCGGAGCTTTTCCATGCCGGGAGCCTGGCGGTTGAAATCCGGAAGGCGGGGGGCTGCTGGGAGCCGGTTCCGGGGCCGGTGGCGGAGCTGCCGCACGCGCTGGACGAGGTGTACGAAGCCCTGAAGCTGGGCCTGAAGGACTACACGGATAAGAACGGCTTTCCGGGTGTGATCGTGGCGCTTTCCGGCGGCATCGACTCGGCCCTGGTGGCGGCGCTCGCGGTGGACGCGCTGGGGCCGAACCGCGTGTTCGGCGTGACCATGCCGTCGCCGATTACATCGTCCGATACCCTGGCGGACGCCCTGGAGCTGGCGCAGCGGCTGGGAATCCCCTGCCTGAAGATTCCAATCGCGCCGGCCACGGGCGCGTTCCAAGGCATGCTGGACCTGGCGGCCATCCAGGCCTATTGGGCCCGGCCGCTGCCGGGGACGCTGATGGAGGAGAACCTGCAGGCGCGCATCCGCGGCGCGGTCGCCATGGCGCTTTCGAATAAGTATGGCCATATGGTGGTGACCACCGGCAACAAGAGCGAGATGGCGACCGGCTACGCGACGCTCTACGGCGACATGGCCGGCGGTTTCGCGCTGATCAAGGACGTGCCCAAGACGCTGGTGTTCGAGCTGGCGCGCTGGCGCAACCGCCGCGGCGAGGTGATTCCGCCCCGCACGATTTCCCGGCCGCCTTCGGCGGAGTTGAAGCCCGGCCAGCGCGACTCGGATTCCCTGCCGCCCTATGATTTGCTCGATCCGATCCTCGAGCGCTATGTCGAACGGCAGCAGGGGGTAGCCGACATCGTCGCCGCCGGCTTCGACGAGGCCACCGTGCGCCGGGTGGTCCGGCTGGTGGACCGCAGCGAGTATAAGCGGCGGCAAGGGGCCCCGGGCGTGAAGATCACGCCCAAGGCCTTCGGGCGCGACCGGCGCATGCCCATCACCAACGGCTTCCGCGAGTAGGGATTGCACCGGATATCCGCCGCCGCCCGGCGCCGGGAGCCGCCGGAAAATAACCGAAAAAAGGGCTTGTGCCCGTCCCGGGGGTGTGGTGGAATGCGCCGTTTTCGTGGTCCCGGAGCAATTCCGGACCCAACCTGTTCGCCGGCGCTTCGGTGGGCTTTCAGCCGCGAACCTGGAAAAGAGAAAGCCCGGAGCCGCTAACCTCTCAAGAGTCAATGGCTAAGAAATCCGCAAAGAAACCCGCCGTCGAAATGGATGCCGAGCGCGCCAAGATGATGGCGATGTATGAAGAAACCCTCAAGACCTTCACCGAAGGCGCGATCGTCAAGGGCGTGGTGGTCGAAGTCCGGCCGCAGGAAGTGCTCGTCAACATCGGCTACAAGTCGGAAGGCCTCCTGCCGGCCGCCGAATTCAAGGACCTGAACGAAGTCCACGTGGGCGACGAGGTCGAAGTGCTGCTGGAGCGGCTCGAGGACGAGCACGGCATGGTGGTGTTGAGCAAGTCGCGCGCCGAGCAGCAGCGCAACTGGGACAGCGTGATTGCCTCCTGCGAAGAGGGCAAGGTGGTGTCCGGTCTGGTGAAGGGCAAGGTCAAGGGCGGCCTGCTGGTGGATGTGGGCGGCGTGGACGCCTTCCTGCCGGGCTCGCAGATCGACGTGGTGCCCGCGCGCAACCTCGACGACTTCCTGGGCAAGACGCTCGAATGCAAGGTCATCAAGATCAACAAGGAGCGCCGCAACATCGTGCTGTCGCGCCGCGACCTGATCGA
>CAYMTY010000056.1:0-17073 GCA_964393515.1 uncultured Verrucomicrobiota bacterium
ATCATGGAAGTCTGCGGCGGCCAGACCCACGCCATCCTGCGCCACGCGCTCGACACGCTCCTGCCCGCGCACGTCCAGTTGCTCCATGGCCCAGGCTGCCCCGTCTGCGTCACGCCGGCCGCCTACCTCGACCACGCCATTACCATCGCCCGGCGGCCGGGCACCATCGTCACCACCTTCGGCGACCTCCTGCGCGTGCCGTCTGCCACCCAAGGCGACCTCTTTGCCGCCAAGGCCTGCGGCGCCGATGTCCGCATGGTCACCTCCCCTCTCCAGGCGCTGGACTTTGCCGCGCAGCATCCCGATCGGCAGGTCGTTCATCTCGCCATCGGCTTCGAGACCACCGCCCCCGCCAACGCCATGCTGGCCTACCTGGCCCGAGAGCGCGGCCTTGGCAATGTCTCGCTCCTCGTCTCGCAGTTTCTCGTGCCTCCCATCCTGCGCGCCATCTGCGCCGATCCCGAAACCGCGCCCGACGCCTTCCTCGCCGCCGGCCATGTCTGCGCCGTCACCGGCTCCGACCCCTATGTCGTCGTCGTGCACGAACTCGGACGCCCCATCGCCATCACCGGCTTCGAGCCGGCCGACATCCTCCTCGGCGTCCTCGACGTCCTGCGGCTTTTGGAAGCCGGCAAGGCCGAGATGGTCAACGCCTACCCGCGCATCGTGCATCCGCAAGGCAATCCGGAAGCGCAACGCATCATGGACGCCGTCTTCCAGGTGGCCGACCGCGAGTGGCGCGGCCTGGGCGTCGTGCCGCTGAGCGGCCTGTCCCTGCGATCCGAATATGCCGCCCATGACGCAGCCCAACGCTTCCCGCCCGAGTATACAAGTTGCAAATACTATACTATGCCGGAATGCCCTGCGGCGGACGTCCTGCTCGGCAAACTGCAGCCATCCGACTGTCCCCACTTCGGCACGCGCTGCACGCCCGACCATCCCCTCGGCGCGCCCATGGTCTCCCCCGAAGGCCCCTGCGCCGCCTTCTTCCTCCACCGGCGCGTTTCTTGACTTTCGCCCCCGCCTGGCGCACCCTGCCCCCATGAAATGGCTGTCGGCATCCGTCCTGTTGCTGTCCGCTAACCTCACGTTTGCCGCCACGGCACCGGAAGAACCCCGCGTGTATTTCTCCCCTGATCCCCTACCGCCGGTTCAGGTCCGCACCGGCCGCGACCACGTGCAGTGGCGTCTCAACGGCCAGCTTTTTGACGAAGGCCCCGGCCTGGAAGGCGTGCCCTTCCCCGTGCTGGTCGGCACTCTCCAGCAGGTCCAACGCCTCCAACGCCGGCGCGCAACGACGCTCCGGACCTTCGGCTCCGTGCGCGGGTACGCCGACTTTCTGCCCAAATTCTGCGCCCCCGCGCCCGCGCCCGGTGCCACCGCCATCAACATCACCAACGGTTACCATGACGAGGAGGCAATTGCTGCCCTCCTGCATCAGTTCGAAACCAATTTTCCTGCGCTGGCCCGGCGCATCCAGATCGGGGCTACCCACTGGGGCCGGGCCATCTGGGCGCTCAAGATCTCCGACAACGTCGCGCGGGAAGAGCCCGAGCCGCGGGTGGTGATCGATGCCGGCATCCATGCTCGCGAATACGCCGGCCCCGAGGTCGCGCTCGACATCATCTGGCAGCTGCTCCACGGCTACACCAACAATGCCGCTTTCGCTTCCTGGGTGGACGGCCTGGAGATCTACGTCATCCCGTGCCTCAATCCGGACGGCCGCTACGCCTGTGACCACATCAACTCCAACTGGCGCAAGAACGGCCGCGACAACAACCGCGACGGCGCGCTGACCCATGCCAGCGACGGCGTGGATCTCAACCGCAACTCTGCCTTTTTCTGGGGGAGCGACAACGAAGGCTCCAGTCCGACTGCCAGCGATTACGATTACCGCGGTCCCCGCCCCGCTTCCGAGCCAGAAATCCAGGCCTACGATGCGCTGCTGCAACAGGTACGGCCGGCCTTCACCTACAGCCTCCACAGCTACATGGGCGTCTACTACGGCCCCTACGGCGACTACAACGTCGGCATGCCCGCGCCCGATCCCTTCAAGGCGCTCGGCACCGAGGTCGCCCGTGTCTGTACCAACGAGGATAATTCTGCTTATACCTTTGTCAGCGGCCCTGAATTCGAATACACGGTTAACGGCGACCGCGTCGATTCCAGTTACGGACTCTACGGCATCCAGGCCTACGGCGTCGAACTCGGCAGCGATTATGCCGGGTTCCAGCCCACCTACGCCACTACCCGCGACAAACTGGTCCCCGGCGTGCGCCGCGGCTGGCAGCAATTATTCGCCGCGGCCCACACCAACTGGCCCATGGCGCGCGGCTGGGCGCGAGACGCCGCCACCGGCCAGCCCGCGCCCGTCCGTCTGCATTCGCTCAATCTGACCAACCGGCCCAACGACGAACACTGGACCAGCCGCGCCGACGGCTTCTTCGAATGCCCCCTGCCCACTGCCGGCACCTACCGGATCGTCGTGGCGCCGCTGGGGCAGGAATCGCTGACCCGGACGCAGACCTGGGCGGTCGGCCCGACCGCCTTGGCGACCAACCTGGACTTTGCGGTCGCCCCGGAGCTGCGGTTGCCGTCCGCTTCGAGCACCCTGACCTGGACCAACCAGAACGAAAGCGGCCAGTCCCTGCTGGAATCCGCCGAGGCGCTGCCCGGGCCCTGGCTGCCTTGGGACATCCTGCAAACCCACGACCGCGACGATCAGGCCGATTTGAGCGGGATTGCGACCACCCGTTTCCTGCGCGTCCGCACTGCCCCGCGCCGGTTCCCCGCCAATACCAACCTGGTGTGGATCCCCGGCGGATGCTTCCAGATGGGCGACGACGCAGCCGCTGACACCAACGAGCAGCCCGCCGCCGCCGTCCAGGTCGCCGGCTTTGCGATCGACGCCAAGGAGGTCGCCTATTCCAACTGGGTGGCGGTGCGGGCCTGGGCCACCAACAACGGCTATGCCTTCTCCGCGGGGCAGCGCGGCGCGGTTGCCGGCGGCGGACCCGCCGCTTCCAGCAATCATCCGGTCGTCCGGGTTACCTGGCATGACGCGCTGAAGTACTGCAATGCGCGGTCGCAATATGAAGGCCTGCTGCCGGCCTATTACACCACCGCCGGCCAGACCAACATCTACAAGTCCAACACCGTGGATCTGACCGCAGCCTGCGTAAACTGGGACGCCAACGGCTACCGGCTGCCCACCGAGGCGGAATGGGAAAAAGCCGCGCGCGGCGGTCTGACTGGCCAGAATTATCCCTGGGGCAACGGTCTGGGGCCCGACGATGCCAACTGGGCCAACAGCGGCATCAACGGCACCACCCCTGTCGCTTCATATCCCGCCTACGGCCATGGCCTCCATGATACCGTTGGCAACGCCAGCGAATGGTGCTGGGACTGGTACGGCTCCTACACCAACCGCACGGACGATAACCCGACCGGTCCGACCTCCGGCACCCATCGCGTCGTGCGCGGCGGTTCTTGGAGCAATGAGGCCTCCGGCCTCCGGTGCAGCGCCCGCTCTTTCCTTTCCCCGGCCGCCAGCAACACCGTGGTCGGCCTGCGCTGCATCCGCCGCTGACGGTTAAAAAGCGCCCATGAAAACTACATGGTTAATTAACTGTACTGGAATGATATTCAGTCATAGGCCTTCTGTATCAAAGTAATCCGTGCCTGTTCTGCGCTTATAGTTAATTAACTATGCATTTCCAGTGTTTCTCTATCCGGATCGCAGGGACCACGCCTGCCGCGGAAAGTCGTGGACGATAACCCGCCCGGGCGAGTGCACGATCCGGTTGCCTGAATGAACCTTGTTGTCAATCGCCTCCCCTGCCCGCCGGCCGCCGCAATGCCCCCAAGATTGACACCCCTGCTTTCCTCCCCTACCCTTGCGCGCAACCACTACGGCCCATAGCAATCCTGCGGAAAACCATGGACAAGATCTCATTGCATTTTCACCCTGGAGTCCGCGAGGCGCTGGACCATCGCCGCCCGGTCGTCGCCCTGGAAAGCACGCTGATCACACACGGACTGCCCTTCCCTGTAAATCAGGAGGTGGCGTCCGGGATGGAACAGGCGGTGCGGGACGCCGGCGCCGTCCCGGCCACCATTGCCGTCCTGAAGGGGCGGATCACGGTGGGCCTTACGCAGGATCAATTGGCCTACCTGGCGCGCGCGCGCGATGTCCGGAAATGCAGCCGGCGGGACTTTCCGATCGTGCTGGCCCAACAGGGCGATGGCGCCACCACCGTGGCCGGGACGATGATCGTCGCCCACATGGCGGGCATCCAGGTGTTTGCCACTGGGGGCATCGGCGGCGTGCACCGCGGGCACCCGTTTGATGTCAGCGCCGACCTGCTGGAACTGGCCCAGACGCCGGTGGCCGTGGTCTGCGCCGGGGCCAAGGCCATCCTGGACCTACCGCTGACGCTGGAGGTGCTGGAAACCCACGGCGTGCCGGTCATCGGCTACCAGTGCGCGGAATTCCCCGCTTTCTACACCCGGAGTTCCGGCCTGCCGCTGGACATCCGGTGCAACACCGCTGAAGAAGTGGCCGGAATCATCCGCGCGCGCGGAGCCCTCGGGTTTCCTACCGGCACCCTGGTGGCCACCCCCGTCCCGGAGAAGGATGAACTGCCGGCGGAGGTGGCGGAAGCCGCCATCGCGCAGGCCTTGCAAGAAGCGGAAGCGCGCGGCGTGCGCGGGAAGGAAGTCACGCCCTTCCTGCTGGCGCGCGTCAGCGAGCTGACCCACGAAGAAAGCCGCACCGCCAACGTCGCGCTGCTGGAAAACAACGCGCGCGTGGCGGCGCAGATCGCCAAGGCGTTGGCGGCGGAATCATAGCTTACGAATCGGCGGCAGGGACGCTGCGCCGTCGGCGTCCGCTTATGATTCAAGCCAACCGCCCGGACGGCACGGCGTGCCGTCCCTACCCATCAGTCGCAGACTTCTGCGGCAACAGTCGCGCGCCAAGCCGGTTCAAGGCACAAAGGCCGGAATCTTGATGCGGTAGTGGCGGACGGCATTGGTGGGATAGGCCGTGTCGGTCCATTCCACGACATCGTCGCCGTCGTTGACCACGGTCGCCAGCCAGAACCAGGCGTCCGGATCCGGCAGGTCGTTGTCGTTGCCCTCGATGTGGTAGGTCCGGCCGGGCACGGCCTGGAAGGTCAGGCTCATGCCATTGACGATCTTGGCCATGGTTTCCCAGCCGATGTAGCTGCCGGGGGCGTCGGGGTCGGTGCTGGCCACCCATTCGGCGTAGTTCGGGAATGTGTCCAAGTCCTTGTCGCCATATTTCGCCTGGGTCATGTCACCGTCGAATTTGGCGAATTCCCAGTCGTCGGGGATGTCGTTGCCATTGGCGTCCCACGGCACGACGATGGTGGCCGTGTTGGTGACGGTCTGGACGCCGTCGGCGGCGGTGAAGGCCACCACGTTGGTCGTGCCGGCGCTGCCCAGGTTGGTGACCCACCAGGCGAAGGCGCCGGTGCCGGCGTTGAAGGTCGCCGTGTACGGCAGCGCGCCGGAGCCCAGTGTGACCGGGTCGTCATCCGGATCGGTGGCCGAGATCGTGAAGGCGTTGGTGGTGCCGACGGGATTGGTATAGACGACCGGGGCGGGCACGAGATTGCACAGGAGCACCGGCGGTTCGTTGGCCACCTCGGCGGCGGCGAAGGCGAGGGTGAAGGCCAGGGTATTGGTACCGACGATCTCGACCTGCCGCGTCTGGGCCTGGTTGCGCATCGCCACGGTATCGAAGTCGAGTTCCCCGTCGTCCTCGGCGGTGGTGTTCACCGCGCCTTGGGTCATGGCCAGGGTGACGCTGGCGGTGTTCGAGGTCGTGGTCAGGGTGACGACGCCGCCGGTGGCCGCGAAAGATTCCGAGAGGCCGCGCTGGCCTCTGACCAGGAGACTGGACAGGTCGGGCGACAAGCCGTGGCGCACGTAGAGGACGCCGCCATTGAGGGTCGAATCCACCGTGTATTGCACCGCCAGATTCGTGGCGGCAGGCGCCAGGGTGACCGTCTTGGCGATTTTGCCGTCGGACGAGGTCAGCTTCCAGCCGTTGGTGACGCCGTTGGTGGTGGCCGTATAGAGGTCGTTGACGTAGCTGGGAGTGCCGGCCCACCAGTCCTTGAGCGCCGAAGTGCGATAGGCGACCACGGATGCGGTGTTGGTGTCCACGCTCCAGGCCCCCTCCTCCTCCGTTTCGCCGCCGGTGTAGGAGGCCAGGTTGCCGAGCATTTGCAGGACGCGGCCCTCGGAGGTGCGCAGCCAGGCGGCGATCAGGCGGCCGCCGATACACTCAAATACGGCGGCCACATGCTTGTTGTAGAGCCAGTATTCGGCTTCGCCATCGAGGTCCGCGTCGAGATTGGTCACGACGGTGGAGACCAGGCCGGGCGCGGCCGCCGCCCAGGCGTCCACGCGCGTATAGAGCGCGGCCAGGCGGGTCTGGTTCTGGGCGTTCTTCGCAAAGTCCACCAGCGTCTGGTAGTCGCCGGCCTCGTTGATGTAGCCGCCGAAGCTCCAGCGGCTCAGGTCGTGGTTGCTTTCGTTGTGGAACGCCGTCTCGAACACCGAGGCGTGGAGCACCTCGCCGGCCAGGCGCTTGACATCGGCGTTCGCCAGCGCGGAAACCTGCGCCCAGGCGTTCGACGAGAGCCCGCCGGAATAGAGCATGCCGTAGGCCGTGGCATTGGTCACCCCGGTCCGCAGCAGGAATTTCTTGTTCTGGAGCCCTTCGTGACGGCTGCCGCCCACGTACCAGTTGTCGTAGCTCTCGTTGTTGGCATGGTTGATCCAGTCGTGGGACTGCTTGTCGCCGGCGGTACTGCCGCGGTCGATCGGCGTCCAGGCCTGGCCCCACGGCAGGGGTACATTGCCCGCGGCGATGTCTTCGAGTGAAACCAGTTGCAGCCAGGGATGGTTGGCCCACCAGCGCACGTTCAGGTCGTAGGCGTCGGCCTGCGCGAGCGTGGCGAATTCCTCCCACATGGTGAAGATGGTGGCCACCTGGTTCTGGGTGCCGCTGCGGGCGCGGCGGTTGAACAGTTCGCGCAGGGGCAGCGGCAGGCCGCGGTCATGGTTCGTGAAACGGTAGTCGTTCGCGGAATTGTTGATGACGAAGCAGTTCACGCCGTTGATCTTGTTGATGCGGTAGCCGTCGTCACCGAGGGCAGTCTGCCGGCCGTACCAGTTCCAGATGTGGGTGTTCTGGTCCACGAGGCTGTAGCGGAAACCGAGGTCGAGGATCTTGTCGAAAACATCGCCGTCCAGCACCCGCTCCGGCGGCCAGAAGACGGAGTTGCTGTTGATGTTGGCGCCGTAGATGCGGTTGAGGGTGTCCGAGGCCAGGGCGACATTATGGCTGTTGAAGGCCTTGGTGAAGTACGGCAGGATGTGGTCGGAATAGGTGCTCGCCATCAGGGAGATGACGTTCGACGCCACCAGGGAACGGATCTGGGCGTTCAGGCCGGCCCCCGAGCGCCAGGAAGGCCCGCCGGCGGCCACTTCGGCCCATTCCAGCGCGATGGCCAAGGTCGGCGTGATGTGCAGGTTCAGCGGCACCTGGTAGATGCCGTGGATCTTGACCGGCCGCTGGTAGCCGGCTCCGGCGTTGTCGTCCACGATGCCGTGAATGGTGCTGCCCGGCTGGATCGCCTGGTTGCCGTGGGCCAGCAGGGCGATCTTGGCCGACTTGCCGACGTCGTTGTCCGCATTCCGGCCGACCCACTGGGTCAGCACCGGATTCTGGTAGATGTAATCCTGGTCGCGCCAGTAGTCGGAGCAGAGCCAGGTGTTGCGGATGATGTCGCAGGTGTCGATCCGTCCGCCGATGTCGCCCGCGCCCGGACTGCCGCCGTTGCAGGAGTTGCAGGTGCCATCCTTGGTGGAGAAGACCTGGAAGTTCAGGTTGTCGGCGATGCCGTTCCAGCCCGCGTCCACCAGATCGCTGCGATCGATGGAGAACTCGACCGCGTCGAGCTCGGAGTTGAAGTAGGCGCTGTGGAATCCGCCCGCCACCTCCACCATGCCGGCGGCGTAGAGATCGTCGGCTTCGGTGAGAGTATTGTTGGTGGGGTTGGAATCCACATAGAGGCGGCCGCTCTGGCTGTCGTAGACCGCCACGACGGCCTCCCACTTCATGGCGGTGCGCCCGTCGACCTCGTCGGGCAGGGCCGCTTCGCCGTCGCCGGGGCTGTTGAAGTCGATCACCACGTAGAAGTCCAGCGCGCCGGCCTCGGCGTTGGCCTGCAGATCCTGGAAGTCCACGCGGAAGTAGAGCTTGTCGTCGGCGACGCCGCCGTCGCGCAGGTAGAAGGCCACGAGGTCGCGGGAGGTGTCATAGCCGTCCCAGCGCCGGAAGATGTCCACGGCCTGGCTGCCCCCGTTGTTGTAGTCGTCCAGCGCGATCAGGTCGTCGAGGGTCCAGTCGGTGAACTCCTGGTAGTTGGTGACGCCGTTCACCGCGCCAATGGGCTCTCCCGGCCCGATGATGATGGATCCTTCCGGCGGCGGTTCGCCGCCGGGATCGTCGTACGACCGCGGATTGGTGCCGTTCTGCAGTTCGACCAGGTTGGAGAACGTGTCGCCGTCCGGGTCGCCGGCCGCGCCATGTTCGGTACTGGCAATGGTGGCGCCGGTGCCCAGGTGGGAGGCCCCGATCACGCCGGAATCCAGTGGGTCGAGATTGTAGCGCGCCTCCCAGCCGTCGGGCAGGGCGTCGCCGTCGGTGTCGGGGTCCAAGGGGTCGGTCTCCTGCCAGAGTTCGCCGGCGTTCCAGACGCGGTTGGAGTTGACGTCGCCGTCAATCCAGCCGTTGAAGTTCTGGTCCTCGCCGTAGCCGTCGCTGAGGCCGTCGCCGTCGGTGTCGGCCTGGTTGGGATCGGTCTCGGTCCATTGGTTGTCCCACTCGCCGGTGGGCCAGTCGCGCTCGGGATAGGGATTCCAGTCGGCAGGGAGGCTCTGGCCGTCGCCGTCCACCCAGCCGTTGCGGTTCCAGTCCTCGATGCCGTCGGGAATCCCGTCGTAGTCGCTGTCGGGGTTGGCGGGGTCGGTCATGGTGCCCTTGACAAGCCGGGAGCGGTCACCGCCCTTGCTCTGGCTATCGACCCCGGGCACCTTGCCCTCGTTGTCGAGCGTGTTGTAGAAGGGCGGATCGAGGTCGGCCATGAAGTTCAGCCAGCCATCGCCGTTGGTGTCGGCGTTGGTGTCGGAGTTGGCGTGCGGCTGGCGCCAGCCCACTTCGAGGCCGTCGGGCAGGCCGTCGCCGTCGCTGTCGGGGCTTTCGGGCAGGCTCTTGCCGTAGGCGTTGTGCTGGTGGACGTCGCCATTGGTCCAGAATTCGGGATTGGGCTTGTAGCGCGGGTCGGTGTCGGGGAAGCCGTTGGGCAGCGGAGTCAGGGTGCCCTCGTTGTCGTCGGTCAAGCCGTCGTCGTCGTGGTCGAGGTCGTTGGTCGTGGTCATGTCAACGATCTGCAGCAGCTTGAGGGTGACGCCGCGCGAGGCGGTATTGGTCAGATCGTCGCCGTCGCGCACCCAGGCGGTAAACCGGTAGTAGCCGGCGGTGAGGTTACTCCAGGCGTAGTTCCAGTAGACGGTGCTGCCGATGTTGGTGGTGCCGGTGACGGACACGGCGCCAGTGTAGCCCGTGGGCGAAGTGAAGAAAACGCCGGTCTCGACCGCATTGGTGGTGGTTTGGAGCTGGATGCGGGTCGTTCGCAGGGAAGGGTTTGTGGCCAGGACGGACGCCGGCAGGTCCGGCAGGATGATGACCGTCGGCTTCCCGTCGCTGCCCAGCTCCGGCGGCTCGGTGATGATGAGCGAGGGCAGCAGGACGCCGCGGGTCTTGACCTTGCGCGTGGCGCGCAGGGTCGGGAGGCCGTCCCGCGCCCCCCGGATTTCAAAGCTGTGCAGCCAATCCGGACTGCCGTTGTACACATTGGGCATGGTGAACGTGATCGTGTTGTCGCTATCCCAGTTCCAGGCGTGGGCCAGATTGATGTCGGCGGCGGAAAGCACGATGCCGTTCGTTGGGTCTCCGCCGTTCTCCTCGCTGTTGAGGCGGATGGTGAAATAATCCAGCGGCTCGTTGCTAACAAGCCCGGAAGCCCAGTGGGAATAATACTTGACGCGAATTTCCCACCCGGCCTCGACCACGGTGCCGTCCTGGTCCGGCCAGTCGAAGAAGATATGGTAGGAATCCCCGCGCGGTTGGACGGTGCGCACCAGTTCGGTGTAATGGCCCAGGTTGGTGGTCATCGCCGGGTTGGTCCAGGCCGGGCGTTCGGCGCTGGACCACTCGCGCAGGCGCACCCGGATGGTGGCGGTGCCGCTGGTCGCCAAGTTGGCGTAGTTGAACCGCCAGGCCTGCGGATAGGTCTGGCTCATGTCGTCGGGCGCGGTGGTGTAGGCCCGTTGCCAGGAGGTCACGCCCGTGGCATCCCAAATCGCGTCGCCGTCCAGGTCGGTGAACGGCTCGCCGAGGTCGTATTCCCCGTCGCCATTGGCATCGGTATAGGGCTCGAAGCCTGTGCCGTTGCCGTTGGCCTTGCCGGTCTGGTCGTCGTCGTTGTCCGCGTTGTCGTCTTCGATGCGAAACCACACCTCGCGGACGGTCGGATCGGTGCGCACCACCGCGCCGTAGTCGGTGCCGGTCAGCATGTCGCCATCGTTCGCGGGCCACTGGAAGTAGCCCTGCGGGGTTTCGGCGTCGAGGTAGAAAGTCTGCTTGAACGTGTTGTAGATCGCACAGCCGTCGTTGCGGTTCAGGAAGGCCCGCGCGGACATGAGGTGGAAGCCGTCCGGAAGCCCCGTGCGGGTTTCGCCATAGTCGTTGTGCGGCCGGTATTGGACCGTCGCGGCATTGAAATTGGTGACCTGCCACACGCCCATCATCTGGCCCTTGCGGGTGATGTCGCCTGCGCTTCCTGGCCAAGTGACCTCCCACCCGTTGCCATCGCTCTGGACCTGGAATCCGCCGATCTTGTAGCGCAGCGGCGTGCCGGCCGGCATGGCCGGCAGTTCCGCCCGCCACCAGTCGTTGGTATCGGAACCCTCCACGACATTCTCCAGCCAACCAAACGGGGCAATGCGGGTGGACGAATTGCCGGGCACGCCGCCGGCGCCTTCGGGCCAGGCCGTCCCGTTGGTCGTGTAGTACACATACATCTCGTTGAGTCCGAACTGGCGCCCCTTCGCGAAGACGGAAACCGGCACGCCGGCCGCGCCGGCCGGCGCCGGCGAAAATTGCAGGTTGGTGCTGGTAAAGCTGCCATTGCCAAAGGCGGCGGGCTCGTGATAGACCCAGCCCGGCTTGTGGTCGGCCGTGCTCCAATCGTTGGAGAATCCCGTGCCGTCGTTGATGATGAACCCGGCCACCCCGACCGTGGCGCAGTAGGTTTCCGCCCCACCGGAGGCAAACTTGGACCGGACCGTGTCCACCGCGGCGAACTGCTCCCACCAAAGCCGCCTTGCAAAACTTGCCTGTTCGTAGCCGAGGTACACGTCGTTGACCAGGGCGGGCGGGTTGTCACGGGGATCACCGTCCGCATGGTTGGCGCCGTTGAGGTCCATGCCGCCGTCGAGCTTCAGCAGGACGTTGCCGGCCGAGCCGTCCACCGCCGCGACAAAGGCCAGGTTGGTCGCCCGGGTCACGCGGGGGATGTCGATCGCATAGGAAAAGTCGGAGGAGTTGGTGTCCGCCAGGCCGTACGGGTTGAAGTTGGCGTCGCCGTCGGGGCCGTCCTTGCGCGTCACGCGCACGGTATCGACGATCTGTCCGTTCTGGAGAATTGTAACGGCTTTGCCGCCCGCCGCGGTCAGAAACGGCGCCGGATCCGGATTCTTGTAGCCGAAGATGAAGTAGCCGCCGGGCGGGACGATGACATTGTGCAACTCGGATGCCCAGGTATAGAAGCCGTAGTAGTAATCGGAGTAGTTGAAGAGATAGCTGTCCGGGCCGCCCGGCGTGCAGGGGAAACTGATGTTGCCCCGGATGTCGCGCGCCTGGCCGTTGGAGTAGTCGTCGTTCAGCATGACCAGCATGGCCACGTGGTCGGCGGCGGTACTGCCGGCCTGGCGCCAGTCGAGCCGCTCCCAGGCCACGTAGTCGCCGTCGCTCCAGACGCCGCGCTGGTAGCCGCGGGCGAACTGCTCGTGGCAGTAGAGCAGGTTGGGCACGCGGTTGTCGCCCCACTGGCCCAGGAAGGAGGTGTTGGCCCAGCGCGGGAAGGCCCCGCCGCTTTCGCCCAGCGTCTCGGCGTGGAAGTTGCCGTCGGTATAGAGCAGCCCGAGTCCTTCGCGCAGGAAATAGAACGCGTGCTGCAGCTCGCGCCGCGCGGCGTAGTCGTTGTCGTGGCTCTGGGCGTGCATCACGCCGAGGTTCGGGGCGAATCCGCCCCAGCCGGGATTGTCGAAGCCGGTCAGGCCGTTCCAGGGGCTGCCGAGGCGATTGTTCAGCTCGTTGCGCAGGTCGTTGTCCACCAGGCGCATTCCCGTGGACCAATAGCCGCCGTAGCCGGGCGGCTGGCCCAGGTGTTCGCCGAACAGCAACGCGTCGTCGCGGTTGCCCTCCATGTTGAACGCGGTGTCGCGGTGGTTGAGCCAATCGCTATAACCGTGGGTCATGTTGAACTGCCACTGGACGTTACCGCAGTAGCCCGCCGAGCTGACATGGTCGTTGTAGGCCCCGAAGAAGTAGTCCGGCACGTGCTTGACCGCGTCCAGCCGCAAGCCGTCGAGCTTGGCGGTCTGGATCAGCCAGCGCACGCTCCGGCACAGGTATGCACCCACGTCCTCCGCGAAGAAGTCCGGGTACGCGGCGAGGATGTTCGTCGTCAGCCCGTTGTTGGTGCCGAAGCCGATGTAGAGGTTCTTGTTCGTGTCGCCGCTCCAGTCGTTGGGGTCCCAGAGCCCCGGGTCCACGGCCAGGTTCGGCATGCGGTCGTAGAACTCCGGGTGGTCCGGATGGCGTACGAAACTGGGCTTGGAGCTCCAGGAGCCCTCCGTGAGGCCGTGGTTCTGGTTCGGGGTTTCGTGGGCGATGTCGATCAGGTCCGACAGGCCCAGATGGACCACCTGCCAGGCGTCGTTCCAGTCCCGGCAGTTGTCCCACTTGCGGTAGAAACCGTCCTCGGTGCGGCGGAGATGGAAGTCCTCGGGAACCATGCCGGGATAGACATCCACCGGCGTACTTTCGTTGTAGGCCGGGATGTCGAACGCCCGGTGGTTCATGATGTTGTCGACATAGACGCGGATGCCGAACCGGTGCGCGGTTTCGACCAGGTTCAGCAGTTCCGCCTCGGTGCCGTAGCGGGTTGCCACAAAGCCCCGCTGGCTGCGGCCGCCCAGGTCGAAGGGATCGAACAGATCGTAGCCCACGGAGAGGCCGCCGCTGCCTTTCGTCGGCGGTGGCAGCCACAAGGAAGAGTAGCCGGCCTCGGCCAGTTCGGGCATTTTGTCGGCCATCTCCTTCCAACTGGTATTGAAATACTGGAGCATCGCCTCGCCCGGCGCCAGGTTTGGGACAAGCGCGGACCATGCCAGGCTGGCAACCACCAGCCACGTCCGGCGGACCGGATGTGGAAACCATTTCATCCTGTTTCTCCTACGGACCGCGCTGCCCCGCCTGCGCCGGATGGAGCAGATCAGGCCACGGGCTACCGACTGTGTAATAATCTTACGCCCGCGGTCGGCCCATGGCAACGCAAAAACGCTTAACTAATGCGGAATTCACGGGCGGCCCGGACGGCCGCGAAGCGTCCTCCAAGATTCAAACGGTTGAACGCTTTTCCCCTTGTGCCGGCTGCTGATTCCCTCTATAGTTGCCGTGAGCATCCGAGAAGGATGTGTATCATGCGTAGAACCCTGCTCAAATGCGTGGGGGCGGTTGTTTTAATCGCTCTGGTGGCTGGCGCCTACCTCGGCTGGCGGGCCTTCCATGTCTTTCAAACCGCCTATGGCGGCTTTGAGCATCTGCGCTATCTGCTGGAAACCGGCGAAACCGTCCAGGGCGTCCCCGCCGAAGATGTCCTGTCCGACAGCTACCTGATGTCGCTCTTTGGCGAAAACCCCGAACTCGTGGACCGCCTGAAAACCGTGGTGGACCTTGGCATGGCCACGGACGCCAACCTCAAGCTGGGCAGCGTCTCCGCCATGATCGTCAGCTACCGCAAAGGCCCCAGCGGTGAAGTCCGGGATGCCGCCATCTATGCCATCGGCGGCTTCCCCGATCCCAAGAGCAAGCGCCTGGGCTTCCATTCCACCGGCTATCTGCGGGAGGAACTGGATGCCGAGCTCTGGTTCTCCGGCAATGCGATCATGAACCTGCTCGGCCGCGACGTCATCGTCTTTTGCGAACAGGACAAGGCCGAGGCGCACATGGCCCTGCTCTTCGACCTCCTCAACGGCGATATCCTCCCCCTGGCCCAGGGCATCGTGGCCGCACCGCTGCATTACGCCATCGTCTTCCCGGATCCGACCGATCTCGCCTCCCCCAACCTGCGCAACAAGCTGCAAACCGTCATCATCAAGGGCACCATGGAGGCCGACAAGGGCCAGACCGAATTGATGCTGGTCAGCGCCACCCCCCGGGCCGCCGTCCAGGTCGCCACCATTTTCAACGACATGATCAAGCTGGCGCGCATCACCTTCTACGACAAGTTCGGCGGCTGGGTCAAAAAAATGTCCTGGGGACAGATGAACGACAACTGGTGGGCGGTGGAATATGTGCAGCTCATCGATTCCCTGGAGCTGGTGCATGACCAGGTGCTGGTTGTGGTCCGGGCGGAGTACGACCGCTTCAAGAACAACGCCCTGCTCAAGACGATCGAGCGGGCCGGGCGGGACATGGCCATGCAGAAGCGGTACTCCCTGGCCAGCGACCTGCCCTGGGAGTTTGCCTACCGCGAAAAAGACAATCCCAACCTGGGCTACTGGAGCGCCGCCCACCGCTGGGGCAAGGAATGGCCCCTGGGCGACGAAGGCATCCCGACGCCTGGCTCCATCGCGGCAGCCACCGAACGCGAACGCCTCCGCGCCGAACAGGCCGCCGCTGCCCAAGCCGTGCGGGAAGCCGCCCCCCGGGAACCGGCCCCCTCCGTGCCGGCTCCCCCGCCGGCCGCCGCGCCGGCCCCAAGCATTTGAACTCCATGATCGTCTTCCGCCTGACCTCCGCCAGCCGTCAGACAGCCTACGGGTTGCTAGTTCTCGGCCTGTGCCTGGCCCCGGCCCGGGCCCGGGATTTCACCACCCGGGAGCTGTCCGACCCCAAGGGCAATGCCCGCCTGCCGGCGATCAGCGAAACCGGCCTGGTCGCCTGGCAAGGCTATTCCGCCAGCGAAGGCGGCGTGCCGCTGGCCACCCGGGGGGATATCCTCGAAGCCCCCCCGGACGCCCAGCGCGCCGACATCTTTGTCTGGCGCGACGGCCAGACGCAGAATATCACCGGAGAAGATGCGCGCATCGCCGGCCGGAGTGAACGCCCCCTCGTGTTCCGCGATTCCGTGGTTTTCACCGCCCGGTTCCGAGACAGCTTCAGCGGCGGCTATCCTTTCGAACTGACCACGCCGGTCAAGAACGACGAAATGCGCCAGATGGAGTTCGAGTACCCGGACCTGTTCGACCCGCCGGATTCTGCCCGCGAAGCCGCGGCGACCGCGACCAACACCGCGCTCGCCACCCTGCCGGAGGACGCCGGGACCGCGGTGCCGGGACCGGACGACCAATCGCCCCAGCGCCAGCGGGGCTGGCGCTCATCCGGCAAGGGCGCCGACATCGCCGTCTACCGCCCCGACAGCGGCATAGAACGCATCACCCCCGGCACGCGCCATTTTAGCATTCCGGTCATGTCAGAATCCGGCCTCGCCTTCCAGTGCGCCCGCGGCTGGCCCTACGGCTACGAAATGCTGGTCTGGACGCCTGGCGCCACCAACCTCACCCAGATCACCACCAACTATTTCTACGTCCTCAACCCGGATGTCCACGGCCCGGAACTGGTCTTCCAGGCCTGGGACGGCAACGACTATGAAATTTTCCTGTACCGGTTCGATACCCGCGAAATCCAGCAGATCACCAACAACCAGTTCGACGACATCGCCCCCGTCGTCTGGAACGGCCAAATCGCCTGGATCGCGCATCCGACCATCACCCCCGAGATTTTCCACCTGGCCGACGGTGTCATCCGCAAGATCAGCGAGGACACCCAGGACAACGGCGCCCCGCACATCTGGGAAGGCCGGGTCGTCTGGCAGGGTTACGACGATACCGATTTGGAAATCTACTATTTCAACGGCCGCCGCACCATCAAGCTGACCAGCAACACCTGGGACGACATGGTTCCCCGGATCCGCGATGGGCTCATCACCTGGATGAGCTACGTGGACAACTGGGACGCCGAAATCATGGCGCTCGATCTCAGCGACAACATCACCGTCCAGTTGACCGAAAACGAGTTCGAGGATTCCTATCCCCAGACCGTCGGGGAAAAGATCGTCTGGCAAACCCTCGGGTACGACGGCGCCTACATCCAGATGGCCACGCCGACCGGACCGCGCGACCGCCCGGTGGAGTAGGACCGGTCTGGTTGACAAATCCCGCGGCGTCCCGTAGAGTCCCTCCCCGTTGATTCCCGGCGGGATAGCTCAGTTGGCAGAGCGGAGGACTCATAAGCCTTAGGTCACCGGTTCGACCCCGGTTCCCGCCACCACTTAAAACCCCTATAAAATAAGGCTAAAACGCCATTTTTAAGGGGTTTTTTCTCTTTTTGCAAAAGCCCCGAAAAGTGCCATCGAATGCCCCCAAATGCCATTTATTCTGTCACAAATCTGTCACTGGCCATTTTTCAATCCAGTATTGGCCGAAACCCCATTTTTGCCCAAACCCGGTTTTTCCGCCATTTGCACACCCTCCGGCCCCTCTCCGTCCCGGTTCTGTCACTGATCTGTCACGCCCCGGCCCGATCCCCACGGCGCCGGATGTCCAGTCCGGTCCCGGTTGCGCTCGTTGCCGTCCGCGTGGTGCGCGTGGCGTAGGCGGTGGGGCGGGTGCGGCCCATGCTGT
>CAYMTY010000057.1:0-16481 GCA_964393515.1 uncultured Verrucomicrobiota bacterium
AAATGATGTTCTGGGGTTGACGGGGCGGGGGGAGATGTGGTGGAAATGGGGATATAAAGGGGTCAGTCCTATGAAATGATGTTCTGGGGTTGACGGGGCGGGGGGAGATGTGGTGGAAATGGGGATATGCCAAGGAAACCACGAGTGGAATATGCGGGGGCGGTATATCATGTGATGAGCCGGGGGAACCGCCGGCAGGCGATTTTCCTGGCGGACCAGGACCGCGAGATGTTTCTGGACACCTTGGGGGAGGCGTGCGGGCGCACGGGCTGGAAAGTGCATGCGTTTATCCTGATGGGGAACCATTACCACCTGCTGCTGGAGATCGCAGAGGCGAACTTGGTGGCGGGGATGCAGTGGCTGCAGAGCACCTATACCAAGCGGTTCAACGCGCGCCATCGCGAGTGGGGACATCTGTTCCAAGGGCGGTACAAGGCGATCCCGGTGGAACCGGGAGGCGAATATTTTTCAACGATCGCTACCTATATCCATCTCAATCCCGTCCGGATGAAGGGTTACGACTTCGAGAGGGAGAAGTTGCAGGACAACCGCTGGAGCAGCTATCCGGCGTATGTCGGGAAAGTGCCTGGTTTCGAATGGCTGTGCGTTTCGCGGGTGCTGGACAACCTTGGCATGGCGGACACTCCGGCAGGACGGCGGAAGTATGCGGAGTACATGGGCGGTCGGGTGGAAGAGGTTCGGAACAGCGACAAGCCGTGGAAGGCCGACGAGAGTTGGCAGAAAATCCGGCGAGGATGGTTCTTTGGAGGCGAAGGATTCCGTGCGGAAATGCTGGGGCGACTGGGCAAGGCGATGGCCGGGGGAAAGCGGGAGTCTTTCAGCGGGGAGGAGGTCAAGACCCACGATGAAGCCCGGGCGGAGGCGCTGATTGTCGCGGGCTTGAAGAAACTGGGGCTCAAAGAGCCCGAGTTGGAGGGCATGATCAAGAACAGTCCGGAGAAATACGCCTTGGCTTGGCTGGTGCGGCGAAACACCTGCGTCGAGAACGGATGGATCAAGGCTCGGCTGCGAATGGGGAAAGCCACTAATTTCTCGGTGCTTCTGAAAAAGGTGGAGACATCGAAGAGGGGCACGTGGGGCTATGCTCCGTTTTCCAGGGTCAAAAACATCATTTCATAGGACTGACCCCTATGCCGTGTGTGGCAGAAGAAGCGGGGCGGGGAGCCTATCGTCACCTAAAGCTTGGGCTCTTCCGGCTTGGAGGCGTCGTCGGATTTCCGGGCTTCTTCGCCGGCGGACTTCACATCGGTTTTGACTTCCTTGACGCCCTTCTTGAACTCGGTGATGCTCTTGCCGATGCTGCGGGCGATATCGGGCAGGCGGCGCCCGAAAATCAGGACGGCAATAATGAGGATAATGATCCACTCGCCTCCGCCGGGCAGGCCCCAAAACGCCAGCATGGGATTGATCATGGGATGCGTCCTTTGTTTGATCAAGGATCATTCTGCGATCTGGTGCGGGTGGAGTCAAATCCAATCGTGGCCGGCAGGCGCGGCTTGCATGCGCGGGGGCGGATGTGCGAAGCTTTGGGCCTGTTTTCCGGAGGAACGACGATGCAGCGAGGGATGATTTTTGGGGCGATGCTGGTCCTGGCGGCCGGTGCGGCGCGCGCGGAGACGGTGCTCGAACGCGTGCTCACGCCGTATGATTCCATCCAGACCCTTAGCTGCGAGATCCGCCGCGACACGCCGCTGCCCGACGGCCAGACCCTGCGCATGCTCAGCCGCGTCTACTACCAGCGGCCCGACAAGCTCCACGTCGAGAATTTCAGCCCCGTCAAACGCCGGATCGTGTCCGACGGCGCCATCTTCCGGAGCTTCACCGAAGGCGCGCCCAAGGGTTTTTCCCGTCCCGTGGCCGAACTGGATGCGGACATGCTGCGCAACCTGCGCATGGTCCCGGGTTCGTCCGCCAACCTGCTTGAAGTCCTCAAAGAGATCCCGGAAGTGCCCTTGGAGCCGACGGCGGAGTTTCCCGTCCGCGCCGGCTACGACAACGGCAAGTCCTTCGCCGTCTTGAACTTGGACGCGCAGGGCCGGCTGGCGCGCTACGAGATCTACAGCTCCGCCGCTTTGTCCGAGCTGCTGACCCGCACGGATTTCTCGGCGTTTCAGGAAGTGGCGCCGGGGGTGTGGATCGCCTGTCTGCAGCAGGCGAAGATCACGATGCAGGGCCTGGAACGCACGGAGACCACGCGGGTGGACAACCTCGTCGCCAACGGCGAAATCCCGGCATCCCTGTTCGAGGCCGCCGCCTTCTTCCCTGGCGTCGAGTTCGTGGACGACTTCGCAAAAATCGGGGAGTAACCGCCCATACCCGATTGACATCGGTGCAGGGGCCTGCGAATATTCCCGGCAAAGAAAACCAACCCAAGGAGACAAACCGCATGAAGAAACTGGTGGCCTGTCTGATGATTGGATTGTTCGTGCTGATGGCGGTGGCGCCGGCAGCCGAAGCCGCAGCGGCGAAGGGCGCCGGTCGCGGTGGATTCATGGGCTTCATCTCCGGCTGCTGCTTCGGCATCCGCTCGGGAAACGCCTACAACGATGGCAAGGAACTCCACTTCCGCGAATGGTGCACGATCATTCCCTTCGTGGGTTTCATCTTCTCGATCTGGAACGGCGTGGACTGCATGCAGGGCGTGACGACCTCCGACCTGGCCAAGCAGTACGGCGCGAGCTTCTACTAAACCGGTCCGAACCCCACAGGAGAAACACAATGAAGTTGGTTGCGAGTCTGTTGGTTGCGGTGATGGTTCTGCTAGCCTTTGCCCCGGCGGTTTCCGCCAAGGAGCAGGGCGGCTTCATGGGCTTCCTGATCGGCTGCTGCTTCGGCATCCGTTCCGGTGCGGCCTACAACGACGGCAAAGACCTGCACTGGCGGGAATGGGTTCTCTTGATCCCCATCGCCGGTCTGGTGGTGGGTATCATGAACGGGTTGGACGGCATGAACGGCCTGACGACCAAGGACATGGCCAGCCAGTACGGCGCAAACTTCTACTAAAATGTTCCTGCCGCGGCACGCCGCGCGAAAGATTCCGGGCCTTGCGCCCGGAATCTTTTTTTTCGCGTGGGCGCTGGCCGCCGCGGCGGACCCGGCGCCGGACCTGGCCGCCGAACTGTTCGCCGAGGGCCGCTGGGCGGAGGCGCGCACCGAGGCCCTGCGCGCGCAGGCGGAGGAATCCTCTCTCGCCGCCGCCCGCGCCCGGCTGCTGGCGGCGGTCTGCGCCCTGCGGCTGGGGACGGACCCGGCGACGGCCCGGCAGGAATTGGAATCCCTGTGGCGGGACGAGGCCCTCGACCGGGAAACCCGTTGCCTGGCCGCCTATGAATCCGGCCTGGCGGAATGGGCCGCGGGCGCCAAGCCGCCGGCCCTGGCCGGCCTGAAATTCGCCTATGTAAACACTCGCGAGCCGCCGCTGTTCTGGCGTGCCGGCTGCTCGCTCTATTTCTTCCTCAAGGCAAACAAGCGGCTGCGGAAGCTGGAAGCCGAGACCTGGCGTTCGCTGCAAAGCTGCCGCGACGCGTGGCCGCTGGAGGTCTGGCGCGAATGCCGTCCGCGCAAACCGGCGGGCGCGGCCGCCGGTTCCCTGCCCGGGCAGTGGGTCGTCCGGTTCTACCGCGCGCAGATCGGCCCGGCCATCGGCGCGCGCTGCGACCTCGAACCGAGCTGTTCCGAGTATTTTCGGCAGGCCAGCCGCGCGCACGGGCCGCTGGGCGTGGCCATCATGGCCGACCGCTTCGTCCGCGAGCCGTCGGTGGTCGCCGCCAAGGAACAGCCCGTGACGATGCCCGACGGCCGCATTCGCTACGCCGATCCGCTGTCCGCCCACGACGCCTGGCTGAAAGGGAAAGAACGATGAGGGTGACTGACTGTAGCCGCGCCCGTTGGGCGCGGGGATTCGATCCGGAAGACCGGCCCCAGCGGGGCCGGCTACAGCCCGGTCGGCAGACGAGTAGATTTCCACAGTGTGGTCCGGCAGGCGCCGGATTTTCCATAGTGTGGAAAAATGCGAAACAGTTTTTCCATGGCGTGGAAAAAACCGCCCATTTTTTCCATACTATGGAAATATATTTTCCATTGTGTGGAAAAACGGCGAAAAAGTTTTCCATTGTATGGAAAACCGTTGCAGGATTTGGGGTAGGGCGGTCTCGCCGAGACCGCCGGGATCGGGGTAGGGAGAACAGCCCGGCGCGCTGGGCCAGCGCGCCCTACCTTTGCATCCATATTTCCGCGGTTGTTTTCAGCGGCCTAGTTGTTTCCGCCGCCGCGGCGGAGCCGGGGCAGTTGGCGCGGGACCTGGCGGGCGAGGGGCGGCATGCCGCGGCGGCGGTCGAGTACCGGCGGTTGGCGCTGGCGGACCCCGAAGCGGCGCGCGCGGCGGGCTGGTTCTGGCTGGCGGCGCAGGAATACGCGCAGGATCAGGAATGGGAGCCGTCCAACCGGATGCTCGACCGGGCGGAGGACGCCGCGCCCGGGGCGCTGCCCGCGCCCGTGGCCTGGCGGCGGGCCGAAAACGCGCTGGCGGAACGGGACTGGACCTCGGCGGCCTTTCATTTTGAAAGCCTGCGGCTCAAGGCGGACGCGGACGATTTGCGCGAGTTCGCCGCGCGCGGAGCCGCCGCCGCCCGCCTGCGCGAGAAAGATTACTCCGGGGCGCGCGCCGCGCTGGTCGCCGCGCCGGGGGACGTGGCTGCCGCCCGCACGGCGATCGACCGCTATGCCGCGCGCCGCGACAAGCGGCCCTGGCTGGGCGGGGTGCTAGGGCTGGTGCCGGGGCTGGGCTACGTCTATTCGGGCGAATACGCCAACGCCGCGCGGTCGCTCATTTTGAACAGTCTTTTTATTTGGGGCATGGTGGAGACGGCGGAGGACGACGAGTGGGGGGTGTTCGCGGTGCTGACCTTCGCGGAGTTCACGTGGTACTCCGGCAGCATCTACGGGGGAATTGATTCCGCCCACCGGTTCAACCGGCGGCGGCTCGACACGGCGGCGGACGCCGTCCGCGGCGACCGGAGCCTGGCTCCCGATCCCGCGCAGGTGCCGCTGGTGGTGCTCAGATTCGAATATTGAAACAGCCCTTGCCTGCCAGGGAGGGATGAAGTTTGGCTTGTTCGCAATGCCCTGTGGAGATATAGAGTTGCAGCCGATGGCGTTTCTTATGCGATTTTCATATGCCGGCCTGCTCGGCGGGTATCTGGCCTTGGCGGCGGGATGTGCGTCAACCCGCCAATATGTTCCCCGCCCGGACTACTCCCGTCTGGAATCTTCGGCGGTGATCATCGAGCTGAAGCGCCCCAGCATCATGGGGGCCGCCAACGCATTCGAAGTGACCGAGTCCGGCCAGCCCATCGGAACCCTCGGGCCCCATGGGGAGTTGACTTGGGCCAAGCCGGCCGGGGGATTGAACCTAAGCGTACGGCCGGCCATGTTCAACATGGGGGACTTCCACGACCTGAACATGGTCCTGGAGGGTTCGCATCGCTACACGTTTACCGTGGCGTTTCCGTTCTGGTATCCGTTCAGCCGCGATGCGATCCGGTTCGTCAGGAAAACGCCTTTCGCGCCGGCGAGCCAGGCTCCGGTCTATATCGAAAGCCGGGAACGGGAACCTGTCAGGCCCCGTTCCGGGAAAAAAGCGGCGCCGGTACGTGCGCCGGCGCGCGGCTCCACGGCGGCCATTTTGACATTCGATGCCCGGGCGGGGTTGTCGGCCGACGAAGTGGCGCTGTTGGCGGATCGTTTTGCGGTGGAGCTGGACCGTACGGGGGCCTACCGGCTGGTGCCGCGCTCGAAGATGAAGGAGATCCTGGAGTTTCAGGCCTTTTCCGCGGCCTGCAGCAGCGTGGATTGCGCGGTGGAGGCCGGCCAGCAGCTGGGGGTGGAGTACATCATTTACGGGTCCATCGGCCGGATCGGGGCGTTGTTCACGATGAATGTCTATCTGGCGGGCGTCGAGAAAGGCGCCGTGGTGGCCGGGACCACCGTGGACTACCGCGGCCGCATCGAAGGTCTGTTGACCGAAGGCATGTCCCTGGCGGTGGAGCGGCTGCTGCAGGCGGTGACCAGCAAGGCAAGCGAGGCCCCCAGATGAAACGGGACACAATCGGGCGTTTGTTTACCGGCCTGCTGCTGGCGGGAGTTCTGAGCCATGCCGGCGAACCGCGCACCAGCGTGGCGGTGTTGACGTTGAACCCCAAGCAGGGAATTTCGACCGAGGAGGCGTCTATTTTATCGGACCGGCTGGAAAGCGAAGTGGTGAAGCGGGGGCAATACGCGGTGGTGGCGCGCGCAACCGGAAAAGATGAGACTCGCGATTGGCGTGCGGGGCGGATATCATTCCCGGCGGTTTGATCATTGCCATGAAACCAGGAGGCGGCGGATGAAGACCCACTTCGGATCCCAGGCAAATGGCGCTGGCGGTGCATCTCGGCCGGCGGCGATCGCGGCCGGGATGATTGCCGTGGTTTTGGGCATGATGCCCGCGCTGGTTTGGGGGGCGGATTATCTCGAGGGGCGGGTGGCCGGGCTGGAACAGTCGCATGGACTGGTCAATGGGCTGCCGACCGCACAAGTCCGGGTGCAGAATACGCGCCGCGAGCCGGTGGCGCTGGAATACACATTCCGGTGGCTTGATTCCGCCGCGGAACCGGTGGCCCAAGATCCTTGGCGCCCGTGTTTCCTGGGTCCGGAAGCTGAGGATGTTCTGCGGTCCATCGCCATGAACACCAACGCTCGGAATGCCCGTTTGGATATCCGGGCCCGGCAATCCCAAAACACGTCGCTGCAACTCGAGCCGCAAGACTATTCCCTGGCGGCCTTTCTCATCGCCCAGGAACTCATATCCCATCCGGTCGCCACCGGGGAAAAAGTGATTATGGTTCAACCCTTTGAAAACAGAACGGCGTTTTCCATGCATGGGGAATTGTTCGCCGATAAATTGTCGGGCCTGTTGGTGAACAGCCATCGCTTTCGCCTATGGTCTTCACCGGAGCGGCATGCCACCAGAGGCCGCACGATGGATGCGGCGCAAGAGGAGGAGTCGGCAGAGGCGGCGGCACTGCGGCTTGCGCCCGAATACCTGCTGACGGGCGCATTTGACGCGGCAGACCGGCGTTTGTCTGAAGGCCAGGCCCGGTTCTATCACATCACCGCCCGGCTGACCCAAATCGCCACCGCCACCGTGGAGTTTAGCGCGGAGGCAACCCTCCAGAAGACCGAGCCTCCGGCCGTCCAGGAAACGCCGTCGGCCGGCGAGCCCACCGCCGCGGGCGGTCAGACAAGCGTCCCGCCCCAAAACCTTCCGGAAACGGCCGGGGGGCCGTGAAATAACGCACTGCGGCTGATTTAGATCCCGGCTGCCAGCGCAACGCGACATTCCCGGGTTTCGGCCGTTGGCGAGGGCTGGTTCTGGCTCTGCCATCGGGAGAACGGGGGAAAGTCTGCACTGGCCGGGCTCGAAAAAAAAGTTGCTTCAGGTTTTGATTATGATTTAATCAATACATAACATCCTCTACCTCATCGCTATTCCGGAGATCCGGGGTGGGATGAGCGGGGAGGAAAAGGGAGGCGCGATGAGACGGGTACTGGCGGCATGGGTGATGGTGCTGGTGGCGGTTCTGGCGGCGGGGGCGGGGGAATACGGACGGGGAGCCTTGGGCAAGGGCGGCAGAGATGCCGGTTTGGGGCGGGCTCCGTTGCCGGCCGCGACCTATGAAGGTTTTTGGGGCGGCGGCACGTGGGGCGTGAAGCCCCATCTGGGGTGGGCATTCGTCGACTGGGATGTGGGGGAGGCCAGCGGCTCCGATTGGGTGGTGCTGCCGCAGCTGTCGATCTTCTACAAGACCACGGACAACCTCGATGTGAACCTGTCCGCGATGTATGCCGCCGGCGAAGACCGTGACGATGACCTGGGCGACACCGAAGCCGAGATGGCCCGGCTGGCGCTGGGCATCCGCTACTGGTTCAACACGGGCAAGCGCTTCACGCCGTACCTGGGGGCCGGGGTCGGGTACTACCTCGTGGACGGGGATCTGGCGGCGGCGGATGTTTCCGTGGACAACGGTCCCGGCGGGTTCCTGGAGGGCGGCGTGGCCTTCCAGGTCGCGGACAATTTCTACCTCAACACCGAAGTCACCTACGACTTCCTGCTCGGCTCGCCCGACGCCCGGCTCGACGGCCGAAACGAAGACTTCGGCGTCAGCGTCCTGTCGATTGGCCTCGGCGCCGCGTGGATGTTTTAAGCAACAAGGAGGAGCCGGATGAAAAAGATATTGTTCATGGTGGCGGCCGGCGTGGCGATCCTGTTTTTCATGGGATCCCCGACGATCCGCGCGGACGAGGATGACGAAGCGGCGCGCGATCACATCAAGGTCGAAAAAATAACGGCCGGGGGCGCGAAAGTCACGGTGGTGGAGGGAACCGCGGTGGAACCGGTCGCGGGCGAGAATGTTGCGCCCGGCGAAGCGGATGTCACGGTGGTGGAGGGGACGGATGCGGCGACAGGCGCGGACTACGTGGAGGCGACGCGGGTGACCACCAACACCGTGCGCGTGCCGGTTATCCGGGAAAAAGTGGAGGTTCCGGTGGCCCTCACTGCGCCGCACAAGGCGCGCCTGGCGGTCCTGCCGGCGGTCTTCTCCAAGCACTTCCAGCCCGTCTTCGAGTTCCGGGAGAAAATCGAGGTGTCGGGCCAGGTGAATCTCAAGATGATTTTCACCTCGGAACACGAATACCGGCTGGAGGCCCCGAGCTTCACGGTGTCCCTGGCCGAGGCGTTCGTCAATTCCCGCAAGTTCGACGTCCTGGAGCGCGCCCGGCTCAACGAGGTGCTCAAGGAAATCGACTTTGGCGAGAGCGACTATGGCGATGTCGCGAAAGTCGTGCCCATGGGGCAGGCCCTCAACGCCGAATACGTGGCCCTGCCGGAGATCGAGGTCATCCATCTGACCGATCAGGTCAAGGACGATCCCTATGTGGATACGGTTTCGTCGCGGCTGAAGGGCAAAATGATCGTCCGGCTCCGCGTGGTGGACACCGGCAGCACCAAAACGGTGGCGGCTTTCACCGAAGAAGTGCAGGTTGAGCGGCGGCTCAAGGCCAACAATCCGTTCCGGCAGAGCGAAATCAACAACCTCGTCATGGACCTCTACCAGGCCGCCGCCCTGCGGTCGCTGCACCGCACGCTGGACGCGGTCTATCCTGTCCGCCTGCTGGAAATCGCAGCCGGCAAGGCCGTGCTCAACCGGGGTGAAGGCGCCATCCGCAAGGGGGACGAATTCGATGTCTATACCTTGGGCAAGACCTACGTGGATCCCGACACCAACGAGACGCTCGGGCAGGGCGAAACCAAGGTGGCGGTGATCCGCGTAACCCGGATCGCGCCCAAGTTCGCCGAGGCGGAAATCCTGGAAGGGGCGGAGCAGTTGACCGGCGAAGTCCAAGGCTTCCTCTGCCGCGAAACCGACAAATCCATTGAATCCAAGGCCCGGCTCGAACAGTCGCCGATTGCCTGGTAAGGGAGGAAAAACCATGACACGGTTGAAACTGGCCATCCTGGGAATCGCGGCGGGCCTGGCCGCAGGCTGCGCTTCCAATCCCTTCGCGCCGCTGACGGTTGAAAAGATTGGCAGCGAATACCAGGTGAAGAATCATTCCCTGGTGCTGAATAACCACATCCGGCTGGAGGAGCGCAGCGTGGTTCGCAACGCGAACGACATCCTGGTGGCCCAGTTGCGCGGCCAGAATGTCAGCCGCAAGGATTTCCACTATGAATACCGCTTCATCTGGATGGATGCCCAGGGCCTGGTGATCCGGGGGCGGACCAGCGATTGGCGCCAGGGCCGGACGGTGGCCAAGCAGGACCTGTTCCTGCAGGCGACGGCCCCGTCGCCCCGGGTCGAGGATTTCCTCTGCGAGGTGCGGTTTCGCCGCGATGGGTCCCGTTGGGATTAAGGAGATGACCATGAAAAGAACGCTGTGGGTGCTGGTGCTGATTCCCTGTTTGGCGGGTTTGGCCGGGTGCGCGACGCCGGGCGACGATTCCGGGTTTCGGGATGTGAGCGAAGTGGACCGCCGCTTTCAAACGGCGGCGGTGGACGCCGCCGATTACAACAAGGTGATCGCCCGGATGGTCGATTCCATGCTGGCCCGCGTACTGGAGAACGAAACGGGCGGCAAGCCCCTGATCGTGCTGGGCGACGTGATCAACCATACCCCCCACAATATCCGGCGGGAGATGATCCTGAACAAGATCAAGGTGGAAATGCTGCGGCCCGGAACGGTCCGGTTTACCTCCGCCACCAGCGAATTCCGGAAGGGGGGGGCTTCCGGGAGCTTGTACCGCCAACTCGAGTTCCAGAACGAATCGGGGCATGTGGATCCCGCCACGATCCAGAAATACGGCGGCCTCCTCGGCGCGGAATACATTTTGTACGGTATTGTGGAGAACCTCGAGCGGGAGGCCAACCACAAGACCCAAGCCTACTTCTCCTTCATCATGGAGCTGCATTCCGTCCGGACCGGCGAGGTGATTTGGGCCGACGAAGAGGAAATCACCAAAATCACGGCCGGTCCCTAGGCCGCCGGGGCAGAACCGTTGGAGTTGGAGGTGACTCGGCTTTCATGGCGGGGATGGGGGGGGATGCTGCTGGGAGGGGCGCTGCTCTGGGCCGTTCCGGCCGGCGCCGGATGCGCGCCGCCCAGCTGGTGGGACGATCCCAGTCCCGGCACGGCGGAACTGGTCTATGTGCCCGCGTCTGCGGAAAAAGGCTGGACCGAGCAGGAGGCCTGGCAACAGGCGTATAATGCCGGGCTGGCGACCCTCCGGCAGCGGATCACGTCCGACACCAACTTGTGGTCGCGCCTGCATCTGGTCGGCACCGATGTGCCGCACGACAAGACCTGCCAGGATGCCCTGGGCCGCTGGCGGGCCTGGATTCTCGTGTCCTGCCCCAGGGATCAGTTCGACAAGGCTTTGGTCCGGGCGCAAAAGGCGGCGGAAACCGGTCAGGCGCGAATCCCGATCTTCGTAGCTCCGTTCTCGTTTGGCCGGGAATCCGAAGAGCAGTTTTCGGACATTGTGGCGCAGTACAAGGCCTTGGGCTACGGGAATGCGGTCTGGCAGACCGTGGAAAACCTGCTGTACGACCGGAACTTCGAAATCGTGACTTCCCCGGCGGCGCACACCAAGGACATGCTGGCGGAGATCATGGGGCAATTTGCGCAATCTCCGGAGGGCGATGTTTTACTTCCCGATTTGGTCCTGCTCTGCAACATGAATTTTTTCAAGGTTTCCACGCCGCGCATGATCGGCCTGAAGACGGTTGAGGATCAGGAATACCATGCCGAACTGAAGCTGGAATTGTATGAAGTCAAGGGCGCCAACCGCAACGTCAAGATACCGGCCATGGGGGAAGCGAAGAACCGGGACCTGCTGGTGGCAATTCGGCAGTCAGCCGAAGCGGCCGTCGATCAATTGGCGACAAAATGGCGGGAGAGATGAAATCCGGGCGGAGAATCCGGGCCGTCTTGGTGCTGGCGGTTGCCAGCAGCTTGGCACTGGGGGGCTGCGGCGGCATGACGACGGACCGGTTAAATTCCGCCCAGGATCTTGCGCCGGCCGGCATTCCGGAGGCGGACCGCTTGCCGGTTATCGTCGGAGAGGTCACCGCCAGGATCGACCAGCCGGAGGAAAAACGGGATGCCGTTTGCCGCTATTTGCGTGACATTGTCGCCGCGGAGATCGGCCGGCAGGGAAAGTTTATCCTGGTCGGGAAGCAGACCAACGCGGACTTGCTTGCGGAATTCGGCCTGGGCGAGTCCGCCTCGGCAAAGGAATACCTTGCCCCGGAAGCAGCCTTCGACATTGAAATCCTGAAGCTGGAGGAAAAGTTGGGGGCGACAGTGAAGCTCGGCCTGGCGTCCACCCAGAGCAAGCAGGCCTTGGCCCAGGTCAAGATCATGCTGCGGCCCTTGGCGGGCGGCACGGTCTTGAGCCGCATCCAAACCGGGCGGTCGGCGAAAGGCGCCTGGGGGGTCATTGCGGCGGTGGACCGCGATGCCATGAAGGCGGGGCACGAGGAATGGCAGTTGGACGGCAGCATGATCGGCCTGGCCTGCGCCGATGCCGTCCGCGGCGGGATGGCCCAAATCGCCTCGCAATGGAATTTCCGGTCGAAAACACTGGATGCCGGCATCGAAAAGCAACTGGTCCGGCCAAGAGCCGCGCCAACAGCACGGAAGGGAAACAGCAAATGAACGCGCGAAAGATAGGCTATGGACTTCTGCTCAGCCAACTTGCGGCGATCCTCGCCTGGGGAGATGTCATCCTTTGCGATCTCGTGGGTGGATCCGCCACGGATGGCTACGCGCCCAATTCGCCGACGACATATCCGATTTCCTTTGAGGAGGCCGTGGGGGAATTTTCCGATGGCGGTGACGTCCGGTCTGTCGGCGGAGGGCGCTACAATATTTATATCAATGGCGTCTTGGAGGGATATATAATCGATCTGGACGAGGGGGGAGCGGCGGCCGTTGCCAGCAGCAGCCAGCCGGCGGCCAGCTCCAGCATTGCGGTCAACAACTTAATTCGCCGGCAGATATTCACCACGGCGAAGCCGAAGGCCCGGCCGAAAAAGAAGACCCAAACCGTCCAGCCGGCCAAGAAGGAGAAGCAGGAAGCCAAAGCGCAGTCCGATCCCTTCTATCAGCAAATGCCGGGGGTGGGCCGCCTGAACTCCGGGATGGCGGATGTGTTCTACAACAAGTGGAAAATCGGCGGCCTGGACGGCGCCACCTTCGGTCTCAATCCGTCCCTGACCTGGGGCGCCACCTCCGAACTGACCTTGACCCTGCCCCTGCACGTGATTGTTCCGGACGAAGGGGACACCCTGTTTGCCACCGGCCTGGACGGCTCGTTCAAGCATCCGTTCACCGGAAAATGGGAGATGGTTTCGGCCGGCGTGCATGCGTATGGCTTGGGATACTTCGGCGGCGAAGACACCGCAAAGACCTTCGGCGGCGGACCGTTTCTGGCTTGGACCTACCGGGTCAACGAGCAGTGGATTTTCTCCGCGGGTGCGCTGCTGGAGCTGACCAAGCCGGAGGAGGGCGACACGATTGTCGAAATCGCCCCCGGCGTGAACATCGGCTACAACGTCACCGACAACACGGCGCTGAACGCCTATGCCATTCATTACAAGAACCTGGATAGCGACGTGGAAGAAGACGCCTATACCGATCTCGGCCTGGATGTCCAGTGGGTGGCCGGGGCCTGGGCCTTGGCCGCCGGCATCAAGACCGCGACCGGCATGGACAGCGTGGACTCGACCGAATTCCATCTCGGGTCCAGCTGGGTGTTTTAACAAGCGAGATCGACGTGGTGTCGCAGGAGTAAAGATGGCCCCGTCCGGACCGGTTGCAGGCGAGTGGATGTATGCCCATGGATGCATGGCGTAGATTCGGTCTGCCGGGGGCCATCGGTGTTCTGGGATTGATCATCGCCGGCTGCGCTTCCCCGGGTGCGGTCAGCGGCAAGCCCTCCTGGTGGGATGATCCGCGGCCGCACGACAAGGCGCACCTGTATTTCAAGGCCAAGGGAGAAAGTTCCGTTTCGGAGCAGGCCGCGCGGGATGCAGCCATGGCCAGCGTGAAAAGGCTGTTGGCGGACTTTATCCTGACGGAGAACGATCCGGATGGCTCGATGGATGAGGGCGTCCGCCGGTTCGACTTGCGCGAAGTCGAATCATACAAGGAGAACACCCGGAAAACTGCCACGGGCCGGTGGATCGTCTATATGATGGGGCGCTATCCCCGGAGCGAATACCGGAAAATCCAGGCCCGGATCGCCGTTGCGGAACGCCTGCAGCAGGCGTGGGCGGCGGCCCAGTCCGCCCTCAACCGGGGCGAACTGACCCGGGCCGAGTCCCTGCTGCAGAAAATCATTGCCTTGTACGACCAGGCGCTGGCGCCGGGATTCGCGGTGGAAGAAGCCAAGCTGAAGCTGGCCGGCCTCTATCTGGAGCAAACGCCGCCCGCGGTGCTTCAGGCCCGGAAATGGATCCAGGACGTGCGCAAATCCACGGGGGATTCTGGCTGGCGCCGGCAGGCGGAAGAGATGGAGCGAAACTTGCCAGCCATCACCCTGTACGGCGCATTCCAGGGACGAAAGGTGGGCCTGTTCTGTTGCATCCGCGATGGTCAGCCGGTCCGGGATTCGCCGGAAGTGTTGGCGGAAGCCACCGCCCGGCTGACGGCGGCGGGGGTGCCGCCGGTGCGGTTGGCTCCTGCAGACGTTGCCCTGGCGGCCGGCTTGTTCGATGCCGGAAGCAACGCCCTTCTCATGTCCACGGCAAAAGCCAAGGGCGTGGACGTGGTCCTGGCCATCTTGCTGGACATTGATCCGGCCAAGACCGGCAAGATAGAAAAATATTTCGACTTTGAGAATGAAATGAAGGATGCCACGGTTTTTTACCAGGTCATCCGGGTTGGGAACGGACAGGTTATTGCTGCCGATAAAACCCCGGGCTGGTCTAAATTCGGCGTTACCAGCCTCCTGAACCCGATTTTTACAGGGAAAAACCATTTGCCCAAGCATGCCCCGGTCATAGCCGAACAGATGTCCGGCGGAGAAACGGATGGACCGGCAACAGGGGAATGAGCAACCGCGCCGGTGATAAAACAGGAGATCAATGATGAACAACTCATTTTGGAAATGGCCGGTGGCGGCCTTTGCGGTTTTCTGCATTCTGGTTCCTTGCGGGGCATGCGCGGCGGACATTTCGACTACGATCGGGCTCAAGTTCTGGTCAACGCGGGCCAAGTTCGACTGGCCAGATTCCTGTCCGGAAGTCAAATACGATGGACCCCTCATCGGGCCATACGCTTCCATCGACCTGCCGCGGCAGTTTTGGATCTCCGGTCATTACTTGCAGGGAAAAATGGACTATGAAGACAGCGATAAAGAGGTTGACCTCCGCGACATAGAATTCTTTTGCGGATACTCCTGGAAACTCGTGGATGTCGGGATTGGCTTCCGGGATTGGTACTCTGATGATGATGGACGCGAGTATACCCTGCAAGGCCCGGCCATAAATGTATCGGCAGGCGACACCTTCGGGGAAAGCCCGGTTGGCTGGTACGGGGCGGCCACCTGGCTGTTCAAGGACCTCAAGGATGATTGGGACGCCGGCGAGCACATCAACGGGGAGGCGGGTCTGTTCGCCTCCTGGGAGCGCCTGGTTTTCACCCTTGGCTATCGGATCATGTATTTTTATGATATGGCCAACGATTTGCAGGAAAACAGCGTGACCGCCAGCGCCGGATTTACATTCTAAGGCGTCGGGCGACGGACCTTTATCAACAGCGAAGGAAGATGTCCAAATTCAGTCCAATTTCATATGCGTTCATGGCTTGGGCGCTATGCGCCGCAGCGGCGGCACAGCCGGCCGCAAAGCCCGCCTGCGCGGTTTTGACGTTTGACGCCGGGGCGGGCATCAGTGCCGACGAAGCCAAGTTCCTGTCCGACCGGTTCACGTCTTTGCTGGCCCAGGCGGAAGTCTACAACGTGGTGGCCCGGTCCCGCATGCTGGAAATCCTGGAGACCGAGTCCTTCAACCGATCCGACCATTGTTCGGCCACGGAATGCGCCGTCGAAGCGGGCCGGAAACTGCAGGTGCGCTATATCATATTTGGAACCGTTGGGCGGTTCGGGGATTTGATGTCGCTGAATACTTCATTGGTCGATGTCGAGACGGTTAAAATCGTTAGCTCCGCGATTTCGGACTTCACCGGCGACTGGACGGAATTCGGCAAATCCGCCCCGGCCGAGAACGTCCGCCGGCTGTTGAAACTGGAACGGCCGCCCCCGGCCACTTATCCGGCTGTTGTTGATCTACCTGTGAGGAAAGAGCCTCCCGTCCGGCTTCCGCCAAAGCCGCAAGCCCTTTACATCGGTCCGCGCGTGGGCGCCTCCCTGTACTCGGGCTGGATCGGCGGCGAAATCCAGGTCGGCCATGTGGGTTTGTCGGGCGGATGGCAGTATGGGGGTTTTGCTTCCGGCCTGAAGTGGTATTTTCACCGGCATCGGAGCTGCTGGTATGCCGGGCTGTGCTATGCATCCAAGGACAACGGAGGCGATTTTGTGTCGAAACAGACCCATCAGTGGATTGGAGCCGGGGCGGGATATCGCTGGCGGCTGGGGACCGGTTGGGACCTGACCGCAGGCAGCGGAATCGCCCAATGGACCAAAGAAACCCGCGACAACAAGCAGAATGAAATCATCCCGGTTTTCGACTTTTCGGTCGGCTATTCGTTTTAAAAAAGAGCAGCCGGAATTCTTTGTTATGGAGTTCGATTGCCAGACCGATAATCCCTGGACTGATTCCCAATAAAATAGCCGTCTAAATAGTCGCCGCTGAAAAAGTCTGTTTTCGCCGAAGAACGGATCAGGCGGCGTGGGG
>CAYMTY010000058.1:0-16369 GCA_964393515.1 uncultured Verrucomicrobiota bacterium
CGAGGACGAGGGGATAGAGGAGGGAGGGGAAGACGAAGATCTCCATGTCGGAGAGGGTGTAGGCGGAGGAGACCTCTTCGAGGCGGGCGGCGGGAACGGGGGGAACGGCGGTAGTGTCCATGGCCCCGCAAGATAGCGCCGAAGGCGCGCAACGGCAACCATTTTGGGGTTGCGGGAGGGGGGCGGTTCGGGGACAATCCCGCTCCACGATGGACGCACAATCCCAGACCGCCGTGACCGAGGACCGCGCCTGGCGCGGCGGGCATTTTTTGCTGCTGCTGGCGGTGGCGGTCTGCTGGCTGGCGCTGTCGGCGCTGAACCTCTGGATGGGAGAGCTGAATCAGGACGAGGGGTGGTATCTCAACGCGGCCAAGCTGATGACGGAGGGGCAGATGCCCTATCGGGATTTCGCGTTCACCCAGGCGCCGATGCTGCCGCTGGTCTATTCGTGGACGTACGGGTGGGTGGGGCATTTCGGCCTGCTGGGCGGGCGGCTGGTGACCTGGGCCTTCGGGGCGCTGGGGCTGCTGTGCGCGCTGTGGCTGGCAATGCGCGCGGGGCCGCGGTCCGCACAGCGGCTGACAGGGGGGCTGTGCGTCATCCTGGTGGCGATGAACGCCTACCAGTCGTATTTCACGACAGTGGTGAAGACCTACGCGCTGGGGAGCCTGTTCCTGTGCGCGGGGCTGGCGCTGCTGTCGTTCGTAGGCGCCCGCAAGGGGTTCTGGGCGGCGACGGGCGCGGGGTTCCTGCTGGCGTGCGCGGCGGCGACGCGGATTTCGCTGGGGGCGGCGCTGGCGCTGGGGGGATTCTATCTGCTGCTGTGCCGCAAGCGCCTGAAGGCGTGGGCCTGGCTGGACTACGGGGTGGGGGGGATGCTGGGGCTGGCGCTGACGGTCCTGCCGTTCTGGACGCTGGGGAAGGAAGGCTTCCGCTTCGGGGTGCTGGAGTATCATTCGCTGCGCGAGTCCGGGCCGGTGCTGATGCAGCTGGCGTACAAAATCGGCTGCCTGTCGCGGCTGGCGCAGGCATACTTTCCGGCGGCGGTCGGCGGGCTGGCGCTGCTGATCCTGGCGGTGCGGCACCTGGCGCGCCGCGGCCGCCTGCCCGACGGCGTGGCGGTGGCGCCGGCCAGGCCGGCGCGGGACGACATCGGGCCGTGCTTCAATCCCTTCCTGTGGGTCACGGTGCTGGCGCTGGGGCTGGTGCACCTGGCGGCGCCGTTCCCCTATGACGACTACCAGGTGCCGGTGTATCCGCTGCTCTGCGCGGCGCTGGCGGCGACCTTCGGGCACTGGTGGCTGCGCGAGGAGGGCCGGCGCTTCGGCTGCGGCACGCCCGCGGGCCGCGGGGCGCGGCGGCTGGCGATCCTGACGGTGGTCTGGCTGATGTGCGGGCTTTATGCGTTTTCGTCGCCCGTGGCGCAGGGCTGGTTCGTGGCCGGCCGCGACCGCATCTGGTGGCGGCTGCGCGAACAGAGCCCGGTGGCCCAGCTGCGCGACACGGCCAAGTGGGTCGCGGACCTGAACCAGCCCGCGGGCGGAACCGAACTGCTGACGCAGGACGTCTATCTGGCGGTGGAGGCCGGCCTGCCGGTGCCGCGCGGGCTCGAGATGGGCCCGTTCAGCTACTATCCCGATTGGCCGCGCGCACGCGCCACGGCCCTGCACGTGATGAACCGCGACATGCTGCGGGAACTGCTGAAAACCACCACCAACGCGCCGATCGCGGCCCTGAGCGGCTACAGCCTGGCCATCCGCTGCCCGGAGGTTGAGGCGGTCACCCCGGAGGATCAGGAGGCCTTCGCGGAAATCCTGGCCGACCGCTTCGAGCCGGTGGATTCGATCCCCGGATTTGGGCAGGCGGGCACGACCCTGCAGATTTGGCGCCTGAAGCAGGAGCCGGAGGCCTACCCGCCGCCCCAGGAAGCCGCAGAGGAATGAAACTCTCGATCGTCGTTCCGGCCTACAACGAGGAGGCCCGCATCGGCAAGATGCTGGAGGCCTACCTGCCGTATTTCACGGCACACTACGGAGACGGGTTCGAGCTCATCGTGTCCATCAACCATTCGTCCGACCGCACGGAGGAGATCGTGCGCGGCGTGATGCGGCAGAATCCGCACGTGCGGGTGCTGGTGGATCCGCGGCCGATCGGGAAGGGCGGGGCGATCATGGCCGCCGGGGCCATCGCGCGGGGCGAGTTGATCGGCTTCGTGGACGCCGACGGGGCGACGCCGCCGGAGGCGTTTGACGACCTGGTGAAGAACATCGGGACGGCGGGGCTGATCATCGCTTCGCGGCGGCTGCCGGGCGCGGTGATTCGGCCGCGCCAGCATTGGCGGCGGCGGGCGGTCTCCCGGGTGTTCAATTACCTGGTCCGGAAGCTGTTCAAGCTGAAGATCACGGACACGCAGTGCGGGGCCAAGCTGATGACGGCGGAGGCGTGGCGGGCGATCGTGCCGCACATCGGCCTGACGAAATGGGCGTTCGATGTGGACATGCTGTTCAAGACCCGGCGCGCCGGGTATCCGCTCGCGGAGATCCCGACGACGTGGAGCGACATTTCCGGATCGAAGCTGCGGATCGCGCGGGCGTCCACGCAGATGCTGCTGGCGATCGCGCGCCTGCGGCTGCTGTACTCGCCGCTGCGGTGGATTGTGGCGCTCTACGACCGGCTGCTGGGGCGGGTGATCGACCTGGACGCGATTGAGCCATGAGGGCGGCGCGGGCAGGACGGGACGACGCGGGCCTGGTTCGCCACGGCGCCGTCCTGATGGTCGGGACGCTGGCGGGGGCAGCGTGCAACGCGGGCTTCCACATGGCTGTGGGGCGGACGCTGTCGAATGCGGAGTACGGTTCATTGGGGGCGATGCTGGGGCTGATCCTGGTGGTGGGCACGCCGATGCTGGCGGTGCAAAACACGCTGGCGCACTTCACGGCGCACCTCGAGCAGGCGGGGCGGCGGGGCGAGATCCTGGCGCTGTTTTGGCACTGGCTGGGGCTGTTCGCGGCGGTGGGTGCGGCATTGGTGGCGGGAGCGGCGGTGTTCCGCGCGCCGCTGGCGGCGTTCTGGGGCGGGATCGAGCCGCGGTTGGTGATGCTGACTTTTACGGTGCTGGCGGTATCGCTGTGGATGAGCCTGTTCTTCGGCGTGCTGCAGGGCGTGCAGGCGTTCGGTTGGCTGGCATGGGTGCCGCAGGCGTGGGGGGCGGTGCGGATGGCGCTGGGGTGGGCGTTCACGGCGTGCATATCGGCCACGGCGCTGGCAGCCCTCTGGGCGCAGGGGGGGGGGGTGCTGGCAGTGCTGGCGTTGGGCAGCCTGGCGCTGGTCCGGTTACGCCTGCCGCGGGCGCCGGCCGCGGCCCGCCCGCGCGGCACGTACCGATATCTCGGCTCCGCGCTGGTCTGCCTGTTCGGCTACGCGGCGCTGATGAACCTCGACACCACGCTGGCCAAGCATTATTTCGACGCCGAGACCGCGGGGCTGTTCGCCAAGGCCGCGATGATCGCGCGCACGGCGGTGTTTCTGCCGGTGCCGGTCGCCACCGCGTTGTTTCCGAAGGTGACCTCGGCGGGGGAGCTGACCGACGACAGCTGGCGGCTGCTGGGACGGGCGCTGGCCTTCGGCGGGCTGCTGATTGCGGGCGTGGCCGGGGTGTGCTTGCTGTGGCCGCAGCTGCCGTGGACGATCCTGTACGGCCGCTGGCCGGCGGCGGCGGCGGTGCCGGCCGCGCAGCTGACCCGGGCGATGGCGCTGGCCATGAGCCCGCTGGCGCTGGCTTATATTCTGCTCAACTTCGAGATGGCCCAGCGGCGTTTCCGCTGGTGCTACGGGCTGGTGGCTTGTGCGCTGGCCTATGTCGGGGGCGTGGCGCTGTTCCACGCGCGGCCCGTGCAGGTCGCCTGGGTGCTGGGCGGGCTGAACATTGTGGCCGTCCTGCTGCTGGCCGCGGGCATCCTGGTCCAGCGCCGCCACGGCTGACGGATCCCCCGGCGTGGAAACCAATTTCGGGAACGTGGAAACCGGCGGGGTTCGGATCAGTGGCCAGAAGCCGGACTATCACATATAATAATCAGTGATAGTTTAGCCATGGCTGGCGAGGCGCGAGAGGTATTTTCACCCGTTGAAATAAGGTTATCCCGGGTGCCTTTGCATGACTATCACATATAATTATATGTGATAGTTGGCGACGATTACAGGGGCACAAGGGTGATTTTACGGCGGCGGAACCGAGCGCGGCGCGTATAGCCGGCGGCGCGGGCGAGTGCGGAAGCCGCTTCGAAATGCCGGCCAAGCTGCGCGGGGTCGTGGGCGTCGGAGCCGAAGGTGATGGGGATGCCGCGTTCCTGCATCCAGGCGAGGATCTGCGCGGAGGGGTAAGCCTCGGTGGCGCCGTGGTCGTAGCCGCTGGTGTTGATTTCGATGGCCATGCCGGCGGCGGCGACGGCGTCGAGGGCCGGAGGCACGATTTCCGCGAGCAGCTTTTCAGACGCATGAATGCCGGCGCGCTTGACAATGTCGAAATGCGCGCAGACGTCGTAGAGGCCGGTGCGGGCGAGTTCGGCCATGCGCCGGTAATAGGCGCGGTTCATCTGCGCGACGAATTCCGGTGTGGCGGCGGGGTCGTCGGGGGCGAGGTCCCAGAAGGGGCCGGTGTGAAGGGATCCGAGCACGAGATCGAACTCGGCGGAATCAAGAATGGCCTGGATGTGGCCCTGGACGAGATCGCGCTGGTAATCGGCTTCGATGCCGAGGAGAACGGGGCAGAGGCCGGCGATCTGGGCTTCGCGGACATGGGCGAAATAGGCGTCCAACTCCTCCCGGGTCATGCGGATAGAGGGGGTGGGATCGTTGGGGAAGGGGATGTGGTCGGTACAGGCGATTTCGGGAATGCCGTGGGCGGCCGCGGCGCGGGCATAATCGAGCGGGAGGCCGCCGGCATGGCGGCACAACTGCGTGTGCGTGTGATAATCGGCTGGCAGCGCGGGATTCATTTGGAGGCCGAACCGTACTCCGGCCAGGCGAACCTGTCAACGGACCCGCAGCGCTTGCCACTTGCGGCCCACCGGCAATGTGCTAGAGTTTGAGTCTTCCAACATTTCAAGGCAAAACGAAAAGCATGAAAATCGAGCGGCTGAGCGCGAAGGCGGAGGACTATCTGGAGACGATCCTGCGATTGTCGGAGACGTTGCGGGGGGCGCGGACGGGGGACATCGCCGCGGCCATGAACGTGCAGCCCTCGACGGTTTCGGCGGCGCTGAAGTCGTTGAAGGAGCAGGGGCTGCTGGATTACGAGCCTTATGGGGCGGTGGGGTTGACGCCCAAGGGGCGCCAGGTGGCGGAGGACATCGCTGGGCGGCACGTGGCCCTGCGGCGTTTTTTCACAGAGGTGCTCGGGCTGGCGCCGGAGGAATCCGAGCTGGCGGCGTGCGGGATGGAGCATGATGCCACGCCGCTGGTGCTGGACCGGATGGGGCTGCTGGGTGAATTCCTGCGGGCGCATCCGGGCCTGATGGAGGAGTGGACGGCCGCCCGCGCGGTGGCCAAGGGCGAGCGCACGCCGGGTGTGGAGTCGGGGCTGGACGAACTGCCGCCGGGGATCCGGGGGGTGGTGATGGCGGTGGAGGTGGCCGGCATCCTGCGCCGGCGGCTGGTGGAGATGGGCGTGACTCCCGGGGTGCTGATCGCGGTGGAGCGCGTGGCGCCGCTGGGCGATCCGATCGCCGTGGAGGTGCGCGGCTACCGCCTCTCCATGCGCAAGGCCGACGCAGCGCGGATCCGGGTGAAGTGGCGGCCGGGGCTGATCTGATGCCATGAATGTCTCGGCCTCCATGTCCAGCCTGACAGTGCTGCTGGCGGGGAATCCCAACAGCGGCAAGACCAGCCTGTTCAACTGGCTGGCCGGGACGCACCAGCACGTGGGGAACTATCCCGGGGTGACGGTCGAGAAGAAATCGGCGCGTCTGGAGCGCGACGGGATCGCGCTGGAGATCGTGGATCTGCCGGGGGTGTACAGCCTGCTGGCGGCGTCGCCGGAGGAGGCGATCGCCCGCGACGAGATCCTGTCGGGCAGCGCGGGAGTGGTGATTCAAGTGCTGGACGCGACGAACCTGGAGCGGAACCTCCATTTATCGGCGCAGCTCGCGGAGATGGGCATGCCGGTGGTCTATGCGCTGAACATGAGCGACGAAGCCGCGGCCAGCGGGCTGGAGTTCGACCTGGAGCTGATGGGCAGCCTGCTGGGCGGACCGGTGATTCCCACCAACGGCAGCACGGGGGAGGGGGTGGAGGCGCTGCTGTCCGCGGCGCTGCTGGTGGCGGCCGGCGGCCAGCCTTGCGCCAGCCGCGTGTTCTACGGGACGGACCTGGAGGGCGCGATCGCGGCGGTGGCGGAGCGCTTCGAGGGCGACGATGCGGTTTCGGCGCGGCGGCGGGCCATCGCTCTGCTCGACGGCATTTCCGATCCCCATGCGCCGGCGGGCGCACGGGAAGCCGCGGCCCAGGAGACGGCGCGGTTGGCGCGGCGCGGCGGGCGGCCGCTGGATGTACAGCTGGCGGAGGCGCGCTACGGATTCGCGCTCGGCGTGGCGACCGAGACGACGCGGACGGGGCGTCACCATGTGCGGCGCGACCGCACGATGAAGATCGATGCGCTGCTGTTGCACCGGGTATGGGGCCTGCCGGTGTTCGTCTTGCTGATGTGGGGTGTTTTCAACCTCGTGTTCACGCTGGGGGAGCCGCCCACGGGCTGGATCGAGGCCGGTCTGGGGTGGCTGGCGGACTGGATCCGGAGGCTGTGGCCGGCCGGGGCGGCGCCGCTGGCGCAGTCGCTACTGCTGGATGGCGTGATCGGCGGGGTGGGCGGGGTGATCTCGTTTCTGCCGAACATCCTGCTGCTGTTCCTGGCGATCGCGTTCCTGGAGGACACCGGCTACATGGCGCGGGTGGCGTTCCTGATGGACCGGGTGATGCACAAGCTGGGCCTGCACGGCAAGAGCTTCATCCCGATGCTGATCGGGCTGGGCTGCACGGTGCCGGCGATCCTGGCCACGCGGACACTGGAGCACAAGCGCGACCGGTTCACGACGATCCTGGTGGCCCCGTTCGTGAGCTGCGGGGCGCGACTGACGATCTACGCGCTGCTGATTCCGGCCTTCTTTGCGCCGCGCTGGCGGGGGTGGGTATTGTGGGGCCTGTACCTGGCGGGGATTCTCGCGGCGATCCTGACGGCGCGGCTGCTGCGCGGCACGCTGTTCCGGGGGGAGAGCGCGCCGTTCGTGATGGAACTGCCGCCGTACCGGTGGCCCACCTGGCGGTCGGTCGGCATCCACATGTGGGACCGGGCGTGGATGTATCTGCACAAGGCCGGCACGGTGATCCTGGCGCTGTCGGTCCTGCTGTGGGCGCTGGGGACGTTCCCGCGGCGGACGGAATACAGCCGCGACTATGCCGCGGCATTGGCGCAGGCCGGCGCGCCGGAAGAGGCCGCCGCCCTGGAAGCTGCGCGGCAGGCCGAGACGTTGGAATACACGCTGATCGGGCGGGCCGGCAAGTGGCTGGAGCCGGCGATCCGGCCGCTGGGCTTCGACTGGCGGGTGGGAACGGCGCTGGTCGGGGCGTTCGCGGCCAAGGAGGTCTTCGTGGCGCAGATGGGCATTGTCTTCGCGCTGGGCGGGGCGGACAATCCGGCGGACAGCCTGCGCCAGACGCTGCGGGCGAACTACACGCCGCTGCAGGGGCTGGCGATGATGTTGTTCTGCCTGCTGAGCGCCCCGTGCGTGGCGACGGTCGCGGTCGTCCGGCGCGAAATGGACTCCTGGGGCTGGGCGGCGGCCATGCTGCTGGGCATGACGGGGGTGGCGTGGCTGATGACGTTTGTGGTATATTGGCTGGGCATGGCTTTGGGATTGGGTACCGGATGAAATGAGCGCGCAGGTTCTCGACTGGCTGGTGGCGGGCTTCGCGGTGGTGTTTGCGGCCGCGTGGCTGGGGTTCCACATCCGGGGCGTCCTGCGGCGCCGGAAAGACACGGCGGGGAGCGTCGGGGCCTGCGGAAACGCTTGCGGCGGCTGCCCCTACGAAAAGGGCTGCGGGGGCAAGCCCGGCTGAGGCCGGACCGGCCGGCGGCGATTCACGGGCGGGAAAAGGACCGGCCCCGGGGCCGGTCCGTGCGGATCATCGAGAGGGCCGCCCTAGATGTGGAAGTCCTTGCCGAAGCCGAAGTGCTCGATGACGTAGTCCATGTCCTTGTCCCCGCGGCCGGAGAGATTGACGAGGATGCTGCGGGCATGCTTGGGGTTTTCGCGGCTGAGCCGGATGGCGTGGGCCACGGCGTGGCAGCTTTCGAGCGCCGGGATGAGGCCTTCGACGCGCGAGAGCATGAAGAAGGCTTCGACGGCCTCGCGGTCGGTGGCGGTGACGTACTTCACGCGGCCGCTGTCCTTGAGGAAGGCGTGTTCGGGGCCGACGGACGGATAGTCGAGGCCGGAGGCGATGGAGTAGACCGGGGCGGGTTCGCCCTTCTCGTTCTGGAGCATGTAGGAGTTGAAGCCGTGCATGACGCCTTCCTTGCCGTAGGTCATCGTGGCGGCGTGTTCGCCGACCTTGGTGCCCTTGCCGAGGGGCTCGACGCCGTGGATCTCGCAGGGGTCGGCGAGGAAGCCGGAGAACAGGCCCATGGCGTTGGAGCCGCCGCCGACGCAGGCGGTCACGATGTCCGGAATGTCGCCGGTCATGTCGTAGAACTGTTCGCGGGCCTCGATGCCGACGACGCGCTGGAAGTCGCGGACCATCATCGGGAAGGGGTGGGGGCCGACGACAGAGCCGATGCAATAGAGCTGGGTGACGGGGTCGGCCATATAGGCGCCGAAGCAGGAATCGACGGCTTCCTTGAGGGTCTTGAGGCCGAAGGAAACGGGGATGACGTTGGCGCCGAGGAGCTTCATGCGGGCGACATTGGGGGCCTGCTTGGCGATGTCGACTTCGCCCATGTGGATGTCGCACTCGAGGCCGAAGTAGGCGGCGGCGGTGGCGAGGGCCACGCCGTGCTGGCCGGCGCCGGTTTCGGCGATGAGCTTCTTCTTGCCGAGGTAGACGGCGAGGAGGCCTTCGCCCATGCAATGGTTGAGCTTGTGGGCGCCGGTGTGGTTGAGGTCCTCGCGCTTCATGTAGATCTGCGCGGCGCCGAGCTTCTGGGAGAGGCGTTCGCAGTGGTAGACCGGCGTGGGGCGCCCTTGGTAGTGCTTGCGGATGGAGCGCAGCTCCGCGATGAACTTGGCGGAGCGGGAGATGGTGTCGTAGGCGTCGCGGATCTCGGCCATGATGGCTTCGAGGTTGGGCGGGAGATAGGCGCCGCCGTACTTGCCGTAGCGGCCGTTCTGGTCGGGGTGCAGATTGAAATAGTTTGAATAATCGGGCACGTTCATGGCGGCTCCTGGGTGGGGTTGGCAATGTTTCTGTGCATAGATACAGATCGCGGGCGGCGGCGTCAACACCCAATCACCAGTCCCGGGGGTGGGCCGGCGACGGGCGGGGGGGCGGTGCCGCGCCTATGGCCGCACAACGAAGAGCGGCACGCGCAGTTCATCCGCGGACAGGCCGCCGTGGTTGCCGTTCTTGATCTTCTTCCGGCGGGAGAGGGCCTCGGGATAGAGGAAGGCACAGCCGGGGGCCGCGAAGAGGGTGTAGTCGCCGAGGCGGTTTTCCAGGGCCGGGTGGGGCCAGCCGGGACCGAGGATGCCCGCCCGCAGGACTTCGGACAGGGTGGCGCACGCCGCGGTGTCCCGCAGCGGGGGAATGCGGGTCAGGTGCAGAAAATCCTTTACGCGGGCGGGGCGGACAAAGCACTGGACCATGCGGGCGTCGCCGGAGGGCAGCGTGGCCAGCGTGTCGTAGAAGCCGGGGATTTGCGAGAGGTCGATGCGGGTGTGGGTCTGCATGTGTCCGTGGTCGGCCGTGACCAGCAGGAGGGTGCCGGTGCCGGACAGGGCGCGCTGGACGCGGGCAAGGAAGGCGTCGAGTTCGGTCAGGTGTCGGGCCGGTGCGCGGCCCATGGGGCCGTGGACGTGGCATTGAGAATCGTAGTGGGGCCAGTAGGCGTAGGCATAGGCGCGGCCGGACGTGCGGGCGAAGGCGCGGAGCTGCCGCAGCATGCCGTCGAGATCGGCGAACGAATGGCGCTCGGTCCACCAGGGCATGGCCAGCGAAGTGCGGCTGGTGGGGATTTCGCCCTGGGAGATCAGCACGCGCCGGCCGCGGATGGTGGCCAGCGGCGCGGGCAAGGCCAGGTATTTCTCCAGATTGAACTCCAGCGGGGCGATCGGGGTGTCGGTGCGGGTGAGGAAGGGTAGGATGGTGCCATCCATGCCCAAATCGGGCAGGTGGAGGTGCCAGCCGAGGATGGCATGCTCGGCCGGCGAGGCTCCGGTCGCGAAAGTGGTGACGACCGCCGCCGTAGTGGCCGGGCAGGCGGTGGAAATGATCTGCCAAGGATGCAGGCCGAAGAACTGCCGGCCTTTGCCCTGACCGATGAACCGCTGCAACTGATTGGCGCCAAGGCCATCCAGCAGGAGCAGGACGACATGGCGGTAGGGGCGGAGGACGGCGGGGGAAAGTCCGCGGAGGGCGGGATGGCGGGAACGGCCACCTCGGGATTTGATGATGGACGACATCAAATTGACGATGCCGCCCCCGGCATAATCGGGGCGGGGAAGGTCACAGAAGCGGACGGGCACAGGCATGTCGGCAACCTACCGCAATCCGGCGGCCAGGCGACAGGAAAATCGGGGGAACCGGGAGTATTTTAAAAATGTGAAAAAAAGCTTGCGCCGGGACCATGCCAAGTATAACGTTTTACGAAAGTGGGTGGCGCTGGTCCCGCGCCCCGATCCGAGGAGCCCCGAGATGAAATCCATGAAGCAAGTTTTGTGGCGATGCGCCGTGTCTGCGCTGCTGGTGTTTCCATTTGCCGGCGTGGCGGAGGAGTCCGGCATCCAGGACTGGGGCGTGAACGACGCGACCTACGGCCTGAAGACGCGCGAGGCGGAATTCGGGCAGACCAACTATACCGCCAGCCCGGCTGATTGGCGCGACATCAACATCTACCAGCTCTTCACCGACCGCTTCGCGGACTCGGGCACGGACCAACTCGGCAGCTACAAGCCGGGTTGGAAGACGGAGGGCAAGAATTTCCCCTACAACCGCAACTACCATCATGGCGGCGACTGGAAGGGGCTGCAGAACAACCTCGACTATCTCACCGGCATGGGCGTGCGCGCGCTGTGGATTTCCGGCGTGCAGCAGAACGACCAGGGCAAGGACACCAATTACACGCCGTACCACCAGTACCACCCGGAGAATTTCTTCAAGTGCGATCCGGCCATGGGCACGTTCGCGGAGTTGAAGAGCCTGATCGACGCCTGCCACGCGCGCGGGATCTACGTCATCCTCGACGTCGCGCCCAACCACATGTGCGACAAGAACGGGTGCCTGAACAGCGACGACGACAAGCGCTACTGGCCGGATGGCTACGGCAACTGGGGCTGGTTCAACGAGGGCAACAAGCATCCCGCGCCCTTCGACAACACCGATTATTTCCACCATAACGGCACGATCAACTGCTGGGACTGCTCGCCCGAGAACCTGCTGGGGCAGTTCAAGGGCACGGACGACCTGAAAACCGAGAACGGCGCGGTCCAGGACATCCTCGCCAAGGCGTTCAAGAACCTGATCGACGCCACGGACTGCGACGGCTTCCGGGTGGACGCCATCAAGCACGTGGAATTCACCTGGGTCCGGAGCTGGGCGCAGGGCATCCGCGACCACGCGGCCTACCGCGGCAAGAAGGATTTCATCGTCTTCGGCGAGCTGTTCTCCTACAACAACGCGGCGCTGGCTTCCTACTGCGCCGACGGCTACGGCTTCAACTCGGCGCTGTTCTTCCCGATGAGCCAGACCATCAAGGGCGTGTTCGGCGACGGCAACTGGACGGGCCGGCTGGGCGAAACGATGAACCAGATCAGCCAGTACGGCGTCGGGGCCGCCCGGCTGGTGACGTTCATCGACAACCACGATCTCAACCGCATCGCGCTGCAAATCAGCGGCACCGATACGGGCAACGCGGTGTGGAAGCTGAAGCCGGCGCTGTCCTTCCTCTACCTGGCGGCCCCGGTGCCGTGCCTGTACTACGGCACGGAGCACGTCTTCAACCAGGGCGGCCACTACAACGGCAGCAGCCCCTCGGGCGACAACCCGGACGACGGCGACTGGCAGCGCGAATGCATGTTCGACAAGGGCTTCCAGCCCGGCCCTGCCCAGGGCAACAAGCTGGCCACCACCGATGCGCCCCTCTACCAGCACATCAAGGCGCTGAACGCCGCCCGCGCCGCCTACCAGAGCCTCACGCGCGGCAGTTATACCGAGCGCTGGCAGGAGGGCGGCGCCGGCGCTTATGCCTTCAGCCGCGTCTACGACACCGAGGAAGCGCTGGTGGCCTTCAACACCGCGGACGGCAGCAAGTCCATCAATCCCCAGGTGGGCAAGCCCGACAGCACGGAATTCGTCAACGTCCTGAACCCGACGGAGAAGGTGACGGTCAGCGGCGGCCGGCTCTCGTTCAGCCTGTCCGGCAAGGAGACGAAGGTCTTCGTGGCGGGCCTGGCGGCGCCGGAGATGTGGGTCAAGGGTACGCATAATTCTCCCGCGGATGGCGCAGCCACGGCGGTGGATCCCGTTTTCGTGAACACCGAAGCCGGTCCGACCGGCCTAGTGGCCAGCGCCAAGGTCGGCTACAGCGCCGATGGCGGCACCAGTTGGAACGTGCTGACCATGACGGCGACCAACTGGTCCAGCCAGGGCGGCACGTGGTATTTCGCCCGTCTGGGCTCTTTCCCGGCCGGTACCGTGATCAAGTACTACATCGAAATCGCCGACACGAACAACAATAAGAAATGGGACAACAACGGCGGCCAGAACTTCAGCCTCACGGTCAAGCCGGCGGCCGGCGTCTGGGTGCGCAGCACCAAGAGCTATCCGGTGGACGGCGACGTGACCGATGCCACCGATCTCTACCTCAATACGGAAGCCGGGCCTTCCGGCCAGGTGAATGCCGTCACGGCATCCGTCAGCACCAATGGCGGCACGAGCTGGGCCCAGACAAATCTGGCGCTCAAGGCCGACTGGGGCTCGGACGGCGGCAACTGGTACGAAGTCAATCTCGGCAAGTACTCCGCCGGCACCACGGTGCGCTACGCGGTTAACGCCGCAGGCGCCACTTCGACCAACCGGGACGACAACAACGGGGCCTATTACCAGGTGACCGTCCGCGCCAGCGAATCAAACGCGCTGTGGGTGGGCGATACGGTCTTCCAGCCCGCCAACGGTGAAATCACCTCCGCAGATCCCATCCTGATCACGACCGAAACCTGGCCGCTGGACGGCGCCACGAACGTGGCGCTGGTCTTCACCACCGATGGCGGGACGACCTGGAATCTGACCAACTACACGCACGTCGGCTCCGCAGATGTCAACGACATCTGGCAGGTTGTGATGGGTCCCTATGCGGACGGTACGACGCTGCGGTTCGCCGCGGTGGGGCAGGCTCCGGGCCAGAACGTCTGGGACAACAACGGCGGGCAGGACTACCGGGCCACCGTGGGCGAGGTTGGCGGCCTGCGGATGGTGGAACACACCCCGGCCATCAACACCGCCGGCGGGCCGGACAATCCCACCGATGATTTCGACTTCGACACGACCGGCGGCGCGGCGGTCACCAGCGGCACCAACGGGTTCGGCAGCTTCGGCAGCGTGTACGTCAACTTCGATGAAACAAACCTGTATATCGGCGGGACGGGCGTGGACCTGCCGCACGACAGCGACTATAACGCCTACATCGTCTTCCTGTCCGGCGGTACCAACGCCGGCAGCGAGAATTTCTGGGAACCCTTCAACGGGCTGCCGAACGGGATCGACCAACTGCACAATGTGATTTTCAATCCCGAAGCCAGCGTAGCGATCCTGCTGGGCGACGTGTGGGGCGACGGCAGTTTTCCGGATTTCAAGATGTACAAGGATGACGGATTCCAATTCGGCCAGGGCGTTTACGCCACGCCCGCGGGCGGCACCAACTTCGCCCCGGTGGCCGGCGCGCAGCTGTCGCAGTTCGGCGGCTACGGCCCGGACAACCGCCTCGCGGCGCATTGGGAATGCGCCCTCCCGCTCGCGCAGTTCGGCGCGACCAACGCCAGCCAGTTGACCAACCTCTACCTCTCTGGCCTGATCGTGAACGGCAGCACAACAAACAACAACCGCTACCTCTCCGGCAAGTACCTGGGCGACAGCGCCACGATCACCCACGCCATGCCCGGCTCCGGGAACTTCGAGTTCGAGCTTGTAACTCTCGGCGGCACCAAAGTCCTGCTGCCGCAGTCGGCAAGCGAAGACCTCGGTGTGCCGGACGCCTGGGTGGCGGCGAACTTCCCGTCCGGATATGTTTTCACGGCCAACAGCGACTTCAACGGCGATGGCCAGCCTGATCGGCACGCCTATTTCGCCGGGCTCGACCCCAAGACCAACCTGCCGCTGGACATCCTGTCGTTCGGCAGCGGCCGCATCGGCATGCGCAAGGCGGGCGGGCAGTCCTGCACCTATGTGATTGATGTCGCGGACAAGGTGCAGAACGGCGCCTGGAACTGGACGCCGTATTCGACGGTGTCCAGCCTGGACGGGACGTTTGAAATGCCGAATGTGAACCAATCGAACGTGATGATGCGTGTGCGCGTGAATGTGCCGGCGGTCAACCAGCCGGTGGACCGCGTGACCGTCGGCGCCGCACCGGCAGGCGGGCAGTTCAGCGCGGCCAGCGTCAACGTGACGCTTTCCGTCAGCGGCGTCAACGTGACCTCCTCCACCTACACGGTGCAGGGCGGGAGCGCGACGATTTACACCAATGGGCAGATTCTGGCGTTCGGCGCGGGCATGACCAATGGCCAGAGCCGCACGCTGACCCTGGACGGCAGCACCCTGAACGGCGTCAGCACCCAGAAGGTCTACACCTTCACCAAGACCGCCGCCAGCGTACCGGTTTCCTGGGCTGGCAGCGTCGGCACCGATCCGGCCTCCGGCGCGTGGGACACGAACGAGAACCTGACGGTCTCCTTCCAGACCGCGCCCATCGGCGCGGCCGTGGCGGCGAACATCGTGTACAATTCCGGTTCGGGCTGGACCAACCAGGCCATGACGAAGGGGGCCCCCAATGCCAGCAACGATACCTGGTCGCTCAGCCTGGGCAGCTATCCGGCCGGCACCACGGTGCAGTTCGCCCTCGAGGCCAAGGACAGCCAGGGCAACTCGACCTGGGAAAACAACGGCGGCCAGGACTACCGCATGACGGTGAACGGCGGCGGGGGCGGCGGCACCGGCCAGTTCACGCCCTATGCGACCAATCCGACCAAGGGCCAGTACCGTTCGGCGGGCATCACGATCGACGGCGCCAACACCGGCAGCGAATGGACCACCAACCTGCTGGTGGCCCTCGACATGGCCAACGACGATCCGCGCACGCTCGGCGACAACTGGGTCATGCACGAGGCGCCCATCGATCTCACGCACCTGTGGGCCTGCTGGGACGACAACAATCTGTACCTCGCCTGGCAGGTCGTGGATGTCACCGACAAGCTCGACGGCGCCAATGCCGGCAGCTCGGCATCGGGCAAAACCAGCAACAACCAGGGGCACCTGCTATGCATCGCGCTGGACACCCAGACCGGGGGCAGCACCACCGACATGTGGGGCAAGAGCAACCTCTGGACCGGCGCGAACACGCCGGACTTCATGCTTTACATGAACGGGAACTACTATTCGTCCTACATGTCCACCGCGTTGCCCGGCAACACCTGGGCGGGCGATCCGCAGCTGGGCACCACCTACAACACCTTCACGGGCTGGGGGATCACCAAGGGCAAGGGCGATCTCTTTGCCGGCACTTCCTTGTGGGGCGTGGGCGACACCGACCACCGCAACAACGTGGACGCGCCGACCCGCAACTTCATCTCCGAAGGCCATGACCCGGCCCGCGACAGCTTCTACGAGATCAAGATCCCCTTCACCGCCCTCGGCCTTGACCGGTCCCAGCTGGAAAGCGCGGGCATCGGCATCATGATGATCGGCGGTTCGCAGTCGGCCGTGGACAGCCTGCCGCACGACGAGGCCACCCTGAACACCCCGGGCCTGGGCTCCGGCGATTCCTCCCTGGAGTGGGCGGACGCGGACAGCTTCACGGCGCCCTTCGCGCGCATCGGCAACTAGCGCAATATCCATTCATCCCGGAAAATGCGATTGGGCATGGGGGTAGCGCGATCACTCGGTGAACATT
>CAYMTY010000059.1:0-16184 GCA_964393515.1 uncultured Verrucomicrobiota bacterium
TAGTCGGCGGCGGTCTTGCCGGCGGGGTTTTCGTCGGCCAGCAGGTCGAAGATGTGGACGACGCCGACGAAGGACTTCTGCTCGGGATCGTACACGGGCAGGCGGTTGAATTCGCGGGCGCGGGCGGCGGCGATGACCTCCGCGGGCGTGGCGGTGACCTGGACAAAGGCCATCTTGTCGCGCGGGGTCATGAGGGCGCTGCAGATCTTGTGGGTCAGGTCGAAGACGCCGTGGATCATCTTGGACTCGTCGGGGGTGAGAATGCCGGACTGGGCGCTTTCGCGGGCGAGGTGGAGCAGTTCCTCGCGGGTGACGAGCATTTTTTCCCCGACCTCCTTGGCGTTGCGGCGGGGCAGGACGCGTCGGATCAGGGTGTTGACCAGGAAGCTCAGGGGCCGGAGGACCCAGGCCGCCGCCTGCAGGACATGGGCCAGCGGCAGCACGCGGCGGGCCGGCGCGGCCTGGAACCAGGCCTTGGGGAAGTACTCGCAGAACGTCAGGACGAACAGCGCCAGCAGGACGCCGGCCGCGGCGGCCCCGAAGGCCCCGTGCAGGCGCCCGCCGAGGGAGGCGGCCAGGACGGAACTCATGACATAGCTGATGTTGGTGCCGACGAGGGTGGTGCCCAGCAGCCGGTCGGGATGCGCCAGGAATTGGCGGATGATCGCCGCCCCCGGCACCTGGCGGCGCACGAGGTGCTGGAGGCGCAGGCGATTGATGGAAATGACCCCGGTTTCCATGCCCGCGAAGAACGCGCCGCTGGCCAGGCAGAACAGCAGCAGGATGCCTTCGAGCGCCATCATGCGGAGGCCCCTCCCCGGGGGCCGTCGAGTTTCTCGATGTGGGCCAGGGCGACGCGGAGCCGGATGGTCTGCATGACGCGCACGCGCACCCCCTGCGCCTGGACGACGTCGTCCTGCTTGGGCACGGCGCCGAGGTGTTCGGTGATCCAGCCGGCCAGGCGGTCGGAGGTGCCGGCCCGCAGGTCGAGGCGCAGCTTGCGGTTGATTTCCTCCAGCGAGATGTTGGCGTCCACCAACCAGGCGTAGGGGCCGGCAGACTGGAAGATGGGCCGGGGCTTGGAGAGTTCGTTGTAGATGTCGCCGGTGATCTCCTCGAGGATGTCCCCGCGGGTGACGACGCCGGCGACACCGCCGTATTCGTCCACGACGATGGCGATGCGGATCTTGTCCTTCTGGAAACGGCTCAGCAGGCGGTTGAGAGGCACGCTTTCGGGCACGAAGACCGGCGGCACCGTGGCGGCGGCGAGCGCATGGGCGGGGTCGAGCAGGAACTTGCGGACGTCGAGAAAGCCGGCGATCTCGTCGAACTGGCCGCGGTAGAGGATGAGGAAGTTGCGCCGGGCCCGGCGGGCGGCAGCGACGGGGTCCGCGGCGGGGTCGTCCAGGTCGAGGCCGAGGAAGTCCACCCGCGGGGTCATGACGTCGGAGGCATGCAGGTCTTCGAGGTCCACGATGGCCTTGATCATGGCCAGTTCGTCGGCGTTGAGGATGCCTTCCTCGCGGGAGATGTCGAGGACGGTCTCAAATTCCTCCTCGGAAAGGGTCTTGCCGGCAGGCCGGAAGAGATGGGCCAGGCGGCGGCTGGCCAGTTCGAGCAGGCGGCGCAACGGGGTCAGGAGCCACTCGCAGAAGCGGAGGCCGGGGCCGTAGAAGCGGACGAGGACGGCGGTGTGGAGCAGGCCGATGTTCTTGGGGCCGACTTCGCCGAAGATGACCAGCAGGACGGTCACGGCGGGAATGGTGACCACTTCGCTGTAGGCCGGGATCCAGCGTTCGGCGATGACATAGCCGACGTTCGCCAGGGCGATGTTGACCAGGGTGTTGCCGATCAGGATGGTGGAGAGCAGGCGCGTCGGGTTGGCCAGCAGGGTGCGGAGGCTTTCGCCGGTGGCCGGCCGCTGGCCGGCGATCCGCCGCAGCTGCAGGGGGTCGATCGAGAAGTAGGCGGTCTCGGCGCTGGAGAAGAAGGCCGAACAGGCGAGCAGCAGCAGGAAGCTGGCCGCCAGCAGGAGGGTCAGCATGGGCCGATCCTCCGGCGCTGGACATGGGCTGGGCGTGCAGGTTTCACTTTCCGCGATCCGAAACAATGCGTATAGTATCGGGACATGGTCAAAATATCCATCACAACTTCCCGGCGCCTGGAATGGGTGCCCGTGACGCGGGAAATCCAGGCGGCGCTCGCCGCGCTGCCGCCGTGGGACGGGCTGCTGCACGTGCATTCGCCGCACACGACGGCGGGGGTGACCGTGAACGAGCAGGCCGATCCCGCCGTGGCGGCGGACGCGGAGCGGGCGCTGGCCAAGCTGGTGCCGTGGAACGCGGGCTACGCGCACGCGGAAGGCAACTCGGCGGCCCACATCCAAACGGCGCTGATAGGCGTGTCGACCTCCGTGCCGGTCCGCCGGGGGCGGCTGGCGCTGGGCACCTGGCAGGGGCTTTTCCTGTGCGAATTCGACGGGCCGCGCACCCGCGAGCTGTGGCTGACGCCGGTCAAGGAGGCATGATGAGGCGGTTGGGTTCTAGGTTCACCGTTCACGGTTCAGCGGGTGGGGTCGCGCTGGGACTGGCGCTGCTGCTGCTGGCGGGCTGCGGGCGGCCGGCGCCGGAAAAGGATTACCAGGCCGCGCTGGCGGCGCTGCGCGCGGGCAAACTGGAGGAAGGCCGGACGCAATTGGAGGCCGTGCTCGAGCGTGCGCCGGAGGCGCCCTTCGCCGCCGAGGCGCAGAATTGGCTGGGACTGGCCAACTGGGAGCGGGGCCGGCCCGCCGAGGCGGCCGCGAACTTCGAGCTGGCGGCCAAGCTGAACCCGGCCGCCTTCGCGCCGGTCTTCAACCTCGGCTGCCTTGCCCTGGAGCAGGGCGACATGTCCCGCGGCATGTCGTTGCTGCGCCGCGCGGCCGACCTGGACGCGCAGGACACGCGGGCACTGCTGCGCATCGGCGAGTGGACCACGCGCAACGGGCGCTGGGACCTCGCGAAGCGGATGTATTTCGAGGCGCAGAAGCGCGATCCGCAGTCGGCCGCGGCCGCGACCGGCCTGGGCCGCGTAGCCCTGCTGGAAGACAATCTGCCGCAGGCGGAAACCTTCTTCATGCAAGCGCTCGAGCTGGCAAAGGACTATCCGCCGGCGCTCTACAACCTGGGCGTGCTGCACGCCCAGACCGAGGGCCATCACGAGCCGGCGCGCGAATACTTCCGCCAGTACCTGGCGGTGGCGCCGCAGGGCGCGCGCGCGGCCGCGGCCGCGGCGCGCGTCGGCGGGCAGGCCGTGGCCCAGACTTCGTTCCAGGCCCAGGCGCCAACGCAGCCGAAGATCGTCGCCGGGGTCTGGTGGACCCAGGCGCAGGAGGCGCTCGACGCGGGCGACCGGGAGGCTGCCTACACCCACGCGCTCCGTGCCCTGGAGCTGGCGCGCGATGGCGGCGATCCCGCGCAGGCCGGCGAAATCCTGCGCCGGGCCCTCGAGACCTTCGGCGATCGCGCGGCCGTCCAGCTCGCGGCCGGCGAACACGGGATGCAACGGGGCCAGCCGCGCGAGGCGCAGGCCGCCCTGCTCAAGGCGCAGGCGCTCGAGCCGGACAATCCGATGGTGCTGCTGGAGTTGGCCCGGGCTTCCGCCGCGCTGGAGGAGTACGATACCGCCGTCGTGTCGCTGCGCCGGCTTGTGCAGCTTGAGCCCGGCAACCCCGACGCACTGTGGGCGCTCGCGGAGACCTACGGCGACAAGCTGGGCATGGCCGGCAAGGGCTCGGCGGCCTACCGCGACTTCGAACGGCAGTTCCCGGCCGATCCGCGGACGGCGGAGGTCGCGGCGCGGATCCAGGCCCTGGAAGAGGCGGCCGGCGCCCCCTAGGCCGCCAGGGAGGATGCGGACATGAAGCAAGCCGACGAAACCGCCGTGGCGGCGGTCCCGATGCGTCAGATCGGTCCGGTCAAGCTGGCCGGGCCCGAGGTGGAGGGCGAGTTCCCGGTGCCGCTGGCGACCTACGAAACCCCGCTGTGGCCCTCCGTGGAGCGCGGCGCGCGGGTGACGGCGCAGGCGGGCGGCATCCGGGCCACGGTCTTCGACGAGCGGATGACGCGCTCGGTGCTGGTGGTGGCGCCGGACGCGGCGGGCGCGCGGGACCTCGTCGGGTTCGTGGACGGGCGCCGCGGGGAACTGGGGCAGGTGACGGAGGGCACCAGCCGCTTCGCGCGGCTGAAGGATATCCATTTCGAGGTGGTGGGCCACCTGGTCTATCTCCGCTTCGAGTTCACGACGGGCGACGCGGCGGGGCACAACATGGCCACGCGCGCGGCGGACGCCCTGCTGGCGTGGATCCTGGAGCAGCGTCCCGAGTGTTCCTATGGTTCCATCTCCGGCAACTACTGCTGCGACAAAAAGGCCTCCGCGGTGAACGGTATCCTGGGAAGGGGGAAATACACGGTGGCCGAGGCGCTCATTCCGGCCCGGCTGGTAGAGCGCTACCTGCACACCACGCCGGAGAAGATCGCGGAGCTGAACCTGCGCAAGAACTGGGTGGGCACGGCGCTGGCGGGCGGGCTGCGCAGCGCCAATGCGCATTTCGCGAACATGCTGCTGGCCTTCTACCTGGCCACGGGGCAGGACGCGGCCAACATCGTCGAGGGGTCGCAGGGCTTCACGCTGGCGGAAGCCCGCCCGGACGGGCTGTACTTCTCGGTGACGCTGCCGAACCTGATCGTCGGCACGGTCGGCAACGGCAAGGGCCTGCCCTTCGTGGAGGCGAACCTGCGTGCGCTGGGCTGCCTCGAACAACGGGAGCCGGGCGCGAACGCGCGCCGGCTGGCGCTGATCTGCGCGGCAACGGTGCTGTGCGGCGAGCTGTCGCTGCTGGCGGCGCAGACCAATCCGGGCGAACTGATGGCCGCGCATTTGAAGCTGGAACGCGGTACCTAGTGGCCGAAGAGCAGGTCATCCTGGTGGACGCGCAGGACCGTCCGCTCGGTGCCATGGACAAGCTGGCCGCGCACGAGCGCGGCGGGGTGCGCCACCGCGCCTTTTCCGTGTTCATCTTCGACCGGCGCGGGTGCTGGCTGCTGCAGCGGCGCGCCGCGGGCAAATACCATTTTCCCGGGTTGTGGACCAACGCCTGCTGCAGCCATCCCCGGCCGGGGGAAGAGACCGCGGCGGCCGCCCACCGGCGGCTCCAGGAGGAACTGGGATTCGACTGCCCGCTCACGGAGCGCTTCCAGTTCGAATACAAGGCCACGTCGGAGGCGGAAGGCCTGACCGAGCACGAACTGGACCACGTCTTCACCGGCGTCCATGACGGGCCGGTGCAGGCGGATCAGCGCGAGGTGGGCGCTACGCGCTGGGTGGAACCGGCGGAACTGGCGCGCGAGCTGCAGGAACGCCCGGAGGCCTTCACGCCCTGGTTCAAGCTGGCCTTCGCGCGGGTGTGCGCCCTGGGCTGAGAATCCCGGCCCGCCGTTTTTTATTGTTTTCCAGATGCACTTTTTGCGCCGGTGCGGTAGGATGAAAAACGATCTATGGAGCACAAGCCGATGAAAACCACCTGTTTGGATGGTCTCTGGCAGCAAGGTCGCGACTTCCTGGGGGTGCGCTATCCGCTCCTGTGCGGAGCCATGACGTGGATCAGCGACGCCACGCTGGTGAAGGCGGTGAGCGACCAGGGGGGCTTCGGCTGCCTGGCGGCCGGCAACATGCCCGGCGAGGCCCTCGCGGCGGAAATCGAGAAGACCTTGGCGGCGACGAAAACCCCCTTTGCGGTGAACCTGGTGACGATCGCCCCGAACTTTCCGGCCCACAAGGAGGCCGTGCTGGCCTCGAAGGCCTCCACGGTGATCTTCGCGGGCAACTTTCCGAAGAAAAACGACGTGGCGCAGATGAAGGCGGCGGGCAAGCGGGTGCTCTCCTTCGCCTCGACGGATTCGATCGCGGAGCAGATGGTGCGGTTCGGGGTGGACGGGCTGATCCTGGAGGGCAGCGAGGCCGGCGGGCACATCGGACACGTGTCGCTGATGATCCTCCTGCAGCAGGTGCTGTTCAAGAATCCCGGCGTGCCGACGTTCGTGGCCGGCGGCATCGCGACGGGCCGGATGATCGCGCACCTGCTGCTGATGGGGGCGGCGGGGGTGCAGATGGGCACGCGGTTCGTGATGAGCGAGGAATGCAACGCGCATCCGAACCTGAAGGCCCGCTTTGCCAAGGCCCGGGCGCGCGAGGCGATGAGCACGCCCGAATACGACAAGCGCCTGCCGATCGTGGCCGTGCGCGCGCTGAAGAACAAATCCACCGAGGAATTCGGCCGCCTGCAGCTCGAGCTGCTGCAGCTGATGAACGAAAACAAGATCGGCCACGCCGAAGCGCAGTACAAGGTGGAGAGCTTCTGGATGGGCGGGCTGCGCAAGGCGGCCGTCGAGGGCGACGTGGACCGGGGCTCGTGCATGGCCGGCCAGAGCGTCGGCCTGGTCGACAAGGTCCAGCCGATGAAGGACATCTTCGCGGAGCTGATCGGCGACGCCGAGGCGGAGCTGGAAGCCGTCAAGGCCCGGATGGCGGGGATCGGCGGCTGAGGCCGGCGACCGTCCGCAAAAAAGCCGCCGCGGGAACGCGGCGGCTGTTTCGTCGTCCGGGGAGGGGGCGATCAGGGGGCCGGTTGCGCGTCGTGCGCGTTGGGGCCTTCGGTGCCGACCTGGAAACCGAGGCGGAGCAGGACGACGACCGGCCAGACGGCCAGGGCAACGGCGGCGGAAACCCAGTACGCGCGGTCGAGCTTGTCCATGAGGTCGCCGCCGATCCAGAGCCAGACGAAGAGGGGCAGGATGAGCTGGAGCAGGTTGGCGCCGCTTTGCCCGAGGTCGTGGAAGCGGTGGGACAGGACGAGCAGGGCGAGGTAGGAGGCGACGGCGACGACGGGGACGGCGATCCAGGAGGAAACGGCCGGGGGCGTTCGGAGCCCGTTCCAGTAGGCCAGGGCCAGCAGGACCAGCAGCGGCAGGAAACGGACGGCGAAGGCGGCGCGGCCGATGCGGCCGTTGAACTGGGTTTCCACCGCGATGCAACGCTGCCGGAGCCAGAGCTGGCGGGGAATGGGCGGATGGGCTTGATGGGCGGTCGTCATGGCGGAACTCCTATTTGGCCGGCCGTTGTTCGAGCCGTTCGGCCTTTTCCAGGATCTTGTTCAGGGCTTTGGCTTCGGCCAGCAGCCCGCGGGCGGCGCTTTCGCGGCCCTTGAGGTTGATGGCGTTCTGGGCGCTTTCCATGGCGGCCTGGGCGTCGCCCGCGGCCAGGGCGGCCTGCGCGGCGGCCACGTGCCGGTCGTGGATGGCGTCCACGATCCGCAGGATTTCGGCGTGGCCGGGCGCCAGCCGCAGGACGCGCAGGGACTCGTCGGCTGCGTCCTTTTCGTTGCCGGCGCGGTAGGCCTCCTGGGCGGACGCGGCATAGTGGGCGATGGCCACCGGCTTCATGGCGCGGTATTTCCGGACGCCGACGGTGAATCCGCCGGCGACGAGCAGGACCATGAAGGCGATGACGGCGCGGCTGGCGGCGGGTTTCTGCTTCTGGCGGAGCAGGAGGGAGAGCATGGCGCAGCCGCCGAAGAAGGCGAAGCAGGTCATGATGCCGAACCAGACCGTGTAGTTGCCGGGCAGGGAGACGTCGAGCATCAGGCCGGTGATGAACAGGCCCAGCGCCGCGCCGTAGTACTGGAAGGAATCGATCACGCCGGAGGCGAAGCCGGCCATCTTCTTGCCGCCGATGTCCACGGGGGCGGCGGCGCCGACGATGGAATGCGTGCTGTTGGCCGTGATGGCGATCAGCACGAGGAACAGGCAGCCGAGCAGGATGCCGCCCGTGGTCGGCCCGATGATGCCCAGCGCCATGACGGTGGTGGCCGCCGCGATGACCGTCGCCTCGCCGTAATACAGCACCATGGCGACGGGGTAGCGGTTGCCGCGGAAGAAGCGGTCCGAGGCCCAGCCCGAGAGGACCGAGCCGCAGACGGCCACCAGCGGCACGAGCACGAGCGTGAAGCTGGCGATGGCCGGCAGATTGGTCTTCATGTTGAAACCGAGCACGTCTTCGAAGTAGAGCGGGGAGAGCTGGTCGGCCGCGTGGCGGACGGCGCCGGTGCAGCCGTAGGCCACGGCGTAGAACCACACCAGCGGATTCGAGAACACGAACTTGAACGATTCCAGCACCGGGACGGTCGTGCCGGCGGAGTTGTCCACGTCGTCCTGGATGGTGCCGTGGAACCCCGCGTCGTCGGGGGATTCCGCCGAAATGAAGTAGAACCAGACCGAGACGAGGCCGAGGAAGATCGGCGGCAGGCAGAAGAGCATGCGCCATTCGCCGGGGCCGACGACGAAGGCGAGGAAGCTGAAGCCCGCCAGGATCCACGGGGCCAGCATGGAAATCATGGCCTGGCCAGACTGGATCATGAAGCCGAAGATGCCGGAGAACAGACCCCGTTCCTCCTTGTTGAACCAGGCGGCGTTGATCTTGACCATGCCGGGGGTGCCGGCGGCCTGGATGTAGCCGTTGACCATCCACATGGCGGCGAAGGCGGCGAAGGACGACGTCCACGGCGAAAAGCCGATGAGCAGGTTGACGAGGATGGAGCCGACCGCGCCGATCAGCATCGAGGCGCGTCCGCCGATGCGGTCGCAGAAGAGGCCGTTGAGGAGCTGGCCGGTGCCGTAGGCGATGGAGAACCAGGCGGCGAGGTTGGCGATGTCGCCGGTGGACCAGCCGAATTCCGCGCGCATGCCGGCGCCGGCGAAGCGGAAGTTGTAGCGGCACATGTAGAACATGGCGTACAGCAGGCCCACGGTGAACCAGTTGAGGCCCCGGCGCGTCTTGAACCCGAGGGGGTGGACATGCTGCTCTTTCCATTCCCGTTTGGCGGCTTCGGCTATGCTCATCGTGTGATTCCTCTGTATTGCACCGGGGTGTCGTCACCGGGGGTTGTGGCGGATTTCTCCGTGCCGGGCAAGGGTTTTCCCTCGAACCAGACGCAGCGGTTGCGGAAATCGAGCGTGACCGCGCCGCGGGCCAACACCCCCAGGCCGAGCCGGGCGGGGAAATTTTCCGGGAGGCCATGGGCGGCATGGCTGGCGACTTCCACCTCGTCCAGTTCCCAGTCGCCGAGGGCCAGCGTGGCGGTTCCGCCGGTTCCGGATGCGTCCGGCAGGGACACGGCGAAATCGCCGGCGGTATCGAGCACGAAGGTGACGGGCCGGTCGTCGAGCAGCCCGTCCACGGCGAACCGGCCGCGCCAGTCGCGCAGCGGCAGGCAGGCCCGGACGGCGGCCGGCGCCGCCGGCCGGTAAGGGGCATCGGCCGAGAAGGTGGCGCTGCGGCCGGGGAAATCGAGGCGGACATAGGCGAAGGCGCGCAGCAGGGCCGCGCCCATCACGGCGTGGATGCGTCCCGCCAGCGCGCGCCGAGCGGCCTGTCGGCCGCCGGCTGCCTCCGTGCGCGCCAAGGGGCCGAGGCGGCCTCGCGCCGGCGGCACGTAGCAGGCCGGATATTCCACGTGCAGGAGATCCAGAACGAACTTGTTGCCCGCGCCGGCGTAGCCGGGGATTGAGGAAACAACATGGTCGGGATATTCGCCCATGGGGGGGGCGAAGGGCCGGTATTCCATGGCGGGGACCCATTCCAGGAGCAGCCAGTTCTGGCGCGCGGAGGTATCCAGCAGGATCTGGAGGTCGGCTTTCGTGGCCGTCCTGGCCCGGACGACCGGCAGCGGCAGGTCTCGGGGCGCGGCGAACTCCCGTTGCGCGGCCTGGCCGAGGTGGAGGCGGTTGGCGCCATCGAAGCGGGGACCAGCCGCATCCGGATAGGTGGTGATGCCGTAGACGCGGGCGTCCCGCGCCCGGGCGAGGAACAGATCGAGCTCGCTTTGGGCGAGGGGCCTGGCGTCGGGAGCGGCCGGGCCGGCGCAGCCCGCCGCCGCGGCCACGGCGGCGGCCAGCAGAACGGGCTGGATATACGGCCTGAGGGTCATTCCTGTCCAGTATGGCAAAGGCGTGCGGCCCGGTGCAAGGCGGGAAAAGCAGTGTGATGGGCCAGTTTGACGGGCCATGGCCGGCCGCCACCGGGTGTGGCCTCGCCATATGCGGTGTCCTTTCTCATTCCTCCACCGCGGCGATACTGCGCGTGCGGAACAGACCGTCGCAGACTGGCTGGCAGGGGCGGGCCCGGGCACAACCCGGTGGGCCTCTATCCGCTGATCCATTCCTGGTATCGCCTGCCGTGACCGCGCGCGCTTTAAGGCTCCGGGTTAGACTTGTGCAGAACTGGCGGGCGCGCTAAAGTGCCGCCCGCATGACCGCTTTTGCAACCGGGTGGATGGCCGCGCTGATGGGAGTGGTGGAAGGGATCACGGAGTATCTCCCGATCTCTTCCACCGGCCATCTCATCCTGGCCAAGGAATGGCTGGGCTGCACCTTCCATGAAAGCTTTGAGGTCGTGATCCAGTCCGGGGCCATGCTGGCGGTGCTGGTGGAATACCGGCGGCGTTTCGCCCGGCTGGCGGATTTCCGCAACCACGCGGGTTTTTCCGGCCTGGGCGGCCTGTTCTGGCTGTTCCTGACGACGCTGCCGGCCATGGGGCTGGGCTATTGGTTCCACGATGCGATCAAGGCGCGGCTGTTTACGCCGCCGGCGATCGCGATGGCGCTGGGCGCCGGGGGCGTCCTGATGATCGTGCTGGAGCGGGTGTTGCCCTCGCACGACGAGGGCGGGGTGGACGCCATCGGCTGGCAGCGCGCGCTGGGTGTCGGATTCCTCCAGTGCCTGGCGATGGTGCCGGGCACCTCGCGCTCGATGGCGACGATTCTGGGCGGGCGCCTGCTGGGGCTGGGCCGGAAGACCGCGGCGGAATACTCGTTCTTCGCGGCGGTGCCGGTGCTGCTGCTCGCGGGGGGGTACGATCTGTACCGAGGGTGGGACTCGCTCCACCGGACGGACCTGCTGCCCTACGCCATCGGCCTGGTGGTTTCGTTCTTCGTCGCGCGGCTCACGATCCGCTGGCTGCTGCGGCTCATCTCCCATCACACCCTCGAGGCATTCGGCTGGTACCGCATCGCCCTGAGCCTGGTCGTGTGGGCGACGCTGGTGTGAGCCGGAAGTCCGGGAAGCCAGAGGTCAGAGTTCAGATATGAACTTTTCAATCTTCTGACCGCTGACTTCCGACCTCTGACCTCTTCTCCAGCCCCCACCACAATCCGCACAGCAGGTCGGCGCCGGAGCTGTGGCCGAAGGCGCAGACGGACCGGACGCGGGCGGCGGAGGGGGCCTGCAGCAGCCGTTTCACCGCGGCATTCACGCGGCCATGCGCGGCGAGTTCCAGGAAGGCGTTGGACACGGGGTTCTGCCCGCGCGCGTGCTCCAGGATTTGCCGCGCCCGGGCGGATTGCCGCCGCAGGCGGCAGGCCAGCAGCCAGCCGCAGAGAAAATCGTCGCCGGCGGGGGTCAACCCCGCGCCGCAGCCGCGGATCAGCCGCACGCCGGCCGCGAGGCGCCCGGCGGCGATCTGCGCGAATGCCGAGCGGAACCGGGCATCGCGCGCCCGCTGCAGACGCGGAATTTTGCCGGCGGGGAAGCACAGCGAGACGAGGCTGTCCGGCGGCGCGTGGCGCGGCAGGGCGGCGCCCAGCACCCGCCCGAGCCGGGCGCGCGCGGCGGGGCCCGGGCGCGGCCGGGCGGAGTCGAAGCGCGGGCCCCTCAGGCCGCGGGGGAACACGAGTTCATCGCCGGAAACGAACGCCCCGGGATTGGCCACGACGAGGTTCAGCGGCCCCGGGCCGATGGACCGGTCCACGACGAAGAGGGCGCGCCCCCCCGGGCCGAACAGCAGCACGCTGCGGGCGAACCGCGCGCGTACAACGTACGCCCCCGGCCGAATCCGGTCGCCGATGGACAAAGGTTTCACGCGCCGATTGTAGCGGGCCCGCGGCGGTTTTCCATACTGTGGAAAACTTTTTTCCACGGTGTGGAAAAATCCGGCCGCGGCGAGGGGCGGCGGCGCGTTTTTTAAAGTTGAAGGGGCGGGGCGAAAGGGAGTATCCTGCCGCCGCGTTTTCGTACTTCTATGGAGCAAAGGAAAAGCCATGGCTGAAGAACTGCAACACTTGATCGAGCGCATCCGCAAAGAGGGGGTCGAGTCCGGGGAGAAGGCGGCGGACGCCCTGGTGGCCGAGGCGAAGAAGAAGGCGGCGGGGCTCGTGGCGGACGCGCAGAAACAGGCCCAGGCCCTGGTCGAGAAGGCCGAGAAGGATTCCGCGGCGTTCGCCGCGCGCGGCCAGGCGACGCTCCGGCAGGCGGCGCGCGATCTGCTGATCAGCATCGGCGGGGCGGTGGGCGATGTGGTGGCGGGGATCGTGGACGCGAAGGTCGGCGCGGCGCTTTCCCCCGAGCTGGTGGCCCAGATGCTGCTCAAGCTGGCGGAGGCGTATGCGAAGGACGGCGGCGGGGGCGGCATCGTGGCGATGCTGGGCGAGGCCGACGCGGCGGCGGTGAAGGCGTACTTCGCGAAGGAATATCAGGGCAAACTGGCGGCGGGGATCCAGATCGAGAGCGACAAGGGGATTTTCAAGGGCTTTCGCGTGGGCGTGAAGGGCGGGCAGGTGTTCCACGACTTCACCAAGGAGGCGATCGCAGAATCGCTTTCCAGCTTCCTGCGGCCGGAGCTGGCGCAGATCGTGAAGAAGGCGGCGGAATAAGGGCGGGGGATGGGCGGCTACCACTATCTGGTGTCGTCGCTGCCAGCGCTGTCGCTGGAGGCGCCGCCGCCGTTTGCGCCGGCGGAGTTCCGCTTCCGCTGCCAGGGAGTGCTGTCCAAGACCGATCTCGGAGAGCTGGACCTGCTGCTGGCCGGGCGCGCGGCGGAGGGCCGCACGGCGTTCTCGAAGGCGTGGGCGGCGGGCGATGCCCAGATCCGCAACACGGCGGCCAAAATGCGCGGGACGCGACTGGGCGTAGAGGCCAAACCTTTCCTGAAGAGCCATCCGGGCTACGCGGTCTGGCTGGACAAGGAGGTGTCCGACGCGCTGGCCAAGGCGAGCCCCTGGGCGCGCGAAACGGGCATCGACGCCGCGCGCTGGAAGTTCGCCGAGGACCTGGCGCGGGCGGACGCGTTCGGGCTGCCGGCAGTGCTGGCGTTCGCGGTGAAGCTGATGCTTGCCGCGCGCCAGGCGGCGCTGACCGACGAGGCCGGCCGCGAACGGCTCGAACAACTGGTTTCCCAACTGGAGGAGAACGCGGCGTCGAGCGGCGCGGCGGATTTCAAATAACGAAGGCGGGCGAAGATGAGCGACAACGTCGGACAAATCGTGGGCATCAACGGCAACCTGATCACGGTGCGCTTCGCAAAGCCGGTGACGCAGAGCGAGGTGGGCTATGCCCGCACCGCGGACATCGCCCTGAAGGCGGAGGTCATCCGCATCCGGGGCGAGAACGCGGAACTGCAGGTGTTCGAGGACACGACCGGGCTCAAGGTGGGCGATCCGGTCGAGTTCAGCGGCAACCTCCTGGCGGTGGAGCTGGGGCCGGGCCTGCTGGCGCAGGTGTACGACGGCCTGCAGAACCCGCTGCCGAAGCTGGCCGAGCAGTGCGGATTCTTCCTGCAGCGCGGGACGTACTTGAAGGCGCTGGACCGGGCGACGAAATGGGCCTACACGCCCACGGCGCGCAAGGGCGACGAGGTGACGGCCGGCGACACGCTCGGGACGGTGCCCGAGGGCATCTTCGAGCACCGGATCATGGTGCCCTTCCGGCTGGCCGGCAAGTGGAAGGTCGCGGAGACCGTTGCCGCCGGCTCCTACGACGTGGACCAGGTGGTGGCGAAGCTGCGCAACGAGCGCGGCGACGAGGTGGCGGCGAAGATGGTGCAGGAGTGGCCGGTGAAGGTGCCGATCAAGGCCTACGCCGAGCGCCTGCGCCCGGTGGATCCGCTGGTGACCAAGGTGCGCATCATCGATACCTTCTTCCCGGTGGCGCGCGGCGGCGTCTATTGCATTCCCGGGCCGTTCGGCGCGGGCAAGACGGTGCTGCAGCAGATCACCAGCCGCCATGCCGACGTGGACATCGTGATCGTCGCCGCGTGCGGCGAGCGCGCGGGCGAAGTGGTGGAAACGCTCCGCGAATTTCCCGAGCTGACCGACCCGCGCACGGGCAAGAGCCTGATGGAGCGCACGCTGATCATCTGCAACACCTCCTCCATGCCCGTGGCCGCGCGCGAGGCCTCGGTCTACACGGCCGTGACGATCGCCGAATACTACCGCCAGATGGGCCTGAACGTGATGCTGCTGGCGGACTCGACCAGCCGCTGGGCCCAGGCCCTGCGCGAAATGAGCGGGCGCCTCGAGGAGATCCCCGGCGAAGAGGCCTTCCCGGCCTATCTCGAATCGGTCATCGCGGCGTTCTACGAACGCGGCGGGGTGGTCAAGCTCAAGGACGGGAAGACCGGTTCGGTCACGATCGGCGGCACGGTTTCCCCGGCCGGCGGCAACTTCGACGAGCCGGTGACGCAGGCGACGCTCAAGGTGGTCGGCGCCTTCCACGGCCTGAACCGCGAGCGCTCCGACGCCCGGCGCTACCCCGCGATCCATCCGTTGGACAGCTGGAGCAAGTATCCGGGCGTGGTGGACCCCAAGCAGGTGGCCGCCGCCCGCAAGGTCCTGCGGCAGGGCAACGAGGTCAACCAGATGATGAAGGTGGTGGGCGAGGAAGGCACCAGCATCGAGGACTTCGTGGTCTACCTCAAGAGCGAGTTCCTCGACGCGGTCTACCTGCAGCAGAACAGCTTCCACGACGTGGACGCGGCGACGGGCGCCGATCGGCAGAAGTACGTCTTCGCCAAGATCCACGGCATCCTGACGGCGAAGGTCTTCTTCCCGGACAAGGACGCGGCGCGCAAATGGTTCCTGCAGCTGACTTCGGCGGCCAAGGACTGGAACCTGGTGCCGCTGGATTCGGCGGAGTTCAAGCAACTGGAGCAGCGCCTCGACGGCATGCTAGCGGAGGTGGTGGAAAATGCATAAGGTCTATCATCGCATCGAGCAGATCGCGGGCAACGTGATCACGGTTCGCGCCGAGGGCGTGGCCAACGGCGAGCTGGCGCAGGTGGTTGGCACGCTGGGGACCTCGCTGGCGCAGGTCATCCGCCTGGACCGCGACAAGGTCTTCCTGCAGGTGTTCGCGGGCAGCCGCGGCATCTCCACCGACGGCCAGGTGCGCTTCCTCGGCCACAAGATGGACATCTCCTTCACCGACGCCCTCCTGGGGCGGGTGTTCAACGGCTCGGGCCAGCCGCGCGACAACGGGCCGGACCTGGACGAGAACCGGATCGCCATCGGCGGGCCGTCGGTCAACCCCGCCAAGCGCATCATCCCGCGCAAGATGGTGCGCACCGGCATCCCGATGATCGACGTGTTCAACTCGCTGGTCGAGTCGCAGAAGCTGCCGATCTTCGCGGCGGCGGGCGAGCCCTACAACGAGCTGCTCGCGCGCATCGCCCTGCAGGCCGAGGTGGACATCATCCTCCTCGGCGGCATGGGCCTGAAGCACGACGACTACCTGCAGTTCCGCGACACGCTCGAGGCCAACGGGGCGCTCTCGCGCTCGATCCTCTTCATCCATACGGCCGCCGATCCGACGGTGGAATGCCAGATGGTGCCGGACATCGCGCTCGCGGTGGCCGAGCAGTTCGCGCTGCAGAACAAGCGCGTGCTGGTGCTGCTGACGGACATGACCAGCTTCGCCGACGCCCTCAAGGAGATCGCCATCACGATGGAGCAGATTCCCTCCAACCGCGGCTATCCGGGCGACCTCTATTCGCAGCTCGCTTCGCGCTACGAGAAGGCCGTGGACTTCGAAGGCGCGGGCTCGATCACCATCCTGGCCGTGACCACGATGCCGGGCGACGACGTGACCCACCCGGTGCCCGACAACACGGGCTACATCACCGAAGGGCAGTTCTACCTGCGCAACGGGCGCATCGAGCCGTTCGGCTCGCTCTCCCGCCTCAAGCAGCAGGTCAACGGCAAGACCCGCGAGGACCACCGCACGGTGATGAACACCATGATCCAGCTCTACGCCTCCTACAAGGAGACGCTGGAGAAGCAGTCCATGGGCTTCCGCATGAGCGCGTGGGACAACAAGCTGCT
>CAYMTY010000060.1:0-15795 GCA_964393515.1 uncultured Verrucomicrobiota bacterium
GGCCCTTGAAGACGAGGATGGGAATGAAGGCGGGGATGGCGTAGGGCAGGATGAGGAGCGTGCGGTAGAGCGCGCGGCCGCAAAGCGCCTTCCATTGCAACAGGCTGGCGAGCAGCACGCCGATGGCGAACGTGAGGGCGACCGACAGCAACGCGAAGGCCACGTTCCAGCCGAAAATCTTGAGGAAGGGGGCGCGGATCGCGGGGTCACGGAAGATCAGCCGGAAGTTGTCCGTGCCGATCCACACGCGCCAGCCGGGGCCGACGGGCTCGCGGGTCTGTTTATCCACGTAATTGCCGCGGTCCGGATCGGGCACCACAACCTGCCCCGTGACGGCGTTGACCAGCTTCTCGCCGTCCGTCCGCCAGCGCGGGAGGCGGTAGCCGAGGGCGCGGAGGCTGACCAGGCGCAGGGGAACGGTGGCGCCTGGTGGCGTGAACCGCGCGCGGTTCAGCCAGGGACGGGCGGCGATGACTTTGCGGATGCCCAGCGGTGGGGTCTGCGGCGGGATGATGTTCAGCGCGAGGGTGACCGGTTTGCCGGCGGCCGCTTCGTTGGTGGTGAACGGGCGGGAAATCAGCAGGCGGTTGCCGAATTCGTCCTCGGGGCCGGACACGACATGCCGGGAGGTGGAAGCGTCGCCGAAGGACTCGTCGGATGGACGAGGTGCGACCACGACGACCTGGTATTGCCCCGGCGCCGCGGCGGGATGGAGCCGGAACGCACACCGGGTTTCGTCGGGCGCATAGAGGTCCTGCGCGAACCAGGTGCGGACGCGCTCCGGCGTGAGGAGGTGCTCGCCGCTGAAGTTGGTGAACGCGATGTAGACAGTGTAGAGCAGCGGCATGAGGACGAAGACCGCGAAGGTGGCGAGGCCGGGCAGAAGGTAGCGGAGGGCGTGGGCGCGGGCGGTGTTGTAGGCCCAGGCGGCGAAGACCGCGGTTGCCGCCAGCGCCCCGCCGAGCAGCGGGGCGTCGGCCAGGGCCATCCGCGCGGCCAGCAGGCCGGCGCCGCCGAGGACCAGCAGCCACAGAACCCGGCTGAAGGCGCGCAGGATCATTCGGCCTCCCGGCGCATGCGGCGGGCCGCGTTGTCGAGGGCGGCCCGCGGCGCGGTGCGCTGCGCGGTGATCGTGGAGAGCGCGGACTCCATGGCGCTCCAGAAAACGCCCATCTGCGGGATGTTCGGCATCAGCACGCCCGCCTCGATGTTTTTCATCGCGCCGGCGATGCGGGGGTTGGCAGCCCGGGCTTCATAAGCGGCGATGAGGGCCGGCACGCCGAGCGGCACGTGGCGGTCCATGGCGTCGAGCCCGCGCGGGGTGATCAAGTAGTGCTCGAGGAATTCCTGGGCGAGATCGAGGTTGGGGCTGGCGCGGTTGAAAACCGCGCCCACTACGCCCACGAACGGCCGGCCGGGATTGCCGTCCACGCCGGGAATGGTCGTGACGCCGAAGTCGATGCCGCTTTTCTCCAGGTTTTCCCACGCAAAGGGGCCCGAGATGAACATGGCGAGTTTGCCCTGGTTCATCTGCGCTTCGGCGACGGAATAGGACAGGCTGGTGGGCAGCACGCCGGCGCAGATGAGGCCAACGACGGTTTCCATGGCTGTCACGGCCGCCGGGTGATTCACGCCGATGTCGGCCAGGTCATACGAGCCGTCCGGGCGCCGGCCGAAGACATAGCCGCCGGCGGAAGCCAGCAGGCCGAAGGTGAAATAAGTGTTGTTGTAGTCCCAGAGAATGGCGGCCGCGCCGCGCGCCTGGAGACGCGGCGCCAGTGCGGCGCAGTCGGCCAGATTCACGGGGATTTCGGCTTCGGAAACCAGCGCTCGGTTGAAGATGAGGCCGGTGGACTCCATGGCGAGCGGGTAGCCCCAGAGGCGGCCGCGGTGGGTGAAGGCCTCCCACGCCTTGGGAAAGATACGGGGGAACAAGGCCGGATCGGGATCGACCGGCAGGAGCAGACCGGCATCGGCCCACTCGCCGAGGCGGTCGTGGGCCCAGATCATGAGGTCGGGGCCCTGGCCGCTCTTGGCGGCGTGGTAGAACTTGTCGGTGGCGCCTTCCGGATGTTCCACGGCGACGGGGATGCCGGTGCGCTCTTCGAACATCCGCCCGATTTCGGCAATGCCTTCGTAGCCCTTGTCGCCGTTGATCCACACCAAGAGCTGGTTGGGCTCCCAGGCCGGGGCGACGGCGGGAACCAGGCCCGCCAGGCCGGCCGCCAGCCAATGAGCGATCCGTTTCACGGGAGGCACCATAGCGGGCCGGCCACGGGCGGGCAACGGGAAAGAAGGCCCGGGGAGGCAGGTGGATCTTGGACTACGGGTTGACCGGATAGACCACGGGGGCGGGAGCCGGGGGTTCGGGCTTGCGGGGGACGAAGCGGTCCCAGAGCAGCCAGACATAGGCGCAGAAGCCGGCGAAGGCGGCCAGGGCGACCAGGGTGAACAACACCCGCTTGGCGCGGGACGCCTCGTAGCGGGTCTTGCGGTAGGCCAGCGGCACAATGAAGATAATCACGCCGGCCCCCAGGGCCAGCCCGAGGCGCACCAGGAACTCTTCCAGTTGATAAGAGGGGATCACGCAGCGAATCTAGCTACCGGGCGGCATCATGGCAAGGAGTTAGTAATCGAAGTCCGAACCGCCGATGAATTCGCGAATGATGGAGACCGGCGGAGGCACGTCGGTGGACAGGGGCAGGAAATGGGAGAGGAACTCCATCATCCGCCGGGCCTCGGCGTACACCGGCTGGTGGGGTTTGATTTCGGAGAGGAGGGGCCGTGCCAGGACGGAGAGGATGGCCAGTTCGTAGTCGAGGGCGGAATTGAAGACCGCGTCGGCCTCCTCCTGGAAGGGGAAGATCCAGGTGCGTTCGCCGCGGCCGACGTTGGGCCACATCTCGAGGGTGCGGGTGGCGGAATGGCCGCGGTAGCGGTAATCGCGCACGAGGCGGCGCAGGAGGCGGTTGTCGGTCGTGGGAATGCGGTTGTTGTTGTCGAGGTTGAGCTGGGTGAGCGCGGAGATGTAGATGTGGAACTTGCGCGCGTCCGGCAGGCCGGGGGTGAGGGCGGGGTTGAGGGAATGGATGCCTTCGAGGATTACGACCTGGTCTTCGTCGAGGTGCATCGTCCGGCCCTTGTAGGTCCGGGCGCCGGAGTGGAAATCGAAGGTGGGCAGTTTGATTTCGCGCCCGGCATCCAGGTCGGCCAGGTCGCGGTTGAGGGCCGGGACATCGACGGCGTGGAGGTGTTCGAAATCGTATTCCCCGGCGGCGGTCCGCGGGGTGCTGTCGCGGTCCACGAAATAGTCGTCGGTGCCGAGGGTGACGGGCCGCAGCCCGTTGACCCGGAGCTGGATGGCGAGGCGCTTGGCGAAGGTGGTCTTGCCCGAGGAGGAGGGGCCGGCGATGAGAATCCACTTGATGGAGGGATTGGAGGCGATCTGATCGGCGATGGCGGCGATCTTCTTCTCGTGCAGGGCTTCGGCGACCTTGACGAAGTCGTGGATTTCATTGGCGGCGATGATTTCGTTGAGGCGGCCAACGGTGTTGACTCCGAGGATGCGGCCCCAGCGGTTGTACTCCTTGAAGGTTTCGGCCAGGACGGAGACGGGCTGGAATTCGGGAAGGCGGGGGGCGGTGTCGCAGGTGGGCATCTGGAGGACGAAACCGGTCTGGTAGGGGATCACGCGGAAGAACTGGAGCGGGCCGGCGGAGCGGGTCATGGGACCGGTCGCCAGATCGGAGAAGTTCTCGCAGACATAGATGACGATCTTGGGGGGGTTGGTGAAGCGCAGGAGTGCAAGCTTGTCCGTCTGGCCGTTGTTCGTGAACTGTTCGATGGCGGCGGTGTAGGAGATGCGCTGGCGCAGGATGGGCCGGTCTTCGGCGACCAGCCGGCGCATGTGGGCTTCCAGGGCCGCGGCCTGTTCCGGGGTGATGCCGCGGACGCCGGCCACCTCGAATTCGCAGTAGAGGCCGGGGCCCAAAGCGTGCTCGACGGAAAACCGCGCGGCGGGGTGCAGATCCTTGACGGCCTTCGCGAGGAGGAAGGAGAGGGAGCGGACGTAGATCTGCATGCCGCCGGGGGTGGCCATGGTGACGAAGCGGACATGGGAATCGATGTCGAGGGTGTAGCCGAAGGTGACCAGCTCGTTGTTGACCAGGGCGCCCAGGTAGGGCAGGCCGCTGGCGGCATCCACCGGGTCGCGCAGGAGTTCGCCCACCAGGGTCTGGGTGGGGCAGGTGACCTGCTGACCGTCCTCGAACGTGAGAGTGATGGTCTTTTTCATAACCGGCCAAAATTGCCACGCGCGACCGGCCCAGGAAAGGAAAAAGAGCGGCGGGCGCGAAAAAAGGGCCGGACTTGCGCCCGGCCCTGGGTTCGCCGCGCCCTTACGGCGCGTTCGGATCGGCGCCCAAGGGATCGCTTCGGTCAATGTTGCCGGCGATCGTTCCGCCGCCGACGCCCCACCAATTGCTTCGGGCCATGACGGTGGCGCCGCCGCCGTTGTTATAGCGGAAGTCGCGGTTGCCGTTTCCATAGAACGAGTTCTGGCCGGGGCTGCCGAGGCCGCCGCCGCCGAAGTCGAGAAGCGGCGCCCCGCCCAGGCCGGAGGCCACGAGCCGCACGCCGTTGGCGCCGTTGCTGGCCGCGACAATCCGTTCGCCGCGGAGTTGGAAGGCGCCGGTGTAGTTCTCCACGACGTTGATGCCGTTATTCTCGTTGCCGACGGTCCGGAGGTGGCTCAGCTGGAAGCCGGCCCCGATGCCCGAACCGGCCAGATCCAGGTTGATTCCGTTGCCGCCATTGTCATTGGCCCAGGCGTTGTTCATGACCCCCAGGATGCCGCCCGCGGCGGCGCTCAACTGGAGGTTGAACCCGTGGTTGGTGTTGTTGTTGGCATTGGCGCCGTCGATGTCGACCAACACGTTGCCGTAGGCGCTGGTCAGCTCGGCGCGGAATCCGACCGCGCCGTTGTGATTGAATTCCGGTTCGTCCTGCGGGATCTGGTCAGCGATGAGGCCCAGGGCCACGGCGCCCGGGCCGCCGACCCAGCCGCTGGCCTGGAGCAGGGCCAAGGCGTTGGTGCCCACCAGCAGTCCAACGTCGCCTCCCGCATTGAGGATCATATTGGCTCCGGCGCCGCCGTTGTACATGCTTTCGGATTCGGTGATGGCCGCCGCGGCGATATTAGCCGCGGTCAGGTCGTAGCGAATGCCGGCGGCGCCGTTGTACATGGCGTCGACGCCGCCCAGCAGGGCCATAGCGTCACTGCTGACGCTGTTCTGGACGACCCGGACACCCTGGTTGGCGTTGGACGCCACGTCCACATAGGACAGGGCGGAGAGGGCCGCGCCGGACGAAGTCATGGCCAATTCGATGCCTTCATCGCCGTTGTTGGCCGCATCAGTCTCGAGCAGCAGGGCGAAGGCATCGCCGCCGGCGGTGGTCTGTTCGACATGGATTCCGTCGCCGCCCAGGTTGCCGTTCGCTTCAATGCCGACCAGGGCGGCGTAGGTGCCAGCCTGGGCATTTTGCGTGAGGGAAATGCCGTTGCCGCCATTGCCCTGGGCCAGGACAGGGCCGAGGCCGGCGTGGGGAATGGCCGGGGCCCCGAAGATCGCGGGCACTTCGTCGTAGAGGAGGTCGCTGGAAAGAATGGCCGCCAGGGACACGCCGTTGACCGTATGAACCTGAAGGTTGATGCCGTCCCCGCCGTTGTTTTCGGCCTGGACGTCGAACAGGGCCGCCAGTGCGCCGATACCCAAGGGGCCCGTATTGCCGTTGACGACACCGGTGAATCCGTTGCTGGCATTGCCGCTGGCCACGATCGGGCCGAACGGCGCGCCGGGCAGAGTGATGGGCGCGCCGAGGAATTCCTGGCCCAGGACACTGGCCGCCGGCCGCAGGGTGTCGGTGGGCATGACCAGCAGGGCGGCAAAACCGTTCGGGCTGGCCACGGTGGACAAAATGCCATCCCCGCCTTCGTTGTTCATCGCCCGGATGTCCGCCAGGACGCTGAGGGCGCCCACATTGTCGCCCAGCGCGGTCGAGGAGAGTCCGCCCAGGGTGTTTTCGCGGGTGTCGATCCGGGCGAGGGCATTCGCGGCCAGGCCGTCCGACGTGCTTTCAACCGCCGTTCCCCAGAAGCCGTTGTTGACGGATTCCACACCGACCACCGCATTGACGGCCGCATTTTGGGCAATCGTTTGGAGGAAGAACCCATATTCGCCGTTGTTGTTGGCCTGGAAGCGTCCGCTCCCGGCGATGTCCAGCGGCAGGTCGAGGCCGAACAGGTTGCCGATCTGGTCGCCAAGCTGGAACATTTCCGACCAGTTGGCGGAGGAGCCGCCGAGGCCGACGGCAAAACCGGGGGCCAGCATGGTCGCCAGGACACCGTTGTCACCGTTGTTGTTGGCCGTGATGTCGAAAAAGCCGCCCAGCGCCAACAATCCCGAAGATGTGATTTGGGCGGCGACGCCGTCGCTGGCATTGTGGCTGGCGGTCACGGGGCCGTCGGGTTTGAAGAACATGGCCACTTCGGCCGGGAGCGGGAAACCGGCGAGGCCGGCGAGGGCGTTGACGGTGCGGTCAACGCCATCCGCCAAGCCGATCAGGCCCACGGAAGCAAAGAGCGAGTTCTGCACCAGGACGATGCCCGTTCCGTTGTTGTTGGCGGTGGAGTCGGAGATGTTGGCCAGGCTGACGATGCTGGCGGGCTGGGCGACCACGATGCCCACGGCGCCGTTGCCGCTGGCGTTCACTCCGTCGACCATGGCCATGGCGATCACGGATTCGTCTTGTTCCACTAGCAGGCCGACATCGGTGTTGTCGGTGAAAGCGCTGTTGCGGACGTTGACGATGGACAGATCATAGGTGCTGGCGCCGATGTAGGCTCCGTTCCAGCCGTTGTGGGCGAAGATGCTGTTCCGGATATCGGCATTGAACGTGCCGCTGGCGCCCAGGGCGCAGATGCCGAGCCCGTGCTTGTCATTGTCGCGGACCACGTTGTCGGTGAAGAGGAGGTTGAAATCGCCGTTGCGGAACAGCGCCGCACCGTATTCATTGTGTGCCAGGGTATTGTAGGCGATGGTCAGATCGGTGGCGTTGTCGCCGTAGATGCCCACGCGGCGGATATCCACGGGGGTGGGGGAGCAGGGGATATTGATCAGGATCGGCGGGCCGCCCAGCTCGGTGTTGCGGACCATGAAGCCCTGGACGGTGGTGCGGTCGGACATGGTGATGGACGGACCCATGCTGACGCCGTCGACGACCGGCATGATGCCGGAGCCGAAGACCTTGCCGCCGTAGCCGGGGATGGTGATGCCGCTGCCCCACAGGGTCGTGCCTGGCTGGAGCTGGACGTTTTCCACGTAGGGCCGGGCCGCGTCATGCACGTAGACGATGCGCGAGCCGAAGACGGCTTCCGCGCCCTGCTGAATGGTGGGGAAGGGATTCTGGCCGGTGCCGTCGCCCGGACCGGTCGCGTCGCCGTCCACGAACTGGACATCCGCAAGCAAGACATACGACTCCCGGTCGGTGGAACTCTTCTTGGCACTGGTCTCGGTCAGCAGATCTGGGTTCTCGAGGAACTTGGAGACATCCAGCCGGATTTGCGGATCGCGCATGACCATTTCGGTCAGGCGGGCGGAGAAATCGCGCGGCGAACGGTCGAGGCGCGACTGGGCGGGGGCGAAGGGATTGCGCCCCTTGGCGATCGCGGCGAGGTCCAGCGGGACGCTGACGCGCGCGCCGGCGAACCAGTCGCTGCCGGTCAGGCGGTCGTCCTCATAGAGGCCGGCGTCGAGGAAAAGGGTGGCGGCCAGCCGGAGTTCAGCGCGGGCCTTCCAGCCTTTGGCCTCGGCCCCGAGGTCGTTGTCGAAATCGTAATAGCCGCCGAAGATGCGGGCTTCGAGCGTTTCGGGCTTGAGCGGCAGGGGCAGGCGCAGGCCGATTTCCCAGTCGTAGCCGCCCAAGGCCTGCTCGAACTGCTCGAAGGTCCGGGTGGTCGTGATGGTGGTTTCCGTGCGGCGAACGACGTAGTCCTGCAGCACGACATGGTCCTGCGCGTAGGGATCCTCCCATTCCTCGGAGGTGGAGACCGAGCGGCGGGTGGAGGTTTCGGTCTCGCTGGCCACGAGGGTCTGCTTGTCGTCGGGCTTGTAGTAATTGGCCCGCGCGTCCACCCAGGTGGAGAGCAGTTCGACGCCGAGGCCCCACTGGTCGTAGTGGCTGTAGCCCGTGTCGCGGTAGTCGTAGTAGGCATTGGCGCCGAGGATCACTTTCTGCTTGGGCAGCAGCTGCCGGTATCCGATGCCGAGGTTGGCCTCCTCCGCGTCGTCATCGGTGAAGGCGGCGCGGGGATTGAGGAACAGGAGCCCCTTGCCGCCGGGGTTCCACACCGGGATCAGCAGGTCGCCGATCCCCTCGGTTTCCGCTTCGCGCGCCTGGATGCCCAAGGTCAATTCCGCCGCCGGCCAGGTTGCGGACGATGCGGCCGGCGCGGCTGCGGGGACTTTGGCTTCCTTCCGGGCGGCGGGCTGCGCCTTCGCTTTCGTGGCGGGCTTGGTTTTGGCTTCCTTGGCCGCCGGCTGGCCGGCCTCTTTCGCGGCCTTCGTTTCCTGGGCCGCGTGGGCTTGGGTTTCCGCCGCCGGCGGAGATTCCTTTGCCTTGGCTTTTTTCTTCTTGGTCGCAAACGCGGATTGCAACGGGAAGAACAGGGAAACCGCCAGGATCACCACCAATGCATGCACCCACCGAGCCTTCATGGCAACCACTCCTTTATGGACGAGATCGGAACTCCAATATTTGCGGCAATAAACCGCTGCAGGAAACTTCCAACTCGTCAGTTCAAATTATCGAAAGCGCCAAAGGCAGAATCAACAAAAAAAACGGCTTACTCGTCTATTAACAATAATTTAACATTTTCGGGGTGAGCCGTCGGCGGCACGGTCTCCGCGCTTTTCAGTTTCGCGCGCCGGGATGAACCGCCCGATGGCGGCGGGAGAAGCTTGACCCTGCCGGGGGGGTGTGAAAACATTTGGGGTGGCATCATGAAGCGATACCTCTGGCCGCTCTTAATTTTAATAATGGGGGTGGGATTCCAGGCCGCCGCCGACCGGGCTATGCCGGCGGTGCAACCCATGGACGAAAGTGTCACTTGGGAAGTGGCGGATCCCGTGGATCAAAATTTCTCCGAAGCCGGCCCGCCGCCGCCACGCCGCGGGGTGGCGGCGGAGGAGCCGGCGCCGGACACTCCGGTGGGTTCCATCCACCAGGCGGAACTGGAATACCACCGGCAGTTCGACGCCGAAACCGAAGCGGAGTGGGATGCCCTGCGCGAACCGCTGCCCGCGGGCCGGAAGGCGTTGCCCCGGGGCGGGGCTTCCTCGCCAGGGCCGTTCACCTTGCAGAAGGAGGTGTTCGGCTGGCATCCATCCTGGGAGGGGAGCGGCTACACCAACTACACTTTCGATCTGCTTTCCACCGTAGCGTACTTCTCCTACGAGGTGAATCCGACCAACGGCTATGCCTACACGATGAACAGCTGGTCGAACACCCCGCTGGTGCAATGGGCCCATTCCAACGACACGGAAGTGGTGCTGTGCGCGACTCTGATGTCGGGGCACAGCACGTTTTTCGGCAGCGCCATCGCGCAGAGCAACCTGATCAGCGAACTGATCCGGGTCGTCAACCTGCGCGAAGCCGACGGGGTGAACATTGATTTCGAGGCCATTCCAAGCGGGTACCAGGCCCAGTTGACGGCGTTCATGAGCAACCTGACCACGCGGATGCATGCGGACGTGCCCGGCTCGCAGGTGTCCATCTGCCTGCCGGCGGTGGACTGGAGCAGCAACTTCGACGTGGCGGCCTACGACGGCTTCTTGGACAAGTGCATCATCATGGGCTACGACTACTCGTGGAGCACCGACACGCAGGCCGGACCTGTGGCCCCGCTGACGGGAAGCAGCACCTTCGGCACGTACTGCGTGATGAGGTCGGTGAGCAACTATCTCGCCTTGGGCATATCGCCCGGCAAGCTGCTGCTGGGCTGCCCCTACTACGGTTTCGACTGGCCAACGGTGTCGCACGCCATGCACGCGAACACCACCGGATCGGGCACGGCGCGGATGTATCCGATAGCCGAGTCCTATGCCGACACCTACGGCTACAACTGGGACGCCAATTCGCAGACGCCTTACGTCCTGTACGGCACCTATCGGCAGCTGTGGTACGACGACACCAACAGTTTGGCGCTGAAGTACGACTTTGCCAATTCCAAGGACCTCGCCGGCATCGGGATCTGGGCGCTTAACTACGACGAGGGCGTCTCCGACCTCTGGGACCTGCTGGCCGAGAAATTCGCGACCGCCAGCGCGGGCTGGACGGCGCAGAGCACCGGCACGACGACAAATTTCTACGGGGTGGGGGCCAAGGCCAGCAGCTTCGCGGCCGTCGGCACCGGCGGGGCGATCTACACCTCCGCGGACAACGGAGCCACGTGGACCCCGCGGACTTCCGGCACGAGCAGCCTCCTGCTGAATTTCGCCAGCGGCAGCGGCATGTGGGTGGCCGTGGGCGACCTGGGCACGATCGTGACGTCCGTCGGCGGGGCGACGTGGACGGTGCGCAGCACGCCGACCAATGCCATGCTGCGCGGCATCGCCTACGGCGACGCCGGCGACGTCTTCGTGGCGGTCGGGGCCGCCGGCACGGTCCTGCGCTCGACGGATGGCAACGCCAGCAACTGGACGCAGGTGGCCTCGGGTACCGCGGAGAATCTCCAAGGCGTGAATTACGTCGGGAACCTGTTCATCGCCACCGGCGAAAACAGCGTCCTGCTGACTTCCTCCGACGGCGCGGCGTGGACCGCGCGCACCTCAAACGCCAGCGGTTGGCTGCTGGATTCGGCCTACGGCAACGGGACCTACGTGGCCGTGGGACTGGGGGGGCGCGTTTGCACCTCCTCCGACGGCATCATTTGGACGCGGCAGACCAACAGCCTCCCGAACCTGACCGACAACCTGTACCGCGTGGCGTTCGGCAACGGACAGTTCATTGCCGTGGGCCAAAACGGCGTCATCTGGGGCTCGCCCGACGGCGTGAACTGGGTTGCGGAAAGTTCCGGCACGACCGATTTCCTGCGCGGGGTCGTGTACAGCAACGACCTGTTCATGGCGGCGGGCTACAACGGGACCATCCTGACCAAGGGCGCGGGCACGCCGGCCGTCGAAATCACGACCGCAGGTGCCACGGTCCCCAATGCGACGTCGAGCCAGTTACTTGAGGGCACGGCCAACGCCTATGCCGTGGGCACGATGCGCTGGACAAACAGCCTGGGCGGCAGCGGCACGTTCGCCGCGGCGCCGAACTGGTCGTTCTCGGCGGCGTTGTCCGTCGGCACCAACCTGATCACGGTCACCGCCACAAATGCAGCGGGGGCCGCGGCGACCGACAGCGTGACCTTCGTGCGGGAAGCGGCGGCGGGCGGGGCCGGGGAGGCCGCTGCGGCGCAGCCAGACGGCGGCCTGAGCGACATCATCGTCTATACCAGCGCGGGGCATGGGCTCATCGGCGATTCAGGATCCTGGGTGTTCGGCCGCCCCTTCCTCAATGGCATGATTGAAGACGTCGGCAACATCGACCAGCTCAACTATTTCGCGGATTATTGCTTCAAGGCCGGCGCGACGGTGGTGCCGATGCGTCCGCTGGGACAGCAGACCAACGAGGTCGTGCTGGACAACACCAACTCCGCCCGCGTGACGTTCGGCGGCACCTGGTACGACAGCACTTCGACAATCTATTACGGCGCCGCGGGGGCGACGCCGTACCGCTATGCCTATGTCAACGAAACCGGAACGACGGCCTGGGCGATCTACCGGCCGAATCTGCCCGTCGCGGGCTTCTATCCGGTTTATGCGTGGACGCGCAGCGGTTCCGACCGCGTCAAGCAGCTCTACCGCGTCTATCATTCCGGCGGCGTGACGGACGTGCGCGTGAACCACCGGCGGGTCGGCCTCGGCTGGGTGTGGCTGGGCACCTACTACTTCGAGGCCGGCACCAACGGCAGCGTGAACATCTCCAACTACGCGCCCGGCGGCTACCTCGGCACCGACGTGGTCATCGCCGACTCGATCCGCTTCGGCAACGGCATGGGCGACATCGACCGAGGCAGCGGCGTGTCGGGCTTTGAACGGGAACTGGAAGGCTCCCGCTACTGGGTGCAGGCGATGACGGGGCAGGGGATGAGTTCCACCCTCTACGACAGCGCGTCGCTGACCGACGTCAACGACAACGTCGGCGCACCCAACCGCATGGCGGTCGAAATGAACCGCGAAGCCGACGGCGGGTATTTCGACCGCATCTATCTGGGGTTCCATTCCAACGCCGGGTCCGGTGCGGGTCGCGGCCCGATGGGGCTCTACGACACGCGCTTTTCGGATCCGACGAAGGCCCGCCAGCAGGACTACGCCACGCTGATCGCGAAAGAATTGACGAACGATTTGGGCTACGGAGCGCTGGGCGTATGGTTCCCCGACAGCTTCACCAACAACTCCGCGAACCTGTACGGCGACCTGTACGGAGAAATCTTCGGGACGATCGCATCCAACGAGATGAACAGCACGATTATCGAAGTCGGCTACCACGACAACACCTACGATGCCTATTTGCTGAAGTGCCCCTCCGCGCGGCGGGTGATGGCCATGGCAAGCTACCAGGCAATCGTCAAGCACCTGACCACCAACAACCCGTCCGGGGTGTCGCCTGTGCTGCTGCCCGACCCGCCGACGCATGTTTCGGCGGCGAATAGCGGCGCCGGCAGCATCACCCTCCAATGGCACGCGCCCGCGACGAACCGGGCGGGCGGGCACGACGCGTCCGGCTACATCATCTATCGCTCGACCAACGGCTACGGTTTCGGCAATCCCGTCGCCGTTTCCGGCGGCACCACGCTCTCGGCCACGCTGACGAATATGACCGTCGGCCAGATAACCTACTTCCAGGTCTGCGCGACGAATTTGGGCGGCGAATCGCTGGCCTCCAAGACCGTCGGCGTGCGCGTCTCGCCGGCGGGATTCGCACCGCACCTGGTCGTGAATGGATTCGAGCGCAACGAACGGCGGATTTCACCGACCCACGACATCGGCGGCAACGACGTCACGCGCGTCATCCAGCGCCAGATCAATTCGCAGGACTACGTGATCCAGCACGGGTTGGCCCTGGCCGCCGCCGGACGCTATTTCGACTCGTGCGACAACGAGGCCGTCGCGGACGGGGACGTGGACCTGGCGGACTACCACGCGGCCTACTGGATCCTCGGCCGCGAATCCACCTCCAACGAAACCTTCACCTCCACCGAGCAAACAATCGTGACCAACTTCCTTTCCGGCGGCGGGCGGCTGTTTGTTTCCGGCACCGAACTGGTTTGGGACCTGCAGTATTCCGGCACTGCCGCCGACAAGGCCTTCTGCTCCAACTATCTCCATGCGGCCTACGGGGCGGACGATGCCGGCACCAACCAGGTCACCGCCACGTCCGGCGGCATCTTCAACGGGCTGGGTACCTTTGCGTTCGACTATTCCGGCACCGGGGCCACCTACCGGGCCTCCTATCCCGACCGGTTGGCCGTGGCCGGCTCGCCGGCCTCCGTGACTGCACTGGTCTACGGCACTTCGTCGGCCGGAACCAGCATTGCGGCGCTGGCCTTCAGCAACACCTATCGCCTCGTGGTGTGCGGATTCCCCTTCGAAACCATCCATTCGGCGACGGTCCGCACCGGACTGATGGCCCGCACGGTCGCCTTCTTCGGCGATGCCTCGGCCGACACCCCCGTCGTGGCCATCACGACCCCTGACCAGACCCTGGCCAGCGGGACCACCAGCCTGCTGATCTCCGGCACGAACAACGCCGCCGTGACGGGCAACCTGACCTGGACCAACCTCCTGACCGGCGCCGGCGGCACGGTGGCCGCCGCCCCCGCGTGGTCCACCACCGTTTCGCTCGCCGCCGGCGTCAACACGGTGCGGGTCAGCGGCGTGAATTACCTGCTCACCCAGACCAACTCCGACCAGGTCGTGCTCACTGTGGAAAGCGCGTCCCTCCCCGCCGCCCCGGCGTCGGTCTGGGCCAGCGCCACCAACGAGACCGATTTCACCGCGGCCTGGAGTGCGGTTTCCGGCGCCACCGGCTATCGACTCGATGTCAGCCAGAACGCCGGTTTCACGGCCAGCGGGGGGGCGACCTACACGGTCGATTTCGAGGACGGCAGCAAGGGCTCCTATGCCGCCGGGGATGTCACCTTGAACGGCGTGTCCTGGAACCTGAGCGAAGCCGTGATCGGCACCTTCGCCAGCGACCGCTTCAACGGGATTAAGGCCGCCCGCGTGCGCTCCAACGAGACCGCTAGCGTCGGCATCCTGGCGATGAACGCCGATGTCGGCACGGGACTCAGTTCGGTCACGTTCCTGTATGCCAAGTACGGATCGGACGTGGACACGACCGGCCGGGTGGAGTACAGCACCACCGGCGGCGCGTCCTGGACCAGCGCCGGAACCTTCACCGCCGATTCCACCAACCTGACGCTGTTCACCGCCACCAACCTGAACGTGGCCGGAAACGTCCGGGTCCGGATCGTCAAGACCTCCGGTGGGGGCACCGCCCGCTACAACCTCGACGACATCAACCTCTATGCCTATCCAACGCCCGCCTATGTGCCGGGCTACTCGAACCGGACGGTCGCGGGCACCAGCCAGTCGGTCACGGGCCTGATCGCGGGGGCGACCTACTATTTCCGCGTGCGGGCGGTGAACGCCGCCGGGACCAGCCCCAATTCGACGACCGCCAGCGTGATCACCGTGGCATCGGGGCCGCAGGCCCAGGCCATTTCCGCGTTCCTGCCGACCAACGGCAGCGCGTTCGCCACGACGGCCGCGGTGGGCCTGTCGGCCACGGCGTCGAGCGGCCTGGCGGTGACGTTTGCGGTCACCAACGGGCCGGGAACGATTTCCGGCGGGACGAACCTTTCCTTCACGGGGGCGGGGAGCGTGGCAGTCGTGGCGGCACAGGCGGGGAACGGTTCCTGGAACCCGGCGCCCAACGTCACCAATACCTATACGGTGAGCAAGGCGGTCGCGGGGACCTATCTGCAGAACCTGGCGCAGACCTACAACGGGGCGGCCCGGACGGTGACCGCGACCACGCTGCCGGCGGGGTTGACGGTGACCGTGACCTACGACGGCTCCGGTACCGCGCCGGCGGCGGCCGGCTCTTACACCGTGGTTGGCGCGATCAACGACCCGATGTACCAGGGCGCTAAAACCGGAACGCTGGTGGTGGCCAAGGCGACGCTGACCGCAACCGCAGACGCGCAGCGCAAGGCTTACGGTGAAACCAACCCGCCGCTGACATTCCAGTATTCCGGTTTTGCCGGCGGAGACGGCGCCGGGGCGGTGGCGACCCCGCCCGCGGCGACCACGACTGTAAATCTGGCGACCGCGCCGGGGGGCTATGCCGGGGCCATCACGCTCTCGGGCGGGGCAGCGGACAACTATGCCTTCAGCTACGTAGCCGGCGACTTCACGGTGACGGAGGCGCTCGGCTCCGGGGCGGTGGGCAGCACCGACGTGCAGGTGCTATTTGGGCCGGTGCTGGGCGGGAGCAACTACGTGCTGAAGTACCGGGCCAGCTTGACCAACGGCGGCTGGACGACAGTGGCGACGACGAACATCGGCACCGGCGGCGCGAGCGCGACGCTGACGCATGCGGGCGGCGCCGCGGACTTCGGCTATT
>CAYMTY010000061.1:0-15610 GCA_964393515.1 uncultured Verrucomicrobiota bacterium
CAAAAAGAAAGAAACCCGACGCCACTACTTGACTCTCCCCATAGAAGGGCGGTCTGGCCCAGGCCGCCGGTTGACAATTGGTACACCCAATTAAGGAAACGAACAGCCCCCGCCTGAAGGCGGAACTACAAACGTGGCGCAAATCCCGCCCGGCACAGAGGCCGGGCCTACAACCGATCCTGTTTTCGGCCGTTTAGGTAGGCCACCCCTCTGCGGGTGGCGGGTTCCCTCCTGAAAGTGCTATTCCACGATAGAATCGAGGCCGGGGGTGCGGCCGAGGCGGCGGTGGAGGCCGCGCCAGGCGCCGCGGCAGAGGGCCGGCACGGTGCGGGCGCGGCCGGTGGCCACTTCGCGCAGGACGAGATAGGCGAAATGGACCGGCAGGACGAGCCAGAGGGGCTTCATGTGCCGGCGGTAAAAGCGCGCGAAGCTTTCGCCCCAGGATTCGCAGAAGGCGGCAAGGTCCGCCGGCGGCGCCTCGTGGTGGTACAGGTGCGCTTCGGGGACGTAGCGGATGCGGAAACCTTTTTCCCGCACGCGGCGGGAAAGGTCCATGTCCTCGTAGTAGCACGCGAAGCCCGGATCGAAAAGGCCGGCCTTTTCGAGGGCCTCGCGCGAAACCAGCAGGCCGCTGCTGACAGCGTAGTCCACCTCGCGGCTCCGGGCGAATTCGGCGGCGGGGCGGCCGCGGCCGATGTTCTTGGTGGAGGGCGGAAAGCGGCGGAAGCGCAGGCCGATGGACCACAGCGTGTCGGGTTGGTCCGCCAGGCGGATCTGGGGGGCGAGCATGCCGGCCTCGGGGTCGCGCTGGGCCACGCGCACGAGCTTGGCGACGAGGTCGGGCTCGGTGTGCGTGTTGCTCTGCACCAGCAGGACGAAGTCGGCCTCGTAGTCGCGCAGGGCGGCGGCGATGCCCTTGTTGTAGAGCGCGGGGAGGCCCCGCGCGGCCGGCTCGTGCAAAACCGCCACGGCCGGACGCTCCGCCCGCAGGCGCGCCTGCTTGTCCGCATCGGCGGTGACGACGACGACCTGCTGCTGGGCGTAGTCGGCGGCGAGGAAGGAGTCCACGCAGCGCAGGAGCGCGGGCCAGTCGCCGGTATCGGCGACGAGGGTGGCCACCTGGGGTTCGACGGGCAGGGCCGAGCGCTGCTCGGCGAGCGCCACGGGGGCCTGCGCGGTCAGTTCGCGCACGCATTGGAGGGCGGATTCGAGGCAGTCGTCCACCTCCATGTGCTCGAACTGGGCGGCCCGGCCGACGGTGCGCAGGTTGGGGAAGCGGGCGAGGTGCTCCAAGGCCCGGTCCACGTCCTTTTCGTAGTCGCAGCGGTAGACGGGGTAGGAGAATTCGCGGCGGACGACGGTGGTGTCGAGCACCTGGTCCATGCGGAAGATGCCGGAGGCGGCGAGATCGCGGACGGTCTTTTCGAGATAATCGGGCCGGTCGCAGTCGGTGACCTCGGCGCAGACCACGGAGGTTTCGGGCGGGCCGGCCTGGGGGTAGAGGTTCTTGATCTCGCACAGGCGGTTCACGGCCACGTCGCCGTCCATGTAGTAGATCCAGTGGTTGGGCGTCGTCTGCGGCTTGGCGACGTGGACATAGACGGCCGAGACTCCGCGGTAGGTCAGCGGCGACTCGAACCCCGTCATTGAACACAGCGTTGTCAGCGGGATCGTGGAGATGAAGTGGTCGGCCTCGAGCGTGCGGCTTGCGCCGTCCTGCTCGTAGCGGGCGCGGGCGACGCGGCCGGCCTCGACGTCGAATCCGGTCAGGCGCGAATGGAGGCGGATGCGGTCTCGGACAGGGGTGGCGAGCGCGTCGCAGATGACGCCGTAGCCGCCGTTCTTGGGATAGTAGAAGTAGTTGAACTTGGTTTTGGACCCCTGCCGGAGGACGTCCAGCGGCCCCGAGAGGCGGATCTTCTTGCGGGCCCATTCGACGGAGAGCTGGTCCATGGGGATCCCGAACATCTTGCGGGTGTAGGGGGAGAAGAGGAACTCCTCGAGGCGGGCGCCGAAGCGGGCAAGGCAGTAGCTCTCGAAGGAGGTTTCGGGCAGCTGCCGGTTGCGGGTGAAATAGGTCCAGGGGATCGAGAAGGTATTGCGGGGGAAGAAGCGGGTGCAGAGCTGGACGGCGTCCACGGGATCTTTGAGCCACTTGCCGCCGAGACGGACTTGGCTGACGCGGTTGAGGGTGCGCAGGGGGATTAGGGACTGGAGCAGCTGGAGGATATGCTCGTCGTGGGTGAACAGGCGGTGGGCGGCCCAGTCGCAGGTGTGGCCGTTCCATTGGAAGCTGTGGGCGAAGCCGCCGATGACCGGCGCGGCCTCCAGGATCTCGACCTCAACGCCCTTCCGGTGTAAAAAATGCGCGGCGCTCAAGCCGGACATGCCGGCGCCGATGATTGCAACTTTCATGAGTGCTTGCCTTTGGATGCGCCAAGGGAGAGGACTATAGCGGGGCGGGGCGGGGCATTCAATGCGAGAATTCGGCCGGGTGCGGCAAGCGGCCCCGGTCCGCCCCGCGGCGGAGATGGCCGGCCTGGGCCGGCGGGCGCGGATTTTGCCTTGTCTCGATGATGCAAACCGATAAAGTGCGGCGACCGTTTTCATGCTGCGACAATCCGGATGATTTTCAGTTCCATCACGTTCTTGTTCTGGTTCCTGCCCCTGGTGCTGGCGACCTATTATCTGTGCCTGCTGCCCGGCATCTGGCTGCGGCGGCGCCGGGAAAACGGCCCGGCGGGAAAGCGCAGGGCCGGCGCGGAGACCGCGATGGCCGCCGGCATCTGGGCCGGCAATCTCTGTCTGCTGGCCGCCAGCCTGCTGTTCTACTTCTGGGGCGAACAGAAGCGGATTTCCATTTTATTCGCCGCCATCGGCTTGAACTACGTGGCGGGCTGGCTGCTGGGCCCCGCGGGGCCGGAGGCCGGGCCGGGCCGGCGCTGGCGGCGCCGCCTCATCCTGATCTTGGCCGTGGCGGGCAACCTGGGGCTGCTGATTTATTTCAAGTACCTGAATTTCTTGGCGGAGGTGCTGGCCGAGCTTGGGGTGGCGTTGCCCTTGGCGGCCGTGGCCCTGCCGCTGGGCATCAGCTTTTTCATATTCCAGGCGATGAGCTACACGATCGACGTGTACCGCGGCCTGGTGGCGCCGGCGCGGGACCCCGTGGCTTTTGCCTGCTACATCACGATGTTCCCGCAGCTGGTGGCCGGGCCTATCGTCCGCTACATCGACGTGGCCCGCCAGCTCCGGCAGCGGGAACTGCGCCTGGACCGGGTGGCCGCGGGCATCCAGCGGTTCATCCTGGGCCTGGCCAAAAAGGTGCTGGTGGCCAACCAGGTGGCCCTGTTTGCCGACAAGGCGTTCGGCGCCGGGGCCGACCAGGTCACGTTCGGAGTGGCGTGGCTGGGCACCCTGGCCTACACGCTGCAGATCTACTTCGATTTCAGCGGCTATTCGGACATGGCGATCGGCCTGGGCCGGATGTTCGGGTTCGAATTCCTGGAAAACTTCAACTATCCGTACATTTCCCGATCGGTGCAGGAATTCTGGCGGCGCTGGCACATTTCGCTGTCCACCTGGTTCCGGGACTACCTCTACATTCCGCTGGGCGGCAACCGGGGGACGCCGGCCCGCACCTATTTCAACCTGTGGCTTGTTTTCGCCCTGTGCGGATTCTGGCACGGGGCCAGCGTGAACTTCCTGCTGTGGGGGATGTACCACGGTTTGTTCCTGGTGCTGGAGCGGGTGTTCCGCGGCCGGTCATTCGGCGGGCACTTCCTCGGGCACGCCTACACCCTGCTGGTGGTGATGTTCGGCTGGGTCCTGTTCCGCGCCGACCAGTGGAGCCAGACGCTGACGTTCTGGAAGGCGATGATCGGTTGCGGGCCGGTCCTGTCCGCCGGCAGCGAAGTCTGGCTGTGGTGTGGCGCCGATGTCTGGCTGGCGCTGCTGGCCGGAATCCTGCTGGCCACACCCGTGGTTCCGGCCGCCATCCGCCGGCTGGAGGCCGGGCTAGGCCGGGCCGCCGGCCCGGTTCCCGGCGCGGCCATCCGGACGGCGTGCCGCCTGGCCGTGATCCTGGTTTTGTTTTTGGCGTGCGTGCCGCTGCTGGTGGCGGACACCTACAATCCCTTCATCTATTTCCGGTTCTGACATGGATGCCCCCCGCTCATCCGAACGTCCGCCCCCGCGCCGGCTGGAAGCCGCCCTGATCTGCGGCGTGTTCTTCCTGCTGCTGGCCCTGCCGCTGGCGCTGAACCGGGCGGGCCTCGGCCGCGAATACCGGATTTTGCGGGATTCCGAATTCCGCCAGCCCGCGCGGCAGCCCCAGAGGCCCCGGAGCTGGGCGGCCGCGGGGCTGTTCCCCGCGCAATGGGACGCCTACTGGCGCGACGCCTTTCCCTTCCGCGGCCGGCTGATCCAACTCCAGGCCGCCGTGCGCCACCGGTTCCTTCGCGCCAACGGGCGCCTGAGCATCTTCCTGGACGACGGCTTCGTCTGCGACCTCGAGACCCTCGACCGCTACCGCGGCCGGATCACGCTGGACGACCGCAAACTCGATGCGTTCATCGAGCTCTTGCGCCGCAAGCGCCGCTTTTTCGAGGAGGCGGGCATCGCCTATTACTTCGTTTTCCCCCCGAGCCGGATCGAGTTTCACCGCGACCGGTTTCCGGCAGCGCTCCGGCTGCCGGCACAGCACCATCTGCTGGCGCGGATCCTGGCGCGCATGCCGGCGGAGGTCCGGCAATATGTCATCGTCACGGATGACGCGATGCGGACCGCGCACGCCCGCCATCCGGACCGCCGATTGTTCTATCGGCGGGACCACCATTGGAGCGACTGGGGGCGGACCGTGGGCGCGGCCGAGATCGTCCGGTTCCTGCGGCGGGATTTTCCCGAACTGCCGCCGCTGGATCCGGACGCCGTGCCGTTCGTTCTGGCGCCGGAAGGCCGGGAATACTGGTACGATCTGCGGCGGCTGGGCGTGCCGTTCGAGTCGTTCCCGGAGCCCCGGATCGAGAAGGCCGCTCCGGCCTGGGCCGACCTGCACGCGCGGCTGGCGGCGGAGCCGGCCCGCCGCTCCTTGCGAATGCTCTATGTCTCCGATTCCTTCATGATAATCCTTTCCGCCCATTCCCCGGAGATCCTGTCGTTTGCCGTGGCGGAGCGGCGGCAGATCGGTTTCCACAAGCCCGCCCTGGCCCGGCGAATCCTGCCGGAACGCCCGGACATCGTCTTGGAGAGCATCTGCGTGGAAGCACTGACATCCTGGGGCTATCTGGAGAAAAACCGGGCCTGGCTCCGCGGGTCCTAATCCGGCGGCACGCCATAATGGCCTTCCCGCGGGGGAAAGGCATGCTCCGGCCGGCGATTCCCTGCACTGTGCGGGGCATGCAGACTCCGGCGCGACCCTTCCGGCCGCTTCGCGCGACACCTACATTGATTTCGTCCGCGGCCTGATGATCGTGTCGGTCATCCACATCCACACCGTCTATTGGGCGCTGGCCCCGGTCACGCCGGACCTGGTGCGCCACCTGGCCTACCTGATAGACATCCCGATTTTCTTCTTCATCTCCGGCTACTTGTTCAGCTCCGGCGAAGTGACCGCGAGGGGCGGAGTTCAGGGAACGCAGGGCAGGAGACTCTGTCCGGCCAGGAAATCGAGGAGGGTTTGGGCGGCCAGGCGGGCGCCGGCCGGATTCCAGTGGGGGTCGTCCGCGAAATACAGCGGGAACTCCTGCGATTGCTTGAAGACCGGCAGCAGGTCGAGGACGGGGTAGGGGAGGGCGGATTTCACTTCGGCGAAGAAGCGGAAGGGATTGAGCACGTGCGGTCCCAGGATGGTGTACTTGTTTTCGTAGTTGAGGGGGCACTCGCGGGTAGAATACTGGTAGGAGCGTGGGACCAGCACCACGACCAGGGGCACGCCCAGGCGGTCGCGGCACCAGGCGTGGATCAACTCCAGGTTCTTCATCACGCCCCGCTGCATGTAGGGGACGGCGCGCTCGTAGGGGATGTTGGTCGCGAAATACTGGTCGTCCGTCGCGAGCAGGTCGCGTTCCTTCTCGCGCTGGGCCGCGGCCAGCGGGCGGACCGCCTCTTTGACTTTCCGCAGGGTGGTGACGGACATGGTCTTCAGCAGCAGGCGTTCCACCAGGTTGTCCAGCAGGAGGGAGGAGTTGAACTTGACCCCCTCCTTCCGGCTGACCTTGGCGGCGTATTTGATGTCGTCGAAGAAATCGCTCATGTCGAGGAGATAGACCGCGAGATCCGGCTGGTACTTGGCGCCGATATCCATCAGCAGCCGGTAGCCCAGCATCGGCGAGGAGCTGACCCAGCCGAAGTTGATGCTGCAGACGCGCGGCCGGCAGCCGCGTTCCGCCGCCAGGCGCTCGAAGGTGTAGGGGACGGTGTCGTCGTAGGGCAGCTTCATGCCGTAGCAGAAGGAGTCGCCCATGAACACCACGTTGAAGTCTTCGGCGCGCACGTCGGCGGGCGCGCGCTTGAAGCGGATGCCGTCCGCATTGATTTCCTGGCCGTTGGGCTTCATGCGGTGGTCCACGTCGAGGTGGTAGTCCGAGGCGGTGCGGTAGACGATGAACTTTTCGACGACGGCCGGCGCGAAGCGCAGGAACAGGTACAGGAAGAGCACGTTGAAAACCAGGGCGGGGAGGGGGAGCCGCCGGCCGCCGGGCCGGCGGAACCGCGATCCCCAGGCGGCCAGAAGCACCAGGCCGGCCAGGATCCCCAGCGTCACCGGCGTCAGCTGGAAAAAGACCGTGAAAACCAGGGCGGTCGCGGCCGGCGCGTCGGCGCGTTCCAACCCGGCGAGGATTTTCGCGGCCCGGGGGTGCGCGGCGGGAAAGGCGCCCAGCAGGCCGGCCAGCGCGAACGGCAGCCAGCACAGCGGCAGCAGCCAAAGCTGGGAGATCCGGACTTGCCGGTAGAAGCGCAGGGCGGAGAGGTAGCCGCCGTCGGTTTTCCAGTGGGGGAAGCATTGAAAGTGCCGCATCGGCGTGGCCAGCGACAATTCGAGCGAATGCTTCACCAGGCGGCCGCCGGCCTGGGGTTTGCGGTTCGCCTCCCAGAGGATCTGGGTGCCGCCGCCGTCCCGCACGCCGCGCAGCACGAACTTGTCCTTGCCGCGGGTCAGCAGGACCACTTCGGCGTCCTGCAGCGGCCGCGGGAACTCCACCGTCAGGACGGCATCCCGCGGCAGGCGGGATTCCTCCCCGGGGACGGCGCCCGCCCGCAGACGGGTAAAGAAGAAAGGCCGCACCGTCCGGTCCGGTCCGGTGCCGCGGATGACTTCCAGCCGTTTGGGCCGCTGCGGAACCAGGACGGTCCAATACGTACCCCACAACAGGGCCACCAGCGGCACCAGGACCAGGATGCCCGGCGCGCGGCGCCACCAGTTGCGGATGGAATCGCGTTCAGCAGATGCCGGATTCATGGGATGAGCCTCCGGGGCGGGGGGTGCTTCGTGCCGGGTGCGGATTTCACGTCCCTCCGGCGGGGGCCGGCAGATCATCGTCCCACGGAAAGGCCGGAACGCCGGCCGGCGGGGGGCGGTTCGCCACGGGCCGCGCCCAGATCAGCAGCAACAGCCCGGCGATCCGGTTCCAACTCAACGGGACGACGTCATAGATGGGGACGATCAGGATCAGGAGGCTGCCCAGCACGATCAAGGTCCGCGACCGCGAACCCCAGACGATCCAGGTCCACAGGATGATGGGGATGGCCATCACGTAGTGGTGCTCGAAGACCATGGGCGACAGGAAAAAGCTCATCGCCAGGGTGTCCATGGCCTGTTCCTGGAAATGGAATTCCCCGCGCCAATCCAGGTCGGAACCGGGGGCCGGCGGTGCGGTGCGGAACCGCCATTCCCGGCGCGCCATGCGCCACGCCATTCCGCCCACCGCGACCAGCTGCAGGGCGCCCCAGAGCACGCCGGTGTATTCGATGCGATGGAACGGCTTCAGCAGATTCTTGGCGATGCCGTGGAGGCTGTTGTCGCGGAAGAACGAGCCGATGGGCGGGTCGGCGAGCAGGGCCAGGAACTTGGGCCAGACTTCGGGCCCGCTGACGACGCATTGCGCGGCAAAGATCAGCAGGGTGAACACCCCGGCCCACACCAGGGGCTTCCAGCGCCAGGCCAGCAGCAGCGGCAGGCCCAGGATGGCCGGATAGAGCTTCATGTGGAAGCCCAGCGCCAGTGCCAGGCCCGCGAGCAGAGGCGCGGAATCCCGCAGCAGCAGGACCGCCAGGATGCTGTTCACGAGCCAGAGATTGAGCTGGTGGAAGCCCAGCAGGCGCAGCAGGGGCACGTTGAAGAGCACAAGAAAGCCGGCCGCGAGCGCCGCCGGTTTCGGCTCCAGGCGCATCCGCCGGCCCCACCCGTAGGTCAGCCAGTAGAGGCCCGCCAGCAGGATGAACTGCGTGCATTGGAAGGCATAGAACACGAGGTGGAAAATGGTTTCCCGGTGGGAGCCCTTGAGGGCGATGGTGCGCGGGAAGAGATGCTCCGCGGCATGGTGAAAACCGGCCAGCATCTGGGCCAGGGCGGGCGGATACCAATAGATCGGCTTGACGTAGCTGTTCGCGGCATAGGGATCGCCGTGGTGGAGCTGCGCCCACATGCCGTTGGCCCAGGCCGTGAAGTCGTAGGAAGGGCGCGCGTATTTTTCAAACAGGGTCAGGTAGAGACAGCCGACCACGCAGAAGACCACCAAGGCGGACAGCCCTTGGCGGCGGGCGCGGAAGCACGGCCACAGCAGGAACGCGATGGCGGCCAGGGCCAGCACGTGCGTGAAGGAATACAGCTCGAAAAGCTGCACGGCTCGGCCATAGGTCTGGCCGATGAAGGGCGGATTGCGCAGCCAGAGCAGAAGGGCCCCCCAGTCCGCTGCCCCCCAGAGGACCGCCGCCGCCAACCCGCGCCAGATCAACCCGGAAGATACAACTTTTGGTTGCATTGGTTAGGGCGTTATTACTACAGTCGCCCCAGGTTTTACAACGGAAAATGGAAGCCGGCGGCGCGGCGCAGCGCCCGGGGCGTGAAAGGACAAGGCATGGGCGGCTCCAACAAGGTGACGAAAGAGGCGTTCCCGCGCGGCCCGGCCGATCCGGCCCTGGGCGGCATCTCCTTGGTCTTCCCCGTCTTCAACGAATCGTTCATCATCGAGCAGACGCTGCGCAACTACATCACCGAACTGCAGGGGCGCGTGGCCGACCTCGAGGTCATCGTGGCGGAGGACGGCAGCACCGACGACACCAAAAGCGTGCTCGAGCGGCTCGAAAAGGAGCTGCCGATCCAGCTGTTCATGAGCGACGAGCGCAAGGGCTACCAGCGGGCGGTGATCGACGCGGTCGCCCATGCAACCAAGCCGTGGGTGTTCGTGGTGGATTCCGACTACCAGTTCGCGGCGATCGATTTCTGGCGGCTCGAGCCCCTGCGCCGGGATTGCGACATCGTGCTGGGCATGAAGACGCCGCGCCGCGATCCGTTCTACCGGGTGTGGCTGTCCTGGGGCTACAACTTCCTGCTCCGGCGGTTCTTCGGGCTGCCGTACCGGGACATGGACACGGGCTTCCGCCTCATCCGCCGGGAGGCCCTCGCGCAGCTCGCTGGGCAGGTCCGCTACATGTCGTTCTTCACCGCGGAATTCATCGTGCGCGCGCATTTCGCGGGCTTCAAGATCGTGGAGGTGCCGGTGCCCCACTACGAACGCAAGATCGGCAGCACCACCATCTTTTTCATTTCCTCGCTGTTCTTCATCTGCCTGCGCCAGTTCCTCGGCCTACTCAAGCTGCGCCGCGAACTGAAGGACCGCGGCCTGCTGGCGCCCCGGTGAAAACCGACGTCCAGCAGCACTACGACCGGCTCGCCGCGCAGTTCACCTCGCTGAGCAATCCGTACTGTTTCGCGCGCTACCGGCGCGAAATCGAACACCGGCTGCGCCCGGAAGACGCCGTGCTGGACATCGGCTGCGGCACCGGTCTGCTCCTGTCCATGTTCGCCGCGCGGCGGCGCACCGGCTGCGACCTTTCCGCCGAGCTGCTCCGGCAGATCCGGCCCGCCGGCGTCGACCTGGTCCAGGCCGACGCCGAACAGCTGCCGTTCGGGGCCGAGGACTTCGACCTGGTCTATTCCATCAACCTGCTCGAGCATGTGCCGCAGCCCGGCCAGGTGATCCGCGAGGCGTTGCGCGTGCTCAAGCCCGGCGGCACCCTGCTGCTGGTGACGCCCAACGGCGACCTGGCCTGGTTCCTGGAGCTGGCTGACCGGCTGAAGCTCAAGGCGCCCGAAGGCCCCCACCGCTTCCTGACCAGCCGGGAACTCCGCGATCTCCTGCGCGCCGCCGGCGCGGACGTGACTGCCAGCCGCAAAATGGTCCTGTTCCCCAAAGGGCCGGCCGGGTGGCTGGCGTTCCTGGAAAAAGTGGAGCGGGTGTTGCCGGGGCTCGGGTTCTTCCACCTGGTCGTGGCCCATAAACCCCGCGCCGGCTGACGCGCGGTTTTCCGCCCTGCGCCCGTTTTGACTGTTGCCTTTGGCGGCCGCGGCCGATATACATTTCTCCGGCATACTAACCGCGGCACATCAGGATTCTCGCGTCCCCATCCTCTTCAACCCAAACCCGTCCGGCCCGCGCTGTCAGATCCCCATGACTGTTCCCTCCCCCAAACTGATTCCCGGCACCCGGATTCCCGCCCACATCCCCGAGCTGGACGGCATCCGCGGCCTGGCCATCCTGATGGTGCTCGTTTGGCATTACTTCTGCGGCCAGCTTCCCCGGGCCATGCTGGAGACCGGCTGGACCGGCGTCGCCTGCCGGGCGTTTTCCAGTTTCTGGAGCGGCGTGGACCTGTTTTTCGTGCTCTCGGGCTTCCTCATCGGCGGCATCCTGATCGACAACCGCCAGGCGGAAAACCTCTACAAGGTCTTCTACATCCGCCGCGCGTGCCGCATCCTGCCGATCTATTTCCTGCTGCTGGCGGCGTATTTTCTCCTGCAGCCGCTGCTCGATCCGGACCTGGTCACATCCACGTTCCGCCGCGCCATGCCGGGCTGGTCGTACTGGACCTGCACCCAGAACGTCTTCATGGGGCTGCACCGGCGGTTCGGCGCCCACTTCCTGAGCGTGACGTGGTCGCTGGCCATTGAGGAGCAGTTCTACCTCTTTCTGCCGTTCCTGCTGTTCCTGCTGGGCTACCGCCGGCTGGTGGCGTTCCTGTTGCCGCTGGTGGGCCTCGCCTTCCTGCTGCGGGCGCTCTTTCCGGGCTTCCACGCTTTTGTCAACATGCCGTTCCGGATGGACGCCCTGCTGCTGGGGGTGGTGCTGGCGGTCGCGGTTCGCAATGCCGAGCTGGTGGCGTTGCTGCGCGCCAACCTCGGGCGCCTGCGCCTGCTGGTGGCGGCGCTGGGCGTGGCCTGGGTCCTGGCGACGCTCTGCAAGCCGGACCTGGGGCCCTTCAAGGAGTCCTTCTTCGCGGTGGTGTATGCCGGCTTTTTGCTACTGGTGGTGCTGGAAACGGGTCGGGGCTGGTGTGCGCCGCTGCGCATTCCGTCCCTGGCCTATTGCGGCTTGATCTCCTACGGGCTGTACCTGTACCACCAGCCGGTGGCCGGACTGTTGCACATGGTGATCTGCAAATCCCGTCGGCCCCTCTTGTATTCGCCGCTGACCTGGGGCGTCACCGCGCTTGCCGTCGTCGTTGCGTTTGTGCTGTCCGGCCTGTCCCGGCGGTACTTCGAAAAATTCTTCCTGGATTGGGGGCACACCTTCAAGTTCGCCCGGCGGGCAGCCTCCGCGGTGCCCCCGCCCGCATAGGCGGGATTGCGTCCAACCGCAATCTCCTCTATAAGATCCCTGATGGAGCCGCTAACCGGCAGTCTGCTGCTGTCGTTGCGCCTGCTCGTGCCGGGCTGGCTTTGGGGGGTTGCGCCCCGGGCGGATTCGGTGCAGGCCGGGAACGGCGGCTTCTGGACGCGCCTGGGCCGGGCGGTCGTGGCCGGCCTGCTCCTGAACCTCCTGCCGGCGCTGCTGCTTGCCGGATTCCGGATCTGGACGCCGGCGGCGGACTGGAGTGTTTGGGGGGTGATCGTCGGGGCGGGGGCCGTCCGGGCCTTCCGGCGGGGCGGGGCCTTCCGGCCCGCGGCGGTTTCGTTCCTGGCGGCGCTGGCGCTGGTGATTCTCGCCACCAGCCTGCCCGTGCTGCGGCCGCCCCGCTCCGAATGGCTCGCCGGCGGCTGGGATCCGGGCCTCTACCAGAACAACGCGGTGGTCATCGCCCGCCAGAACGGCTTGCAGGATCGTGCGGATTCGATCTATGCGCAGATGACCCCGGAGGAGCGCGCGCTGTTTTCCGCCGTCGAAAAGGGCGGCTACCGCGAGGCGTTTCCGTCGGTGCCCGTCCGGCTCGAAGACGGCGCGCTGCCGCTGTATTTCTTCCACCTGACGCCGGTGTGCGGCGCGTGGTTCCTGCGGTTGGGGGGGGCGGACCTGCTGTTCCGCTTGCCGGCTGTTCTCGCGCTGTGGGGCCTGTTTCCGGTGTTGGCGCTCGGCGGTGCGCTCGGCTTCGGCGGCTGGCGGCGTGGGGCCGTCGTGGCCGCCTGGCTGCTCTCGCCGCCGTGGTGGTACCAGCAGGCGATCCCGACCGCCGAGATGCTCTACCTGTTCCTGCTGCTGGGCGGGGCGCTGTTCTATTTCGGATCTGCCGCGCGCGGCGCACGTTTCCCGCTCGGCGCCTGCGCCGCGTTGTTCGCCGCCGCCGCCAACCACCTCAACATCGCCATCCTGGGCGGCGGGCTGTTGGCGGTGGCCGCGGTCGCGGAAGGAGCGGTGCGCGCGCCTCGGCGGCACGCGCGCCTCGGCGCCTGCTTTGCCGCTCTCGGGCTGGGCATTCTCTGGGATTGGGAGTTCGCCCGCGTCATCGTTCTGCGGCTGGAGGCGCAGGACCGCGCCTTGAGCGTCATCCTGGCCGGCTATGCCGCGGCCGCCGGGGTTTCCCTGCTGCTGGCATGGCGGCCGCTGCCTGTGGCGGTGCGCACCCGGGACCTGGCCCTCGTCCGGGTGTTGGCGGTGGCGGCGGGCTGCGGCGCGGCCGCCGTGGCGCTCGCCGCCGGCCTGGATGGCAGCCGCGATTTCCTGATCGACTGGTCGCGCCGCGTGCCGCGGGCGGGGCTGGTTCTCTGGCGCCTGGTCCGGATCATTCCGTTCTACGGCGTCTGGGGCTGCGTCTGGGCGGGCCTGGGCCTGGCCGGGCTCGCGCTCGACCGGGACGGTGCGTGGACGCGCCTGAAATTGCTGGTGTTCGCGCTGGCCGCCGTGTGCGGGCTGCTGCTCGTCGAATCCGGGATCGCGCTGATCTTTCCCTGGGCCCTTCGACGCTTCTTTCCGTTCCTGGTGCCGCTGCTGGCGCTGGTCCAGGCGTTCGGGCTGGTACGCGCGCTGGAAGGCCTGCGGGGCGGCGGCTTCCGGCGCCTGGCCGGGGTGGCGCTGCTGGCCCTGCTCGTGGCCGCCAGCGCTGCGCAGGCGCGCCTGGCCGCCCGCGCCGCGCGGGTCGGCGACTATCCCGGCTTCGGCCGGTTTCTCGCGGACCTGGAACAGGCGATTGCGCCGGCCGATATCGTCGTGGCCGACGATCCGCGCTGGGGCACCCCGCTGGCCCTGGCCGCGGGCCGCGACGTGATCAACGGCCGGCTCCTGTGGCAAAGCCGCGATCCCGCCTTCACGCAGCAGTACCTGGAGGCTCTCCGGCGCCTGCGCGCCGCCACCGGCCGGCGGATCCTCTGGCTGACCAGCACCGCCGCGGCGCGCGGAATCTACCCCGTGGATCCCGGCGGCCCCGCCGCGCCGCTGGCCGAAATCGCCTACGCCTACCACACCGTCATCCACAGCACGCGGGCGGACGCCTACGCCGTCAATCCCCAGGCGCGCACCCTCCGGATCTTCGCCTGGGACGGCACGTACGCCTGGCGCGAGGACGCGGCGCCATGACTTTTCGGGACCGCCGCGCGGATTTGTGCTATGGTCCCGCCATGAGGTGAGCCCATGAGCCAGACCCTGACCATCCTCCTGCTATGCCTGCTGTGCGGCGCCCTGTTCGCCGGCCTTCTCTTGCTGTGGCGCCGCGGCGGCGGCCGCCGCGGCATGGCCATCAGCGCCACCGCCGCCATCGAGGAACTCAAGGCCATCGGCGTGCTCTCGGTCTTCAAGGCGGTGACCAAGGAGATCGTGACCGCGCGCGACCATTCGCTCGGTGACCTCGGCAAGCGCTACCTCGAATGGCTCATCACCTCGAAGAAAATGGCGATGATCTTCGAGTTCGACATCGACTTCCAGTACGACCTGCGCGACCCCGCGTTCGCGGTGGCGGAGGCGGGGCCCGGCCGCTACCGCCTGCAGATGCCGCGCTGCGATTACGTCGTGCACGTGCGCAACGTGACCTTCTACGACGAGCAGGGCGGCAAGCTTTTGCCCATCATCCTGCCCGACGTCATCAACAAGATCCTCGGCGGCGGCTTCAACGAGGAGGACCGCAACAAACTGATGGACGAGGCCAAGGCCCAGGCCGGCAAGCTGGCGGAAAACCTCGCCCGGCGCCTGAGCTCCGAGGTCCAAACCTCCGCGCGCCAGACGATGGAAATGCTCGCCAAGAGCTTCGGCGCCGAAGCCGTGACCGTCGAATTTCCCGACGACCAGCCGCACAAGGCGCAGCTCGTTACCGCCGTTCCCGCGGACGCCTGACCCGCTGGACAATTCAAGCCGGAGAACGACCATGAAAATTTCCCGGATTTTGGCGATGCTTTTGCTCCTCGGCTGCGCAAGCGGCTGCGACGAGGATTCGGATCCGGCCACAGGCCTTCCGGCCGGCGCGCCGGATATCACCGGCATCATCACCTCCGCGACCGCCTCCTCGATCCTGGTGGAGGAGAATCCCGCCGACGACTGGGGTTCCGCCAAGGCCTTCCTGCGCCTCACGGACAGCACGCGCGTGCTGGACGGCGCCGGGAATTCGGTGGGCGCGGCCCGGCTGGCGGTGGGGCAGACCGTTCAGGCCTGGGTGACCGGTCCGGTGGGGGAATCCTACCCCATCCAGGCCACCGCGAGCGCGATTGTCATCGCGGACCTCGCGGCTTCCGCCCCGTAGCCCCGGCCGCCGGCAAGTTTTCCACACTGTGGAAAACTTTTTTCCATAGAGCAAATAACTATTGAGATGCCGTAAGACGTCTGCTATGTTCTTCGCATGAGCATAGCCACAAAAGACATTCGCCGACGCGCAATCGAGGCCTATCAGAAGGGCAAAAGCACCCAGGCTCGGATTGCGCAATCCTACAGCGTGGACATCCGGACGTTTCAGCGCTGGCTGGCGCGGTTTGCCGCAACGGGAGAGTCAGCGCCACAGCCCCGCGGCCATCGCCTCGCCCTGTTCCGCGGCGACCGGTTGGCGGCCTTGGATCGGCTGGTGCAAGACCGTCCGGATGCCACGCTCGAAGAGCTCCGGACCGCGAGCAAAGCCAACGGCTCCATCATGGCGGTGAAGCGGGCCCTAGAGCGTATTACTATATAGTATAGCCACACGAGGCGAACCAAGAAGCGGCGTC
>CAYMTY010000062.1:0-15282 GCA_964393515.1 uncultured Verrucomicrobiota bacterium
GGTGATGGCCAGGAAGTTGCTCGTCGCGAACTCGTCGATCCACTTGTGCTCCTTGGCGTCGAGATAGAGCTCCACGGGATAGCCCTTTTTCTTCGCCAGGAGATGCGGATAGAGGCCGGCGACGTAGTTGCCGCCGATCTTGATGTGGCCGGTGCCCTGGGGCGCCGCCCGGTCGTATTCGTCGAACACGATGGCCTTCACCGCCTGCAGGCCCCCCTGGTAGTAGGCACCCACGGGCGTCACCAGCACCAGGAACGTGTATTCATCCGCCGGAGCCACGCCGATCTGCGCGCCGCTGCCGAACAGCAGCGGGCGCACGTACATCGAGCCGCCCGTGCCGTAGGGCGGCAGGTATTCTAGGTTCGCCTTCACCACGCGCTTGCACGCGTCCACGAACATCTCCGTCGGCACTTCGGCCATGCAGGTCCGCCGCGCCGTGGCCGCCATCCGCTTTGCGTTTTCCTCGGGCCGGAACAGGCTCACCCGGCCGTCCTTGCGCCGGAAGGCTTTCAATCCTTCGAAGGCGGCCTGGCCGTAGTGCAGCGCCGTCGCCGCGATGTGGATCGGCATCAGAGGCGACGTCACCAGCTCGCCGGCGTCCCACTTGCCGTTTGTCCACACGTAGCGCACGTGGCAGTTGGTGTCCAGGTAGGCAAACCCCAGGCTTTTCCAATCGATGTTTTTCATGTCGTTTCCTCTTAGAATCTGGACCAGGCCCTGACGACCGCCGGGGCGGCGAGCAGATCCTGCGCCACGCGGCGCGCAATCGCCTCGATTTCGTCGTCCGACAGGATTCCGGCGGGGCAGGCCGCCGGCGCCGGGGCCGTCGCCGGTGCGCCGCCGGCCTTGCCGTCCGCGGGCACGCCCATGGCCGCTGCCTGGCACATGGTCACGGCCGCCACGCCGACGATGTCCTGGGCGCTGCACCCGCGCGACAGGTCATTGACCGGCTTGGCCAGCCCCTGCAGAACCGGCCCCAGCGCGGTCGCCCCGGCCAGGCGTTCCACCAGCTTCACCGAAATGTTCCCGGCCTGCAGGTCGGGGAAGACCAGGATGTTGGCCGCGCCCTGCAGGGGGCTGTCGGGCGCCTTCTGGGCCGCCACGCGGGGCACGAGCGCCGCATCCGTCTGCAGTTCGCCGTCGAGCACCATTTCCGGGTCGACCTGCGTTGCCAGGCTTTTCGCCAACCGGGTTGCCTGGGCGACCTTGTCCACCAGTTCGTGCTTGGCGCTGCCGCGCGTCGAGAAGCTCAACAGCGCGACCCGCGGCGCCGTGCCGACCAGCGCCCGGTGCGTCTGGGCCGTGGACATCGCGATTTCCGCCAGCTGTTCCGCCGTCGGATTCGGATTCACGCCGCAGTCTGCAAACAACAGGGTGCTTTCGCCGGCGGGAGTCGGCGTCTTCAAGCGCAGCAGGAAGCAGCTGCTGGCCGTCTGGATGCCCGGCGCCGTGCCCACGCAATGGAAGGCCGCCCGCAGCATGTCGGGGGTCGAGGCGATACTGCCGGCCACCATGCCCGAAGCGTAGCCCGTCTCGATCATGATCGCCCCGACATACAGCCGGTTCTTCAGCGCCTGCCGCGCCTGCTCCTCGGTCAGGCCCTTGGCGGCCCGCTTGCGGTAGTAGGCCGCCACCAGTTCCTCCCGGCAGGGCGGGCTCGTCGGATCGATGATTTCAAAGCCGGCCGGGATCACCCCGGCGGCGGCGCAGGCCTGCTGGGCCTCGGCCGGCGTGGCCAGGACGGACACGCGGGCGAACCCCAGACGGACGATTTCCGCCGCCGCCTGCATCACGCGCGGGTCCTGGCCCTCGGGCAGCACCACGCTGCCGCCGTAGGCCTTGGCCCTTTGAACCAACGATTCCATAGCCCGCCATGCTATCCCTCCCCCCTTTTCCCGTCCAGCAAAACCCGCGCCGGCCGGCCCCAAGGCCTGGCTGATTTTCAGGATTGCCAGTCCCTGCATTTCAATGGAACATAGACTGATGCAGTTTGTGGTCATAGGCGCCGGCCCCACCGGCCTCGGCGCCGCCTGGCGCCTCAAGGAACTCGGTCTGGACGACTTTGTGGTTCTGGAACAGAACGGGCAGGTGGGGGGCCTGGCGGCGTCCTACATGGATGCGGAGGGGTTCACGTGGGACTTTGGCGTCCATGTCGCCCATTCGCATTACGCCTATGTGGACCGGCTCATGGAACGCATCCTGCCGGACGGTTTCCTGACGCATGAACGCCGCTCGTGGGTTTACACGCAGAACACTTTCGTCCCGTATCCGTTTCAATACAATTTCCGCCATCTTCCGGAGGCCGCGCGGCAGGAATGCCTAAACGGGCTCCGGCATCTGCACCGGGGGGGAGGCCGAGTCACCAATTTCCGCGAATGGATCCTGGGCTCCTGCGGGGCGGGCATCGCCCGGCACTTCATGATCCCCTACAACCAGAAGATATGGACGGTTCCCCCCGAGCAAATGAGTTGCGCCTGGCTGGGGGACCGGGTGCCGCAGATTGATCTGACGCGAGTCCAGCGTAACCTGGTGGAACAGCGCGATGATGTCTCCTGGGGGCCCAACCATGTCTTCCACTTCCCCCGGGCCGGGGGCACGGGCGCGATCTGGAACGCCATGCAGCGCCACCTCGGTCCCGGCCGCATCCGGCTCAACACCCGAGTCGTGGCGGTGGATCCCGCCGGCCGTACCCTCCGGCTTGCCTCGGGGGAAATGCTTCGTTACGACCGGTTGATCTCCACCATGCCGCTCAACCTCCTTGGCCCGATGACTGGCCGGCCGGGTCTGGCGGCGGCCACCGGCCGTTTGCGGCATTCCCAAGTCCAGGTGGTGGGCGTCGCCCTCCCGTTCCCCCTGCCCGTCCATTTGCGCGACAAAACCTGGATCTACTGTCCGGACGACCACACCGTGTACTACCGCCTGACGCCGTTTTCCCTGTTCTCGCCGGCCCACACCCCCGATCCCGGACGCTACTGCTCGTTCCTGTGCGAAGTCGCCACCCGGGACACCGCCGCCATGCATCCGGAGGCGGATCTGGCCACCAGCACCCTGACCGATCTGCGCCGGTCCGGATTGCTGGATTTCGATCCGGCGGCGGCGCGAACGGTCCACTTCAAATCCACGCATGGCTATCCCATCCCCACCCTGGACCGCGACGCGGTCCTGGCCCAGGTCCTGCCGGATTTGGAGGCCTGCGACATCTACAGCCGCGGACGCTTCGGCGCCTGGAAATATGAAGTGGGCAACATGGACCATTCCCTCATGCAAGGCGTGGAATGCATCGACCGGATTCTGAACCAGGGGCCCGAACCGACCCTGACGGATCCTGCGCGCGTGAATGCCGGGCGGGCTTGAGGCACCATGGGCCGGCCGCAGATCTCCTTTCTTGTGCAAGACGGCGCTTCGCCGGTGCTGGGGCCGGTGATGGTCCTGGCGCGGCATCTGGAGCCGGATTTCACCGTGGAAATCGTCGTTCCCGACATCGGCCACGGCATCTGCCCCATCTATCGGGATGCCTACCCGTTCAAAATCGTGGCCTGTCCCCGCCTGTACCGCCTTCCCGACTATCTCTGGGAGTCCCGGACGCTGGAACGCGCCGTCACCGGCGACCTCATTGTCGCGGTCAAGGCCTTCGCCAGCAGCCTGCCGGTGGCCCTGGCGGCCAAGCGCCGCCGCCGGGCCAAGGTCGTCGCCTACTTTGACGAATGGGACGGCGCCTTGTATGCGCGGCTGTCCCGGCGCCAAAAGGTGGAGCAATGGCTGCGGCATTTCCATCATCCGCTGGACGACCTCTACTGCCCGTGGGTGGAACGCCTGGCCCGCCGATGCGACGGAGTCCTGTGCACCACCACCGCCCTGCAGCGGCGCTTCGGCGGCGAAGTCCTGCCGCTGGGCGTGGACCTGGACGCCTTTGCCCCCCGGCCCGCGGAGGAAAGCCGGTCCCTGCGGCGCGAACTGGGTCTGGAAACCCGGAAACTGATCGTCTTCGGCGGTGTGGTGCGGCCCCACAAGGGGATCGAACTGATTCTCGACGCCCTAGTCGCCATCGGGAATCCGCAGAATGCCCTCGTCATCGTGGGCCCCGTCAATGAACATGTGGGCGCCCTGCAGGCGAATCCGGCCTATGCGCCCTTTCTGCGGCTGCTGGGCATCCGCCCCAGGGAGGAAATGCCCAGGTATCTCGGCCTGGCCGATCTCGTCGTGCTGCCCCTGGCCAACGACCTGCTGGCCCAAACCCAGATGCCCTGCAAGGTGTTTGAAGCCATGGCGATGGCCAAGCCCATCATCGCCTCCGCCGTGGCGGACCTGCCGGAAGTCCTGGCCGGTTGCGGATGGACGGTCCCGCCCGGCCGGGTCGACACCCTGGCCCGGCAGATTCAGTGGGTGTTGGCACATCCCGCAGAAGCATACGCCCAGGGCGACGCGGCCCGGCAGCGCTGCGCCCGGCTCTTCAGCCGCGACGTCGTTTCGCAAAGATTGAAAACCATCCTCCACGGAATCCTCTCCAGCCCGTGAAGAAAATCCTGATGATCCTGACCAGCCACCGGCTGGATTGCTTCAAGCTTTGCATGGATATGCTGCTGCAAGGCGGTTCCGCGCGGCGCTTCGACCAGGTGGTGTTGTTGCTCAACGGCGTGCAAGGCCGCCACCTCCGTTATGTCCGGCGATTGCAGGCCGCCCATCCGGACATCCCGTGGGACACCATTGCCGGACCCCGCGGCCGCGGCTGGCTGATTTCCAACCTCCAGAACGAATGCGTCCGCCGCTATCCCGATGCTCTGTATTTCAAGATCGACGAGGATACGTTCGTCTCCGCCGACTGGGACCTGGTTCTGGCCGAAGCCCACGCAGCCCACCGGGACCGGCCAGACCTGGCGCTGGTCACCGCCACGATCCCCAACAACGGACTGGGTACCTGGCAGTTGCTTAGCCTTTTTCCGGAGCTGCGGGAGGACTTCCTGCGGTTGCCGCACGCCGAACACCGGCCCGCGGCGGATGGACCGGTCTGGTTCTATCCTCACCTGGCCGCATGGATGATCCGGCGTTTCCTCAACCTGAACGACGCCAACCGCCGCGTCCGTGAGCGGGCCGCCGAACCCTGGGTTTTTTTCCATGACCGGTTCAGCATCAACTGCATCTGCTACGACTACCGCCATTGGCTGGAAATCGGGGGGGTGCAGGAGCAGGACGAGGTTGGCTGGGGCAAATGGATCGCGGCCAACCATAAACTGGTGGTGTTGGCAACCCGGGCGGTCGTCCACCACTATACCTTCTTCAACCAGCAGGATTGGCTGGACCGGTCCGCCCTGCTGGAAGATCTCCGCGCCGCGAACCTGCCGACCTCGGCCTGGGAGCGGACGGTCCCGGGCCGCGCCCTGCCCCGCGCGGGCCGGATCCTGCGCCAAATCCCCGCGATCGTCAGGCGCCGGCTGGCCCGCCGCCCGCCAGCCTGAGCTGCAGCCGGTCGAACGTCTCGAGCGCCGTGCTGACGGTGTTTTCCATGTCGAGGTAGGCATAGGCCCCCAACCGCCCGCCGAACACCACGTGGGGCACCGTCTGCGCCTCCGCCAGGTACTTGGCATGCACCGCCAGGTCCGCCGGCGCGCGGACGGGATAGTACAGGTCGTCCTCCGGGCCGGGGGCGAACGAAAACTCCCTGAAAATGACGGTCTTTCCGAACTTCCATTCCGGCGTGAAATGCTTGAACTCGTGCGTCCGGGTGTAGGGAACCTCCCCGTCACATTCATTCATCACCGCGGTGCCCTGGAAATCCTCGACGTCCAACACCTGCTTTTCAAAACGCACCGACCGCCACCCCAGCCGCCCATGCCGATACTCGAAGAACCGATCCAGGGGCCCCGTGTAGACCAGCAGATCGTGGGCCGGCAGGGAGTCCCGCGCCGCGAAATAGTCCGTGTGCAGGCGGACTTCGATGTTCGGATGCGCCAGCAATTTCCGGAAGATCGCGCCATAGCCGCCGACGGGAATGCCCTGCCACGTGTCGTTGTAGTACCCCACATCGTAGGTATAGCGCACCGGCAGCCGGGTGATGATGTCGGCCGGCAGCTCGGTCGCCTTCCGCCCCCAGTGTTTTTCCGTGTATTCCTTCACGAACGCTTCGTACAGGGTGCGGCCAATCAGCGCCAGCGCCTTCTCCTCGAGGTTCCGCGGCGCGGTGATGCCCTCCCGCGCCGCCTCGGCCTGCACCCACGCCCGGGCCTCCGCCGGATCCAGCCGCCGCCCCAGCAGCAGGTTGATCGCCGCCAGGCCGAATGGCAGCGGATAGACCCGGCCCCGGCGCGCGGCCCAGACGGTATGCCGGTAGGAGTTGAAGGCGGTGAACCGATTGATGTATTCCCAGCCGCGGACGTGAGAGGTGTGGAAAATATGCGGCCCGTATTCATGCACCTCAATGCCCGTGTCCGGATCGGGAAATGACCAGCAATTCCCGCCGATGTGCCCCCGTTTCTCCAGCACGAGCACCTTCCAGCCCAGTCCGGCGGCAAACCGTTCCGCCAGCACCGCGCCGTAAAACCCGGCGCCCACGATCACAACGGTCTGGTGCTGCGCGCGCATCACGTCAATCCGCCGGGCCGCCCGGGCTGTTTTCAGTCTTCCCGTTCATAGATCAAGACGTTGTGGCGTTCGCGCGGCAGGGTGTACCGCGGATCCTTCTCCAGGTTCACGCAGAATACCTGGCGATAGGGCACCTGTGAAGTACCGATCCGGGCGGCGGCCGGCTGATCCTGCAGTTCCGCGGCCGGCGGATAAATCGCCAGGAAGGTGATGAAACGCGGCCGGTACCGGTCGACCAGGGCGCTGCCGCGCTCCGGCACCCAGGGCGGCTGGGTCAGGTGCTGGTCCCAGACCTTGAACCGGCAGAAATACCCGACCGCGCCCACTTCCGCGCAGAGCACGATCTCCTGCTCGTCCCCGCCCCGGGCACCCAACCACTGGCCCACGATTTCGTATGCGGGTTCGCGGTGCGGAAACACATGGTCGTAGAGGGTTGCCGGCATGATCCGGGGCGTCCAGCGGTAGTTGACCGCCAAATGGCGCGCAGCCAAGCCGACTCCCAGGGCCAGAATCAGCCCGCCCGCGGCGGAAACCCAGACCGGCCGCCAGCGGGCCAGGCCGGCATGCACCAGCGCGTACAGACCGCCGACCGAGGCCGCGATGAACAAGCCGGCCGTGGGCATGAAGTACCACGGGAAAGGCAGGCCCGCCTGCCCCAGGATGCAGGCAAGGGCGAAAAATCCCGGGGCGAGGACCAGCGGCAGCGCGCGGGGCCGGGCCACCGCCGCCGTGAATATCTGGAACGCATAACCCGCCGCAAAAGGAAACCCGCCCAGCAGGAGCAGCGCATACCGCGTGTTGTTGAGGCGTTCGCCGTTCACCGGATTGTCCCAGAACAGCGAGTAGAAGTGGTAGATCCATTGGCGCAGGAAACCGGCCAACCCCACGGCAAACCGGGGATCCGTGAAGAATTTCTGTTTTTCCGATACGGAATGCGGCACGGGCGTGCCGAAGTAGGCCGTGGCCCAGGCGATCCAGGCCGCCAGCGGCAGCAGCGCCACGATCCCGTAGGCCCAGACGCGGTTGCGCTTGGCCACGATCAGCGCCACGCCCAGGATGGCGGAAACGACCAGGCCCTCCGGCCGGACCAGTGGCAGGAATCCCGCCAGGACCGCGGCCAGCCAATCGCGCTTGAAGAGAAAGGCCGTGCCCGCGGCCAGCAGCAGCAGTTCGAAGAATGGTGTTTCCATCCCGGCAATGGAATAGACCACGCTGCCGGGGAACACGGCGTAGAGCAGGGCGCCGGCCAGCGCCGCCCGCCCGTCGCCGCAGATCCGGCGCAGCGCGGCGAAGAGCAGCATGGCGGCCGCCATACCGGCCAGCGCATTCAGGACGAACGAGCCGCGCGGCAGGTCCAGCCCCAGGCGCGGCAGCAGGGACAGCAGCAAGGCATAGGCCGGCGTGGTCGAGGACTGCAGCCGCTCCCCGGCGTTGTAGACGAAGCCCTGGCCGTTGGCGATGTTCCCGGCGATGCGGTAGGTGATATAGGCGTCGTCCAGGGTTTCGGGTCCCGGCAGCAGGCGCAGCGCCAACGCCAACAGCCCCGCCAGGCACATCCCCGCGATCCAGCCGGACCCCCGTCCGGTGGCCGCCGCCGCCTTTGCCTTGCCACTCGCCTCGGTCATGTTTTCAGCTCTTGCCGCCCTATCCTAGCGGAAACCGTGCGCCATGCAAGCCGGCCGGCCGCGGCCCGGCGGCGGCGTTCAGTGCCGGCGGCCGGTGGCGCGCGTCACGTAGGCCAGGCGCTCGCGGAGGGCGTCGGTGACCTGGCTCCAGGCGAAGCGCCACTGCCAGTTGCCGCCGGCCACGCCGGGCGTGTTCATGCGAGCTTCCGATCCCAGGCCCAGCAGGTCCTGCAGCGGAACCACGAACGTATCGGCGTTGGAGCGCGCCCCAAGGTTGATCAGGTCCCAGTGGATCTCATGGCCATCCGTGCATAGGTAGTCGAGAATCATTTGGCGCTCGGCGGCGATCTGTTCCGGGGTGCGGGTGCTGCCCTCGCCGGCCTGGCTGTTGAACCAGCCCACCGTGGTGTCGTTGTCGTGCGTGCCGGTATAGACGCAGCAATGGGCCGGATAGCTTTCGGGGCGGAACTCGGCCGCCCGCTCGTCGTTGCCGAACGCGAACTGCAGGATGCGCATGCCGGGGAATTCGAACCGGTCGCGCAAGGCTTCCACGGGCGGCGTGATGACGCCGAGGTCTTCGGCGATGATCGGCAGCCGGCCCATCCGCTCAAACAGCACTTCGAAGATATGCTGGTCGGGACCTTTGATCCACTTGCCGTTCATCGCCGTGGTTTCGCCGCCGGGGATTTCCCAGTAGGCCTCGAAGCCGCGGAAATGGTCGATCCGCACGATGTCCACCAGGTCGAGGATGCGGCGCAGGCGGGCCACCCACCAGTCGTAGTTCTGCGCCCGGTGCGCCTCCCAGTTGTAGAGCGGATTGCCCCACAACTGTCCGGTGGCGCTGAAATAGTCCGGCGGCACGCCCGCCACAACGGTCGGATGGCCGTCCGGCCGCAGGAAGAACAAGCCGGGGTTCGCCCAGACATCGGCGCTGTCATGCGCCACGAAGATCGGAATGTCGCCGATGAACTTGATGCGGCGTTCGGCACAGTAGGCCCGCAACCGCTTCCATTGCTGTTCGAACAGGAACTGGATGATCTTCACGCGGCGGAGGGCCTCGGCATGCCGTTCGCGCGCCGCCTGCAGGGCCGCGGGTTCCCGGCGCGCCAGTTCCGGCTCCCACTGCGTCCACGGCACACCGCCATGGGCATCCTTCAGCGCGGAAAACAGGGCATAATCTTCCAGCCATTCCGAATGGCGCGCGCAGAAGCCCACGAATTCCCGCTGCATCTCCGGCGCGGCCCGCTGGGCAAAGGTCTCGCTGACCTTCCGCAGCACGGCCAGGCGCGCCTCGATCACCGGCCCGAAATCCACCCGGTCCGCCGGAAAAACCGGGAAGCCCTTCAGCTGGGACCGGGACAGCAGCCGGTCCTTGAGCAGCAGGTCGAAACTGATCCACAGCGGGTTGCCGGCAAAGGTCGACGGCGACTGGTACGGGCTGTCGCCGTAGCTGGTGGGCCCCAGCGGCAGGATTTGCCACAAATGCTGCCCGGTGGCCTGCAGAAAATCGGCAAACCGGTAGGCTTCCGGACCGATTTCGCCGATCCCGTAAGGCCCCGGGAGTGATGTGGGATGCAAGAGCACGCCCGACGCACGCGGAAATTTCATGATTCGGTCTCCACAATCTTCGATGCCATGAACCGGAAAGTATCCCAAAAAGCCAGCGCGTTGTCGAAACGTTTTATGTCCGACCGCGAAAAAATGGGAGGCGAACCGTCCCGCCGGCCGGCGGTACATCATATCTATATGCCGGCGTGGATGTTGCGTGTATCAATGGGTGGGACACGCCCCGGTGATCCACACCCGGCGCCCTTCCCGCGCACGCAACCGGGTGCCGGGACCGGACCGGCGCGTCCGATCCCGGGTTTGCCGGACTCAACCGCTGAGACCGCCGATGATCGAAACCAGCGGCATGAACAGCGCGATCACGATCGTGCCGACCACGACCGCCAGGAAGATGATCAGCAGCGGTTCGATGATGGAGGTCATCGCCGCGACGGCGTTGTCCACGTCGTCGTCATAGGAATCGGCGATCTTCATCAGCATGTCCGGCAGGGCACCGGTCTCCTCGCCCACCTCCACCATGCTCACCACCATCGGCGGAAAGACCTTGGAGGCGGCGATCGGCGGCGCCATGTTCTCGCCCTCTTTCACGGCGTCATGAATCGTCGTCACCGCGCGCGCGATCACCTCGTTGCCCACGGTCTCCTTCACGATGTTCAACGCCTGCAGCACCGGCACGCCGGCGCCCATCAGCGTCCCCAGGGTACGCGTGAAGCGCGAGATCGAGTTTTTGCTGATCAGCGTGCCGAACACCGGCGCGTGCAGCTTGAACTGGTCCAGCCCGTAGCGGCCCTTGTCGGTCTTGGCCAGCAGCTTGATGACCACGACCAGCGCGACGATGGCGGCCAGGACCAGCGGAAAGCGGTTCACCATGGTCGAACTGGCGTTCATGACCATCTGCGTCAGGAACGGCATGCCTTTGCCGCCCATCAGGTCGCCGAAGATGTCGGCGAACTTCGGCACGATGTAGGTCATCAGGAAGCCCAGGATGGACAGGGCCATGACCAGCACCACGATCGGATAGGTCATGGCGCTCTTGACCTTGCCCTTGATCTTTTCGGCCTTCTCCTGGAACTCCGCCAGGCGCGCCATCACCACGTCCAGCACGCCGCCCACCTCGCCGGCCTTCACCATGTTCACGAACAGGCGGTCGAAGATCTTCGGATGGGCCGCCAGCGCTTCGGCGAAGGTGCTGCCGGACTCGATGCTTTCGGCCATCTGCAGCACCGCGTCGCGCAGGGCCGGGTTCTTCTCCTGGCGCTGCAGCACGCGCAACGCCCGCATGAGGGGCAGGCCGGCGTTGATCAGCGTGGACATCTGCCGGGTGAAGGCCGTCAGCTGCTTGGCCTTCACGCGCCCCTGCAGGAACTTGGGCAGCTTGAGCTCGATCTGCAGGGCGCCCTTGCCCCCGCTCTTCTTGGCGGCCGGGGCGGCCCCGCCGGCCGCCAGCTCTTCGACCTTGGTGGGGAAATACTGCTTCTCGCGGATCCGCGCTACGGCCGCCGCCTGGCTGTCGGCCTCGATTTCGCCGTGAACTTCCTTGCCCCGGGCATCCAGGGCCGTGAATTTGTAGCGCGCCATGTTCCTGCTCCCTTCCGGGCGGGCCGGCCGCGGGCCGGCCGCCGCCTCATGTGTACTTCAAGACCTCTTCCACGGTGGTGTACCCGTCGAGGATGCAGCGGATACCGTCCTCGCGCAGCGTGCGCATGCCCAGCTCCACGGCCTTGTCGCGGATCACCAGCGTTGGCTTGCGGTGGTTGATCAGTTCGCGGATCGGATCCTTCACCCGCAGATATTCATAGATGCCGCGCCGGCCCTTGTAGCCGGTCTGGTTGCAGTAGGAGCAGCCCGCGCCGTAGTAGAACGGCCGGCCGCCGACCTGCTGCTCGGTCATGCCCAGCTGTTGGAGGATCTCCGGCGGCGGCTGGTATTCCGTCTTGCAGTTCGAACAGATCGTGCGCACGAGCCGCTGGCCGAGCACCGCCTCGAGGGTCGAGGCGATCAGGAACGGCTCCACGCCCATGTCGATCAGGCGCGTGATTGCGCCAGACGCGTCGTTCGTGTGCAGCGTGCTGAACACCAGGTGGCCCGTCAGCGAGGCCTGGATCGCGATCTCGGAGGTCTCGATGTCGCGGATTTCGCCGACCATGATGATGTCCGGGTCCTGGCGCAGGAACGCGCGCAGCACCTTGGCAAACGTCACGCCGATGGCCTCGTGGATCGGCACCTGCACGATGCCGTCGATGTCGTATTCCACGGGCTCCTCGGCGGTCAGCAGCTTGTTCTCGATGGTGTTGAGGCGCCGCAGGGCCGAATAGAGGGTCGTCGTCTTGCCGGAGCCCGTCGGGCCGGTCACGACGACGATCCCGTTGGGCTTGTCGATGTCCTCGCAGAAGTACTGGTAGACGTCGTCGGGCATGCCGATATTCTCGAGGTCCAGTGAAACCACGCTGCGGTCCAGCACGCGCAGCACTACGCTTTCGCCGAACTGGGTCGGCAGGGTGGAAACGCGGAAGTCGATCATGCGCCCGGCCACCGGCAGCTGGATGCGGCCGTCCTGGGGCACGCGCCGCTCGGCGATGTTCAGCCCGGAGATCACCTTCAGGCGGGAGGTCACCGGCAGGGCCAGGTGGCGCGGCGGCGGCGCCATCTCGTAGAGCGCCCCGTCCACGCGGTAGCGGATCTTGAACTCGTCCTCGAACGGCTCGAAGTGGATGTCGCTGGCGCGGTCCTGCACGGCCTGGTAGAGCACCAGGTTCACGAAGCGCACCACCGGGCGCGAATTGGCCGCCGCCTCCACCGAGGCGATGTCGTCGCCGCGGGCGCCGCTCTCCAGGAGGTCGCCGGCGCTCTCCAGCTCCCCCTCCAGGTTGGAGATCATGTCCTTCATCGTCTCGTCTTCGGACCCGTAGTAGCGGGAAATCGCGTTGGTGATGGCCGACGGCGAGGCCACCGCGAACTGGATGTCCTTGGAAAGCACGAAAGCGATTTCGTCGCTGGTCTCGGGGGTGATCAGGCTGGCGACCGCCAGGGTCACGGTGTTGCCCTCCACGGCCACGGGCATGACGTTGTACATGCGCGCCACGCTGCCCGGTACCGTCTGGATCGTCTCCGGCGCCACGTTCATGTGCTCCAGGTCCAGCCGCTCCGCGGCGAGATGCTGTGCAATCAACTCCAGGCCCTGGTCCTCCGTGATCAGCCCCAGTTCCTGGGCCACGTCCTTCGTCGGCTTGCCGGTGCGCTCGTGCTCGTCGATGATCTCCGCCGCCTGCGTCTCGTCCACCAGCCCGGCGCGGGACAACTCGTCCAGGAACATGTCGTTGTATGCGGCCATTGCCCTGCCCTACCTATTGCTGCCTGCCCTTGATCTGTTGCAAGATCTCTTCGGTGTCCTGCGCCTTGGTCACCAGCTCCTCGTAGGCGATCTTGCCGCCCCGCCAGAGTTCGATCAGGTGCGAGTCGAGCGTCTGCATCCCCCACTTAGCCCCGGTCTGCAGATCCGAGGTGATCCGGAACGTCTTGTTGTCGCGAATCAGCGAGCGGATCGACGGCGTGGCGATCATGATCTCGAAAGCCGCGATGCGGCCCGGCTTGTCCTTGCGCGGCATCAGGATCTGGGAAATCACCGCCACGATGCTCGTCGAGAGCTGCGTGCGGATCTGCTCCTGCTGGTTGGTCGGGAACGCGTCCACGATGCGGTCCACCGTGCGGGCCGCGCCGGTCGTGTGCAGCGTCGCGAACACCAGATGGCCCGTTTCCGCCGCCGTGATCGCGGCCTCCATCGTCTCGAGGTCGCGCATTTCGCCCACCAGGATCACGTCCGGATCCTGGCGCAGCGCCCGCCGCAGGGCCTCCTTGAACGTCGGCACGTCCACGCCGATCTCCCGCTGCGTCACCACCGACTTCTTGTGCTGGTGATAATACTCGATCGGATCCTCGACCGTGATGATGTGGCAGTCGCGCTCCTGGTTGATGATGTTGAGCATGCTGGCCAGCGTGGTCGTCTTGCCCGACCCCGTCGGGCCCGTCACCAGGATCAGCCCGCGCGGCTTGAAGAGCAGGTCCTTCATCTGCGCCGGCAGGCCGATCTCCTCCAGCGTCAGCATCTTCGTGGGGATCTGGCGCAGGACGATGCCGACGTGGCCCTTCTGGCGGAAGATGCTCACGCGGAACCGCGCCGCGTCGCCGAACCCGAACCCGAAGTCCGAGCCCCCGCCCTCCTCCAGCGCCTTGATGTGGTGCTCGGGGGCGAAACTTTTCAGCAGGCGTTCCGTGTCCCCCGGGGTCAGCGGCTCGGCGTCCAGCGGCGCGAGCGAGCCGTGGATGCGCAGCACCGGCGGCAGGCCGACGGCCAGGTGCAGGTCCGAAGCCGTCTCCTGGACCGCCAGCTCCAGCAGGTCGTTCATCTGGACTTCGTTCGATTTCAGCGTGCTCATCAGTCGCTGTCTCCCATGGTCACCCGCAGCACTTCTTCCAAGGTGGTGATGCCGGCGACCACCTTGCGGATGCCGTCCTCGCGCAGCGTACGCATGCCCAGCTCGCGCGCCTTCGTCCGCAGTTCCGAGGACGAAACCTGCTCGAAGATCAGGTTGCGGACCTGGTCGTCGATCTGGAAGATCTCGTAGATGCCCAGCCGGCCGCGGTAGCCGGTGAACGAACAGTCGGCGCAGCCCTTGCCGTGGTAGAGCTGGGCGCTCGCCAGCTGCTTGGCCGCCGGCCCCAGCAGCCGCAGCTCGGTCTCCCGGGCCTCGAACGGCTCCTTGCACTTCTCGCAGATCCGGCGCACCAGCCGCTGGGCCATGATCGCGCGGGTGGACGAGGCCACCAGGAACGGCTTCACGCCGATGTCGATCAGCCGGGTCACCGCGCTCGGCGCGTCGTTCGTGTGCAGCGTGCTGAACACCAGGTGGCCCGTCAGCGACGCGTTCACCGCAATTTCCGCGGTCTCGAAGTCGCGGATTTCCCCGATCATGATGATGTTCGGCGCCTGGCGCAGGATGGCCCGCAGGGCGGCCGAGAACGTCATGCCGATGTCCGTGCGGACCTGCACCTGGTTGATGCCGCTCATCTGGTATTCCACCGGGTCTTCCACGGTGATGATCTTGCGGTCCGGCTTGTTGATCGTGTTCAGACAGGCGTAGAGCGTCGTGGTCTTGCCCGAACCCGTCGGGCCCGTCACCAGGATGATGCCGTCCGACAGCGCAATCAGGCGCTCGAACACCTGCTGGTCGTCGGCGAAGAACCCCAGTTGCGGCAGGCCCAGGGCGATCCCGCTCTTGTCCAGGATGCGCATGACGATGCTCTCGCCGTGGTTCGTCGGGATGGACGACACGCGCAGGTCCAGGTCGCGCCCCATCACGTTGATCTGGATGCGGCCGTCCTGGGGCACCCGCTTCTCGGCGATGCTCATGTTGGCCATGATCTTGACGCGGCTAATGATGGCCGACTGCAGGCGCTTGGGCGGGCTGTCCACCTCGTGCAGCACGCCGTCGATGCGGTAGCGCACGCGGAACTTCTT
>CAYMTY010000063.1:0-14850 GCA_964393515.1 uncultured Verrucomicrobiota bacterium
GTCTACGAAGCCTTCGCCTCCCTCCTCGACAACGCCCCCGCCGCCCTCGACGACCAGCGCATCGGCTTCTTCTCCTACGGCTCCGGCTGCATGGCCGAGTTCTTTTCGGGAATCGTCCCGCGCGGTTACCGCCAGCACCTCTTCACCGACCAGCACCGCGCCCTCCTCGACACCCGCACCCCCGTCACGTATCGCCAATACGAGGACATCTTCAACTACGGCGTGCCCCGCGACGGCGCCGACCACGTCTTCGCCCCCTACCGCGGCGGCCCCTTCCGCCTCGCCGGCATCAAAGACCACAAGCGCCGCTACGAAGCCAAGTAGGTTGGAGGTTGATGGTTCGTGGTCGATGGTAGGGCGGTCTCGCCGAGACCGCCGGACTGTTCGGTTTTTGTAGGCCAGCCTTTTACGGCTGGCGGGCTGTTCTTGTAGCCGGCCTCGTTGAAGCCGGGCTTGCCACGCCTCGGCGTGGGCTGTTCGGTTTATGGCGCATTCCCGCCGGGGATATAACCCCGGCCCACATCCATCCGCCCCCCTCCGCCGCTTCGCACCTCCCCTCGCGTTCAGTTGCCGGCCATCGATCCGGATCTCCGGTGATTCTTTGACAGGATTCACAGGATCTTCAGAACTGAATCGCCATTCCTCTCGCGGAGTCCACAGAGGCTCACCGAGTTCCCGATTGGGTCGGTGCTAGGGCATTTTCGGAAATTCCGTAGCCGTTCAATGCCGGAAACAGTTCGGCTCGGCAGGGACGCCTCGCCCAGAACCTGAGCATATGGGCTTGGGGTAGGGCGAACCCTCTGGGTGAGCCGTTCTATATTGCCGCCTGGAAACGGCTGCGGGATATCGAATCCGCTCTAGCGTTCCTTTCGCGCCCCCTGCGCGTTTTGCGTTAACTCCCCCGGCCCCTCCCATTCCTGTCAATCCTGCCCCATCCTGCAATCCTGTCAAAATTCCCCGTTTCTCTCGCGCAAAGCGCAACACCTTGCGTAGTACTTTTAACGCATTCTTAACCGCCCCCGCCTATCCAAAATCCCCCGCTCTCTGCTATCTTTTCCGCATGTTTCCGAGCCGGAATCCCACCCGCTCCCCCTCCTCCCCCTACCCCTGCATCCTTCGACTCAATCCCGCTGTGCCCCTCCACCCGCCTATCCTGACCATAGGTCGTATTTTTAACACAACTTTGGATCAACGGATCCGTTGAATAAATACTGTTGGGATGGGAAGGCATGATGAAAATGAATGCTATCTGTCAATGGTTCCTCGCGCATGGTGATGCGATCATCGAGGGCGTGTTCATCGGTGTATCCACCGCCGCAACATGGGCTCTAGTTGTCTTCGTGTACGGGGCGTTCACAGACATGCGGCTCAACTTCGCTCTGACACGCTCCCTATCCCTCGATGCCTACTCGAGCATTCATCGGAAGCCTTACATCAGAGTTGAGAACCACAACGACTATCCGATCACTATCCTCGCCGTTGAGGTAACCAAGAAGGGGTGGGACGAGAAGCAATACCTCCCCGAAGAACAGCATCCTCAGGATGACGAAACTCCCGGGCCGAGAACACTCATCCCCGGGCAGTGGGGCAAATGGGTTTTCGACCGAACGGGTGACAATCTTGAGACTTGTAGGATCTTCATCGAATACCCCTCACGCCTCAGAGAAAGAAACTTCCTAGTCTTCAAGGTTCGCGGGAAGATTCTCGAAACCATGAGGGATCAGATGCTTCAAAAAGGCGATTGGATGGACGAATACAAACAATAGCATCCCAACCACGGGCTTCAGCCTACTCGGCTGCCGGGGCGGCAGCCTCGAGGCTGAGCCCGAACGTTAGGCTCGGGAGAAAAAACCATGATCAAAGGCAGTTGTTATTGCGGAAAAGTTCGCTATGAAAGCACGGGCAAGATCCTGATTTTCGCGAACTGCCACTGTCCGGATTGCCGGAAGTTTTCCGGCTCCGCGTTTTCGTCGGTCCTGGCGGTGGAGGAAAGCGGGTTCAAGGTCGTGGCTGGCGCGGACAATCTCGTGGCCTACAATTCCTCGCCCGGCAAGTTCCGCTCGTTCTGCAAGACCTGCGGCTGCCATCTGTTCGCCCGCGCCGAACAGCGCCCGGGCATGGTGCTGATCCGCGCGGGCTCGCTGGACGACGATCTCCGGATGAAGCCTCAAAGCCACATCTGGGTCTCGATGAAAGCCCCGTGGCACGTCATCGGCGATTCCGCCACGCAATTTCCCGAAGGCTTCCCCAAGAAAGCGGAATAGAATTATATTCCTGTCCGAACCGTCGATTCGCCCGGTCAACGCCCGGGCCTACAAAAAACCATTCCACCCCTGTAGGCCACCACGTTGGGGTGGCCATTCCCGGATTTTGCGGTCCCCTTGGACATTGGATATTCCTTGTTGGACATTGGATATTGAGAATTCACCCAGCCGCCCGGTCAACGCCCGGGCCTACAGAAAACCGTTCCGGATTGATCCTCCCGCCCAAAAGGCCCATTCTCCAGTTGCGCCGACGAAATGAATCCGAAAAGGAGGCAAGCATGCGCACGCTGAAGCTGAGCAAGGCCTTCACCCTTCTGGAGCCGGGGCCGGTCGTGCTGGTGGCCACGAACGACGGCCGGCGGAACAACATCATGACGATTTCCTGGACGATGGTGGTGGACTTCACCCCGCGGTTTGCCATCACCACCGGGGCGTGGAACCACTCGTTCCAGGCGCTTAAAAAGACTCGGGAGTGTGTCATCGCCATCCCCGCCGCGGACTTGCTGGAGAAAGTGGTTGGCATCGGCGCCTGCTCGGGCGCGGATACCGACAAATTTGCCAAATTCAAGCTCACGCCCGTGCCGGCCCAGGTGGTCCGGGCGCCGTTGATCCGGGGATGCCTGGCGAACATCGAATGCAAGGTCGTCGACATCGTCCGCCGGCACGACATCGTCGTGCTGGAGGCCGTGGCCGCGCATGTTTCCCCCGGCCGGAAGGAAACCCGCACGGTGCATGCGGTGGGCGACGGCACCTTCATCGTGGACGGCCGGCGGCTCAACCGCCGCAAGCGCATGGCCTCCAAGATCCCGGCCGGAGTGTAGAACGGATTTTGATTTTCTGCAGCCGGTCCCGATGGGGCCGGCCATGGGATCAACAGCCCCGCGCCCAGCGGGCGCGGCTACAACTTCTCAAATGCCCTCGCCATTCCCGGGGCCTGCTCCGCCCCCCCCCGGGTTGGGCCGGGACATCAGGTGATGTGCTTCATCCAGTCTTCTTCGCCGCAGCATTTAATCAGGAATTCCTTGAGAACCTTGATCGCCTCTGTCCGGTCGAGGTTGGAGATGTACTTCAACCGCTGGTCCCCGCCCCGGTACGGGACAGCCATGATGATGAAGCCGTGGTGATCCGGAAGCAGTCTTGCAACCGCCGCCCCCGCATCGCTGAGATATTGTTTATCGCGAGATCTCTCATTCATGTTCGATATCGTAAGCCTTTCCCCGCCGTCTTGGCGAACTTTGCGTAAAACCAGCTTTCGGCTGCCCCTCTTTTATTCAAGGTTTTTCCCTTATTCGCGGCTTTCGCGTGTTTCGCAGTCACCCCGTCTGTTTCCCCCATTCGTGTCCATTCGCGTCCATTTGCGATCGGTCTTGGCGTTCTTGGCGAGAGATGAGACCTGCTTTTTGAGGCTGGCCGGCGGCGCGGCAAGGCTTTACTCTGCCCCCATGAACCGCGCCTACTGGAACCGGATGGCGAAAGCCTACGAGGCCGAGATTTTCAGCGTCTTGGCGCATGACCGGACGGGCCGGATCGCCGCCCAGGTGCGGCGCTACGGGAGGAAATCCCAGGCGGCCACGGACATCGGTTGCGGTATCGGCCATTTCCTGCCGCTGCTTTCCAAACAATTCCGGCGGGTTCTCGCCTTGGATCTCTCTGCGCGCTGCCTCGCCCGGGCCCGGCGGGCGCATCCCGGCCTGGCCAACGTCACCTACCGCGCTGTGGACCTTTCCCGGCCGGGCATCCGGTTCCCGCCCGCGGACTTCGCGCTGTGTGTCAATGCCGCCATCACGCCGGCCCTCGGCCCCCGCAACCGTCTGTTCGACTTCGCCGCCCGCCACCTCCGCCCGGGCGGCCACCTCGTCCTCGTCGTGCCGGCCCTCGAGTCGGTCCTGCTGACCGACTGCCGCCTGATCGAATGGAACCTGCGGGACGGCCAGCCGCCGGCGCGCGCCGCCGGGGCCGGCTTCCGGGCCTACCGCCCCGCCCGCCGGCCGCGGCTGCATGAAGGCGTCGTGAAAATCGACGGCGTCGAAACCAAGCATTTCCTGCGCGAGGAGCTGCTCGCGCTCCTCGCGGCCCGCGGCCTGCGCACCTTGAAGATCGAAAAGCTCGAATATCCCTGGTCCACGGAGTTCACCGGCCCGCCGCGCTGGCTGCAGGCCCCCTACCCGTGGGACTGGCTGTTCGTCGCCCGGAAGGATTGAGCGGATTTCATTTTTCTGCGAGCCGGTCCTGCCGGGGGCGGCCTTAGAATCCGCGGTTCCGCGCCCAGCGGGCGCAGCTACAATGCATCCGAAAATGCCCGCCCGCATATCGTCGTTCCGGAATTCCGGCCGCCCGTCCGGAAAAACAATCAGGCGCCGCCCGCGGTGCGGGCAGCGCCTGGGGTTTTGGCTTCCGGCGGTTAGAACGCCACGCCGGCGCCGAACTGGACGGTGTCCCAGCCGTCGGCAAAGTCCGCTTCGGTCCACACGAACCGGCGGAACTTGGCGAAGAGGTTCAGGTATTTGATGCGAACTCCGCCAATGCCTTCGACCACGTAGGCCATTTCGACTTCTTCGAATTCATCGTCGCTGAAGCCGTAGAAGCCGCCGCCACCGCCGAGGTAGGGCACAACATCCCCTTCGCGCATCAGGGGGATGACGATGTCGGCGCCGCCGCCGTAGAAAAACAGTTTCGTCGCATCGCCGTCGGCGGTGATTCCGAAATCATCCGTCGTGGCGAGGAATTCCCCGTACAGCCGGATGAAGTCCAGGTGGAAGGCGAAGCCGCCGCCGAAGGTGTCGAGATCCTCCGCATCCCCGATCCCGATCGCATAGGCGCCGTAGATTGTGGTGAACAGGGTGGGATCGCGCTCGGCGCCTCCCCCTTCCTTTTCATAGCGTTCATAGCGCTCGCGGTAGATCTCCTTCTGGGCCACGACCGGCTCGTCCGCCTCGGCCGTCTTGGACCTGCCGTAGCGGACCGATTCGATCTTGCTGACCGGGTACACCATCTCCGACCCGTCCGTCAGCCGCACCCGGAAGCTCTCGCCCGGTTTCTCCTCCGTCACCTTGCCTTTGATGACGGACCCGTCCTTCAGTTCGATTTCATCCGCCTGGACCGGCATGACCCCGATCAACAGCACCAGGGCCAAGAGTCCCGCCAACCACGCATATGACTTCACGGCTTGCCTCCTTGTTTTCGTTTCTTTTCCCAAATCCATCCGGCGTGAACTGCGCCTCCTATGGCTGGAAGGCTGGCAAATCCTTCCGGAGGAGTCAAGTAGGCACGTAAAAAACCTGCGCGGGGCGGTTTTCCAGGGGGTTCCGGCCTCCGTCACCGCATCTGCCTGCCCGGGCGCCAGATGCGGATCCCGGCCGGTCCGGGAATCCCGCCCGCTGCGCTTTTCTCCGCGCCCCGCCTCTGCTACGATGCCGAGCATGAACCGCGCCTGTCCGTTTTTCCATACCGTGGAAAAAAGTTTTCCATTGTGTGGAAAAATCGCGAAAAAGTTTTCCATTGTGTGGAAAAATCCCCGCCCCGTTCCGTTTCCCTGAGCCGCCGGCATGCCCATTCTTTCGGCCATCGGACGCAAAGCCCCGGGCTCCCGGGCTCTGATCGCGGCGATCTACGCCGCGCTCGGCCTGGGCGCCGTCGCCATGCTCTACCCGCTCGGCCTCATGGCCGCCGGCTCCACCAAGTCCATCGCCGACCAGCGCGACAACGTCCTCGTGCCGCGTTTTCTTGTTTCCGACGAGGCGCTCTGGCACAAGCATCTCGAAGCGCTTTTCAACGAGTCGCTGGATGCGCTCAACATCGCGTTCGATACGGATTACGTGTCGTTCGGGGACATCCCCCTGCCGCCGCCCGGCGGGCCCGGCGCCGAGCTGGTCTCCCTCTGGCGCGAATTTCTCGCGGCGGGCCGCCTGCCGCCGGAAGCTGTTGCCCTCGGCCACTACTGGGCACCGCAGGCGGGCGCGTTCCCCGTCCAGCTGCGCGCCTTCCGGCGGCATTTGCAAGCCAAGTACGGCCCGCTTGCCGCGCTCAACGCCGCCCTCGGCACGGACTTCGACGCCTGGTACACGGTCTTTGTCCAGCCGCCGGCCTACCTCTTCCCCCATGCCGTCCCCGGCGCCACCCCGCTGGCCGCCGAATTCGACGCCTTCAAGCTGTCCGCGCCGGCCTGGTGCCAGACGGTCCTGTCGGTGGAGGGCTTCTTCCGCAAGCTGTACCTCAAGCCGCGCCACTCGCGGGAAATCGCCGCCTACAACGCCGCGCACGGCACGGCCTATGCCGCCTATGCCGGCATCCCCCTCCCGCGCGAATTCCCCGCGACGGCGGCGGCGCTGGAGCAGCAGGAATGGCGCGAGTTCACGCAAAACACCCTCTCGCCGTTGTGGCTCAAGGACGGGGTCCTCGACACCCCGGAAACGCGCTGGCGCGAATTCCTTGCCGCACGGCGGGCGTCAGAAGTCAGCAGTCAGAGGTCAGAAGATAAATCCGCCATTCTGAATTCTGAATCCTGGATTCTGAATTCTTCCTCCGCCCCCATGCCCCAGCTGGCGCATCACGCGGACCTCTTCCGCGCGCACCGGGCGGAGATCCGCCGCGAGCTGCTCGGGCGCAACTACCGGACCGTGCTGGACTACCTCCTCTTCCACGGCCGCGGCATCCTGAACACGGCGGTCTACTGCACGCTGGCCGTGCTGCTGGCGCTGATCGTCAACCCCCTGGCCGCCTACGCGCTCAGCCGCTTCAAGCCGGCCGCCGGGCCGCAGATCCTTCTCTTCCTGATGCTGACCATGGCCTTCCCGCACATGGTCACGCAGATTCCCGTTTTCATCCTGCTGCGTGAACTCGGCCTGCTGAACACCTTCGCCGCGCTGCTGCTGCCGGGCATGGCCAGCGGCTATTCCATCTTCCTCCTCAAGGGCTTTTTCGACTCCCTGCCCCGCGACCTGTACGAATCCGCCCAGCTCGACGGTGCCGGCGAGTGGACGCTTTTCTGGCACATCACCATGCGCCTCTCCACGCCCATCCTGTCGGTCATCGCGCTCCAGGCGTTCAGCGTCGCCTACGCCAATTTCATGTATGCCCTGCTCATCTGCCAGGAGCCGAAGATGTGGACGCTGATGGTCTGGCTCTACCAGCTCCAGCAGCGCGCCGGCCCGGGCGTGGTGCAGGCTTCCCTGCTGCTCGCCGCCCTGCCGACCCTGGCGGTCTTCCTCGCCTGCCAGCGGGTCCTGCTGCGCGGCATCGTCGTGCCCGTGGAGAAATGAGGTCCCCGGGGTTCATCCGGCCCCGGCCATATCGGGCTTGCTCCGCCCGCCCCAATTTGCCAGCTTTCCCCCCGGAACCTGCCGGGCCCGGGCGGGCCGGGCCGGAGGCGAGCCGGCCTGCGCCAACTGCGCCCTGGCGGGTGGATCACATTCTATGAACTTATTTGCATCAAGCCGCGTTCCCGACATGTACAAGATCTGGCTGGAGAACGACGGCAAGCCGATCCCCGCGGAGTATCTGCGCACGCTCCACCGGAAAAAACCCTGGGGCGCCCAGGTCCACCTCTGGTCCAGCCGGGATGAAACCAACCGTTTGCTGGCCAAGTACAAAGACCGGTTCCCCATCATCCATGAACTGTACTGGTCCGCGCACACCCGCCCCGTCTCGCGGTCGGACATCCTCCGGCTGCTGCTGGTATATGACCGCCCGTGCATTTATTCCGATCACGACATCTCCTGGCGCTGGCGGCTGCCTTCCGTTCGGCAAGATGTCGTTTTCTGGACTGAATTCGTGCACGCCGACCAGACGGTCCGGGACAACATGGCGCTGACCCGCGAGTACCGCGGCGATGTCCCCGAGTTCAATGTCCGCATCGCCAATTACGTCTTCTGGACCCGCAAACCGCAGGCGGCGATCATTGGCCGCTGCCTCCGGAACATCCAGGCGCGCCTGGCCAGACACGCCCAGGCCCGCCTTTCCGACTACGGCGTGCTCTACGTCACCGCCGGCGATGCCATCACCGACACGGTGGTCGAGGGGCTTCCCGCGCCCGCCGTTCTCCAGCCGTTCGAAAAATGCGAAACCGCCAACACGGCCTGGACCGACCAGGAGGGCGACGCCGTGCTGCTTCTGGGCCGCATCCCCGGCCAGGCGATCGCCAAACATGAAATCCACGGGCAGTGGAGAACCGCGGACGGAACAAAATGAGAACCGGAGGCCCCGGCCGGCCGCAAATCCCCGCCTGAACCACCCCTAACCCACCCAATCCCATGCTGCGAAAACTCCTCCAACTCTACAACCGCCTGCCGGGCGTGCGCGAGCGGCGCGACATCCGCGCGTCGCTGTGGAACATCGAACAGGGGCTGCAGGCGCAGCTGGCGATGTTCCACCGGTTTGAAGCCCAGCTGACCGGCGGAATGATCCGGTTGCTCGATTTCGACCTCGAACATCATCCGCGCTATGGCGATCCGCGCCGTCTCCTGCGCTACCAGACCCAGGTTTGTTCGCAAAACGCCGAAGACGGCATCCTGCATGAAATCTTCCGCCGCATCGGCACGACGAACCGGGTGTTTGCCGAAGTCGGGGTCGGCAACGGGCGCGAAAACAACACCGCGTTTCTCCTGTCCCAGGGCTGGACGGGTTTCTGGCTGGATGCCGACGACGCCTTTCTCCAGGCGCTGGCCAACCGGCCGGACCTCCCGCCGGAATGCCTGAAACATCTCGTCGCCTTCGTGTCCCGGGAAAACATAGCCGCCCTGTTTGCGCAGCTGGGGGTGCCCCGGGATTTCGACTTGCTGTCGCTGGATATCGACCAGAACACCTATTACGCCTGGGAAGGACTGGCCGGCTTCCGGCCGCGGGTGGTCGTTGCCGAATACAACGCGGCTTTGCCGCCGGATGTGGTCTGGAAGGTGCGCTACGACCCCCGCCGGATATGCGACGGCAGCCAGAATTACAGCGCCAGTTTGAAGGCGTATGAACTGCTCGGCCGGCAGTTCGGATACAGCCTGGTGGGCTGCGACTTCCTCGGCCTGAATGCCTTCTTCGTCCGGGACGATCTCCTGGGCGACCATTTTGCCGGGCCGTTCACCGCCGAAAACCATTACGAGCCGCCCCGCTACCCCATGCTGCACCGGCGGTCGCATGCCGCCGGGATCCTGGACCGGCTGGATCCGCACAGCTGACGGGCCCTTCCGCAACGCCCCTCCCCACCTGCGCAAAAGGCCGGGGCGCAGGCCCCGGCCTTTGACGCGACCGCCGGATTATTCCACCAGGTCGATCAGGTTGCGAACGGCGCGGTTGTCGTCCGCCGGCGGCTGCGATTCGCCGCCGCCCTCGGGGGGGGCCGAAGCCCCGGCGGTTTCGTCCGGCCGGTCCGGGTTTTCCTCGCGCGGGGGACGGCCACCGCCGCCCTGCCCACCCCGGTCGCCGCGATCCCCGCCGCGGTCGCGCCGACGATCCCGGCCGCCCCGGCGGTCCCGGCCGCCGCGGTCCCCGCGGTCGCCGCCGCGATCTCCGCGCTCGGCCCCGGGCAGCCCGCCCTGCAGGAAGGCTTTGCGGAACGTGCTGCTGCACAAAACCGGGATCCCGGCTTCGGTCGCGCGGCTTTCCATCGTCACGCCCGAACTGACCAGGGCGCCGCCGGCGCTCCTGCACTGCTTCAGGGCCAGCGCCACCAGCTGTTCGTGGTCGGCCGCGTAAAACACCCGGATGCCGTTGTACTCCCCGCCATGTTCCACCTCGCGCAGGGGGCGGTCGCTTTCGAACACCGCCTGGATGTCGAATCCTTCCTGCTTGGCCACGCGCGCCAACGCGTTGAGCATCTGCACCTGCTCGCGCGGCGCCATGCGCCGCCCCGTCTTCTCATCCACCAGCCGCGCTCCATCCACCACGTACGTGCGGGCGCCCTTCCGGGCGGGACCGCTGGCGGGGGAGAAGAGCGATTTGATCGTATCCATGAAGCCCATACTGAACTTCCATCCTTCTCGTCTATTCGTTGTCCCGGGACGATTTCCGCCGCGGCCGCAATCCGAAACCAGCCCCCGCCCCGATCCGATGGTTCCCTCCCCATGCCTGCGTGCCGTCCGTCGCGGCAATCCTACGCTTTCCCGGACAAACATGGGGGCGGATGGTACGCCCCCCCTCCGGCCCGCGCAAGCACGGATTTGGCTGCCCACCGGCCCCGGCGGAATCTGGATTTCCAGCTCTGGGCAGCCCTTTCGCGTTGATTTTTGGCCCCCGCCCCCCTATGATGTGCGCCCAAACCCCAAAAGAACCCCTCAACGCCAAGGAAGAAGGAAATGAGCAGAGCCCACAACTTCAACGCCGGTCCCGCCGTACTGCCTCTGGAGGTCCTCGAAATCGCCCAGAAGGAATTGATCGATTTCAACGGAACGGGCATGTCCATCATGGAACACAGCCATCGCGGCAAGGCCTATGACGCCGTCCACGCCGAGGCCGTCGCCAACATGGGCAAGCTGCTGGGCGTCACCGACGACTACCAGGTCCTGTTCCTGCAGGGCGGTGCGAGCCTCCAGTTCTCCCAGGTCCCCCTGAACCTCCTTGGCGCCGGCCAGACCGCCGATTACGTCAACTCCGGCGAATGGGCCGGCAAGGCCATCAAGGAAGCCAAGAAGGTGGGCCCCGTCAACATCGTGGCTGACACCTCCAAGGAAATCCCGACGAACATGCCCGACTACGCCGCCCTGAAGTACACTCCCGGCGCCGCCTACGTCCATGTGACTTCCAACGAAACCATCGCGGGGACGCAGATCCAGAAGTTCCCGCTGACCGCGGCCCCGCTCGTCTGCGACATGTCCAGCGACATCCTTTCCCGGGTCTTCGACCTGAAGCAGTTCGGCCTGATCTACGCCGGCGCGCAGAAGAACCTCGGCCCCTCGGGCGTGACGCTGGTCGTCATCCGCAAGGACCTGCTCGAGCGCGCCCCGCTGACACTGCCGACGATGCTGCAGTACCGCACGCAGGCCAAGGAGAACTCGCTCTACAACACCCCGCCGACTTTCGGCATCTACATCCTGATGCTCGTCTCCCGCTGGCTGCTGGCCAAGGGCGGCGCCGCCGGCATGGAGAAGCTCAACCGCGAAAAGGCCGGCAAGATCTACGCGGCCATCGACAGCTCCGGCGGCTACTACCGCGGCAGCGCCGTCCAGGCCTTCCGCTCCATCATGAACATCACCTGGCGGCTGCCCAGCGAAGCCCTGGAGGAGAAATTCCTCAAGGAGGCGACCGCCCTGAAGATGAGCGGCCTCAAGGGCCACCGCTCGGTCGGCGGCTGCCGCGCCAGCGTCTACAACGCCTGCCCGATGGCCTCCATCGACGCCCTGGTCGCCTTCATGAAGGACTTCCAGGCCAAGAACGGCTGAGGCGCCCGGCTCCGTGCGTGAAACGCGCCGCGGCCGTCGCGGCGCGTTTTTCGCATCCGCCCCCCCCATGGTTTTCAGCACGCCCATCTTCCTGACGGTCTTCCTGCCGCTGGTGCTGCTGGGCTATGCGGCCATCGGGCTGCTGGCGCAGGCGCGAAGTCGCGCGGCGGCGCGGTCTTTTTCCTGGCGGCCGGCGAACGCCTGGCTGCTGGCGACCAGCCTGGGTTTCTACTTCTGGGGCGAAGGCTGGGGCGTGGGCTGGCTGGCGGCCAGCGTGCTGTTCAATGCCGTCTGCGCCCGGATCCTGTCGCGGCGCGAGACTCCCGGCTGGCGGCGGGGCTGGCTGGCGGCGAACATCGCCGGCAACCTGCTGTTCCTCGGCTGGTTCAAGTACGCCGGCTTTGCGGTCCGCAGCCTGAACCTCCTGCCGGGCGTGTCCCTGCCGGTGCCCGAGGTAGCGCTGCCGCTGGGCATCAGCTTCTACACGTTCCAAGCCATGAGCTATGTGTGGGACGTCTATCGCCGGGACGTGGGCCTGGCCCCCAGCCTGGTGGATTTCGCCTGCTATGTGACCATGTTCCCGCAGCTGGTGGCGGGGCCGATTGTCCGCTATGCGGATGTCGCGGCGCAGTTGCAGGCGCGCTCCGTGCCATTGGAGCGCCTGGCGTCCGGCTGGCGGCGGTTCCTGGCCGGCCTCGCCAAGAAAGTCCTGGTGGCGAACACCGTGGCGGCCATGGCGGACGCAGTCTGGGCCCAGGTGACCCCGGCTACCGGCGTGCCGCCGGCCATGGCCTGGCTGGGCCTGCTGTGCTATACGCTCCAGATCTACTACGATTTCAGCGGCTATTCGGACATGGCCATCGGCCTGGGCCGGATGTTCGGCTTCGAGTTCCTCGAAAACTTCCGGCACCCCTACTCGGCGCGGACGGTCCAGGAGTTCTGGCGCCGCTGGCATATTTCGCTGTCCACCTGGTTCCGGGACTACGTCTACATTCCGCTGGGCGGCAACCGCCGGGGAAGCTTCCGCACCGGCGTGAACTGCCTGCTGGTGTTCGGCCTGTGCGGCCTGTGGCACGGGGCCAGCGCCATGTTCCTCCTGTGGGGCCTCTGGCACGGCCTGTTCCTGATGGCGGAACGCCTGCTGCGGCCGAAGGACCGGCGCGGCGGCCCGACGCCCCTCTGGCTCGCACCGCTGGGCCAGGTCTACACGCTGCTGGTCGTCATGGCCGGCTGGGTGCTGTTCCGCTCGGACAGCCTCGCGCAGGTCGGCATGATGTTCCAATCGCTGAGCGGCGCGGCACCGCTGGCGCCCGCCGCGCGCACGCTCTGGCTGGAATGCAGCCCCAAACTGACTGGGACCATCGCCGCGGGCGTCCTGTTCGCCTGGCCGGTCGCCCCGTGGTTGCGCGGCCGCATCGAAGCCGCGCTGGACCACCTGGCCGGCGGACGCCTTCTGGCGGCGGAAGTGGCCTGGCGGACCGGCATCTGGGTGATCCTGGTCCTGCTCGGGGCATTGGCCGCGCTGTTCATGGCCGGCGGCGCCTACAATCCCTTCATCTATTTCCGGTTCTGACATGGCGCGCCCCCTCCCTCCATCCGTACGCAGCTTCCGGCGCGGGCTGGACGGCTTCTTTGTCGCACTGTGCCTGCTGTTCATCTTTTCCAGCCTCGGCTTCAAGGCTTCCGCGAAGTGGCTGGGCTGGCCGTGCTGGAATGATTTCGTGATCTACGAAAACCGCCTGCCCAACCGCTTCCCCGACCTGCGGACTACGCCGGCCAAACACTGGGGCCGGGACCTCGAGGCCTGGTATAACGACAACTTCGCGTGGCGCGCGCGCCTGATCCAGTTCTACCGCCATGTCCATTTCCAGTGGCTCAAGACCGCCGTGGGCCAGCAGGTGCCCGGCCACGGCGACTGGGTCTTCCGCAAGCAGAGCACCTGGGCGGAGCTCGACGACTACCTCGGCGGGTTCGAACTGACCGGCCGGGAGGCCCGCGACTGGGTGGATTTCTTCGAAGGCCGCACGGCCTGGGCGGCGGCGCACGGCATCGTCTACCTGCAGGTGATCACCTCGGTCAAGGCCCAGGTGATGCCGGAAAAGATCCCCGCCGCCTTCCGCCGCCACCGCGGCGTGTCCGTCCGCGAGCAGGTGCAGGCCGCGCTGCGCGGCTCCTTCGCCGAACGCCACGTGCTCTTCACGCACGAAACCCTGGTGGCGGCGGCCAAGGACCGCCCGGTCTTCTACGAGGAAGACCACCATCCCAACGCCTACGGCACCTACCTGATCTTCCGCGCCATCGCCGAGCGCCTCGGCGAATGGCTGCCGGACATGGATCCGATCCCGTTCTACGACGCGCCGCCGCCGGAGGTGGTCGCAGGCCAGGCCCCCGGCTGCTACGAGACGGACCGCCGCCTCAAGGTCGTCGTGCCCGGCCTGCAGCACGTGGACGACCGCATCATCCGCCGGGCGCCCCCGGGCCGCTTCCCGATGGTCAGCCTCGCCACCGAACAGCCGGCCCCGGACCGGACGCTCGTGATCGGCCACGATTCCTACCTGCGCTTTCCGCTGTCGTCGTGGCACCTCAAGCCCGAACCGGTCCCCATGCCCCTGGCGGTGAACTTCCGGCGCCTGGTCTCGCTGATGTTCGTGCGCTTCGCGCTGCCGCACCTGGAATTCATCGCGGCGGAGGACCCCCCGGTCGCCATCGTCGAGCAGTTCCCCGAAATGCGCCTGCAGCGCCAGCTCCGCGACCTGGACGCCACCACCCGCAAGGCCGCCCGCTTCGGCCGCGGCACCCCGCGCGCCGTCTGGACGGCGGAGACCCCCGCCCCCCTGCCCGCGCCCGCGGGCGAACCGTTCGCCGTGCTGGCCGTCCTGGCAAACGTGACCGACGCCCACGGCAAATGGACACACATGCGCGGCGACAAGGACACGCCGAAGATCGGAGTGGACCTGCTGGCCGACGGCCGGCGGCTGGACACGGCCTGGGTCTATCCCGGGAATCTCCGCGCGGCCTTCTTCACCGCCCCGGCCCGGCCGGAGCCGGCGGAGCTGGAAATCCGCCTGCGGAACGGGAAGGCTGCGCTGCGGCGGATCGAAGTCCGCACCGGCGGCCCGCGCTGAATCCCCCCGCCGTCCCCGGACTGGTGTGCCTGGCGGGGGTCGAACCCACAACCTTTAGCTCCGGAGGCTAACGCTCTGTCCAATTGAGCTACAGGCACG
>CAYMTY010000064.1:0-14535 GCA_964393515.1 uncultured Verrucomicrobiota bacterium
GCCATCGGCCCCGGCCGGTAGAGGGCGATCATGGCGATCAGCTCCTCGATCCGGTTGATCCGCAGTTGGCGCAGCAGGTCGCGCATGCCTTCGGACTCGACCTGGAACACGCCCACGGTGTCGCCGCGCGCCAGCAGCTCGTAGGTCTGCGGGTCGTCCAGCGGCAGGTGGTCGGGATCGACGTCAATCCCCTTCGTCCGCTTGACGTTGTCGCAGGCTTCGCGGACGACGGTGAGGGTCTTGAGGCCAAGGAAGTCCATTTTCAGCAGGCCGGCCTCCTCGAGCGGCCCGGCCTCCCACTGGGAGATGACGTTGCCGTCCTTGTCCTTCGTCAGCGGGACGAGGTCGATCAGGGGGCGCTCGCCGATGACGACGCCGGCGGCGTGGGTGCCGGTCTGGCGGGGCATGTCCTCCAGCGGCGGCGCGTACTTCATGATGAGCTTGCCGCATTCGCTGGCGCGGCAGGCCTCGCGGAAGTCCACGCTGTCCCGCCGGGCGGTTTCCAGAGTGGTGCCGGCCACCTCGGGCACCATCTTGGCCAGGCGGTCGCAGTCCGGCAGCGGGATTTCGAGCGCGCGGCCGATGTCGCGGATGAGCGTTTTGGCCCCGAGCGTGCCGTAGGTGACGATCTGGGCCACGCAGTCCGCGCCGTACTTGCGCCGGACGTAGTCGATCACCTCGCCGCGGCGCGTCTGGCAGAAGTCGATGTCGAAGTCCGGCGGCGAGATGCGGTCGGGGTTGAGGAAGCGCTCGAAGATCAGGCCGTAGCGGAGGGGGTCGATGCCGGTGATGCCGGTGGCGTAGGCGACGAGGCTGCCGGCACCGGAGCCGCGGCCCGGGCCGACCGGCACGCCCATCTGCTTGGCGGCGTGGATGAAGTCCCACACCACGAGGAAGTAGTTCAGGAAGCCGGTCTTCTCGATGACGGCCAGTTCGTGCGCCAGGCGGTCGGCAACGGCCTTTTCGCGGTCGTCCTGCGGATGTGCCACGTCAGCCACCCCGTAGAGCCGGCGAACGCCTTCGGCCGCGAGCTGCGCCAGGTACTGCTTGTGGGTCAGTCCTTCGGGGCAGTGGTAGTTCGGGAAGTGCGGGTTCTTCTGGCCGCCCAGCGCCAGCTCCACGTTGCAGCGCGCGGCGATTTTCCACGTGTTTTCGAGCGCCTCCGGCAGCTCCCCGAAGAGTTGGCGCATCTCGGCCTCGCTCTTGAGGTAAAACTGGTCGGAACCGTACTTCATGCGGTCGGTCTCGCTCCACTTCGCCTGCGTCTGGAGGCACAGGAGCATCTCGTGCGGCTCGGAATGGGCGGCTTCGAGGTAGTGGACGTCATTGGTCGCCACCAGCGGCAGGTCCAGCCGGCGCGCCAGCTCCACGAGCTGGCGGTTGACGGGCGCCTGCTCCGGCAGGCCGTGGTCCTGCAGCTCGAGGTAGAAGCGGTCCTTCCCGAGGATCTCGGCGTATTCGCCCGCCACCCGCCGGGCCTTGGCCGGGTCGTCCTCGGCTAGGGCCTCGGCCACCTCGCCCTTGAGGCAGGCGGAGAGCCCGATCAGGCCTTCCCGATGCGCGGCCAGCAGCGCCCGGTCGATGCGCGGCTTGTAGTAGAAGCCGTCGAGGTGCGCCTTGCTGACCAGCTTCATCAGGTTTTCGAAGCCGCGGTTGTCCTCCGCCAGCAGCACGAGATGGTTAGCCTGCCGGCCGTTCACCAGCACCTTCTCGCGGTGGTCGCCGGGAGTGACGTAGATTTCGCAGCCGAGGACCGGCTTGAGGCCGTGCTGGCGCGCCGCCTTATAGAAATGCACCGCGCCGAACAGGTTCCCATGGTCGGTGATGGCGAGCGCCACCTGGCCCTGCTTCTGCGCGCGCTCCATCAGCGGGCTGTGGTGCTTTTCGCCGCGGTCGAGCGCGCACATGCCGTCCAGCAGGCTGTATTCGGTGTGCAGATGCAGATGAGTAAACTTGGGTTCCACGCGCGCGCTTCCGTGAGGCTAAGGGTACCGGAATCTTCTAGCCCAACGCGCCCCCGAATCCAAGCCGATTCCTCCCCGGTTTTTCCCGCCGCCAATCCCCCTGCCCCGCAACCGGTTGGCCGCCCGGCGCGCCGCCGGCTCAGCGCGGCTCGCCTTCCAGTTCCCGGAGGCGCCGGCGCAGGCGCTCGTTTTCCGCCCGCAAAGCCTCTTCGCCGGCGGGCGGGGCGCCGGTTTCCGTCACGAGGTGGTCATGGGTCAGGTAGACGCCGCTGAACAGGGAGGTCTTGACGTGCGCCCGATGGACGTTGCCCTGCGGATCCTCGTAGATGATCTGGTAGATGCGGGAATCCTTTTCCCCGAACCAGCCGGGCCCGAAGGGCTCCCAGCTGCGGTCCACCAGCTTGCAGCCGCGCGTGCGCAGATAGCGCTCGACGCGCTCGCCGTCGATCGTCCCCGCCATCAGGCGGATCAGGATGGCCAGCACCACGGCGCCGACAATGAGATAAGCGGGAAATAGATCCGGATTCATGGCGGCGGGACCGGGTCGGGGCCGGCCGGCAGGAGTTGGACGAGACGGAAGCCGTGGGCCGGGATGCGCAGGGGACCGGCCGGGACGGCAGCGCCGGTCCAGAGATCGCGGCCCGCCGCGGGCAGGACGATCTCCACGTCCCCGGCACCCTTGGTGAGCGCGCCCCAGACGGTATCGGCGCCCAGCCGGCGTTCGAAGGCGAGCGTGGCGTCGCCGGGGGCGTCCAGCCAACGGAACGCGCCGCGCCGCAGGGCGGGCGCGGCGTTCCGGATGGCGATCAGCCGCCGGTAGAACGCCAGCAGGTCCAGGTCCGGCGCGCGGGGGTTGGGCGCGGGCAGCGGCCCACGGAAGCCCTGCGTTTCGTCCTCGTAGGCGAGATCGCTCCAAAGCATGGGCTGGCGGTCGCAGGGGTCGTTCGCCCCCCACATGCCGACCTCGGTGCCGTAATACACCATCGGCGCGCCGGGCCCGGCGAACTGCCAGACCGCGGCAAGCCTGAGCGCGGCCTTGGCCTCGGGGCCGGGGCGGTGGGTCTTCAGGCCGGGATTGTCCGCCACCTTGGACCAGTTGAAGTAAGCGTTCCATTCGGCCAGCGGCGGGCAGGCGCTTTCGAACAGCGTCAGGATGCGGCCGGTGTCGTGGGAATCCAGCAGGTTCTGCAGGATCAGCGTCGTGCCCGGAGCGTGGCGCGCGTGCAGGACGTCGATGCGCCGGCGGAACTCCGCCGCCCCGATGCAGGCCCGGTTGGTGGTGAAGAACGCCAGCGTCGGATAGGTCCATTCGTAGTTCATCACCGCCGAGAATTCGTCGGGCTTGATCCAGTCCTGGGCGGGCCCGACGATTTCGCCGGCGGTGTAGGCGTCCGGGTTGATCGCCCGCACGTGGGCATGCCATTCGCGCCAGAAGCCGTGGGGCACGCAGTAGGCCACGTCGAGCCGCCAGCCGTCGATGCCCTCCTGCGGGCGCCCCTGCCCCGACGGGTCCATCCAGCGCCGGGTGATGTCGAAAATGTATTTCTTGATGCCGGGGTTCAGCGTGTTTTCGTCGCGGCCGAAGCTGGGCAGGCTGCCGGTGCCGTCCCAGCTGGCATAATCGAAGGTGCCGTCCTTCCTCCACTTCGTGACCTGATACCATTCGGCATATTTCGAGTTCTTACCGTTCTGCTGCAGGTCCCGAAACGCGAAGCAGCGGGTGCCGGAGTGGTTGAAGACGCCGTCGAGGATGATCCGCATGCCGCGCGCGTGGAGATCGGCGACGAGATCGAGGAAATAGCGGTCGGCGGCGGTCCAGATCCAGGTGCCGGGATCCGCGGTTTCGCGCGCGGCGGCCAGCGCGCGCAGATCGCCCTCCCGGTCGGGGCCGAGCGCAGGATCGATGTGGTGGTAGGCCGTGGCGTCGTACTTGTGCAGCGACGCCGCCCAAAAGACGGGATTCAGATAGACGGCGTTGACGCCGAGGTCCTGCAGGTAGGGCAGTTGCTCCCGCAGGCCGACCAGGTCGCCCCCGAACCGGCGGTCGAAGACCGTCGCCCAGAAATTCCGCGCGCGCGGTTTTTCCCAGTCGGCGCGGCCGTACCACTCCTGGCCCCAGGGAGACACGCGCCAGCCGGAAATGCCTTCCCCGCCGAAATCCTCCGGTCGCGGATCGGACTGCGGGGCGCCGTTGCGGAAGCGCTCGGGAAACACCTGGTACCAGACGGCGTCCTTGGCCCAGTCGGGCGTGGCGGGGGGATTCTGCTGTTCCATGGTTATGACCGGCGGCGGGGGTGGCGGGAGGTTCATTGGGCAGCGCATCGCGATTTGAGCCAGGCGAGGTATTCCGGCGCGCGCGGATCACCTTCGGGCGGGGCAAAAGCGGCCTTCTCGGTTGGAGTCAAGGGAATGTAGGGCCCGGCCTTGGCCTCGAAGAAAATGGTGCCGTCCTCCAGCGCGCACCACGTGTGGAGGACGCCATGGGGCACGTCCACCACCTGGCCCGCTCCGACCGCGGCGGCCGTGACGACTCCGCCGGCCTCGTCGAAGATCACCACTCCCAGCCGCCCGCGCAGTACCACGACCGTTTCATCCTTGGCGGGCTCCGCGTGGCGGTGGGGCTGAATGTAGGTGTCCGCGCACAGGGCGTTGAAAAACCGCTGGCAGGGATGGTCCGCCGCCGCGTGCAGGTCGAAGTTCTTGCGCCGCCGCGGCACCGCCGCAGCCGCGGCCGCCAGCCGGTCGAGGAACGCGGAGTCGAGGATGCGGACGGAGGAATCCATGGGACACCACCTCTAGCAAAACAAGAAACGGACGGAAAGCGGGAAGAACCGCTCCGTCCGCCGCGCCGGCCCGGGCTGTTTACTTGATCGGTTGGATATTGGTTATTGATTATTGGATATTGAGATCGAAAACCGAATATCCAATATCCAACACCCAATCTCCAATAACCCAGGAAGGGCGCCGGCGGCAGGCCCTAGGCCTGGACCTGGATCTCCTTGGCGGACTGCCAGACGCCGTGGATGTTGCAATAGGCCACGGCCTGCAGGACGCCCGGCTTGGCAAGCTTGATGCTGGCCGTCATGCTTGGATTGGTCAGGGCCGGACCGGGCTGGTCGGTGGTGGAATCGCCGTGGGCCTTGAATTCGGCATGGGCCAGCTGGATCGGCAGCTTGGCGCCGGCGGGCAGGAAATACAGCGAAATCCAGGCGATGTAGTGCTGCGCCGTGTTCGGATGGGCGATGGCCTTGCCCAGGCCCGCTGTCACCGTGAAGAATTCGCCGGCCTTGACGGTCTCGGGCGCCTCGATCACCGGGGCGTGCTTCTCGGTTTTCCAATCGGCGTTCTGGATCGTGCTGCTGAATTCAGACATGTGCTCCTCCGGGGTTGATTGACGTTTCACTTTAGCACCCCCCGCCCGGAATTGCCAGCGGCGCCGGTTAAAAATGCATTTTGAACCGGAAAGGGGGTTGACCCCCCCCTTCGAATGCGGAAGAATCGCGGCATAAATGGAAAGAATCCAAGGAGGCCCCTGCATGAAAGTTCGATGGATCGTCCTGGCCCTGGTTCTCTGTTTCGCCGCTTCGGCCCTCGCGGTCGAAGTCACCCTTAAGGAGGAAGGCCTGCGCCTGCAGGTCTACGGCTACCTCAAGGCCGACCTGACCTATGATTCCCAAGCCACCGAGCCCAAAATGGACACCACCTTCACCTTCTTCGTCCTGCCGGAAACCGCCGGCGAGAAGGACAGCCAGGTCCGCCTGGGCGCCCGCGAAAGCCGCCTCGGCCTGAACCTGTTTGGGCCGGACATCGGCCAGTGGAAGACCACCGGCAAGTTCGAAATGGACTTCTACGGCGGCGGCGGCACCGCCAACTCCTACACCCCCCGCATGCGCCTGGCCTACCTCGACGCCGCCAGCCCCTGCGGCCTTTCCCTGCGCTTCGGCCAGGACTGGGACACCTTCGTCGAACTCGCCCCGCGCATCGTCAACTTCGCCTACCTGGCGGATGTCGGCGCGCTTGGCCTGCGCCGGCCCCAGGCCCGCGCCACCAAGGAAATCGCCTTCGGCAAGAATACCAAGCTGGTGGCCAAGGTCGCCGCGGCCCAAACCGTCGGCCAGGACCTCGATGGCGGCGGCTTCGACGACGGCTCCGATGCCGACGCCCCCACCGCCCAGTGGAACATCGCGCTCCACCAGCAGCTCTGGGTCGAGAAGAAGATGGCCCGGATCTCTTTCGCCGGCCACTACGGCCGGGAAACCCTCGACGGCGTCACCCGCACCGCGGCCACCAACGCCAACGGCGTCGTGACCGAAACCCCCAAGGTCACCAGCACCGACGACACGGACTACGACACCTGGTCCGCCCAGGGCTCGATCTTCCTGCCGCTCACCAAGTGCCTGGCCGTGCAGGCCAACCTCTGGACCGGCGAGAACCTCGACACCTACTACGGCGGCATCGGCCAGGGCGTCAACATGACCCTCGGCCAGGCCATCGCCGCCAAGGGCGGCTGGGCCCAGCTGCTCTGGGATCCCACCGAGAAGATCGCCGTCGCCCTCGGCTACTCCGTGGACGACCCGGACGATGAGGACCTGAGCCCAACCAATCGCTCCAAGAACTCGATGATCCTGGCCAACGTGGCCTACAAGTTCACCCCGGCGGTCGCGCTCCTGGCCGAATACAGCCAGATGACCACCGACTACCTCGAGGGCGAGGACGCCACCAACGACCGCGTCCAGCTCGCGATGAAGTACTCGTTCTAGACTCCCCCCGAACCTGTCACGGCCGCCCGGTCCTCCGGGCGGCCTTTTTCTGCTCTGATTCCGTTACTATCACATATAATTATAAGTGATAGTAGCAGGAAGGTGGAAATCAGGCTTCCCGGGCCAGCACGAACAGCCAATTCCCCAGTTGATTGAGGTAGGCCAGCGCCGGGGCCGTTACCCGATGCGGGTGCGCCTCCCGGATGCGCACCAGTTCGCGTTCTGCGCGGCGGCAGGCTGTGCGCGCCGCGTGCGCCCGGGCGGAAGCCTCGTTCCGCCCTGGTAGGTCGAAGCCCGCCGGCGGCGGCAGGCCGGCTTTTTGCCGCCGGGTCTCCTCCCCCAGCGCGGCCGGCGCCCCGGCATCCAGACGAGGCCCGCCCAGCGCCAGTTCGCCGCCGATCTGCAATAGGTCGCGCTGGCAGGCCTCGAGCCGGGCTGCGGCCGGCCGGCAGGCCAGCGCCGCCCGCAGCAGTCCCAGCTTCGCGTTGCATTCGTCCAGCGCGCCGAGTGCTTCGAGCAGCGGATCGGATTTCGGCAGGCGCAGGCCGCCGGGCAGACTCGTGAACCCATCATCGCTCATGGCGGCAAATTCGCAGAAACCGGCAGCCTAAAGCAAGCCCGAGACATAAGAGCATCTCGGTTTTGCTGTAGCCGCGCCCGCTGGGCGCGGGGCTTTAACTCAATAGCCGGCCCCAACATGGAGCCCCGACGCCCCCGTCGGGCGGCGGTTTGGTTTTGGCGTCCGCCGCGCGGGCGTGCTACGGTCGGACCGCCATGAACCCGCAGTTTGAAGAACTCGATTGCCGCCGGACGCCGCTGGGCGAGCTGGTGCTGCAGCGCCGGACGGTATTGGCGCTCGACGGCACAGAGGCGGTGGAGGTCAAGCTGAACGAAGAATACCTGATGTCCAGCCTGTTTCACGCGGCGGAGGACGAGCTCGCGCGCGCCGGACTGGGAATGCTGGCGGGCCAGGGCTGGGAGGTCGTGGTCGGCGGACTGGGCCTGGGCTACACCGCCGCCGCCGCCCTGGCCTTCCCGCAGATCGCGCGGCTGGTTGTCGTCGAGGCGCTTGAACCCGTCATCGAGTGGCACCGGCGCGGCCTCGTTCCCAACGGCCGCGAGCTTTCCTCCGACCCGCGCTGCGCCTTCCTGAACGCCGATTTCTTCGCGCTCGCGCGCGGACCGGGCTTCGATCCTGGCCAGCCCGGCCACCGCTGGGACGCCCTCCTGCTGGACATCGACCACACTCCTGCGCACTGGCTCAACCCCGCCCACGGCGATTTCTATTCGCCGGCGGGCCTGCGGAACCTGCGCCAACTTCTCAAGCCCGGCGGCGTCTTCGCCCTGTGGTCCAACGACGAGCCCGATGCGGGCTTCCTGGAAATCCTGGAACAGGCCTTCGGCCGCGCCGAAGGCCGCGCCTGCGTCTTCGCCAATCCGCTGACGGGCGGCACCGCCGCCAACGGCCTCTATTTCGCCCGTGCCCCGGAGAAGGTCCGTCCATGACGCCGGACCGCGCGGCGAACTGCCCCTTGTGCGGCGCGCCGGGCCCCTTTGCGGCCGTCGCGGACATGCGCAAGCGGACGCTGCGCGCCTGTCCGTGCTGCCGGCTGGTGTTTGCCGCGACCGCCGATCTCCCGGCGCCCGGTGCCGAAAAAGAGCGCTATGCCCGGCACCGCAACGGCCCCGACGACGCCGGCTACGTCGCGTTTTTACGGCAGGCGCTCGAACCAGCGCTGCCGTTCCTGAAGCCGGAGATGCGCGGGCTCGACTTCGGCTGCGGGCACACCCCCACTTTGCAGCTCCTGCTGGCGGCGGCCGGCCGGCACTGCGAAAACTACGACCCGTTTTTCTTCCCCGCCTGGCCGGAGGGCTTGTTCGACTTCCTGTTCGCCACCGAGGTCGTCGAACACTTCCATCATCCCGCCGCGGGCTGGACGCGGATGCTTTCGCTGCTCAAGCCCGGCGGCATCCTCACAGTCATGACCGCGTCGTGGGAGGATTTGGAAGCGTTCGCCACCTGGGGCTATGCCAGCGACGAAACCCATGTGGCCTTCTACCACCGGAAAACACTGGAGTGGATTTTCGAAAAATTCGGCCTCGCGGAACTCGCCGGCGGAAATCCGCGCGTCTGCGTGCTCAAAAAACGCTGAAAAAGCGACCGGAAAACCGGAAACAGCCGGACTCAACCGGCGAAATGCGCGAAAAGCGCGAAATGGGGGCCTTGAAACCTGAAAAATGCTCCCGGTAGCCAGTGGCTATCGGGGGTCAACTTTCGCCCGTTTTAGGCGCCGGAGGCGGAACAACAGCTTTTCCGGAGAATTGGTTTTTGATTTCGGGATGGAAATACATCAAGGCCACGAGCATCCCGCAGAGCAAGAGGTTCAGGGAGATCAAGGCGGAAGCCTGCGCGTATAAATAATGGGCAGGGTGCTGAAGAACGGCAGGATTCCATCCGCCAGAACGGCCAGCAGAAACAAGGTCCGCGCCCAGGCTTTCCAGCAAAACAGGCCGAAATAACTGACTATGGCGGCAAGGGTAATACCGCAAGCGAGCCAGAGAAGGATGCGCTCATATGCGGTTGGAGGAACGGGCGGGCGGGATGACAGATAGGCCCAGAGCTCCGGCGGCAGTGTGCGATGCGCCAGAACCGCCGCGATGAATGCCCCCACGGCGGTCAAGATGCTGAGGACCAGCAGCAGGCGGAATATGGTTTTATCTGTCTTCAACCGGATGCTTTCAGGGAATAAAATAAACGCCGTGTTCCTTCCAGAAGCCGGTTACGCCGGCATATCCCCGCCTGACCTTGTCGGCATAACGACCCCGGCCGCGCAGGGCCGTAAGCAAAATGAACGGCGTGGCGATCACCCAGACGACCGGGAAGGCAAGGACCCACCAAACGAATCCCAGGATCAAATGGATGATCAGCGACATGAAATTATTTTTGAGGCCGGTGGCGGTTCCGATTTCCGTCAGAATAAAGCTTTTGCAGGAACCGGTCAACGGGAGCGCTCCGCGGCGCCACGGGCGGGTTGAAAAAATATCCGAATCGTGGAACCCTGTTCCGCATGAAGACGAATCTGGATCTGGCGTGGGATGAAGCCGTGGCGATCAACCGCGATTTCGGCGACCGGGCGGTGGTGGCGGCGTACGACGAACGGCATCGGCGCTTCCGGGACATCGACGGCGAGAACGCGGCGATCCTGACGCGGCTACACCTGCCGCCGGACGCGGTCGTCGGCGATTTCGGCTGCGGCACGGGCGCCTTCGCGCGCCTGGCCGCGCGGCGCTGCCGGACCGTCTATGCCGTCGACGCCTCGGCGGCGATGCTCGATTTCGTGGAGTGGAAGGCCAAGGAAGAGGGCCTGGCGAACATCGTCTGCCGCCGCGGCGGCTTCCTGACCTACGTACACGACGGGCCGCCGCTGGACGCCCTCCACACCAGCCTGGCGTTGCACCACCTGCCCGATTTCTGGAAGCAGCCGGCGCTGACCCGGCTGGCCGGCCTGCTCAAGCCGGGCGGACGGCTCCACCTGATGGATGTCGCGTTCGCGCCGGAGAACTGCGATGCGAACATCGCCGCGTGGATCGCCCAAATGGAAGCCGAGCAGGGCCGGGAGATCGCCGACAGCCTGCGCGACCACGTCCGCAAGGAATATTCCACCTACACGTGGATCCTCGAAGGCCTGCTGGCGCGCGCGGGGTTCCGCATCGACGAGGCCCGGTCCACCGGCGGCGTCCTGGCGAACTACTACTGCACGCGGATCGATTGATTCTGGCTAGGCCATATATTCAGATTGTCGCGAGCGGTCCGAATGCCGGCGCTACGGACAACAGCCGGAATGGACCGGCATGCTCGGGGCGCCGAGCGCAGTTCACCCGCCGCCCGCGACCGGTATGCTTGCAGACCACGCCAATCCGCGCCCTCCCCTGCCCTTTTTCATTCGATTTATTATAATACATCGTATGATTCATTTATTCCGTCTAAGTAGTGACGAATGTATTTCGCCATATCTTACTTTATTGTAGATTGATATGCATTGCATGGTCTAAACAATGTATTATAATACATCGTTATATTATTCACTCTCTAAATAAAACTGCCGGCATGTTCCGGGGGCTGGGTTCCGGTCGCGGTGTCTGCTGATTCGGGTCTCCGACCGGAAGTCGCGGTTCCGGCAACCGGGCGGGTTTTGCCTTGCCCGCGAAGGCGGGGGCCTCTAGCGTACGGGGCGTGGACAGGCTCAAGATCATTCTGATGGGCGCGGGGACGCTCGCCTGCCCGCTGCTGGAGGGCATTCTCGCGGCGGGGCGCGACGACCTCGTCGCCGTGGTGACGCCGCCGGACCGGGCGGCGGGTCGCGGCCTCCAATGCCAGCCGTGCACGCTGAAAACCCTGGCGCAGGCCCGCGGCCGGCCGATCTTCACCCCGGAGAACGCCAGCGCAGAGAGTTTCGTCGCGCAGCTGGCAGCGCTGCAGCCCGACGTGATCGTGGTGGCCAGCTTCGGCCAGTTCCTGAAAAAAAACCTGCTGGCGGTGCCGCGGCGGGGGACGATCAACGTGCATCCCTCGCTGCTGCCGAAGTATCGCGGCGCGAGCCCGATCCAGTGGGCGCTGGCCAACGGGGACACCGAAACCGGCGTGAGCGTGCTGTACGTGACGCCGAAGATGGACGCGGGCGACATCCTCGCGCAGGAGAAATATCCGATTTTGCCAGACGACACGTTCTGCACCCTGGAGCCGAAATTGGCGGCCAGGGGCGCGGAACTGCTGGTGCGGGTGCTGGACGGGTTCCGCGCGGGCCGGACGCAGGGCATGCCGCAGGACGAGGCGCAGGTGACCTTCGCCCGCAAGCTTTCCAAGGAGGACGGCCGGGTGGACTGGAGCCTACCCGCCGAGACGATCTGCAACCGGATGCGGGGATTCGCGCCGTGGCCTGGCGCGTACACCGCCCTCCCCGACGGCGCGCTACTGAAGATCCACGATGTACGGGTGGAGGCCGGCGCGGCGGGCGCGGCGCCGGGCACGATTCTGGAGGCTGCGGGCGCGGGGCCGCTAGTGGCAGCGGGCACGGGCGCGCTGCGGCTGGTGCAGGTCCAGCCGGCAGGGAAAAAAGCCATGGCCGGCGCGGATTTCCTGCGCGGGCACCGGCTGCCGGCCGGCGCGCGTATGGGCACTTGAAGGGAACCGCATGAATTTCGACTGGTTGAAGGAAGGCGTCGGCTACGCGGCCTCGCTGATCATCCTGGTTTCGCTGCTGATGACCAACGTTTTCCGGCTGCGGCTGATCAACGGGATCGGGTCGGTGCTGTTCGCCGCCTACGGGTGGCTGATCGGGTCATGGCCGGTGTGCCTGATCAACGCGGTGATCGCGGGAATCGACGGCTGGTACCTGTTGCAATCGCTGCGCTACAGCGCATATTTCGACCTGCAGCCGGCGGAAAGCGTGGGCCCGGAATACCTCAAGCGGTTCTTCCTCTTCCATGAACGCGAACTGCAGGCCTATGCGCCCGGCTTGACGATCGAGGACCTGCAGTCCGCCTGCACCTGCCTGATTTTCCGCAACATGCTGCCTGTGGGCGTGTTTTCCTACCGCCAGAACGGGCCGGAGGCGGACATCGTGATCGACTTCATGATCCCGGAGTACCGCGATTTCAAGGCGGGGCGGTACCTGTACCGGACCAAGCGGATGCATTTCAAGGAGCGAGGCATCAAGCGGTTCCACGCGGTAGCGCGGCATCCCTCGCAGCCAAAGTACTACCAGAAGAACGGCTTCTCGCGCGAGGCGGGCGTTTCGGGCGGCTTCGTGAACGCGCTCTGAGGCGGTGATGGCGGCGGAGTTTCCGGTGCGGGGGGATGCGGCCCTGGTGCTCGAGGGCGGCGGCATGCGCGGACAGTATGCGTCGGGGGTGCTGGATTTCCTCCTGCAGGCGGGCATCCGGTTCCCATATGTCATCGGGGTCTCGGCGGGCATCAGCAACGCGGCGTCGTACGTCTCGGGTCAGTTCGGGCGCAACCGCCGGATCTTTACGACCTTTGCGGGCGATCCGCGCTATTTTTCGTGGCGCAACTGGCTGCGGGCGGGGAATCCCTTCGGGATGGAGTTCATCTACCGCGAGTTGCCGCGGCACATCCCGTTCGATTTCGCGGCATTCGCGGCGGCGCCGGGGCGGTTTCGCATCGGGGCGACGGACTGCGCGACCGGCCGGGCGGTGTATTTCGACAAAACCGACGCGCCATTGACCGAGGCGCTGCTGGCGAGCGCGTCCCTGCCGCTGGTGGGGCGGCCGGCGAGGGTGAACGGCAAACTGTACCTCGACGGCGGGATTGCCGATCCGGTTCCGTTCCGGCAGGCGGCGGCGGACGGTTTTCCGCGGCGCGTGGTGGTGTTGACGCGCAACCGGGGGTTCCGCAAGCCCGCACCGGGCCCGTGGGTGCGCGCGGCGATCCGCTGGAAGTACCGGCGGCTTCCGGCGCTGGCGGCGGCGGTGGCGCGGCAGGCCGAGACCTACAACCGCGCCATGGACGAACTCGAAGCGGAGGAGGCGGCCGGGCGCGTGCTGGTGATCCGCCCCTCGCAGCCGCTGGCGGTGGGGCGCTACAGCCAGGACTGCGTCAAACTGGAACGGCTCTACCAAAACGGCTGCGCCGACGCCGCGGCGCGGGCGGAGCAACTGCGCGGTTTCCTTTCGCCCTGAGGCCCGCTAGAGTGTCCGCATGAATCCGGTCCCGGCAACGCCCTGGCTGGCGGTGGAGGACGTGGCGGTCCGCTTCCCGATTCGCCGCGGCGTGCTGGCGCGCGTGCACGGCCACGTGCACGCAGTCAACGGCATCTCGCTGGAGCTCGCGCGCGGCGAGACCCTGGGGCTGGCCGGGGAATCGGGCTGCGGCAAGACGACTCTGGGCCGCGTCATCGCCGGGCTAGAGCGGCCGGTCGCCGGCGCGGTGAAGCTGGAGGGCCAGACGCTGTTTTCCCCTGCGCAGCGCAAGCCGCTGACCAAGGACCAGCGCCGGCGCATTCAGATGGTGTTTCAGGACCCGCTTTCGTCGCTGAATCCGCGGCTGCCCGTCTGCGACCTGCTGACGGAGGGGCTGGCCGAACACCGGTTGCTCGGCGGCGAGACCCGCGAGGCGGCGGCGGTCCGCCTGCTGGCGGAGGTCGGCCTGCCGGCGGACGCGCTGTGGAAATATCCCTTCGAGTTCTCGGGCGGCCAGCGGCAGCGGATCTGCATCGCCCGCGCGCTGGCGCTGCGGCCGGACCTGGTGGTGTGCGACGAGGTGGTCAGCGCGCTGGACGTGAGCGTGCAGGCGCAGGTGATCAACCTGCTGGCGGAGCTCCGGCGGAAGTACGGGCTGGCGTACCTGATGATCGCGCACGATTTGAGCGTCCTGCGGCATTTGTCGCACCGCATCGCGGTGATGTACCTCGGGCGGCTGGCGGAGGTCGGTCCGGCGGACTCCGTGGTCACGGCCCCCCAGCACCCCTACACACAGGCGCTGGTGGCGGCCGTGCCCGTGCCGGGCGTGAAGCGCAAGCGCCAGCCGCTGCCAGGCGAGCCACCCTCGGCCGCGCAGCCGCCGCCGGGCTGCCCGTTCCATCCGCGCTGCCCCCGGGCCATGCCCGTCTGCCGCGCCGAGGTGCCCGCGCGCCGGACCGTGGGCACCCACCAGGTCTGGTGCCACCTGTACTGATCCCCAGCGCCTCGGAAGGTCCGATTTTTTCCATGCAATGGAAAAACTTTTTCGGGTTTTTCCACGCTAGAGCATATCACGATAGAGATGCCGTAATGTGGCACGAAAGAAACCAGCC
>CAYMTY010000065.1:0-12663 GCA_964393515.1 uncultured Verrucomicrobiota bacterium
TGGGGGCGGTGGATGCTGGAGCGGTCGTCGCCGCTGAGGACGATGGTGGCGTGGAGGCCGTCGCGGTCGCCGGGCCGGGCATAGTATTTGCGGACGAGGCCGGTGTCGGCGGGGAGCATGTTGCGTTCGGCCCAGTTCATGTTGGCGAGTTCGGCCCCGCAGCGGGGGCAGCGGGTGGTGTCCGCGACCTGGCTGGCGACGTACTGGGCGCCGCAGGTGCGGTCGGGGCAGAACAGCAGGCTGACGCCCTCCCAGGCGCCCACGCGGTCCGGCAACTGCAGGACGATGCCGGCCTCGTCGCTGGCCGCCACGCCGGTCTTGTACACCAGCGCCCAGGCGCCCGCCGCCAGGGCGGCGATCACGAAGAGGCGCGGGCCAAGAAGATGTTTTTGAGTTTGGTCCATGTGGCGGGGTAGTCCAGGTTGAGCAGGCGGTCGAGGGACAGCATCAGCGCGATGCCGATCAGGAAGATGGGGTAGCCCGAGTAGTCGTGCCAGAGGCCCATGGCGGTCTCCTGGCCCCAGAAGGCGGCGACGAGCACGACGAGGATGATGCGGCAGATGTTGGCGACGACCGCCACGGGGATGCAACACAGGAACAGCACCCACTTTTTCCAGAGGACGGGCTGGCTGTACCAGGCGTAGAAGGCCATGAGGGCGGTCATGGCCAGCAGCGACCGCAGGCCGCTGCATTCGGGGGCGACGGTGAAGGCGAAGGAACTGGCGGCGCCGGAGAAGAGACCGGAGCCGACGCGCAGGACCTCGAGGCCGAAGCCGTTGAGGAGCGCCGCGGAGACAACGGTGGCGAAGATCCGCAGCGGCGCGGTCATGCTGTCGATGAAGTTGAGCGGGATGGCCAGGAAGAGGTAGCCGCAGGGGAACAACAGCCAACGGGCGAGGCCCCAGCCATATATAAGGAAAGGCAGGGCCCAGAGCAGGAGGATCAGGCCGGCCACGGAGAGACGCGCCTGCTGGGCCAGCACGCCCAGCCAGTGCAGGACCAGGGCGAGCACGACGACGAGCGTGCCGCGCCAGTCGGCGCGCCGGGGGGCGGCGGCGATTTCCCGGCGGCGCAGCCACAGCGCGGCCAGGCTGGCCAGGGGCAGGAACATGCCGTAGGCGTAGTCTCCGGTCCAGCGGCTGCGCAGCCACAGGAAAATCGAGCCGCGGGTGACGGCCAGCTCCTGGCTGCAGCCGTGCCGGTGGAACAAGTAGAACAGGCCGGCCGCGACCACCGCCCAGAACGCCGTCTCCCGCCAGGCGGCGGACGACAGCGGCGTCCAGCGGAAACCGCGGAGCCGCGCCCGGAAAGATTGGCGGCCGGAATGCATCAGGTCCGGAAAGATAGCCCATGATCCGGGCCGATGCAACGCGCAAACTCCGGGTTGAACTCCGGGTTGAATCGCGCTCCGGATTGTCCTACCCTGCCTGCAACCCCGCGATGGAGGAGAACCATGGATAAACGATGGCTGATGCTGGCGGCGCTCGGCGCCGGATGGGCGGCGGGGGCGGCGGCCGCCCCGGTAGAGGAGCGCCTGGAGGCCAACAGCGCCTGGGTGCACGACATTTCCTATGCCTGCGAGGAGGGGGCGGCGGACGGCACGCTGACGGTGCGGCTGGGGGATGATCCGGTCGCGGTCCGCTATTTCGAGGTCCCGCGGGAGGTCTGGGCGGCCTTCCGGGCGGCCGAGTCGCAAGGCTCGTTCTACGGGACGAACATCCGCCAGCGGTACGAACGGCAGTACGGCAAGTCGCGGCAGGAGGTGTTCGATTCGCCGATCCCGGTGCAGACGCAGGTCAACGCCCTCTGTGCCTTCAACGAGGAGTGCGAGGGTGTGGTGCTGGAGGGCATCGAGAAGAGCCGGGAGAGCATCTGGGTGGCCGCCTACGCCTTCACGCGGACGCGGATCGCAGCGGCCCTGGTGCGCGCTCACCAGCGCGGCGTGCGCGTGGCGGTGAAGATGGACGCCAACCAGGCGGAATTCGCCGGCGCGCAGCGGCTGATCGAGTGGCTGCGCCAGGAAGGCATTCCCGTGACGCTGATCCACACCGCCGGCGAGTATTCCGCGATGCACAACAAATTCATGGTCTTCGACCTGCGCTGGGTCGTGGCGGGCAGCTACAACTTCACGACCACGGCCCAGGTGTCGAACTGGGAGAACCTCCTCTGGCTGGATTCCGCGGACATGGCCGAGCAGTACAAGCAGGCCTGGGACGCGATCGTGTCCGACGAGGTGCGGGAGCCGGCGGACCCGCCGGCGCAGAAAAAAAAGAAGTCCGCGCGCGGCGCGGAGTAGTGCAACGCGTTGACGGCGCGGCCGCCGCGGGCTTAGGATGGCTGCCGGATCGGCGGCGGCCGGTCCGGGAACGGAACGAGATGAGTTTGATGAGCATGACAGGCCGCGGCGTAGGCGCGGCCGCGGGACGCCTGGGCCGCGTCGAGGTGGAACTCAGCAGCGTGAACCGCAAGCAGCTCGATGTGGACATCGGGCTGCCGCGCTGCCTGGCGTCGTTTGCCGCGCGGGTGCAGGCGCGCGTCCAGGGGCGGCTGGCGCGGGGCCGGGTGACGGGGGAGATCCGGGTGGCCTGGGCGGAGGCCGCGCCAGCGGCGGGCGTGCGGGTGGATCTGGGCGCGGCGCGGGCGGCGGTAGGCGCGCTGCAGGCCGCCGCGCGGAAGCTGGCCCTGCCGGACGATCTGAAAGCGTCGGCGCTGCTCGCGCTGCCGGGGCTCGTGACGGTGGAACATGGCGGGCGGGAAGTGGCCGCCCTGTGGCCCGAGGTGGAAAAAGCGCTGGACGCGGCGCTGCGGAAGCTGCAGGCCATGCGGCGGCGGGAGGGCGCCACCTTGGGCCGCGACCTGCGGGCACGGCTGGCGACGCTCCGGCGGCTGGCGGACGAAATCGGCGCGCGCGCGCCGGGCGTCGCGGAAACCTACCGCGCCAACCTGCAGCAGCGCCTGGCGGCCGCGCTGCCGGGGACCGATCTGGCGGGGGACGAGCGGCTGCTGAAGGAGGTGGCGCTGTTTGCCGACAAGGCGGACCTCACCGAGGAGCGGGTGCGGCTGGCCAGCCACCTGGACCAGGCCGTCCGCCTGCTGCGCGCGGGCGGAGTCGTCGGCCGGACCTTGGATTTCCTGGCGCAGGAGCTGGGGCGCGAGATCAACACGATCGGTTCCAAGGCCAATGACGGGGAGATCGCCCGCCGGGTGGTGGCGTTCAAGGCGGTTCTCGAGCAGTTCCGGGAACAGGTGCAGAACATCGAATAGGAGGAAGGCCAGTCATGAACGGAATCAAACCCTGCTGGACAAACATCGTCTTCGTGGTGTCGGCGCCGTCGGGGGCGGGCAAGACCACGCTGTGCGACAAGCTGCAGAAGGAGTTCAAGGACATCCACTACGCGATCACCGCGACGACCCGGGCGCCGCGCGGGGGCGAGATCGACGGCAAGAGCTACTACTTCATGACCCGCGAAGGCTTTGAAAAGCGGCTGGGGGAGGGCGGGTTCATCGAAAGCGCGGTCGTGCACGGCAACCTGTACGGCTCGCCCAAGGCGCCGGTGGTGGCGGCCCTGGCGGACGGCTGCGACGTGCTGATGAACCTGGACGTGCAGGGCGCGGCGGCGGTGCGCAACTATATTCGCACCGCGCCCGCGGGCGATCCGCTCAAGCGCACGCTGGTGGACATCTTCGTGGTGCCGCCGTCGGCGGAGGTGCTGCGCCACCGCCTGGTGGCGCGCGGCACGGACGCGCTGGAGGTCATCGAGAAGCGCATGCGGCAGGCGCGCGAGGAGATCTCCCACTGGAAGGAGTACAAGTACATGGTGGTGAACGACGACCTGGCCGAGGCCTACGACAACATGCGGGCGATCATCCTCGCCGAGCGCCATCGCAACGACAACCGCCGGGAGGACTACCATGGCTAAGGCGCCCAAAGTGCTGCTGGGAGTGACGGGCTCGATCGCGGCCTACAAGGCGGCCGAACTGGCCCGGCTGATGCTCAGGCGGAAGTGGGACGTGTGGGCGGTCCTGAGCGCCTGCGCCACGCAGTACGTCGGGCCGCTGACCTTCCGGGCCCTGACGGGCAACCCGGTGGCGCACGGCTTTTTCGCGGAGCTGGAGCCGGCCACCTACACGCACCTGGACCTGACGGCGGACGCCGCCGCGATGGTGGTGGCCCCTTGCTCGGCGCAGACGCTGGCGCGGCTGGCGCATGGCTTCGCCGACGACGTGCTCAGCGCCGCCGCGCTGTCGCTGGCCGCCCCCCTGCTGGTGGCCCCCGCGATGAACACGCGCATGTGGCGGAATCCGGCGGTGCAGGCAAATGTCGCGCTCCTGAAAAAACGCGGCGTCACGATCGTTGGACCCGGCACGGGCGAACTGGCCTGCGGCGACCGCGGCGCCGGCCGGCTGGCCGACCTCGGCGAGATCCTGCGGGCCGTGGCCCGGGCGGTTGCGGGGCGCTGACGGCGTGAAAGTGCTGGTGACAGCGGGGCCCACGCGGGAGTTTCTCGATCCCGTGCGCTTCGTCAGCAACCGCTCGAGCGGGAAGATGGGCTACGCGGTCGCCGCCGCCGCGCGCGCGCGGGGCCACGACGTGTGCCTCGTGTCGGGCCCCGTTGCGCTGGCGCCGCCGCCGGGCGCGGACGTCGTCCGCGTGAGGACGGCGGCGGAGATGCTCGCGGCGGTGCAGCGGCGCGTGCGCGGCTGCGACCTGCTGGTGATGGCCGCGGCACCGGCGGACTGGCGCCCGCGCCGCGCCGCGAAGCACAAGCTCAAGAAACGCGCCGGGCCGCCGCGCATCGCCTGGGAAGCCGCGCCCGACATTCTCCAAACGCTCGCGCCGCGGAAGAAACCCGCGCAGGTGTTCTGCGGTTTCGCGGCGGAAACGCGCGGCCTCGCCCGCGAGGCGCAGCGCAAACTGCGCGCGAAAAACCTCGATGCCATCGCGGCCAACGACGTGTCGAAAAACGACCGCGGTTTCGAGGCGGACCGCAACGCGCTGACGGTTTTCTGCGCGGACGGCCGCACGGTGCACCTGCCGCTCGCGGCGAAAACCGTTTGCGCGCGGCGGCTCGTGCGCCTCCTCGAGAAAATTTCCCGCGAAAAAAAATCGAAAAATTTTCCGAAAAACAGTTGACGCTGTTGATAACTTCGCATTAGTGTGTTGATCAACGAGATGAAGATGTGGTTCCAACCGAAGCGCGTTGCGGCCTTCCCCGCCGGGACCGGCGGCTTCTTCTTCAATTTAAGCGGACGCGAAACACAGGACAATGTTTCCATGCACAACTTCAGAAATACCCTGGCTGCCTTGGCGCGTCAGGCGGGAAGGGGGGGAATCCACGATGGCGAAGAAGGCTAAGAAGGCTAAGAAGCCCGCGAAGAAGGCGGCGAAGAAGGCGAAAAAGGGCAAGAAGTAAATTCGGCCCCGCTGGCCGGACCGTGCAATGCGGTTCGGCTCATGAACGGCGGTGAATTCCAAAGCGGATTCGCCGTCGTTTTTTTTGCGCCGCGCGGGCGGCTTGCAAACCGCGCCGGCGTGGGGTAGGTTCGGCGGACCTTTTCACAGGAGACCGGTGATGCAAGAGAAAGTCATCCAGTTCATCGAGGAGATCCGCCCCCTGATCCAGGGGCATGGTGGGGATGTGGAATTCGTTTCCATGGAAGGAAATACGGTGAACCTGCGCCTGCACGGGGCGTGCCACGCCTGCCCCCATGCGATGCTCACGCTCAAGAACGGCATCGAGGCCGAAATGCGCGAGCGGGTGAATCCCGAACTGACCGTCGAACGCGTGCTGGACTGACCGGTTTACGCGTGTTTGCAAAAAGCCGCCCGTTTCACGGGCGGCTTTTTCATGCACGCGTCACGCCGACGGGGCGGCGGGCGGCGCGGGGAATTTCCCGTCGACCGCGGCGCGGACGATCTGCTTGGTGTCCTCGGGGAAGTCCGCGCGCAGCAGCCAGGTGATGAAGTTGGGATCCTTGACCACGGCGTCGCGCAAGGACTGGCCCTGGAACTTGCCGAAGTTGAAGACGACTTCGCCCTTGGACCACTTGAGCCGGCCGGTGCGGTCGACCCAGGCCGGGTCGCGCGGGTCGCAGTATTCGTGGAGCCCGTCCAGGTCGGCGGGCAGTTCGGGATACTTGCGGAACTGGCCGTCGAGGACGCGAATGGTGGCCAGCACGTCGCCGAGGGCGTCGTGCTGGTTGTCGTGGTTTTCGCCGCAGTAGTAGCGCAGGGCGGCGGCGAGGTCGCGCGGCTCGTTGCGGAAGAAGATGCGCTGGGCGTCGAGCAGGCGCCGGCCCTCGAGGACGAAGGGGCGGCTGGCGCGGGCGAACTCCTCCTGGAGGATCTGAATGTCGTAGCCGAGGATGTTGTAGCCGGCCAGGTCGGCCCCGGCGAAGTGGCGCTCAAGAATCTCGGCCATGTCGGCGAAGGTGGGGGCGTCCCGGACATCGGCGTCGCTGATGCCGTGGATGGCCGTGGCCTCCTCGGGGATGGGCACGCCGGGGTTGAGCAGGTAGTTGACCTGCTCGGCGGTGCCGAGGGGCTCGTAGCGCACCAGGGCGATGGCGACGATGCGGTCCATGCGCTTGTTGAGGCCGGTGGCCTCAACATCGAAGACGACCAGGGGCCGGTCAAGGCGCAGGCGCGGTGGCAGAGGCGGGACAGGGTTGGCATCCATGGGCGGAAGCATGCCGCATGGCGCGGCCCGGGAAAAGCAGAATCGGCGCCGCGCGGGGGCGCAAAAAATGGCTGCAGAATTGTCTTGCGGGGCCCCCGGGGGTTGCTATCTTCCGCGGCATACCTTCCGCATAGTCAAGGGTCGCCGATTTGCGGGGGGCGGGTTAACCGGCGGCCCAGGGTTACATGGAGTTGATAGTTACGTGAAAATATATGTCGGCAATCTCTCGTTCAAGGCCACGGACGATGATCTGCGTGCGGCGTTCGAGCCGTACGGCGAAGTGGTCTCCGCACGGGTGATCAAAGACAAGGAAACCGGCCGCTCGCGCGGATTCGGTTTCGTGGAAATGCCCAATTCGGATCAGGCGAACGATGCGATCGCGAAGGTGAACAACACCGATATCGTCGATCGGGCCGTTCGCGTCAACGAGGCGCAGGAACGCCCCCCTCGCCGCTAGATCCCGATTCGCACAAGCCCCGGCGGGTTTTCCCCTGCCGGGGCTTTTCCTTTTCCGGGGGCTTCACGCCAACCAGAGCCAGGCGAGGGCGGCCGGGACGACCTGCAGGGTGGCGTTGTCCCAGCCGTGGGGCGAAACCGCCTCCGTCAGGGCCGCGAGGGCGGCGAGGACCCCGAGCTTGAGCCAGCCCCAAGGACCGAGGACGATGGCCGGAGAGGCGGCGGCGGCCAGGGCGAACGCGGCGGCCGACATGAGGAACACGGCGGCCGAACCTTCGCGGCTGCGCGTGGCGGGCACCGAAGACCGGGAAAAAACCCGGTAGCGGTGGCGGCCGAACCGGGCGCCGACGGGTTCGCCGATCGCGTCGCCCAGGCCGGCGACGAGGTAGCCGGCGAGGGCGAAGGGGCCGAACAGGATGTTGGCGGCCAGGCCACCGGCGAGGGTCGTGAAGTAGGGCACGAGGATGAAGAAGGTCCGGTGCGGCTCGTCTTTTTCCCGGGCCAGGGCTTCGTAGAGAAGATGGCCGGGGCCGCGCCACACGGCGTAGAAGACGACCAGCGAGCACATGCCGCCGAACAGGCAGACGGCCGGGGTGCCCAGGCGCCAGTGCAGCGCCGCGGCGGTGCCGAAGATCAGGAAATGGAAAATCTTGCGCGTGTAGCCGGTGCGCACGCCGCGCCGTTTCAGCGTGCCGGCGAGCCCCAGGGCCGCGAAAGACCAGGCCAGGCCGGCGGGGCCGCCGAGGGCGAGCGCCTTGCCGGAGGGGAAGTTGGCGACGAAGAAATCCGCGGTGCGTTCGAGCAGCCCGTTCATGGCGCCGCGCGCGGGAACAAGACCTGGCCGCGCTTTTCGAAGCCCGCCGCGCGCGCCGGGGCCGGCGCCGCCGCAAGCAGGATGGCTCGGATTGTCCGGAGGCTGGCTGCGGAGATTTCGGTGCGCTCGGCCTTGTCCCCGCGGTCCGCGCGCAGCCAGGTGGGATAGTCGCGGCAGTCGCCGGTCTCGAACGGCCACAGCCGGCCGCGGATGCCCGCCGCCAGCAGGCCGGCGGCGAACGGCCGCAGCGAATAGCGGCACAGCACGAACAGGCCCGCGGCGAACGTCCGGTTGGCACTCGCGGGGATGTAGACGTGGCGCAGGATGTCCCGGGCCGAGGTCATGAGGTAGAAGGCGGCGCCCGTTCGCAGCGCCAGGAGCCCGAGTTCCCGGACGACGCATTCGCGGCACGGGGCGGGGGTTTCGCGGGCGCCGGCATGGGCCAGGCTTTCGAGGAAGGCGCAGTCGTGGTTGAACCGGCCCGAGGGGCAAGGCGGTTCCAGCGGCTTGAGGCAGAAGCCGACGCCGACGATGGCGCGCGGCCCGCCGAAGGGCGGTTCCGGATCGGCGGCGGGCAGGGTCATCATCTCGCCGGAAACATCGAGCGCGGCGGCGGTGCGCAGGGCCTGGACCGTCCGCACGGGATGGGGCAGGACAAGGCGCAGAAAGAATTGCCAGCCGTATTCGCGGAACAAACTGCGCCGGCAGAAACTCCACAGGCTGGGCGGCGGCGCTGGGACGATGCTTTCCATAATCAACCCGGGGGTCCGGCTTGCGGGGGCAGGGCGCGCAGCAGGGCGGGCCAGGTTTCAGGCGGCAACTCCTCGGCGCGGGCGGCCGGGGCGATGCCGGCGGCGGCGAGGGCGGGGAGGGGATCCGCGACGAGGTCGCGCAGCGAGCGGCCCAGGGTCTTGCGGCGGCGAGAGAAGGCATGGCGCAGCAGGGCGCGCAACGCGAGTTCGTCGGCGGGGCCGCCGAGGGGTTCGGCCCGGAGGGCGAGTTTCACGATGGTCGATTGCACCTCCGGCGGCGGCCAGAAACAGGCCGGCGAAATGTGCTTCACGGTGGCGATCTCGTAGCGCCGCGGCAGCAGGATGGAAAGCAAGCCGTAGTCTTTGGTCGCGGGCCGGGCTTCGAGGCGGTCGGCGACCTCGCGCTGGATGGTGACGACGATCAGCGCCGGCGGATGGGGAAGGGCGGCCAGCTCGACCAGCAGGCGCGCAGCGACGGCATAGGGCAGGTTGGCCACCAGCTTCAGGCCCGGACGGGGAAACAGCGCCGGCAGGTCACAATCGAGAATGTCGGCCTCGATCAGGTTCAGTTTGGCGTTGCCGGCGAAGCGTTCGCGGAGGTAGGCGGCCAGGCGCTTGTCCTTCTCGACGGCGGTGATGGCCGCGGCGCGTTCGAGGAGGGCACCGGTGAGAACGCCGAGGCCGGGACCGACCTCGACGACGGCGTCGGCCGGTTGCAGGTCCGCGGCGGCGAGCAGGATGTTCAGGATGTTGCGGTCGATGAGGAAATTCTGGCCGAGGACGCGCGAGGGGTGGAAGTCGAGCTGCGCGAGCAGGGCGCGGACTTCCGAGGGGTGCGTCAGGATGGGCGGGCCGGCCATTTTGGGGTGTTTTCCGAGGCGGGGTTCTGGTATCTGGAGGAAAGGTAGGAGCTGCCATGAGAGAAGCCGAGCAAAAAATCCGGGAGCGGGGGGCGCTGGCGCAGGAGTGCGCGCGGCTGCGGGCGGCGGGGAAGAAGATCGTGTTCACCAACGGGGCGTTCGACCTGCTGCATGCCGGGCACGCGACGTATCTGGAGCACGCGCGCCGGCTGGGCGACGTGCTGGTGGTGGGGCTGAACACGGACGCGAGCGTGCGGCGCTACAAGGGCGAGAAGCGGCCGGTCGTGGACGAAAAGAACCGCGCGCGGCTGCTGGCGGCGCTGGAGTGCGTGGACTACGTGACGTGGTTCGACGAGGACGAGCCGCAGGCGCTGATCACCGAGCTGCAGCCGGACGTGCTGGTGAAGGCGGAGGACTGGGCGCACTACGTCAGCGGGCGGGAGCTCGTCGAGGCGCGCGGCGGGAAGGTCGTGCTGGCGCCGATGGTGAAGGGCCTTTCCACGACGAAGCTGATCGAGAAGATCGTGCAGGCCTACGGACCGCGCGACTGAGCCGAAGAATTCCTGTCGCAAAAAGCGCCAGGGTCGCCAAGAAGTTCCTGGCATTGAAAGACTTCTTGGCGCCCGCTGCGTGCTTGGCGAGGAAACCGGGCCGTGATGCGGGGGGGGAGGGCTTGTGCGGATTCAGGGTGCGGGGTAGAGCAGGAACGTGGGGTAGCCCGGAACGGCGAAGGGGGCGAGGGCTTCGCGGGCGGGGGGCTTGTTGGGGAAATCGGCGAGGATCTGGATGGGGAATGCATCGCGCAGCTTTTCGACGACGGCGGGGTCGCGCAGCGTCGTGGCGTCCATGAGCTTGCACGCCTTGCACCAGTGCGCGCCGAAATCGAGCAGGACGGGCCGGCCGGAGGCGGCGGCCTCGCGCAGCAGGGCGTCAAAGGCTTCCGGCGGGTCGGCGCTGAAATCGAAGCGGCGGAAGGGGGAATCGGCCTGCGCCGGGCCGGCGCTGGCCGCGGCCGTCGGGGCGCGGAGGGCGGAAACGGCGTTCCACGCGTAGTACGCGGCCAGCAGCAGAATCAAAACGCCGAAGGCCTTTTTGACCTTTTCCATCCAGGCGCCGGGCTTGGGCAGGATGGCCAGGCCGGCGGCGGCCAGCGGCCAGGGCAGGGCCATGCCGACGCCCAGCAAAAACGGCAGCGCAAGGGCGAGGGTGACGCCCTGCGCGTAGAGCGAACCGGCGAGGGCGAGCACGGCGATCAGGACCGGCGCGACGCAGGCGCCGGCGAGCAGGGCCGAAACGCCGCCCATCACCAGCACCGCCGGCAGGCGCGCCTTGCCGGCCAGGCCGCCGGTTTTGCGGAAGCGGGAGAAGTCGAGCTGCCAGACGTCGAACATCGCCAGCGCGAGGGCAACGAAGAGGACGGCGACGGCGCCGTTGAAGACGGGCGAGGAATTGATGGTGCCGAAGACGGAGCCGGAGAGGACGACGACGAGCCCGAGCGCGCCGTAAACCAGGGCCATGCCGAGGCCGTAGACGAGGCCAAGTCCGAAACGGGCCGCGCGCGACGTATTGGCGCTCCCCGCCCCGATGATGGCGAGGTTGACGGGGATCATCGGCAGGACGCAGGGCGTCAGGTTGAGCAGGATGCCGCCGATCAGGATCAGGAGGAGCGACGGCCCCACGCCGCGGCGCAGGTAGAACTGGCGGGGATCGTCGAGGAACAGCCGCCACGCGGAGGTTTCCGGCGGCGCGGCGGCGGGATCGAGGAAGGCCAAAAAGGCGGGGACGTCGGCGTAGCCGGCGAGGCGGCGCGGTTCGCCACGGGCGGCGAGGGGCGCGTTGGCTGTCTGTATCAATGTTTGCAAACAATGATCGGAGGGAAGAAGATCTTCGCGGCCGGTGACGTTGGCCCCGGTTCCGGCGGCCGGGGCCGGGCCGGAAGCCCCGATGGCGAGGGTGACCTCTTCGGGCAAAAAGCAGAGGTTGCCCTGGCAGCCTTGGTAGGTCACGACAATGGAATCGGCGGCGGGCGGGGCGTAGAACGCGGCGAAGGGCCTGGAGTAGGACGGCTCGATGTCGTTGGGATCGTTCGTGTCGGGTTCGGGCACGAAGACGGCGGCGAGGGGGGTGCCGGCGGAATCGGCGACAGCGAAGCTGGCATACAGGTGGTGGTCGGCGGGGAAGTCGAAGGCCACACGGACGGCGGGCCGGCCGGCGTAGGTCTCGCGGGCGGCGGAAACCGCGAAGGGCGCCGCGGAAGCGGACCGGATCAGCCACGCAGACGAAAGAACCAGGAATGCGCAGGCAAATTTTCCACACTGTGGAAAATATTTTTCCATGGTGTGGAAAAACCGGAAAAAAGTTTTCCATACTGTGGAAAAAATTGGGAGGCGGGCGGGGCTCACGGGGCGTTGTCCTCGGGGCTGACGGTCTTGGACTGGGCGCCGGGGAGGGGCTGGCCGGCGAGGGCGGCGGCGAGGTCGGCGCGGTACTTGTCGAGGGGCTCGTGCCCGGCGTAGGCGCGCAGCAGGGCGCCGTCGCGGGCGAGGAGGAAGGCGGTGGGGATGGCGCGGAGGGCGTTGGTCCCGCCGAAGGCTTCGACGACGGGCCCGGCGGCGAGGCCGACAGGGAAGCCGGCGCCGAGGGCGGCGGCTTCGCGGGCGAGGACGTCGGGCGCGCGGGGATCGACGACGGCGCCGACGAGGGTGAAGCCGCGGGCGGCGAATTCCTGCTGCAGGGCGTTCCAGGCGCGGACGGAGCCGCGGCAGGCGGGATCGTCGGTGCGGAAGAAGAGTACGAGCTGGACCTGGCCGGCGTATTCGCCGGTGCGGATCTCGCCGGGGAACTCGGAAAGGAGGTTTTTCAGGACGAAGTCGTTGATGGGCGGGATGGGCTCGGGCGCGGGGGCCTCTTTCTGGCGGCTGCAGGAGGACAGCAGCAGGAGACAGGCGACCGGCAGCCGGAGACAGAATTTGAGAATTTGAGATTTTAAAATCATGCCTGGGTTTCGGACGGCGCCCCGTCCTCGTCCCGGAAGGCCGGAGGCGGGAGCTTCTTGGGCTTGATGATATTCTCTTTCCGGAATTTTTCCAGTTGGCGGACGA
>CAYMTY010000066.1:0-10859 GCA_964393515.1 uncultured Verrucomicrobiota bacterium
TCCCGAAGCTCCAACGACTTCTCGTAGAACGACAGCGCCTGCGCTCCGTTGCCCAGGCCACGGTGCAGGTCCCCTAGTTTCGAATAGCTGACCGCCAAGTCGCGCGCGTAGTCCGCGCTCTGCGGGTTTCTCTGCCGCAGTTCCTCCGCGATCGCCAGAGCCTTCTCGTAGAACGACCGCGCCTGCGCTCCGTTGCCCAGGCCAAGGTGCAGGTCCCCTAGTTTGTTGTAGCTCACCGACAGGTCGCGCGCGTAGACCGCGCTCTGCGGGTTTCTCTGCCGCAGTTCATCCAAGACGCGCGCCGACGCCCCCAACAGCCGCCCGCGCGGCACTTCGGTCCGTGTCTCGCCAGTCACGGCAAGGGCATTGTTGAGGTCGAAGATAACGGCGTTGGCGACGCGGCCGGAGCGAGCGTTGTCGTCCCCGCCAAGCAGTTCGGCAATCCAGGCGACAAGGCGGTCGCGGGCCGCGTCGTCCGGCGCGGACTGGATAGCTTGGACGAGAACGGAGACGGCACCGGCGAGGGCGGCCTTGTCATTGGGCTCTGTCCACTTAAGCGGCTGTAACCCTGCCAGATACCCCGCCGCCCGGCCGCAGTCGCCCAGGCCCACGAGATGCACCATTGTCTCGCTGATGCGCAGGGGATCGTTGGCCGGCTGGCCCAGCAAATGATCCGCAAGGAGTCCGTGCAGGCGCTTGTGCGCGGATTCTTCAGCCAAGTTCCGGCGCAGGATGGTTTCGCGCAGTGCGGCGTGGAAGAAGTCCCACTGGGCGTAGGCCCCGCGCTGGACGACGTGCGCGCCGAGGGCGCGGCGGACGGCAGCGAAGGCGAGGTCGTCCCATGGCTGGCCGGAGACCTTGGGCATCAGTTCCTTCAGGTCGCTTTCGCGCCAGCCAGACCGGCTGACGGCGATCAGGTCTACGAAGGTATCCGCCCACGCCTTGCCGAAGGCGCGTTCGGCGCGGGCGAGCAGTTCGCCATAGGCGCCGGTCACATCGGGAGGGAATTTTGCCGCTTCGTCGAGCTGCAGGGCCTGCATCCGCTCCGCGCCCGGCAGCCGGGCATACTCGCGCTCGGCCCGCTCGTAGTCGTCCGCCTCCAGCAGGTTCATTTCCTGCAATGCGAGTGCGAGCCAGAGGGGATTGCCATGGGCGGGTTGTCTCCCGACCGATTTCTTGTCCACCAGAGCGGTCACCACCTTCGGATTCACCTCGCGGTGGTGCCGCTCGCGATAGAATCGGCGGGCGATTTCGCGTGCCTCGTCGGGTGATACCGGCGGAACTGACAACTCGCGGCAACCCTTACGCTCCTTCAGCGCCGCCGTCGCCTTGCCGGGAATCGCCGTGGCCAGGAAGCGTGCGTTCTCCGGCCACAGTTTGGGCAACCACGTCAGGTACTCCGCCCGCACGGTCGGCTCGAACTGGTTTAGCGCATCCACGAGGACGACGACGCGCGTTTTCGCGGCGGCCTGGCCGAGGAGGGAGGCGAAAGTTATGTCGATCTGCTCGGAGGTAATCACTTCCGCGCCGACACCGCCCGACCATTCGCCGGCCTCACCGCGGCCGGCTATAGTCGACCCCAACAATCCCCCTGTAGCCGGGGGCGTTGACCCCGGCGATTGCGCTTCCTTGGCTCCGGTTTCAAGCGGGTCAGGAACACCGAGAAAGTTCGCCAGTTCCGTCACCCACCGCTTGAGCATCCGGTCCACCTGGCCCGACATCGGGAAGATGCCGGCGGCGTGGGATAGCAGGACGATCTCGCCGGAGTCATGTTGGGCGCGCAGCGCCTCATAGACCCGGCCAAAGAGACTGCTCTTGCCGCTGCCGGATTCGCCGGTGACGACGAGGCCCCATTCGGCATCGGGCGAAGCCTCGGACATGGCATGCTTGACCATGGGGTCCGTGACGGCGGGACGGTCCACGTAGCCGCGGATACGCTCGGACACGAAGTCGGACACCGCACGGGCATCGGCCTCCTGCCAGGTCTTGGGGGCATCCCGCAAAAAGGCAGCGGTTTCGGCCTGGAGATCCTGCCACAGGTCGGCGGCGATCCGATCGTCGAGGTCCTTCAGTCCGGCCAGTTCGCCCTTCGCGGAGTCCCACTTCAGCGTGTACTCCCGCACCCGGTCGGGCATTTCGCGCCGGATGCGGTCCTTGAGGGCGCGGAGCTTGCCGGCGGGCGATGCGGGATCGTTACTGGGCGCCTCGGCCGGGAACTTATCCGACACCTCGGGCGGCATGCCCGTCCGGTCGAGCTTGCGGAAATAGAACCAGCTCCGCTTCCTCTGGTCGGGGTTCTCCAGCACGCCATACAGGATTTCGAGCTCCGTCACGCTCTTTCCGGCGACATCCACCGATGGCGGCAGCCCGGCATCGCGGGCGGCGGCGGTGATGCGGTCCGCGGGCGGGATGTGTCCATAGCGTTCCCCCAGCATCGCCACGAGGAAAGGCTTGGACCGGTTGATTTCGTCGAGGCAGACCTTCAACACCTGCATTTCGCGCTTCGCGTCGTCGGCCTCCGAAGCCGTCTCCACGCCCTGCCGGAGGTCGATCGTGTCCAGGTAATGGCACCGCTCCTTGAGCTGCTCCCCCAGCTGCAGAAACGCATTGTTGCGCAAGAAATCCCGCTCCGCATGCATATCGCGGAATGTGGAGGAAATGAAAATCGGGCGAGATTTCCAGACGAAGGAGCTGGTGTTTTGGCGATTAGCGTCCGTCATTTTCGACAACCCTCCTGGGTCTTCTTGCTGACATAATTAAGCATGCAGTCGCGGACGGAGCCGTCGATTAGCTCGATTTCAGGCAGTTTCGACAAGGGGACCCATTGGAAGGCGTCGTGCTCGTGGCTGAGTTGCATTTCTCCGCCGATAATGCGGGCTTCCATGCAGAGCATGGCGACATGGGCCCGGGCCATCTCGAACTGGGCGACGCCGGCCACGCCCGTCAGCTCGACATCCAGGCCGGTTTCTTCCTTGGCTTCCCGGATGGCGGCCACGGCGAAGTCCTCGCCGGGATCCACCTTGCCGCCGGGCCATTCCCATTTGCCGGTGAAGTTCTTGTTGGCCTTGGATCGGCGGATCAGCAGGGTTCGTCCCTGCTCATCCACAATCACCGCTTTCATTGTCAAACTGAATGGTTTTCCGGCCATGGATGTCCTCCCTGCAGCCGTTTGATTTGCAATGTATTCTAGCGGATTGCATTCCATGCGGGACAGTCAAATCACTAAGCAGCCGGCGATTCCCGAATAAGTCTGGATTCAGTCATGAACCCAGCGGAACCGGCGGGCCAGGAATCCGCATTCCAGCTTTGAACCCATTGCAGGACCGCGAATGCCGACGAGCAGCAGGCCGACCTGGCCCTGGTCAATGTAGGTCTCCCGAACGCAATACAGATGCCCCTCCACGGGCGGACCGGGCACATAGGCACGGCGCAGTCCCTTGGCATCGATGCAGATCACCTTGTTGCCCGATCCCCAGGCGTGGACCGGCTTGGCCCGGTGCCTATGGGGTGTGCGGATCTGCGGCGCGGCCGGCATCAGCAGGCATTCCCGGGTCATGTGATTATCCTCCGTCCCTGTTCGCGGGGTTCCGACGTTCAATCGCAAACCTCGGGGTGTCGCCGACAATCCTCGGAATTGCCCTTGTCCACGTAGAAACCCATGGTTTTCTTATAGCGCTTGCCTCCGAATCTCCACCGACGCTCCTCGTACCATGCGGCGGCGGATGCCGAGACTTTAATGGCGGGAAGCCCCTTGGAGCGATGCGGCAGGAAGGAAAGCTCGTACCCCGAATCGAAGAGCAGCACGCGGTAGGTCGTGCCTTCTTTCCGCAGCACCCACAGCGGCCCCATTGCATTCCCCCACCCGCAAGCGCCCGCAGTCGAGACAATGAGGTCTTCCGCCCGGCCAACCGCGCCCAGATCGGCGTATCTCCCAACGAACTCGCACTCGTTCAAATACGGGTCGCGCGCTGACTTCAGGATGACCTCCCGGGCGGCCGGGGGGATGGGCCCGTTGCGGTCGTCCTCCAGATAGAAGGATTCGGGAACGAACCGGGCATCCAACCAGGGCTCCGCCAAGGGCGGGGCACCCGGGGGGGAGCGATCCTGGCGCGCCGCGTTCTCGACGCAGCCAAGGGCATTCAGCAGGCACGCGAGAAGGAGGAGAATCCGCCCGCGGCCTTTCACGTTCGCCGTTCCTCGCGCAACCCGCAGTTTCGCCCCGGCCATTGTCATCGTGTCATCCAGGCTCATTGTGGTCCGTTTCCTTCATTCTCGCGATATTCACCAGCACCCCCACCCCGATCAGCGACATGCAAAGATGGAGTCCGCCGCCGCTGACAAACGGGAGCAGCGGGAAGTGAATATTGATCCGGGTAGTCAGAAAAAACAGCGTCAACAGCACGGGCATGGCTATCCAGGTGACGATTCCGCATGCCAGCAGAGTCCCGAACCGGTCCGGGGCTTTAGCGCCGATATAGAGTCCGCAACCCGCAATCACGGCGTACAGAACCAGCACGGCCAGCAACGCCCACAGCCCCAGTTCCTCCCCGATGAACACCGCCATGAATTCCGTGCCGGCCTCCGGGAGGAAGCAGCCGACATAATGCCCATTGCCCAGACCCACGCCGGACCAGCCGCCGGCCGCCATGGCCAGCGTGTAAAGCGGAAGGCTGACGGGTTCCGATGAATTCACGGTCATCGCGTATATGCGATCCATCCGCATAGGATCCCGCAGGAACATCCAGGCCAGTCCATTTGCCATCCCGAAAAAGTATAAAAGCAGATAGGATATCTTCTCCCGGCCGAGAATCATCATGATCCAGCCCGTCAGGAGAAGCAGCAAAGCGGTGGTGATGTCCGGTTCAAAAAAAACCAAGCCCGACCATAACAAGATGAATGAGAACGGGATCCAGAAGAAATAACCGGGGCGCTTCTTGCCGTCCCGATACCACCAGGCCATGAGCAGGACCAGGGCGATTCCAGCCAAGATGGAGGGCTGAAACGACCCCCAATGGCCCAGATAGATCCATCTCCTGAGCCCTTTGATAGTAGGCCCCATGCCGGGAATGAACACCACCACCAGGAGCATGAACACGACCCCCGTAAAACGGGTGGCGAGGGTCTGCCAGCGCCGGTAGTCCACACGCGCGACCTCGAACATCAGCACCAATCCGACGCCGGCGCCCAGGATTTGCCAGGTGATCAGGTTCGCGGGCAGCAGGTGGCGATGGGGGCCACCGGAATGCACGCTGTACAGCGAGGTCAGCATGACGAACCCCAGCGCTACCAGGCAGGCAACCGCCATGAGCAATATGCGAACCGTGTTTTTCATGGCGTGGCGGCCTCCGATCATATCGAAAAATCGCAATGTTCATCATACTCGAATTTCTGCCCGACGAAATCGCAAATGGCCTTCAAGGCGATTGCGGCATCGGGTCCCGCCGCCAGAAACTCCAGTTCATCCTTGCAGATGATGCCGAGCGATAAAAATCCCAGGATGGATTTCACATTCATATAAGGCTTGCCGTGCATCATGAAGTTATAAAACGGCATTCCGAGCTTGCAGATGTAGACATCGCAGGCATAGCGCTTCATCAACTGCGCCAGCTGGGAACAGGGGCGGACATGCAGCCCGTGGGGATTGGCCACCGTCACGGTCATGCGTTGGAATCCATTCCGTTCCAGCGATTCCCGCTCCTCCCGCCAGATGGCGGCATTCTTCGCGCTCCATTCCGATACCGCGCGGTCCAGGCCGATGTCATGGCGCTCCTCCTCGGAACGAATCCATTTATATTTCTCGATTTCCTGCAACTGTTCTTGGTTGTCACGACGCTGCTTCTCTTCCAGCCAGCTGTGCTTGTAATGCTCCAGGAAGTCCACAATGGCCTCCTCCATACTGACCTCCCCCTGCCGTTCCGCGGCCATCCGCTGCCGATGCTCGGTGATGGCCTTCAATTCGGAAGGCGTCAAATGAAACGATTGGCTCATGGGCACTCCTGGCTGATGCGCATCAGTTCGGCAAACGACCGCTTGACCGTCCGGTTCCGGGCCCATCCTGCCGAGCTGCGACTGAAGTTTCCGGATGATCTCCGAGCATTTCCCGTGCCAAGAACCCCCCAGAAGCCGAAACAATCGGGGACGGTGATAAAATTAAATTCAGCAAGCCCCGATCATGTTGGGTTATCTCGTTGATAACCCTCTGATGATGCCAGAACCGAGTTGAGTTAGTGGATCGGCCCCCCATGCCCAATGTAATTGAGCCATGCGACGCTCCCGGCGTTTATAGCCCTTTCACGAGTCGGTCAACCTGCCGAAATACGGCCCGGGAAGCATCGCGCAACCGGCCGGAGAGCTGTTTTTTCCAGAATTCCCTGGCTTGGGCCGGATGGGTATGCAGGACATGCAGAAGGTCGGCAACCCCGCATTTGAACTGCTCAACCGCATTGAATGTCCCGTTATCCGTAAACAACAAGGGGTGAGAACAGAGGATCTCCAGTTCCCCGGCATGGCGCCGGAGGGCATCTTCTGCCCGTGTCCATGCCTTGCGCATGGGGCGTTTGCGCGCCAGTACCGGCTGGATCACCATCTCGCAGGCGCGCAAGACGTCGTCCGCCCGGCGCAGATGCATCAGGCATTCGACCCGATGGGCATCAATACTGATCTTTTCCGCCGCGGGCGAACGGGGCATGTCTTGCTGGTTCTCATACCACACGACGGTGCGCAGATGCTTCGGCGTCGGATTGCCCAGTCCGGTATAACGGAACAGGCTGACCAGCGTCCATTTCAGGTCCCGGACGTTTCCATGCCAAGGCATGGCCTGCAAGGCCCTGACGAATTCCTCGGACAGGGATGCCCCGGAAACCTTGGCGATGTCTTTCCAGAAATGCCGGGCGAGGAGCGGAATGTCCTCCGGATGCTTGGCCAAGGGCTCGGTCGGGATCATGAACGACCGCAACCGATAGTAGAGATCGGCCCGGAACTGGCCCGCTTTCATCATGGCCGGCAGATCCCGGTTCGTCGCCGCAATCACCCGGGCGTTCACCGGGATTTCATGAGTGCCCCCCACCGGGCGGATGAATTTCGTATCCAACGCGCGGAGGACCTTGACTTGATGCTCCATGGGTAAATCACCCACTTCATCAAGGAACAACGTGCCATTGTCGGCCGCCTTCCACAGGCCTTCTTTGTCTGCATGGGCTCCGGTGAACGCCCCCTTTTTATGCCCGAACAACTCGGATTCCAGCAGGTCCTTGGAAATGGCCCCGCAATTGACGGGAATGAATCCCATATCTTTCGACTTGCTGTTGACATGGATGGCTCGCGCCACGAGTTCCTTGCCGGTGCCCGTATCCCCGATAATCAGCACGGGGCCGTCATGCTGCCCCGCCTGCAGGATCAACTGCCGGATGAACTGGATCTGCGGGGATACGCCGATGAGCAGCTTCTCCAGCGCGGGGGGCACCTCCCGCCAGGGCATGATCTCCAGCAGGGACTGCAGCGTGAGCGGCTGGTCCGAATCATCCCCAGCGGCACTCGCCCGGCCGGACGCCACCGGTTGCGCCTGGGCCCAGAGCTTGTCAAAAAGAGCGTCGGCCACGCCGACGATGAACTGGTTGCGATCATCTGCATCCGCGGCGTTCTGCAACAGCGTCCGCAGGCTGCGCAGCAGCTGCCCGGAGCTCTTGAATTCGCCGGCGAGCACGGGAATCCGGTCGCGGCCCAGCAGAATGGAGGAAAGCGACCTGGCCGGATGCTTCTTCCCGCAGTTCATGATAGGCGCGCCCTGTGCCCGGATCGAGGGCAAAAGGTTTTCGCGCACGAGATGGATCGCCGCACTTTTCGACTGGAGCAGCCCGCCCTTGGCCTGAAACCGGCCCGGGACCAGTTCCCGCCGGATCAGCTTGAGCCCGTCCGCAGCCGGTTCGCAAAGAATTGAAGGGACCCAAAATTCCGACTCCATGTCCATGCTGCACCCTTCGTAGACGGCTTTGAATCCGATCGCCTCGTGGCCGGAAATTGACAGAGTCAATCAATGCAGGTTTCTGGAGCCGCAAGCAAGAACAATGAGCCGGCGCGGCACCTGGGGCGGGCATCCACACCCCCGGCCGGGGCCGTTTTCCGGATGGCAATCCGGCGGGAACCGGCGTAAGGTGCCGCTCCCGATGTCGGCTTCCGTCCAGCTTCGCGCCTACCTGGCAGCCAGCGCCGCCATGCTTGCCGCCTTGTTTTTCTGGGCGGTGGTGCCGCTGATGCTGGAGCACTTCACGCACCTGATCGATCCCTGGACAGCGAACGGCGCCCGCTATTTCTTCGCGGCGACGTTCTGGCTGCCGTTCGTCATCCGCGCCCTGCGCCGGATGGGGCCGCCGGCACGGCGGGCGGCCTGGGCGGCGGCGCTGGCGCCGGCGGCGGCGCATTGCACGGCCCAGGTGTTCTTCGGCCTGGCTCCTTATTACAACAACGCCACCATGCTGAACTTCGGCTGCCGCCTTTCGATTCCCTTTGCCACTCTATTCGGCTTCTGGCTGCTGCCCGGCGAACGGCCGCTGGCGTGCTCGCCCGTGTTCTGGACGGGCTTGTTGTGCGCCCTGGCCGGGTTCTTGCTCATGTTCGCCAACGGCCTCGGCACGGATACCACGTCGGCCGCCGGCATGTGGCTGCTGCTGGGATTTGCGGTGACCTGGGGGCTCTACGTGGTGTTCGTCCGGCGCAACCTGGCGGACTATCCCGCGCACCTGGCCTACGGCCTGGTGAGCCTGCTGACGTGCGTGCCGCTGCTGGGCTTGATGTTCGCGGCGGGCGATTGGCACGGCCTGTTCCGGCTGGCGGGGCTCCAATGGCTGTGGCTGCTGCTGTCCGCGCTGATCGGGCTGACGCTGGGCCACGTATTCTACTACCGCGCCATCCGCGTCATGGGGCCCATTGCCTCCGAAGGCGGCATGCTGCTCATTCCCTTCCAGACGGCGGTGCTGGCGCATTTCCTCTTGGGCGAGCGGCTGGCCACGGCCCAGTGGTGGGCGGGCGTTCTCCTGATCGCCGGGTGCGTCCTGTTGATCCGCGCGCGGTTCGTGCTGCGCGACTAGAGCTTTTCAAGTTTTACTATAGCCGTCGGATCAGAGCGGCACGAGGGCGGGCCGGCTTCATCCCGCCATTGTAGCCATGCGTTTAAAGCTCCCGCCCCTCTCGTCGGGGGATCGGCCGCGGCTGCGAATAAGGCAAATGGCTAGAAGGCGCGGCGGAGCCTACAACGCGTCAGCGCCGCTTGTCTGGGCCGGGGGAGGGTTCGTCGTTGGGGCGGCCGGAGGAGTTTCACCAGCGGAACGGTCGGGGAGCGGGAGGCGGAATTTTCCGGTGGACGGCGGACCGCTGCTCATGGAATAAACCGCCAGGCCGACCAGCACCAGCACGATGGCCGTGACGCAAAAAATGGAAAACCAGCTCGCAACTCCCGGCAGCCGCGAGCCGCACCAGGCGCATTGCTGGGATTGGGGATGGTTGCGATTCCCGCACCCTTTGCAGATCTTGTATTTATTCTTTTCGGACATGACGCATATCCGCCCCCGGCAATCCGGGATCGCTCCCGGCCCAGGTCCGGATCATCATCCGGCCATCCGACCGGAGTATCAAGCTAGCAAGCTCCCTGCAGGATGACAAGCGGGACCTGATGCTGAGCTGATGCGGAGCGGACCGGCATTGCCCGGGGCGCTTGACTTGAGAACGCGCGCTCTGGCATATTTCGCAACCTGTTGACGCCAACGTAGCTCAGCTGGCAGAGCACCGCATTCGTAATGCGACGGTCGTCGGTTCGAATCCGACCGTTGGCTCCGTTCTCCTGCCGGCCATAACCCGCTCAACCCCGGGCGGCTCCGGCCGGGCGGCCGGCTCTATGTGACCGCCCCCCCCCCGCTAATAGGCGGCCAGTATGAACTGCCCCTTCCCGGACTGATTGTCCTTGCCCAACCATTACCGGTCGCCAGCTGAATCCGCCGCGGTGGTGGCCGGTGGTGTTTCTTCCGTCCGGGATGGTTCCGTTTTCTGAGCGGCTTCCAGCTCTTTCACCCGCTCGGACAGTTCCATGATCTGGACTTCTTTTCGCAGGGATTTCGCGCGGCACTCGGCGGCATCCTGCGCAATGCTCGACTGCAGTTTACGGGCCGATTCCAAAGCACTTTGTAGTTGTTCAACCTGCTCGTTGGCTTGCGAGAGGGCCCGTTCCCTTTGCTCGAGAGACTCCTGCAGAAGTTTCAAGGCCTGCTGCGACTGGCCTGTCTCCCCCTCCGCCAGACTGCTCCGAGCCTTCTGCTGAAGAACCAGTTCCGCCTGCTTGGCTTTCTCCTCCTCCAAGGCGCGCTCCAATTGCTGGATTCTGCCGGACAGTTCCTGCTCTTTTCGGGCTGTCGCCGCCGCCGCCTCATCAATGGCCGGCGCAGCCTTTGCTTGTCCCAAGACTTCCACCCGGGCTTTTTCCGCTTGCAACTGCCGGGCCAGTTCCGCCTCGTTTTTTGCCGTCGCTTCTGCCAGCGCCTGGGCCGCCGCGGCCTTTTCCGCTTCCAGCCGCTTAGCGGTCCCCTGCGCCTGCTGCTCGGCCGCGGCCAGAGCCTTTTCCTTCGCGGCGAGAGCCTCCGCCTGCGCAGCCAGCTCCGCCTGGCTCTTCTTCTCCGCAGCGGCTACCGACCGGGTCAACGCGGCTTTCTCCTTCTCCAGGGCGGCCAATCGCGACTGCTGGGCTTCGAGCTTCTTCGCGGCTTCCGCCTGCGCCGCGGCCAGGGCCTTCTCCAGTTCCTGAATCTTGGTCGACGACTGCGCCTTTTCCGCTTCCAGCCGCTTAGCGGTCCCCTGCGCCTGCTGCTCGGCCGCGG
>CAYMTY010000066.1:10959-12437 GCA_964393515.1 uncultured Verrucomicrobiota bacterium
GGCCAGGGCCTTCTCCAGTTCCTGAATCTTGGTCGACGACTGCGCCTTTTCCGCTGTCAGCTGCTTATCAATTTCCGCCGCCTGTGCTTCCGCCTGGGCCGCCGCGGTTTTCAGGGCTTGGACCTGTTGATCGGCGGCGGCGAGCTTGCGCGCTTGTTCCCCGGCCTGCTTCCGGCCGGATGCTTTCTCGGCCTCCGCTGCTTTTGCCGCGGCCGACGCCGCCTGGGCGGCGGCCTGCGCCAGCTGTTTATCCAAGTCCCGGATCCTGGCCGCGTTCAGCGTCCGGTCCTTTTCCAACTGACGGACCTGGCCTTGCAAAGCTTCAAGTGCGGCCTGGCGGGACAGCTGTTCCTGGACCTGCTGCTGGACCACCAATTCCCGCGCCTGCATCAAAACCTTGTTCTGCGTCTGGGCTTCGGCCAGGGCCTGGGCCAAACGGTTGACGTCATTCTGGGCCTGAATCAGCCGCTCGTTGATCTTGGCGCTGTCGTCCGAACGGGCGGGAAAAGCCGCCAGCTGCTGCCGCAGGCGCGTCAGATCCGCCCGGGCCGCTTCGAGCTGGCGGGAGGTCTCCGCCAACGCGGTTGTTTTGTCTGCCAATTGCCGCGACACATCCAACTGCCCGGCGGCCTGCTGCCGGAGCTGTCCGGCCTCTTCACGGACGGTTTGCAGGAGTTTCCAGGTCGCGATGAAATCCGCCGAGGTTTTTTCGCGAAGTTGCCGTTCCTGCGTCAGGGCGGCCTCCAGTTCCGACACCCGGGCCGGCAGTCCGGCCGCCGGCGCGTCCTGGGCCCGGCTGGGCCGGCCCGGAGCCAGCACCACCGCCAGACATGCCGCCATACTTGATAACCAGTGCGTTCCTGCCACCTTGTTCATATGTTGACTCCTTCGCGGTTCCATTTTCCGGCCCGGGGCAAGAGGGCCGCCGTGACTGTTCCGCCCAGTTCCCCCCGGAGTGCAAGCCATCATGCCGCGCGCCGATCCCGTCCCCATGTGCCGCGCGCGCGCAACGATGCGCCCCGGCGCCATGGCCCGGTGGGCAGGGATCCGTTGCGGAGCCGCAGGCGGGCAGCCCGCCTGGGTGCAGGCGGCGACCGGAGGAGTGGCCCGCGCAAAGAGCATGTCCGGGATCCCGGCGGGCGGCCGCCGTCCGGCGGTTAGGCCAAGCCGGGAACCGACTGGCGCGGTCCCCTTTTCGCGCATTTTTTCGTTCGACCACATGCTGGCTCTCCATGGGCTGCCGGTCGGCGGCGGCGGCCCCCCTGGGCCCGCGCCGTCCCGCATCCCGGACGCACGCCATCCTCCGCCAGCGGCGTTACCTTCCGCAGCCGCGGAAACGCTTGAAAACCGCAAGCGCCCCGCCTTGCAATCTAGGTCAATCCCATGATCCCCGGCAAGTTGAAATTCCGAGAAGCCTTGGAAATGGGCGCATCTGCGATTAGGTGCATTTTAGGGGGCAGGCTCGGGACCGGTGGGTC
>CAYMTY010000067.1:0-12023 GCA_964393515.1 uncultured Verrucomicrobiota bacterium
GTTTTCGAAGGGCTTGTAGAGGATGGGGTAGAAGCGGACGGACTTGCCGGTGGTGGACTCGATGCCGCGGACGAACTTTTCGATGTCCTCCATGTGGGTGGGGATCTCGATGCCGGTATCGACGTTGCCCTGCTTGAGATAGGGCGGGTCGTCGGAGAGGACGAAGACGGTGTCGGAACCCATTTCGACGGCCATCTTGACGGCCATGTGGGGGGTGGAGCCGGAGAAGCCCTGCAGGTTGCCCTGGCGGCGGCCGTCGAAGGGCTGTTTGAGCCATTCGAGGGCCTTGGCCTTGTTCTCCTGCGTGGCGTAGACCATCTGGGGAGCGAAGGCGAGGCCGCCGTCGACGTAAACGATGATGTTGAACTTGGTGCCGACGTTCATGTTCTCGAGCATCTTCATGGATTCGTTGAGGACGTCCTGGACAACGCCCTTGGCGACCATGGAGGGGGAGATGTCCATGCAGATGGTGATGGCGCGGGTGCGGACGTTTTCGCCGAAGAACTTGGTGTCGGAGTAGCCCATGCCGCCCGTGAGGCCGCGGCCGGCGCCGCCGCCGCCGCCGCCGAGGCCGCCGATGGAGCCGGCGCGGGAGTTCATGAGGGGCGTGTCGCGCATGTTCTTGATGTCCGGGGTCTTCATCTCGGGCATTTCGGGCAGGGCGACCTTGGAGGGCGCCTCGGTGACGAGGCGCTGGAGGATCTGGGGCTTGCGGGTCTGCTTCTGCATCTGCTTGACGCGGATGGCGTGTTCCAGCTTGCGGGCCGGGAGCGAAGGCGACTTCTTGCCCTCGAACATCATCTTGGGCTTGGGCGTGATGATGACAATGGTGAGCGTGACCGCGCCGATGATCAGCAGGAGATGGACGCCCAGGGAAATGAGGATGGCGTTGAGCGCGCGCTTCTTCTGCGCAGCGTCCTCGGCTTTGGTCTGCGAAAAGGCGGTCCAGATGGCGAAGATCTTCATGGTCAGATCTCCTCGTCGTCGCCGCCGACGGCGAACGTGACGTTGGCGATCTTGGCGGCGGTGCAGGCGTTGAGGACGTCGACGACGCGCTGCTGCTTGACGTTGTCTTCGGGGGCGATGGTGATCATGGCCGGGACCTTGTTGGCTTCGGCCGTTTGCCGGAACAGGATGAGGGTCTTGATGAGTTCCGGCATGTTGGGGTCGGTGGGCGCGTCGTATTCCAGGTCGTTGAGGAAGACGTTGCCGTTCTCGGTGATCTGGACGATCTGCTCGTCGGGGATTTCGACGGCATCGGACTGGTCGGCGGTGCCGGGGAGGGCGAAGGAGATGTCGGCCTCCTGCTTGTTGAAGGTGGTGGAGACCATGAAGAAGACGAGCAGGAGGAAGACGCAGTCGATCATGGGGGTCATGTCGACCTCGGCCTTGACGTTGTCCTTGAATTTCAGCTTCATCAGGGGCCTCCGCCCGCGGATTCGCTCTGGAAGGCGCCGAAGATGATGTCGAAGACGCCGGCCTTGGCGCAGGCGCGGATGGCGCGCTTGACGGTCTTGTATTCGGCGTTGCGGTCGATGCGCATGTAGATGCGCAGGTTGGGCTCGGTCTTGAGCCGGTCGGTGATGGCGGTCACCAGGCCCGGTTCGTCGGTGACCTGGCCGGAGATGATGAACGGCCGGTCCTCGGAGGTGGCGCCGTCGCCGACGGCGGTGCCCAGCGGCACGATGTTGACGACGCCGCGGCCGATGGGATTGTCCGGAATGGCGGCCTTGGGGGCGATGGGGAGCACCACCTCGGGCGTCTGGTCCACCTTGCTCATGGTGGCGCAGACCATGAAAAAGATGAGCAACTGGAAGACGCAGTCGATCATGGGGGTCATGTCGACGTTGGCTTCCGGCTCGTCTGGCTTGCGGAGCTTCATGGTTGGCGGTTCACGGTTCCGGGTTCACGGTTCAACGGTTCGGGGAAAAACCTCAGGTTTCGTTCTCGACCGGCGCGGCGGCGGGTTCGGCCTCGGCGAACAGGTTGGTGGTGCCGGTAAGGGAATCCAGGAGGAGGGAGTATTCGCCTTCGGCGTCGCGGATGATGCGGGAGAGGTTGTTGCGGAAGATGAAGAAGGCGAAGATGGCCGGGATGGCGATCATAAGGCCGGCGGCGGTGGTGAAGAGCGCCTCCTTGATGTATTCGGCGAGGAGTTCGGGCTTGCCCATGCCGCCCGAGCCGATCTTGCCGAAGGCGCCGATCATGCCGGAGACGGTGCCGAGCAGGCCGACCATGGGGGAGATGCTGGCGAACAGGGAGAGGAAGTTGATCCAGAAACTGACCTGGGCCTCCTCGCGGCCGACGGCCTCGGCGATGGCGCCTTCCATGTCCGGCTTGGAGGCGGCGGGGTCCTCGGGATTGATCTTGCGCAGGCCGGGCAGGAGGCCCTTGGTGAAGAGGTTGGGCGTGGCCCGGGCGAGGGAGTACATCTGGCCGACGTCCCGCTGTTCGGCGGCGGTGCGCAGGGGGATGACGACGCCGACCGGCATGAGGTTCTTACGGGTGACCATCCGGACGTTGAGAATGATCATAGTGACGACACCGATGGAGCACAGCGCGAGCGGATAGCCGCACCACCCGAGGGGCACGATGTAGCGCTGCCACAGGGATTGGGACTGGGGCGGAGGAGCGGCGGTGGCCTCGGCGGGCGGGGCGGGCGGGGGGGCCTCCTGGGCGAAGGCGGCGCCGAGGGGCAGGAGCAGCACGGCAAGGGCGAGGAGGGCGAGGGTTTTCTTCATGGCGGATTTCCTTATTGCGTGAGCGCTTGAACCGGAGTTTTAAATCTCAATGTCCAATAATCAATGTCCAATATCCAATGTTCATATAAACAGCTCGGACGCCGGCGGCGCGGCGTCCCTACCGGTCCGGAACACGTTTGGTTGAAAATTGAATGGTGAATATTGAACATTGGGGATTTCATGGTTTCACGTCGGCCGGGGCGGGCGGGTTCGTGGAGGCGGCGGGCGCATTGGTCGGGGCGGCGCCGCCGGCGGCGGCGCCGTCTGCGGAGGTGATCTTGGCGGCATCGACGAACTGGCCGGCCTCCTGGAGTTCGGCCTGGTAATCGGCGAGGAACTTGTCGGCGACCTGTTCGGCGGGGGAGCCGGGATAGCCGGTCTTGATCTCCTGGACGGTGCGGTAGAGGGGTTCCCACTCCTTGAGTTCGGCGTAGCAGGCGAGGGCGGCGGCGAGGCCGCGGGCCTCGTTGCCGTAGACGTAGGGGTAGAAGACGACGAGCGGGAGGTAGGAGAGCAGGGCGTTGTCGTAGTTGCCGAGGGCGAAGTAGGAGTTGCCGAGGGCGAAGAGCAGGTCGGAGAGGAGCTCCTCGTCCTCCTCGGGCAGGGGCATGCCGCCGAGGTATTCGACGGCGAACTGGTGCTCGCCGCTGCGGGAGTAGGCGATGCCGGCGAGGAGCTGGGCGTTGGTGGCGACGGCCGTGCCGGCGGCCTTGGTGACGAGGTCCTCGTACTGGCGGATGGCCTCGCGCCAGAGGGTTTTCTTGGAAAACAGCTTGCCCTTGAGGAGCATGGCCTCGTTGGCGGGGATGCCGGGCAGGTCGCGCAGGGCTTTGGTCTGGAGGATGAACTTGTCGAGGGCGGCGTGGGCGGCGGCGAACTGGGCGTCGGTGGCGGCGGGGGCGGAGCGGATCTTCTCGACCGCGGCGAACAGGGCGGGCCGGGGCATGGCGATGGCGAGGATGTCGGCCACGGGGATGCCGACCTGCGGGGCGCGCCCGCCGTCGGCGGAGCGCCGTTCGATCCAGAGGGTGTCCCGTTCGCGCTTGACGAGCGTGGCCTCGAACTCCGCCTGCTTGGTGCGGATGGGGTAGGGCCCAAGCTGCGCGCGCGCCTGCGGCGCGAGCGCGGCCAGAAGGATGAGGGCTGAAAGCGGAATGATGAAATGGGATCGGAACGGGAGCCGGGAATGGGATGCAATCTCCCATATCCCATGTCCCATGTCCCATGTCCAAGGGAACAGCCGAACCGCCCCCCGGCGAGGGCGTCGGGGCTCCACCAGAGAAGTTTTCCACAGTGTGGAAAACTTTTTTCCATAGCGTGGAAAAACCGCGAAACTTTTTTCCATGGTGTGGAAAAATCTCATGTGGCGCCTCCGGCGAGGGCGGCGATGCGCTGGCGGGCGAAGGCGGCGGCGGCGGTGCCGGGGGCGAAGTCGCTCGCCAGGAATTCCTGGTAGGTCTTGAGGGCGGCGGCCTTGTCGCCGAGCTTTTCGAAGCAGTCGCCGCTGCGGAGGTAGGCGGTGACGACGGCTTTTTTGTAGGCGCCGTAGAGGACGTAGACGCGCTGGTAGTAGGCGACGGCCTGGGCGTATTCCTTCTGGGCTTCCATGCAGGCGGCGATGCCGAGGAGGGCATCGGGCTTGAGGCGGCGGGGGGCGGCGCGGTTGGCGAGGATGGCGTTGTAGTCGCTGATGGCCTCGCCGTGGCGGCCGAGGCCGAGGAGGGCCTCGGCGCGGCAGAAGGTGGCTTCGATGACGTATTCGATCTCGGCGGCGTTGGCGAGGACGGACTCGGCGAGGGCGTAGGCGGCGCCGTAGTCCTTGTTGTCGAGGGCCTGCTGGGCCAAAAGGGTCTGGGCCTGGGGCACGTGGCGGGAGTCGGGGTACTTCTCGAGCAGGAGTTCGAGGTTGGGGATGCCGTTGGCGGGCATGGCGTTTTCGATCCAGGCCTGGCCGAGCCAGACGAGGGTTTCGGCACCGAGGTATTCGGGCTTGAAGCGGCCGGCGAAGACGGCGAGGGCGCGGGCCTGCTGGTCGGCGGGGAGGGTCTGGGCTTCGGCCCAGGCGAGGCGGGCGGCGAGGGTGAGGCGCTGGCTGGCGAGGGCCTTTTCGTAGCGGGCGCGCAGCTCCTGCGCGTATTCGTCGGTGCCGCGCGGGTACATGCCGGCGAGGTCGGTGAGCATCAGGTCGAAGCCCTCCCAGGCGGGGGTGTTGCCGTGGCGTTCGATCATCTGCCAGTAGAGGACGCGGGCCTGGTCGGGGCGCTTGATCTGGCGCAGGGCCCAGCCGGCGTTGTAGGCGGCGTCGATGATGTTGCCGTCGTTGGGCATGTCCTTGATGAACTGGACGTAGGCGGCGGACATGTCGCGGTAGTCCTGTTCCTCGGCCAGGGCCTTGTAAACGCGGGAAACCTGGGTGAGGGCCATGTAGTAGAAGGGGCCGGCGGCGGGAACCAGGGCGAGCCGGTAGGCGGCCTTGGCCTCGTCGAACTCGCCGAGGACGGCCAGGGCGTCGCCGCGCATGATGGCGGCCTCGTGGCGGAAGTAGTGGTTGGGGTTCTGGGCGAGCCAGGCGGCGGTGTCGGCGGCAGTGCGTTCGTAGTCTTCGAGGGCGTAGCGGCAGCAGGCGGCGCGGTAGGTGGCCTCGGGCGCGTAGATGCTCATGGGGTTTTTCTCGGCGTAGGCGTCGAAGTAGGGGAGCGCCTCGGTGTACTTGCCGTCGTAGTAGAGCGAGATGGGCATCCAGTACTGGACGTCGGGGGCGAGGATGTGGTCCGGGTAGGCCTGCAGCCAGGCCTGAAAGCGCTCGACGGCCTCCTCGAAGCGCTCCTGCATGGCGACGGAGAGCGCCAGGTAGAACTCGATGCGCGCCTTCTGGGGGTGCTCGGGGAAGCGCCGGACGAGCTTGCGCATCTCGATCTCGGCGTCCTCGAAGAGTTCGCGGTTGACGAAGGACTCGGCGCGCAGGAAGGCGACGGTCGGCACGTTGGGCCACTTGTCCGCGTAGACGCCGATCTCCTCCTCGTCCTCGACCCAGGCGGGCGTGGCGCCGGGGGCGGCCTCTGCGCCTTCCTCGACGTCGAACATGCCCTCGGCCTCGGCGATCTCGACGCCGTCCTTCATTTTCTTCTTCTTCTGCTTGGCCCAGGCGCCGAGGCGCTTGGCCTTGGCGCGGCGCTCGAGCTGGCGCAGGCGCTCGAACTGGGAATCGGGCGAGGTGCCGTTGGGCATGACGGTGGAGGCGCCGTAGACGCGGGCGAGGCCGTTGGCGACGAGCTCCTCGGCCAGGTCGGTCTTGCCCAGCTGCACCACGCCGAAGAAGCGCTGCTGCTGGCTGCTGCCCATGGCGTCCTCCCAGCGGGTCCAGGCGGTGAACTTCTGGCCGGTGAGGAGCTTCTGGGTGAACTTCTTGGCCTTGGCGCCGAGCGGCGTGACCGCGGTGGGCGACAGGCCGAAGTAGTCCGCCTGCTCGGCGTTGCGGTCCTCGTGGGTCTTGTCGGACTCCGGCGAGTCCACGAAGTAGAGGCGGATGATGATGTCCTTGTTGTTCGCGCGGATGTGGAAGCTGTCGCCGTCCATGTAGCCGTCGCCGAGGACGGCGTCCTCGAGCTTTTCCCACTTGCCGGAGACGGCAGCCGTTGCGGGCGCCGCGAACAGCAGGAGGGCGCAGACGGCCGATCGCAATGTCCAATGTCCAATATCCAATGTCCAATGAGCAAAGAAAGAGGACGGCTCGGCAGGGATGCCTCGCCCTACCCGGGGAATCGCCAGGCTTCGGCTGTTGGGGTAGGGCGAACCCTCCGGGTGAGCCGAGCCGCCGCCCGCCGGGGTCGTCGGGGCTGCAGAACAGCCCGGATCCATGCTTGTTCGGGTGAATATTGAATATTGAACATTGAACATTGAGGTTTCCCGACCTCTGACCGCCGACCTCTGACCTCCGGTCCGCATGCTCATTCCCATTTCCCCGCGGGGTCGTAGGTGGCGAGGTAGTGGTCGGCCTCGATGACGAGGTCCTCGAAGCGGCGCAGACGGGAGATGGCGAGGATGAGGTCGAAGTGGCCGGCCTCGCGGACGGCCTCGTCCTGGGCGATGGCGACGACGCGGGTGAAGGCGGCGCGGGCCTCCCAGTAGCGGTCGGTGTTGAAGAAGCAGCGGCCGATGCGGTGGAAGAGGTTGGCGTCGTAGTCGGGCAGGGCCTCGAGCTTGGCGGCCATTTCCTTGGCCTGGGCGAGGTCGGCGGCGAGGCGGCGCTCCTCCTGGAAGCGGGAGCGCACCTCGGTCATGGTGGGGCGGACGGACTGGAGGCGGGCGAGGCCGGCCTCGAGGGCGCGCACGTAGTCCTGCTGGTGGCGCAGGAGCGCCTGGCGGGTTTTGACGCGGCGGTAGGCCTTGAGGGCCAGCTCGTACTCGGTGTCGTCGAACATGAAGTCGCCGATCTCGAAGGCGAGGAAGTTGCAGTAGGAGATGACGGACCAGGAGCGCGGACGCTGCTCGATGGTTTCGAGCATGGCGATGGAGTCGGTCCCCTTGCCGTCGTCGAAGAGGGCGCGCGCCGCGAAGGCGCCGGCCTGGCCGTAGAGCGGGCTGCCGGGGTAGAGCTGCATGAAATCCTTGAACGTGGCGGCGGCGAGCGCGTTCTGCTCCTGGATGAGGCGGCAGACGCCGACCTGGTAGAGCGCGTCCTCGGCGAACGACGAGCGCGGAAAGCCGCTGCGCAGCTTCTGGTAGGCCGCGACGGCCGCGTCGTATTCCTCGAGCTGCTGCTGGGCGGAGCCCACCCGGAACCAGGCCTCGTCCACGAACTTGGACTGCGGGAACTGGGCGGCGTATTCCTCGAAGGCCTTGATGGCGTCCGCGTGCCGGCCCAGATTGTACAGCGCGCAGGCGCGCGCGTACATGGCCAGGTCGATCTGGGTCTGCAGCTCCGGCTCCTTGCCGAAGACCTTGACGAGCTGCTCGAGGAACTGGACGGAGTTCTCGTAGTCGCCGGCGACGAACCGGCTCATACCGCTGTGGAAGAGGGCGACGGGCGAATCGTCGGGGGCGCCCTCTTCCTTGTCGGCGGCGGCGGCCATGCCGAGGGGAACCTGGGCGCGCGTGTCCGCCGGGCCGATCATCAGGATGCCGCCGCCGAAAAGCAGGAAGAGTGCGCTTCGCCTGGACAGTCGCATCATGGGCAAAGAGTATACGGGGCGCCGCGGAAAAAGAAACGCATTATTTTCGCTTCCGGCCGGCGCTGCGCCGGGCCGGCTCGTACGCAACCCGCGCCGGGGCGAACAGATCCTGGGTGTAGCTGCCGACGTTGCGGTCCTCGAGGTGGTCGAACAGCATGGGCGCGTCGGAGCCGTAGCTGACGCGGTGGAACGGGTCGGGATCGAGCTCGGCGTAGATCAGGTCGTCCACCGCGCGCGCCAGCGCGAGCGTCTGCGCGACGGGCGAGACGATCATGGAATGCCCGAAATAGGTCGTGTGGGCGGCGTCGGAGCCGATGGCGTTGACGGCGATGTGGTGCACGTGGTTCTCATAGGCCCGCATCTTGTTGGTGGCCTCCCAGATCTCGAAGTTCCGCAGCAGCGCCGACGGGCGGCACAGGATATTGGCGCCTTTTACCGCCAGGATCCGCGAGATCTCCGGAAAGTCGCCGTCGTAGCAGATGTGGACGCCGATGGCGCCGATTTCCGTGGGGAACACGGGATAGCGGTCGCCCGGCGTGGTCCAGCCGCCGTTCTCGATGCGCTCGGTCGGAAACAGGTGCGTCTTGCGGTAGGCGCCGAGGTTCTGGCCGCGCGAATCGATCAGAAACGCCGAGTTGTAGACCACGCCGGGCTTGGAGCCGCGCTCGTAAGTCGGCAGCACGCAGTGGATCTTCAGCTCCTTGCAGATCTTCTGCACCGGCGTCAGCATCTCCTCGGTGCGCGGGAGCAGGTCGTAAAGCTCGCGCGCGGGCATCGCCGGGTTGAAGCCCGTGGTGATCGATTCGGGAAAGACCAGCAGCTTCGCCCCCGTATCCTCCACCGCCCGGCGCAGGAAGAACACGCACCGGTACAGGTTCGTCGGGATTTCGTTGGGCACCACCGCGAATTGCGCGCCCGCCACGACCACGCGCGGGAGGGTGGAACGGCGGCGGCGGAACAAGGAAGTCATCGGGTTCATGGTCGTTTCCTTCGCCGCGCATTCTAGTGGAACTTCCGCTCCCGGTTCAACCGGGAAACGCGCCCGTGGAAACGCGCCCGTCAACCGCGCGGAACCGGCCGCGGCGAAGGTCCCGGCCCCGCCATCGAAACGCTTAAACAGAAACCGCGGAATCAACTTGAATCACCCGGCGAATGATCACACCATGGGCCCCACACGCAAACCGAAAAGGAGAATTCACCATGGCCCTCGACGCAATGGAACTGAAACTGCGGCCGCCGGAAATCCAGCTCAAGCCGTATCCGCCCAAGCTGATCACGCTCGCCTCGGGCGAGAAGATGGTCGTGCGCGAAGCGCGGCGCGAAGAAGTCGGCGCGCTGCTCGGCACGATCTTTCCGCTGATCGCCGTGCCCACCGATTTCTACGACATCGTCGCCGTGCGGATGTATTCGGAAATCCTCGGCTGGTACCGCTACCGCGTGGCCAACGAATTCGTGCTCGTCGGGGCGATCGACGGCGTGATCGCCGGCATCGTCACCAGCCGCCACGTGAGCCCCAAGCTCGGCATGAGCCTGCACACGCTGACGATCAAGCGCGGCCTGCGCGTGGGCGCGCAGCTTTTCGCGGCGAAAATGGAACACCATCTCGACGTCCTCGGCGAGGAAGAAGTCTACATCGTCGCGGAAAGCCCCAACGGCTTCAAGCGCTGGATGATCGAATACCAGCTCGAGGACCGCTCGGCGCAGTATCCCGACGTGCGCCACGAGCTCGGCGGCGTGCCGACGTTCGTGCTGACGCGCCCGCTGTGGGACGCGGTCCGCCCCATCAAGTGCACCGGCAGCCGGCCGATCTCGGACGCCGATCTCAAGACCGCCGACAAGCTCATCATGCCGTCGGAATATTCGCAGATCCCCAACTTCAAGAGGTAAGTCGATCATGGCCAGAGTCGGAATCGTGGGAATCGGGCACACCCGGTTCGGGAATTCGTCGGAATACGACCTGGGGGACGTCCTCGCCTATGTGGCGACGGACTGCCTCAAGGACGCGGGCTTTTTGGAGCGCCGCAAGGAGATCGACCAGGTCTTCGTCGCCAACATGGCCTCGGGCATGTTCTGCCACCAGACCGCCGTCGCGTCGGCGATGATCAGCAAGATGGACATGGAACCCGTGCCGGCCGAGCTGATCGAAAACGGCCCGGCCTCCGGCGCCAGCGCCATCAAGGTCGGCTATATGGCCGTCGCTTCCGGAATGGCCGACGTCGTCCTCGTCGTCGGCGGCGAGCTCATGCGCAAGGTCACGGGCTGGAACGCGACGGACATCGTCGCGACGATGCTCCACACCGAGGCGGAATACAATATGGGCCTGACGCTGCCGGGCTTCGGCGGCATGTTCACCCGGATGTACATGGAAAAATACGGCCTGACCGAGCGCGACCTCGCGCTGGTCGCCGTGAAGGACCACGAGAACGGCGCCAAGAACAAGTACGCCCACGTTCAGCTTCCTTGCACGATCGAGGCCATCGCCGACGGGCCCGAGGCCGACGTGGTGAACCAATACGTAGCCGAGCCGCTGCGCATGTACTCGACCTGCCCGGTCACGGACGGCGCGGCCGCTGTGCTGCTGGTCAATATGGACGCGCCCATCGCCAAGGAATTCAAGAAGAAGCCCGTCCGCATCGCCGGCGTGGCGAGCGCGACGGACACCCATTGCGTGCACAACCGCAAGGACCCGCTCCGGCTCGAAGCCGTGCGCCTCGCCGGCGAAAAGGCGTACAAAATGGCGGGGATGGGCCCGAAGGACATCGACTTCGCCGAACTCCACGACGCGTTCGTCATCCTCGAGCTCGCCATCAGCGAGGAAGTCGGCCTGTTCGAGCGCGGCAAGGCCTATCTGGCCGTGCGCAAGGGCGAAACCCGGATCGACGGGCGCCTGCCGATCAATCCGTCGGGCGGCCTGAAATCGAAGGGCCATCCGGTGGGCGGCACGGGCGTGTCGCAGGTGGTGGAACTCGTCCGCCAGCTGCGGGGCGAGGCCGAGCCGGGCCGGCAGGTCAAGGACCCCAAGGTCGGGATGTCCGTCAACTTCGGCGGCTTCGGCAACAACGTCGTCGCCGTCATCTGCGCCAAGGAATAGGAGGACGCCATCATGATCGATTTCAGCATGTACGACGTCAAGGCCCCCAAGATCCAAGCCTACAAGTGCGAGGGCTGCGGGGAAATCTTCTATCCGGCGCCGATGATCTGCGCCAAATGCGGCGCGCGGCGCGATCCCGTCACCGGCAAGGGCTGGTCCACCTTCGATCTCGAAGGTCCCTGCACGCTGCTGGCCTGGACGCGGGTCTGGAACCTGCCCGAGGGCTACACGAAGAAATTCCTGCAGTTCGGCATCGTGCAGTTCGAAAACGGATTGAAGGCGTCCGGCCGCGTGGAAGTCGCCGAGCCCAAGACCGGCATGAAGCTGACCGCCACCGTCGCGGAAGCCGACGAACGGCCGGGCAAGCCGGTCAACGTCTTCGTTTTCCAATAGACCGGAAACCGCGGATGCCAAATCGCCGGCCGCCAAACGGCCGGCGATTTTTTGCGGCAGATCCGGCCCGGAACCCTCAGCCCGTGCAACCGGGCGGGATTTGATACAGGCCGCCGGAAGCGGCGACGAGGTCTTCCAGCGAATGGGCCGCCAGCAGGTCCGTCGTGGCCGCGGCGGGATCGATGCCGAGGTCGGCCACGGTGCGGACGATGCCGGCGGCGCGCAGGGCGTCGCGCGTGGCGGCCGGGGCGGTCCGGCCGACGGGGGTGTCGCCGGCGACGGCGGCCACGGCTTTCTGGCGCGTTTCGGCATCGGGGCACTTGTCGAGGTACGCGATGCCGATTTCGGTGATGATGTGGGTGAGCTGGTCGCCGGCGATCATGACGGGCGGCTCCGCGAACACGCCGTCCCGGTGCAGCTGCTGGGCATCCAGCTCCTCGACGAAGACGGGGATGTTTTTCTTTTCGGAGCGGGTGGGGGTGATCTGGACGACGAGCTTGCGGCCGCGGAAGACCTGCTCGCGCAGGGCGCCGGCGGCGGCGGTGGCGGGCGTGTTGTGGCGGCGGCCGGGGGGCGTGCCGCCGAGGTTCGGCGCGCCGCCAAAACCGGCGATCATGCCCCGGATGG
>CAYMTY010000068.1:0-11795 GCA_964393515.1 uncultured Verrucomicrobiota bacterium
GCTCCGCGAGCTGGCGCACGTCCATGCCCGCGCGCATCGCCGTCGCCAGCACGTCCGCGCGCTTGTCCGCGCCTTCGGCCCCGATGACCTGCCCGCCGTAGATTTTTCCGTCGTCGCCAAACAGCAGCTTGATGTGCAGCGTCGTCGCGCCCGGATAGTAGCCCGCGTGCGAGCCGGCGTGCAGATAGACCTTTTGGTATTTCTTGCCCATGGCCTTCAGCCGCGCCTCCGTGTGCCCGCAGCTGGCGGCCGTCAGCTTGCCGACCTTCACCACCGACGCCCCGAAGGTGCCTTCGTAGCGGTGCTCGCGGCCCAGGATGGCGTCCGCCGCGATGCGGCCCTGCCGGTTCGCCGGCCCCGCCAGCGGGACCGCCGTCTGCGCACCGAAGACCGGATCCACCACTTCCACGACGTCGCCCACGGCGAACACGTCGGGATCCTCCGTGCCCATCCGCGCGTCGGTCACGATATGCCCCTTGGGCCCCGTCTCCACCCCCGCGTGTTTCGCCAGCGCGGAATTGGGCTTCACGCCCACGCACAGCGCCACCACGTCCGCCGTCCACGACCGTCCGTCCTTCACCGTCGCCGTCACCCCGCCGTCCGCGGCCGGCGCGAACGCCGACACCGTCGCGCCCAGTTCGACGACGATGCCCGCCAGCCGCAGTTCTTCGGCCAGCAACGAGCTCATTTCTTCGTCCATCGTCGGCAGGAGCTGCCGGCCCATTTCCAGCAGCGTCACGTCCAGCCCGCGGTGCCGCAGGCTCTCGGCCAGTTCCATCCCCACGAACCCGCCACCGACCACGATCGCGCGCCTGGCGCCCGCGTCGAGCTTCTGGGCGATGCGGTCCATGTCCTCCAGCGTCCAGAGAGGGAGCACCTCGGGCAGATCGATGCCCGGCAGCTGGAGCTGGACCGGCGACGAGCCCGTCGCGATCACCAGCTTGTCGTAGCGCTCTTCGCTCTCCGCCCCGGTCTGCCGGTTCAGGACCTTGACCGTCTTTTTCGCCCGGTCGATGGCGGTCACCTCGTGGTTCACGCGCACATCCACATTGAAACGCGCCCGGAAGTTCTCTGGCGTCATCACCAGCAGCCAGTCGCGTTCCGGAATGATCTTCCCCAGATGGTACGGCAGACCGCAGTTGGCGTAGGAGATGTGCGGACCCTTCTCCAGCAGCACGATTTCGGCTTGTTCGTCCAGCCGCCGCAACCGCGCCGCCGTGCTCGCTCCGCCCGCCACCCCGCCAATGATAACCGTTTTCATGCCGAAGTTCCCTTCCGTAAATCGCGCGTCACGATACCACGTCGGCGGCGCGCGTGCCAATCCGCCCCTGCCCGCGGGTGGAAATGATTTGGAGAAGCGGGGGTCTTGCGGACTTTTTCGCCCCCCACGGGCTTGTCCCGTGGGTGAAGAAGGTCGGCGCCGCACGGAGCGCCGGCCTTGCGAAGGGCTGATCCGCGAAGACAACGTCGCGGCTCACCCGGAGAGTTCGCCCTACCTAGAACATGTTCTGATATTCCGTAATGCCGCATGGAAGATTTCGGGTAGGGCGAACCCTCCGGGTGAGCCGATCTGAATGTGCAACTCATTCCCCCGCGCCGCAAGGGCGCGGGGGTCTTGCGCTCCCTCGACAGCCGCGGCGGACTGGTATACTTTTCCGCTCCATCTGCGAAAGGTCGATATGAAACGAAACACGAACGCCCCCGGATTCGATTCCAAGGAATTTGCGAAAAAGTTCCATTATGCCGGCCGCGACCTCGGGGTCCGGCCGTCCCGGACCGCCACCTCGTTCCGCGTCTGGGCGCCCACCGCGCGCTCCGTCGAACTGCTGCTCTTCCGGACCGGCCACCAACCCGAAACGCCGCGCGTCGTGCCCCTGGCCCCGGGCGCGAAGGGCACCTGGACCGCCACCATCCAAGGCAACCTGCGCAACCAATACTACCGCTACCGCCTCGTCCACCCCGGCCAGGCCGCGCCCGTCGAAGCCGTCGATCCCTACGCCGTCGCCACCGGCGCCAACGGCGAGCGCGCCATGATCCTCGACCTGCGCGATACCGATCCGCCCGGCTGGGCCCGCGACGCCAAGCCGCCCTTCGCCGAGCCCGTGGACGCCGTGGTCTACGAACTCCACGTCCGCGACTTCACCATCCATCCCTCCGCCGGCTCCCGTTTTCCCGGCACCTATCTCGGCGTGGCCGCGCGCGGCACGCAGGGCCCCGGCGGCGTCCGCACGGGCGTCGACCACCTCCGCGAGCTCGGCATCACCCACGTCCACCTGCTGCCCGTCGCCGACTACGGCGGCGTGGACGAAACGAAACCGGGCCGGTCGTACAACTGGGGCTACAATCCCGAAAACTACAACGTCCCCGAAGGCTCCTACGCCACCGATCCGTGCGACGGCCGCGTGCGCGTGCGCGAATTCAAGCAAATGGTCCAGGGCCTGCACCAGGCCGGGCTGCGCGTCGTGCTCGACGTCGTCTACAACCACACCTATCGCGGCGGCGATTCCCACTTCCACCATCTCGTCCCGGGCTACTACCACCGGCAGGACGCCGCGGGCGGCTTCTCCAACGGCTCTGGCTGCGGCAACGAAGTCGCCTCCGACCGCTCCATGGTCCGCAAGCTGATGCTCGATTCCCTCGTCTATTGGGCCACCGAGTACCACGTCGACGGCTTCCGCTTCGATCTCATGGGCCTGCACGACCTGGAAACCATGCGCCAGATCCGCAAGGCCATGGATCAGATCGATCCCTCGATCCTCCTCTACGGCGAAGGCTGGACCGGCGGCAACAGCCCCCTGCCCGCCGACCAGCGCGCCATGAAAACCAACGTCGCGCGCCTGCGCCGCGTCGCCGCCTTCAACGACACGATCCGCGACGCCATCAAAGGCCCCGTCTCCGAGCACCGTAAGGGCGGCTTCGTGCAAGGCGCGCCCGGCTTCGAGGAACGCCTCAAGACCGGCATCGCGGCGGCCGTCGCGCACCCGCAGATCGCCTATCCCGAAGGCGACCTCTGGCACGGACCCTGGGCCAAGCAGCCGCACCATTGCGTCAGCTACGACTCCTGCCACGACAACCACGCCCTGTGGGACAAGCTTGTGCTGACGACCCCGGGCCTCAAGGACGCCGACCGCCTCGCCATGAACCGGCTGGCCGCCGCCATCGTCCTGACCAGCCAGGGCATCGCCTTCCTGCACGCCGGCGAAGAAATGGCCCGCTCCAAGAAGGGCCACGAAAACACCTACAACCTGCCCGACTCCGTCAACGCCATGGATTGGCGCCGCAAGGCGAAGCACGCCGACCTCGTCGCCTACTATCGCGGCCTCATCGCCCTGCGCAAGGCGCACCCCGCCTTCCGCCTCCAAACCGCCGCCGCCATCCGCCGCGGCCTGGCCTTCCTGGCCATGCCCGCCCCCGGCATGGTCGGCTACGTCCTGCAAAGCCCGGCCGGTGGAAAGTTGTTCGCCGTCGTCTTCAACGCCACCGCCAAGCCCCGGACCGTGCACCTGCCCGCCGCCGGTTGGCGCATGCTCGTCGACGGGCGGAAAGCCGGCGTCAAAACCCTCCGCCGCATTTCCGGCGACTCCTGCGAAATCGCGCCCCGCTCCGCCCTCGTGTTGGCCAAGGCCTGAGCCTCCGACCCGCGCCGCAAGGGCGCGGAGAGCTTGATCCGCGCGGGGGAACCCGCTCCGCCGGCGGTTCGCCGAATCGAACGCGCCGGGCTTGACATATAAGACATGGATGTCTTATTTTAAGCGCGACGATCCGGACCGCCGCGGGTCCGGTTCGGGAACAGCCAACCCCGCCCGAGGAGACGCACCATGGAAACCATCGCCTACCGCAACCAGCCGGCGGACCCCCTGTCCGAATACATGTACGAGGTCGCCCGCAAGGACGGGCTGGCCACGATCTACGAACGGTTCGCCGCCCAGCAGCCGCAGTGCGCGTTCGGCACGCTCGGCGTCTGCTGCACGCTGTGCACCGACGGCCCCTGCCAGATCACCCGCAAGGCCAGCCGCGGCGTCTGCGGCGCGACCGCCGACCTGATCGTCGCGCGCAACCTGCTCGCCAAGTGCGCGCAGGGCACCGCCGCCAACGTCTACCACGCCCGCAACGTCGCCCGCACCCTGCAGGCCGTCGGCGAAGGCCGCGCGGACTACCGAATCCAGGAGCCCGAAAAACTGCGCGCCGTCGCCGCCCGGTTCGACATTGTGGGCGACGACCTCGACGTCGCCCGCCGCTTCGGCGAGTTCTTCATCCAGCAGATCAACGGCAACGACTACGAGCCGCTGAAGCTCGTCGAAGTCCTCGCCCCGCCCAAGCGCCTCGCCGTCTGGCGCCAGCTGGGCATCGTCCCCGGCGGCCCCAACTCGGAAGTGGCCACGGGCCTCTCCAAGAGCATGACCAACGTCAACAACGACGTCGTGGACCTGCTTCTGCACTGCCTGCGCATGGGCATCGCCAACGAATACGCCGGGCTCTACGGCATCACCACCATCCAGGAAATCCTCACGGGCACGGCCAAGCCCAACGCGGGCGCGGTCAACATCGGCGTCCTCGATCCGGACGCGGTGAACGTGATGATGCACGGCCACCAGCCCCTGCTGGCGATCAAGGTCCTCGAGGCCGCGCGCAACCCGGCCTGGCAGGCCAAGGCCCGGCAGGCCGGCGCGAAGAACGGCCTGAAGGTCTACGGCTCGCTCTGCGAGGGCCAGCAGATCTTCAACATCGCCTCCGAATACAAGGACGTCTTCTACGGCCAGATCGGCAACTGGATCCAGCAGGAGCTGGTCTTGGCCACGGGCGCCGTGGACGTGCTGGCGTTCGACTACAACTGCCTCATGCCCAGCATGGCCGAGCAGTTCGCGCCGAAATACCACACCCACCTGATCTCGACCGACAAGGTCATCCGCCAGGCCGGCGTCGAGCGCCTCGAGTTCGAGCCGCACAAGGCCGCGGAAATCGCGGAAGCCATCCTCGCCCGCGCGGTGGAGGCCTTCGGCAAGCGCGGGGCGGTCAACGTGCCGCCCACGAAGCAGACCGCCATCGCCGGCTTCACCACGGAAAGCGTCGTGGGCGCGCTGGGCGGGACCGTCCAGCCGCTGGTCGACGCGATCGCCGGCGGCCAGGTCCGGGGCATCGCCGCGCTCGTGGGCTGCACCACCGTCCGCGAAGGCGAATCCGGCGCGCACATCGCCACGCTCGCCAGCCAGCTGATCGAACGCGACGTCCTCGTCATCGGCGCGGGCTGCTGCTCGAGCGCGATGCAGAACGCGGATCTCATGGGCAGCGAATCGGCCAAGCACGCCGGCGACGGCCTGGCGTCCGTCTGCGGCGCGCTCGGCGTGCCGCCGTGCCTGTCCTACGGTAGCTGCACGGACATCGGCAAGATCATCGGCACCGCCGTGGCCGTGGCCGACGCCCTTGGCGTGGACGTGCCGGACCTGCCCGTCGTGGCGTCCGCCCCCGAATATATGGAGCAGAAGGCCGTGGCCGACGCCTTCACCGCCGTCGCTTTCGGGCTGGCGCTGCACCTGTCGCCGGCGCCGCCCGTCCTCGGCAGCCCGCTCGTCACCCGCATCCTGACGCAGGACGTGGAGAGCCTGACCGGCGGCCGGGTGTTCGTCGAAACCGATCCCGTCAAGGCCGCGGACGCCTTCCTGGCGCACATCGACGCCAAGCGCGCCAAGCTGGGCCTGTCCCATTCCTGAACCCGCCGGAGGAGGAACGCGCGATGAGAAAACTGTCCGTGAACGCCCGGGACTGCACGGGCTGCAAGCGCTGCGAACAGGCCTGCGTCGCGGCGCATTCCCGTTCGGGCAGCGCCGCCCGGGCCGCGCTGGAACAGCCGGAAGCCAAGACCCGCATCTTCATCGAATACGAGGCCGGGCCCGTGCCGGTGGTCTGCCGCCACTGCGTCGAACCGCTGTGCGTCAGCGCCTGCATGGCCGGCTGCATGCAGAAGGATCCCGCGACCGGCATCGTGACCAACCAGGGCCACGAACAGCAATGCGTCGGCTGCTGGATGTGCATCATGGCCTGCCCCTACGGCGTCATTTCGCCTTCCGCCGAAGCCGATTCCGCGGCGGGCTCCAAATTCGCCGTGGCCCTCAAGTGCGACCTGTGTCCCGACCGGGATACGCCCGCCTGCGTCGAAGCCTGCCCCATGAACGTCCTGTCCGTCGTCGATGTGCCCGAGCCGTCCGCCGGCGCCTGAGGAGAACGCCATGAAACACGTCATTGTCGGAGCCAGCGCCGCCGGCGCGCAAGCCGCCGAAGACCTCCGGAAGCTCGATCCGGACGCGGAAATCCAGGTCATCAGCGCGGAATCCGGCCCGCCCTATTCGCGCTGCATGATCTCGCGCCTGGCGGACGGCCGCCTGCGGGAGGCGGACCTGTATTTCAAGACCGCGCATTTCGCGGAAGACCGCCGCCTCCGCTACGTCTCCGGCGTGCGGGTCGAGCGCATCAACGCCGCCTCCCGCAACGTCGTGTGCAGCAACGGCGAAACCGTCGCCTACGACGCGCTGCTGCTGGCCACCGGGTCCCGCCCCTGGATCCCGGACATCCCCGGCCGCGAACTCGACGGCGTCGTCTCCTTCCACTCCCTGCAGGACGCCCAAGCCATCGCCGCCCGCGCGGAAACGGCCCGGACCGCCGCCGTGATCGGCGCGGGCTTCGCGGGGCTGGAAGCGGCCTACGCCCTCGCCCGCCGCGGCCTCCAGACGACCGTCGTCGAACGCTGCGGCCAGATCCTCCCCAACCAGCTCGATGCCCAGGGCGCCGCCATCATCCAGCGCGACCTCGAGCGCATGGGCGTGCGGATCGTCCTCAACCAAAGCGTCGCCGGCATTCTCGGCCCCGCCCGCGCCACCGGCGTCGCGCTGGCGGACAAGCCCCACGTGCAGGCCGACCTCGTCGTCGTCGCCACCGGCACCGAGCCCAACAAGGAACTGGCCCAGCAGGCCGGCTTCGAAACCGGCCGCGGCATCCGCGTCAGCGACCGCCTGCAGACCTCGGCCCCCCGCGTCTACGCCGCCGGCGACGCCATCGAAATCGACGACGCCGCCACGGGCCGGCGGATGCCCTCGGCCACCTGGTTCAATGCCGTCCTGCAGGGCAAGTTCGCCGCCTTCAACATGGCCGGGCGCGCGCGCGTCTACACCGGCGCGGTCGGCATCCAGAACGCCGTCCAGTTCCACCAGGTGCCCGCGATTTCCTTCGGCCAGGTGCTCGTGCCCAACGAAAGCCGCGAAAACGTCGAAGTGCTCAGCCAGACGGAAGGCGACAGCATCTACAAGAAGCTCGTGCTGAAAAACGGCCGCATCGTGGGCCTGGTGTTCGTGGGCGACATCCAGAAGTCCGGCTTCTACGGCGCCCTGATCCGCCACCAGGTCGACGTCTCCCGCTACCGCCACAAGCTGCTCGACCGGGATTTCAGCTACGCCGTCTTCGCCGGCGGCCCGCAGTTCGGCCAGCGCAGCCCGTATCGGGAAGCCGGCGTATCGGCCTGATCCCCCGACGAGGGCGTTTTGGATTTATCGTAGCCGCGCCCGTTGGGCGCGGGGCTGTTCTGGATATGTCCGGCCCCACCGGGACCGGCTACAAAAAACGAAATCTGCTCCGATTGGCCCAACCGCCCTAATCCGCCAACCGCAGACCGTCGCGCGCGGTTTCGCGCGCGAGGCGCGCAAGCGTCATCTTGCGGAACAGCGCCTCGATGCGCGCGCGTTCCTGGCCCCAGTAGCGGTGCAGCGGACAGGGCCGCTGCTCGCCGCAGCCCGCCAGCCCCAGGATGCACTCGCGGAACAGGTCGTCCCCCTCGACGCTGCGCACGATGTCCAGCAGCGTGATCTTCGCCGCCGGCTTGGCCAGCGCCAGGCCGCCCTTGGCCCCGCGCGTCGACGCCAGCAGCCCCGCCCGCGTCATCCGCTGCAGGATCTTCGTCAGGAAATGGAACGAAATGTCCATCTGCGCGGACATTTCCCGGACGGACACGTGGGCTTCGTCCGGCCGCGCCGCGATGTAGAGCGCCGCCCGCAATCCGTATTCGCTGCTTTTCGAGATCAAGGCCATGCTTTTCAGACTCCCGGGTCTCAAAATACCAGAACCCCCGCCCCCGTCAACCGCGGCCCCGCGGGGGGAAAATTTTCGCGGCGGACTTGCGGATCCGGCCCGGCGGGGTATATTTAGGACATCATTGTCTTAAATAGGAGCTCGGGATGGAAACGACTTTCGAACAGCAGCTGGAACGGCCCGTCAAGAGCGTGCTCGCGGATTTCCCCGCGCTCGGCGCCCTCCTCGGCGAATTCCGCATCGGCTGCGTGGACTGCGGGGTGGGCTCCTGCAAGTTCAGGGAAATCATGGACATCCACCGGCTCGCGCCGGAAGCGGAACGCGACCTGTGGACGCGCCTGGCCCGCATCATCGAACCCGGCCGCACCGCGCCGCTCCCCGTCCGCGAACGGGCCCCGGCCGCGCCGGCGGCCTCCGCCTCCCCGCCCATCCGCCAGCTCGTCGCCGAACACCGCTGGATCCTGCGCTGGGCGGCCTTGATCCCGCGCCTGGCCGCGGAGCTCGACCTGAACCGCGAGGAGGACCTCCGCACCGTGCTCGCCGGCGTCGATTTCATCCGCCACTACGCCGACCGCCGCCACCACGGCAAGGAAGAGGACATCCTGTTCCGCTACTTCGACTCCGGCCTCGACATCCTCCAGGCCATGCTGACCGACCACGCCGCCGGCCGCGAACACGTCCGCGCCGTCGAAGCCGGCGTCGCGGCGCGCGACGCCGCCGCCGTCCGCGAGCACCTGCTGGCCTACGCCGCCCTCATCCGCGAGCACATCCGCAAGGAAGACGAGATCCTCTTCCCATGGCTCGACCGCCAACTGCTGGATTCGCAGGTCGGCCAGATGTATGCCCAGTTCCTCGACGCCGACCGCCGGTTCGACCGCGATCCCCGGCAACTGGAGAATTTCGTGGCGGACCTCGAAGCCCGGTTCGACGCCGCGCCGGCCACCGCAACTCGCTGACAAAACCCGCCCCCCCCGAAAGGAAACGACCCATGAACTTCCAAGGCTGCCCCGGTTCCCGCATGATGGATCTGCGCCAACCCACCGCGGACGCCGCCCCCGCCGCCGCGCCCGGCTCCACGCCGTCGCAGTTGCGCCAGTGGCCCGTCCAGCTCCACCTCATCTCGCCCATGGCCCCCTACTACCAAGGGGCCGACGTCGTGCTGACCGCCGACTGCGTGGCCTACGCCCTCGGCGGCTACCACGCCGAGCACCTCAAAGGCAAGGCCATCGCCATCGCCTGCCCCAAGCTCGACGACGGCCAGGACGTCTACGTCGAGAAGATCCGTTCCTGGTTCGACGACGCCAAAATCAACACCCTGACCGTCATGATCATGGAAGTGCCCTGCTGCCGGGGTCTCAGCGCCCTCGCCCGCCGCGCCCTCGAAAGCGCCGCCCGCAAGGTCCCCGTCAAGGAAGTGGTCGTCGGTCTCGACGGCACCATCCGCCAATCCGAGTGGCTCGGAACGTAGGGCGCGGGGGGCTTGCCAAACCTTCCCCGCCCCCCATGGCCTTGCGCCATGGGTGAAGAAGGTCGGCGAGACGCGGAGCGCCGGCCTACAAAGTTGCGGCTCACCCGGAGGGTTCGCCCTACCTGGAGCATTTTCTGAAAATTCCGCAATACCCCATGGAAGGTTTCGGGTAGGGCGAACCCTCCGGGTGAGCCGTTCTTCATGGCCGCCAGCCTTCCCGACCCCCATGGCCTTGTCCCGTGGGTAAAGAAGTTCGGCGTTTTCCACGGTGTGGAAAACCACCCAATCAAGAATTTCCACTTTCCGCTTGCGCCCCGGCCTTATTCTGGTATTGTGATACCAAATTAAGCCCACCCCCCATGCAAGGCCTGCTCAACATCCCCGAAAGCCTCTCCATCGCGCTCCACGTCTGCCTGTGGATCGCCGACGGCGACCGCTCGTTCCGGCCCTCCGCCCGCATCGCGCGGGAGCTGGGATTTTCCTACCACCATTTCGCCAAGATCGTGCAGCGGCTCGTCCACGCGGGCGTGCTGGAGGCCGAGCGCGGCCCCAAGGGCGGCATCCGCCTCGCCCGCGATCCCAAGACGCTGACCCTGCTCGACGTCTACCAGGCCGCCGGCGGCGAGCCCCTCGCCCCCCACCGCTGCATGCTCGATCCCAAGATCTGCGCGGGCCGCGCCTGCGCGTTCGGCCATCTGGTGGAAAAGGAAAACAATCTGCTCCACCGCAAAATGAAGCAAACCACGCTGGCCGGCCTGGCCAAGTCCTTCGACCGCTCGCAACTGAGGACCGCATGAAACGCAAGATCGTCTCGATCGATGAACACCTCTGCAACGGCTGCGGCCTGTGCGTCAGCGCTTGCCACGAAGGCGCCATCCAACTGATCGACGGCAAGGCCAAGCTGGTTTCCGATTCCTACTGCGACGGCCTCGGCGACTGCCTGCCGGCCTGTCCCGTCGACGCGATCCAGATCGTCGAGCGCGAAGCCGCCGACTACGACGAGGCCGCCGTCGCCGCCCGCATGGCCGCCGCCAAGGCGCATGATCCCTCGGCGCCGGCCCCCGCGCCCGCCGCGGCCAAGCCCCCCGTCTTCGCCGGTTGCCCGGGCATGAGGGCCAAATCCATGGCTCCCAAGCTTGAGGCCGCGCCGGTGGCGGAAGCCCCCGGCGCGCCCGCCTCGCAACTGACGAACTGGCCCGTCCAGATCAAGCTGCTGAACATCCGCGCGCCCTACCTCCAGAACGCCGCGCTGCTGGTCGCCGCCGACTGCACCGCCTTCGCCTACGCCGATTTCCACCGCAAGTTCATGCGCAACAAAGTCACCCTCATCGGCTGCCCCAAACTCGACAAGGGCGACTACGCCGAAAAACTGGCCGAAGTGCTCCGGATCAACGACATCAAGAGCGTCACCGTCCTGCGCATGGAAGTGCCCTGTTGCGGCGGCCTGTCCGCCGCCGTCCAGCGCGCCCTCCAGGCCTCCGGCAAAATGATCCCCTGGCAGGTCGTGACGATTTCCACCGACGGAGCGATTTTGGATGACGAATGAGTATTCAGGAGTCAGGATTCAGGAGTCAGAATGAAATCCGCATCCCATTGTAGCCGCGCCCGCAGGGCGCGGGGTTGTTCATTCAAGAACCGGCCCCACCGGGGCCGGCTACAACGCCTTCTGAATCCTGAATTCCGACTCCTGAATACTTTCCACGGCCCCCCCTCATTCTGAATCCTGAATACTGAATTCTGAATACCCCCTAATTTAAAAAGAAACCCAACCAGGAGATCCCCATGAGCATGTTCTGTTTCCAATGCGAGCAAGCGGTCGGCGGCAAGGCCTGCACCAAGACCGGCGCCTGCGGCAAATCCCCCGAAGTCTCGAACCTGCAGGATGAAGTCACCGCGGCGCTGATCACCCTCGCCCGCGCCGTGGACGGCAAGCCCGCCGACGCCAAGGTCGAAGCGCTGTTTATGGATGCGCTGTTCATGACCGTCACCAACGTCAATTTCGATCCCCAGGCCAACGCGGCGATGCGCGACCGCATTTTGAAGGCGGCCGCGGCCGCCGGCGGCGCCCCCGCCTACCCGCCCGCCGACCTGTTCCACGGCGATCCGGACGTCGTCTCCCTGCGCTCCACGCTGCTCTTCGGGATGCGCGGCATGGCGGCTTACGCCGCCCACGCGCGTGTCCTCGGCCAGACCGATCCGAAGGTCTCCGCCTGGTTCCAGAAGGGCATGAAGGCCCTCGGCGACGACCACTCCG
>CAYMTY010000069.1:0-11717 GCA_964393515.1 uncultured Verrucomicrobiota bacterium
GCACGGTGAAGCACTTGCTTTTTCAAGCCTTATTCAAAAGCATTATCCGGGTTTATTATCGGGGTTTGGATTGGAATTCTGGCTTGGGCCGCGCCGGCGGGGGTCGCCGGCGCCGCGGCGGCTCGGCCGGTCTACACGCTGGACGACTGCCTGGCGCTGGGACTTCGGCAGGCGGCGGCGGCGCGGAACGCGTTGCGCGACGAGCAGATCGCCGGAACACGCATCGGGCAGGTGCGCGCCCAGGTCCTGCCGGAACTCAAGGCCCGGGGCGGCTACACGCGTCTGGACGAGGCGGCGGCCTTCGATTTTGACGGCGCGCGCTATGAGATGGGGCGGGAAGACAATTACTCTGCCGGGCTGGAGGCCAGCCAGCTGCTCTATTCGGGCGGGTCGGTGGGTTCGGCGCTGAAGGCCGCCCAGCTGTACCGGCAGGTCGCCCGGGAGCGGGTGCGGGCGGTTCGCCACACGCTGATCCGCGACATCCGCACGGGGTTTGCCGACATCCTGCTGGCGGACGAGCAGGTGCGGGTGCAGGAGGCCTCGCTGGCGCAGCTGGAGGACCTGCTGAAGCAGGCGGAGACGCGCTTCCGCCAGCAGACGGTTTCCGAGTTCGAAGTGCTGACCGCCCGGGTGAAAGTGGCGAACCACCGGCCGCTCCTGATCGCCGCGCGCAAACAGGCCGACCTGGCCCGGGCGACGTTCCGGAACCTTGTCCAGCTGGAACCGGTCGAGTTCGACCTGGCCGGCGAACTGGAATACCGGCCCGCGGAGCGCCCGCTGGCGGAGTGGCAGCGGCGGGGCCGGGAGCAGCGGCCGGAACTGGTCGAGCAGCGGCTGTTCCTGGGGATGTGGGCCGCGGACATCCGCGCGGAGCAGGGCGGGTTCTTCCCGCAGCTCCGCCTGTTCGCCAGCTACGAAGGGATGAATCCGGAATCCGGCACGGCGGCGGACGTCTGGGACTGGGGCTGGAGCGCCGGCGTGACGGCCGAATGGGAGATTTTCGACGGGGTGTTGCGGCGGAACCGCGTGCGCGAAAAACGGCTGGAACTGGAAAAGGCCCGCGAGACGCTGGCGGATACCGAGCGGCAGGTGGACCTCGAGATCCAGGCGCACTACCTCGATCTGCAGCAGGCCGCGGAGACCGTCGCCGCCAGCCAGGACACGGTGGCCCTGGCGGAGAAAAGCCTGGAAATCGCGCGCGTGCGCTATGAAAACGGGCTGGCCACGAATCTGGATTATACCGACGCCAACCTGGCCGTCAACATCGCGCGGCTGACGCGTCTGCAGGCGCTGCACGAGCACATGAACGCCCGGGCCCGCCTGCAGCAGGCCAGCGGCCAGGAGCATGAGGCGGGAGAGGAGCCATGAAGACCGGCAACTGGATTCGCAACCGGAAAGGAAGCCTGCTGGCCTGGGGCCTGCTGGCGGTGGTCGGGGTGCTGATCGTGGCGTTCGTCAGGATGCGGAAGCCGGCCGAGCCGGCCGCGGCCGAAGCGGAGCGGCCGGTGGCGGTGCGCGTACTGGAAGTGGTGCCCCGGGACGTGCCGGACGTGATCCTGCTGCCCGGGCGGATCGAGCCCATCCAGGAGGCTCGCCTGCCGGCGGAACGCGCGGGCCGGGTCGTCGAGATCCTGGCCGACAAGGGCGCCGCGGTATCGGCCGGGCAGATCCTGCTGCGGGTAGACGCGCGCCTGTGGGCGGCCGCCCGGCGGCGCGCCGACATCGAAGTGCGCGACGCGGCGCGGGACCTCAAGCGGTGGCGGGAGTTGGAAAAGACCGGCGCGGTGTCGGCCAGCGATTACGAGGCGATCCAGCGCCGCCAGGAGGCGGCGGAGATCGCGCGGGAAGAGGCGGAGGTCATGCTGTCCCAGTGCGAAGTGCGCGCGCCGTTCGCCGGGGTGATCGTGGACCGCCTTGTCGAGGTCGGCGATTACGCCAACGAAGGCCAGGCGGTGTTCCGGGTGGTCCGGCTGGACCGGGCGAAGGTGGCCTTTGAGGTGCCGGAGCAGGACATCGCGGCGGTGGCGCCCGGGCAGGAGAAGCCCTTCACGCTGGCGGCGCTTCCCGGCCGGGAGTTCACCGGAACGGTGGCCTTCGTCTCCAGCCAGGCGGCGCGCGACAGCAATTCGTTCACGGTGGAGCTGGAGACGGACAACACCGCGGGCGCGCTGAAGGCGGGCATGATCGCCCAGGTGTCGCTGTTGCGTCGGATGCGCGCGGCGGCGGTGGTGGTGCCGCTGGCGGCGGTGGTGCCCCGCAAGGGCGAGCATTATGTGTTTCTGGAGCAGGCCAGCCGGGCGGTCCGGCGGCGGGTGCTGGTGGGGGCGCTGTTCGGCCACGAGGCCGTACTCGAGGCCGGCGTGGCGTCGGGCGAACGCGTGGTGGTCGAGGGCCACCGCGGCCTGCAGGACGGCATGGCCGTGGCGGAACAGGGCCCCGCCGAGACGGCGGCCGAAGCGCCGAGGGCGGACGCCCCGGCGGCGGAATAGCCGCGGGAAGGTACGCCGCCCATGCTCCTGTCCAACTACGCCATCAAGTTCCGCACGGCGGTGTTCGTGTTCCTCGGCGTGCTGGTGGTTGCCGGCACGGTCAGCTACCTGACGCTGCCGCGCGAAGGCACCCCCGACATTACCATCCCCTATGTTTTCGTCACGGCCTTCTACGAGGGCACCGCGCCCGAGGAGATGGAGAAGCTGGTGACGGTCCAGATCGAGAAGCGGCTCAACGACGTCGAAGGCGTCAAGGAGATCCGTTCGACCTCGGCGGAGAACGTTGCCAGCCTGGTGGTCGAGTTCATGGCCGGGGAAGACATCGAACGGGCCCGGCAGCGGGTGAAGGACAAGGTGGACCTGGCCCAGCCGGACCTGCCGGCGGACCTGGACGAACCGGTGGTGGAGGCGTTCAACTTCAGCTCGGACTACCCGGTGTACATCTTCGCGCTGTCGGGCACGGACGACCTGGACCGGCTGAAAATCCTGGCGGAGGACCTGCAGGACCGGCTCGAACGGCTGCCGGGCATCCGGAGCGCGGACGTGGCCGGGACGCGCGTGCGCGAGATCCGGGTGGAGATCGACCTGTCGCGACTGATCGCCTACCGCATCCCGCTGGGCACGGTGATGGGCCGGATTGCGCAGGAGAACGTGACGGTGTCAGCCGGCAACATCGAGGTGGCGGGCGACAAGTTCCAGGTGCGCATCCCCGGCGAGTTCCAGCGGGTGCCCGAGCTGCGGGAGATCCTGCTGGCCGAGCATGACGGCCGTCCGGTCTACCTAACGGACATCGCGACGGTCGCGGACACCTTCAAGGACCTGGATTCGATCTCCCGCCTGAACGGCCAGCCCTGCGTGTCGCTGAGCCTGAAGAAGCGCTCGGGCATCAACGCGGTGCGGCTGATCGCTCAGGTCAAGCAGGTGCTCGCCGGGGCGGGGCTGCCCCCGGACGTGAAACTGACCGAGGTCATGGACATGTCGTACTACATCGACATGATGATCCGGGAGCTGGAAAGCAACGTCGCCACGGGGTTTCTGTTGGTGGTGGTGGTGCTGCTGGTTTTTCTGGGGCTGCGCAATGCGGTTTTCGTGGGGCTGGCGATCCCGTTCTCGATGCTGACGGCCTTCACGCTGATGGCGGTGCACGGCACGACGCTGAACATGATCGTGCTGTTCAGCCTGGTGCTGGCGGTGGGGATGCTCGTGGACAACGCGATCGTGATCGTGGAGAACATCTACCGGCTGCGGACAGAGGGGCTGTCGCGCACCGAAGCCGCGCGGCGCGGCGCCAGCGAAGTGGCCTGGCCGGTGATCACCTCGACCCTGACGACCCTGGTGGCGTTCTGGCCGCTGCTGTTCTGGCCGGACGTCATGGGGCAGTTCATGGGCTTCCTGCCGCGGACGCTGATCGTGGTGTTGGCGGCGTCGCTGTTCGTCGCGATGGTGATCAATCCGGCGATCTGTTCCGTGTTCATCCAGGCCCGCCCCCGGGACGCGCAGGAGAAGACGCATTGGTTTGTGGCCGGCTACGAGCGGCTGCTGCGGGCCGCGCTGCGGCACCGCGTGCCGGTGCTGCTGCTGGGCTTCGCCTTCCTGGTACTGAGCGTGCAGATCTACGCCGGGCGGAATCTGGGCTTCGAGCTGTTTCCGGAAACGGACCCGCGTAACGCCACGGTGGACCTCAAGTTCCCCCAGGGCACGGGCATCGCGCGCACGGACGCGGCGCTGCGGGCCATCGAGGACCGGATCGCCCGGCATCCGGACGTGAAGTTCTACCTGACCACCGTCGGAGCGCAGAATGCCATGGCGTTCGGCGGCGGCGTGGCGGCGACGCATCAGGGCGGCATCTACATCGAGTTCCTCGAGCCGGCCGACCGGCAGACCAACTCCCTGCAGGTGGTCGAGGCCATCCGCGGCGACATCGGGGTGATTCCCGGCGCCGAGGTGAAAGTCAAGGTCGAGGAGGGCGGTCCGCCCACCGGCGAACCGGTGGCGATCGAAATTTCGGGAGACGACTTCGAGGTGCTGGAGCAGTTCGCCGCCGAGGTCACCCGGGCGATCGAGACGGTGCCCGGGCTGGTGGACCTCCAGAGCGACCTGGAAAAGGCGCTGCCGGAGCTCCAGTTCCGCGTGGACCGCCCACGCGCCGCGCTGCTCGGGCTGGACACGGCCGAGATCGGACGCTTCCTGCGCATGGCCATCTACGGCATCGAGAGCAGCCGCTTCCGGGCCGACGAGGACGAGTACGACATCACGCTGCGGCTGCCGTGGGAGCAGCGCAGCACGATGAACCTGCTCGACCAGGTCTTCATCCCGGTCCCTGGGGGCGCGGCGGTGCCGCTTTCCTCGCTGGGCCGCCTCGAGTACACGGGCGGGCGCGGGGCGATTCAGCGCAAGCAGCAGAAGCGCGTGGTGACCCTCACCGGCAACAACCAGGGGCGCGGGGTCGACAAGATCCTCGCCGATGTCCGCCAGCGCGTCGCGCCGCTCCGCCTGCCGCGCGGCTACGCCATCGAATACACCGGCGACACCGAGGAGATGCGCGAGTCGGGGATCTTCCTGCTGAAGGCCTTCGCGGTCGCCGCCGGCCTGATCCTGGTGATCCTGGTCGTCCAGTTCAACTCGGCGGTGCTGCCGCTGATCATTTTCTTTTCCGTCATCCTCTCGATGGTCGGCGTGATGTGGGGGCTGCTGCTGAACCACATGCGCTTCGGGGTGGTGATGACCGGCGTGGGGCTGATTAGCCTGGCGGGCATCGTGGTGAACAACGCGATTGTGCTGATCGACTGCGCCCGCCAGCATCAGGCGGAGGGGCCGGACGCCCGCGCGGCCATCATCGCCGCCGGGCGGCTGCGCCTGCGGCCGGTGCTGCTGACGGCGACGACCACGATCCTGGGCCTGCTGCCCATGGCGATCGGCTACAGCCTCGATATTCACACCTGGCCTCCGGCGCTGGTCGCGGGCACCGAAACCAGCGCAATGTGGAAGCCCATGGCCATCGCCGTGATTTACGGCCTGGCGGTGGCGACGGTGCTGACGCTGGTGCTGGTGCCGGCGATGTACAGCTTGGCCGAGGATTTCGCCGGCGCCCTGCGCCGGCGCCTGGCGCCCCGCGACTAGCCGCGGCCGCCCGGGCCGGGGGGGGCTCCTACCGCATCAGCAGCAGGCTGAGGGCCATGACGACCATGCCGCCGACGAGGCCCAGGAGGCTGTCGTGGCCCTTGCCGTAGGCGCGGCTGGTGGGGAGCAGTTCGTCCACGCTGATGTAGACCATGATGCCGGCGACGCCGCCGAAGAGAACGCCCATGACCTGGGGCGGGAAGGCCCCGCCGTTGCCGACGAACAGGCGGAGGGCGAGGTAGGCGAGAAAGGCGCCGACCGGTTCGGCCAGGCCGCTGAGGAAAGAATAGAGAAAGGCCTGCTTGCGCTTGCCGGTGGCGTAGAAGATCGGCACGGAAACGCTGATGCCTTCGGGGATGTTGTGCAGGGCGATGGCGACGGCGATGGCGATGCCCAGGGAGGGATCGTGCAGGGCGGCCAGGAAGGTGGCGAGTCCTTCGGGGAAGTTGTGGATGGCGATGGCCAGCGCGGTGAACAGGCCCATGCGCATGAGCTTGTGGTGGTGGTGGGCGTGGTCATGGACGCTGATCTCCCCGTTCTTGAGGCGCGTTTCATCGGCGTGCTCGAAGTCGGGCAGAGGCGCGCGGGGGTCGTGCAGGGGACGGGTTTCGGATTCCGCGTGGGTCTCGTGCGGATTCTCGGCGGCCGGAATCAGGTTGTCGATGAGACCGATCAGGAGCATGCCGCCGAAGAAGGAGGCGGCGTTGATCCAATGAGCCGCGGTTTCTCCGTAGCGCAGGGCGAGGGCGGCGATCCCCTTGGAGAAGATCTCGACGAACGAGACGTAGAGCATGACCCCCGCGGAAAAGCCAGTGGCGACAGACAGGAAGCGGTAGTTGGTGCGCTTGGCGGTGAAGGCAATGATGCTGCCGATGCCGGTGGCCATGCCGGCGAAAAGGGTGAGGCCCAGGGCGACGAGGACGGGATTCATGAGGTCAGCCGAACTGGTCGGTGCGGAGCAGCACCAGGGTGCAGGCCCGGACGACCGCAATGCCGGCGGCGGCGAGTTGCTGCTCCAATTCGGGATTCTCGGTGCCGGGGTTGAAAATCACGCGGGCGGGGTTGGCCGCGATGAGGGCGCCGGCCATGCCGGCAGAGAGGGACGGGGAAACATACAGCGTAATGGTGTGGAGCGGGACGGGGATGTCGGCCAGGGTCCGGAAGACGCGGTGGCCTTCGATTTCCGCCAGCGCGGGATGGAGGGGATAAACGGCGTGGCCTTTCTGCGCCAGCAGGACGACGGCCTGGTGGCTGTAGCGTTCGGGCTTGTTGCTGGCTCCGACAACGGCGACATTCATCGACAAGCTCCTTCCGGCCGCAAGGGCGACCGACTTGTCTACGCTACGGTCGCCGCGGGTTCCGGTCAAGCGCGCTTTGTGCAAGATTTGCGCGGAAAGCCTTGCCGCGGATCGCGGCCAGCGGCTACAATCCATCCTCATGAGCATGAATCCAGACGGACGGCTAGTGGTGATTGGGGGCGGGATCGGTGGCATGGCCAGCGCGGCCCTGCTCGCGCGGGCGGGGTTCCAGGTCACGGTGGTCGAGCGCAACGACCAGGTGGGGGGGCGGGCGCGGATCTGGCAAAAAGACGGTTACACCTTCGACATGGGGCCGTCGTGGTACCTGATGCCGGAGGTCTTTGACCGGTTTTTCGCGCACTTCGGCAAAAAGACCAGCGACTACTACGAACTGAAACAGGTCGCGCCCTCCTACCGCGTGTTCTTCGGGTCGGGGGAGGGACACGACGTGCCGCCGGATCCGGCCGGCGTGCGGGAACTCTTCGCGCGGCTGGAACCCGGGGGCGGGGCCAAGCTGGACCGCTATTTGGAAGAAGCGGCCTACAAATACAAAATCGCCGTCGGCGAATTCCTCTACCGCGACTACCGCTCCGTCTTCGATTTCCTGAACTGGCGGATGCTGACCGAGGGCCTCAAGCTCAACGTGCTGGGCAAGCTGGACGCGGCCGTCCGGAAGCGCTTCTCCAACCGCCGCGCCCGGCAGATCCTGGAATACGAAATGGTGTTCCTCGGCACGGCGCCGACCGCTGCGCCGGCGATGTACGCGCTGATGTCGCACGTGGACTTGACTCAGGGCGTGTTCTACCCGCTGGGCGGCCTGTCGGCCGTGGCGCAGGGTCTCCGGCGGCTGGCGGAGGAGCAGGGCGTGGAATTCCGCCTGTCCACGGAAGTCACGCGGATCGTGACCGAAAACGGCCGGGCGGTGCGTGTGGACGCGCGCGGTCTGGACGGCGCGGCCGTCGCGTTCCCGTGCGGCGCGGTGCTGGCCAACGCAGACTACGCGCACGTGGAAACCGAGCTGCTGGATGCGGCCGATTGCAGCCTGCCGCGGCGCTATTGGGAGCAACGCGTGGTGGCGCCGAGCATGTTCCTGATGTACCTGGGCGTGAAGAAGCGGCTCGAGAAGTTGGCGCACCACAATCTCTATTTCCAGGCAGACTGGAATGCGCATTTCGACACGATTTTCAAGCGGCCGGCCTGGCCCGAGGCGCCGTGCTTCTACGTGTCCTGCATCACGAAGACCGATCCGCCGATGGCGCCCCCAGGCTGCGAGAACGTCTTCGTGCTGGTGCCGGTGGCGCCGGGGCTGGACGACGCCGACGCGGTGCGCGAGACGTACGCGGAGAAGGTGCTCCGCCACGTCGAGCGGATGACGGGCGAGGAGATCGCACCGCATATCGCCGTGCGGCGGATCTTCAGCCACCGCGACTTCGCGGGCGACTACCATGCGTGGCAGGGCACGGCGCTGGGGATTTCGCACACCCTGATGCAGACGGCGGTGTTCCGGCCGCCCATGCGCAGCCGGAAGGTGCGGAATCTCTATTTCGCCGGCCAGTACACCCATCCCGGGGTCGGGGTCCCGATGGTCATGATCGCGGCGGAGGTGGCCGCGGGGATCGTCCGGGACGATCTGGGGCGGGTCGGGGCATGAGCGGGGCGGTCCAGGCCCGGATCTTCAAGGCCGGCAGCACGACCTACTTCAACTCGAGCCTGTTTTTCCCGCCGGCGATGCGCGCGGAGGTGTTTGCGCTCTACGGCTTCGTGCGCGTGGCGGACAACCTGGTGGACGCGGTGCCGCAGGACGTTGCCGGGTTCCGCCGGTTCGCGGCGCGCTACCGCGCCGCGCTGGCCGGCCAGCCGGCCGGAGATGTCATCCTCGACGATTTCGTGGCGCTGGCACGGCGGCGGGCATTCGATCCGGCCTGGACCGAGGCCTTCCTGGCCTCGATGGAAGCCGATCTGACCAAGCGGTTCTACCGCACGGAGGCGGAGACGCTGGAATACGTCTACGGCTCGGCGGAGGTGATCGGGCTGTTCATGGCGCGGATCATGCGCCTGCCGGAGGAATCCCTGGCCGCCGCGCGGATGCTCGGGCGGGCGATGCAGTACATCAATTTCATCCGCGACGTGGCGGAGGATGCGGGGCTGGGGCGGCGCTACCTGCCGCTCGAACGGGATGGCCGGCGCCTGCTGGACGTGCCGGACGACTGGCGACCGACGCCCGAATGGGCACGGGCCAATCCGGAGGCGTGGCGGAGCTATTTACGCGGCCATTTGGACCGCTATGAAACCTGGCAGGCGGCGGCCGAGGCCGGCTACCGCTTCATTTCGCGCCGGCCGCGGATGGCGGTGCGCACGGCGGGGGACATGTACAACTGGACGGCGCGGCAAATCGCGCGCGATCCCTGGGTGGTGTTTGTCCGCAAGGTCAAGCCGCGGAAAGCGCGCATCGTCTGGCAGGCGCTGGGGAACGGCTTGCGGGGCTAGGGGCATGAGCTTTTATGTGAAATTGGATCTGCTGGTGCTGGCATTGCCGCTGGTGCTGTCGTTCGACCGCAAGGTGGCGTTCTGGCGCAAGTGGCCGCAGGTGTTTGCCGCCATTGCGGTTGTTTTGCTGGTTTTCGGCGCCTGGGATGTCTGGAAAACCGCACAGGGTGTCTGGGGATTCAATCCGGATTATGCCGGCGAGTGGCGGTTCCTGCATCTGCCCGCGGGCGAGTGGTTGTTTTTCATCTGCGTGCCGTACGCCTGCCTGTTCATCCTGGAATGCGTCCGGGCATATTTCCCGGACCACGCGTGGAATATTCCGCGGGCCGCGGTGCTCGCAGCGGCGGGGATTTTCCTGGCCGCGGCCTTTGGGTTCCGCGGCCGGATCTATACCGCCACGGTGCTGTTTTCCGTGGCGGCGGTCCTGGCCGCCATGGAATGGCTGGTGCCGGTCACGCTGCGCTCACGCAACTTCTGGGTGGCGCTGGGGCTGACCTACGTGCCGTTCCTCGTCGCGAACGGCGTTCTGACGGGGTTGCCGGTGGTCTGGTACGATTCCACCCGGATCCTCGGCATCCGGGCGGGCTCCATTCCGCTGGAGGATTTCTTCTACAGTTTTTCCATGCTGGCGCTGGCCACGCTGGTGCATGACGTGGCCGGCCGGCGGCGGGCGGGAGCGTGAGCCGGCGGGCCGTCATCGTCGGGGCGGGGATCGGCGGGTTGGCGGCGGACCTGGCGGAGAAGCATGAGTCATGATCAACCTTCTTTCCAAACCCTGGCGGGTCTACGGGCGGGCGGCAGCCTTGGTGACGGTATGCATGTATGTTGTCGGCACCGCCGGCCATCTGCTCCCGGCCACCTTGCCGTTGATGCTGGCCATGACGCCTGGGTTCCTGCTGGCGCTGGGCCTGTTGGTGGCGGCGCCCGCGGTTGCCGCGTCCGGCTGGCGTTTTGTTCTCTGGGCCGCGGGCACCTACGCCTTTACGTTCGCGGCGGAGGTGGCCGGGGTGGCCACCGGGGCGATTTTCGGCCAGTACGAATACGGCCCGACCCTGGGCTGGGCCTGGCACGGGGTGCCGCTGGTCATCGCCTTCAACTGGGTGCTGGTGGTGCACGGTTCCTGCGGCATGGCCTGGCGCGGGCCGCAGGCCGGGGTGGTGGCTCGCAATCGCCTGGCCACCGCGCTGTGCGTGGGCCTGATGGCCACGACTTTTGATTTCGTGATGGAGCCGGTGGCGATGCGGCTGGACTATTGGCGCTGGCCGGGCGACCGGGTGCCGTTGCAGAACTACGCGGCGTGGTTTGTCATCGCGGCGGCGGCGGCGGCCGGTTATCCGCGCGACCGGTCCGGAAGCCCGGCCGGCCGGGCGCGGCGGCTGGCGGGCCTGTACGTCCTGGTCCAGGCCGTGTTTTTCCTGGCCTTGCGTGTTGGCTGGCATTGGACGGGCGGGTGAGGTAGGCTCGGCGCCATGCTGGAGTATTTCCAGAAGGTCCGGCCGGGGGTGGCCAAGGCGGCCCATGACATCCTGACGGCCTACGCCCCGCGGCTGGCGGCGGTGAGCCCCATGGGGGCGCCGCTGGCGGCGCGGCTCGACGCCTACGCGCAGGCGGGCAAGATGATCCGGGGCATCCTGGTGCGGCTCGGCTACGAGCTGTGCGCCGCCGACGAGCCGGACGCCGCGATGGACCGCGTGCTGGACCGGGCGGGCGCGGCAATGGAATTCCTGCAGGCGGGCCTGCTGATCCACGACGACATCATGGACCGCGACACCCTGCGGCGCGGCGCCACAACTGTCCACACCCAGTATGCACAGGAAGCCGCGGCGGAGCAGGCTGCCGATCCGGTCCACCACGGTCTGTCGCTGGGCGTTTGCGCGGGCGACGTGGCGTTCTTCCTCGGGTTCCACGTGTTGGCCGCGCTGCCGGTGGCGCCGGCGCTGCAGGAGCGCGCCCGCCGGGTGGCGGCTTTCGCCGCGGAGGAGCTCTGCTGGGTGGGCGTGGCCCAGATGCAGGACGTGCGCAACGGGGCCACCGGCATCGGCGCCGATCCCGATCCCGCCCAGATCCTGCGGGTCTACCGCTATAAGACCGGGCGCTACACGTATTCGCTGCCGCTCGCCATCGGCGCCATGCTCGCGGCCGCCGGCCCGGCGCACCTTGCGGCGCTCGACCAGGCCGGCGAAAACCTCGGCGTGGTCTTTCAGCTCAAGGACGACGAACTGGGGATTTTCGGCGACGCGGCGCAGTCCGGCAAGCGCGCCGGCTCGGACATCCGCGAGGACAAGAAGACCCTGCTGCGGCATTTCCTGTTTGCGGCGGCGGA
>CAYMTY010000070.1:0-11544 GCA_964393515.1 uncultured Verrucomicrobiota bacterium
GCGAAAAACCGGATCCCGCGCAAGCGGGACGGGGGTTCGAATCCCTCTCTCTCCGTTTCGATTTTTCACGTATTGGCCAATGAATGATATAACTCATTCTCATGCAATATAATAAGCGGATTCGGCCCTTGGCGTTTTTTTCCGGACTAAGTGTTGACACGTATAGGTAGTTTCCAGTATCTTTTCTGACAGTGGAACGAGGAATGACTCGCCGGAATCCGATTTAAAACAAGAGCAGGAGTAATCCCCATGAAAAAGAAACTGTTGATTGCGGTGACCGCGGCGCTGGCCACATTGGTGGTCGCGGCCTTGGCCCAGGAAGAGGTCTTGAGCCAGAACGCGGTCGGATATGTCAAGCGGACGGTGCCCGCGGCGGGCAAGTTTTCCATCTTGGTGCATTCCCTGCAAAGCATGGACGCCCCGAGCGTTAAGTTTACGAATACTTCGATTGCGGCGGAATTGCCGATCGGTTCCGCGGCATATTTCTGGGAAGTTGACAGGTGGGCAAGCGGAACGAAAAGCGTGGATAAATCAGGCAATGTCGTGTGGGGCGGTGTTGCCCCGGCGAAGACCTTGGTGGACGGGGAGGCTTTCTTCCTGAAGACTTCCGCCACTCAATTGGTGGATGTGGTCGTGACCATTGCCGGTGAAGTGCCGGATGCGGGCACCTTGGACCGCACCATCCAAGGAACGAACAACCTGACTGCGGCGGGCAATCCCTATCCGGTCAGCGTTGTCTTCACTAATACAAGTCTGGCCAGCAACCTGCCGCTGACGTCCATCGTTTATTTCTGGACGACCAACCAGCAGTGGGGTTCCGGAGCCAAGAACGCCGACAAATCGGGCAATCCGGTCTGGGGCGGATTGGCGCCCGCAAAGATCTTGGAGCCGGGCGAGGGCTTCTTTGTGAAAAACCCGTCCAATAACTTGACTTGGACGGAAGAAAAGCCCTACACTTGGCCCTAAATCGCGGGTGTGAGTAAACAAACCCTTTAAAAAGAAACAACGAAGGAACTTCATCATGAAAAAAATCATTGTGGCGCTGTTGGCCTTGGCCGTGATGGCTTCCGTGGCTGTCGCGGGTGTTGGCATTGACTGGCTGGGCTATTGGGGCGGGTATAACAACACCGTCGCCAATCCCCTGACGAGCACCGCTTCGGCGGATTCCATCCGGGCCGGCCATTCCGTGATCTGGCAGTTGGTGTTTGCGGGCGCAGATAATGCGGCCGATATTGCCAGCGTGGCCACCGGCGGCGCCAACGGCGATTACGTCACGGACGACGACGTGGTTCTGGCCACCCGGACCATGGTGGCGGGCGCGGGCATGATTACCGCTCCGGAAGATGGAACAGCCTGGGACGAATTCCTGTATGGAGTCACAGCCACGGGTGATATCCTGTACGGCAACATGTCGTGGAGCTACGGCGAAGGGTATGTGTATCAGCGCGTCTTCCAAGACACGCCGGCTGCGTTGTCTTGGTACTACACCAGCGGTCTGCTGCAAGTGGATACGGGTTGGGACAATTTGGTGCCTGACTCGCAGCAGGTTTTCTACACCGAGCACGGCTATCTCGGCTGGGATAACGAGAGCCCGGAAAACCGCGGTTATAAGCCGCTGGATCAGTTCCCGGTTCCGGAGCCGGCGACCATGAGCCTGCTGGGCCTCGGCGCCTTGGTGATGGCGATCCGTCGCCGCCGCTCCTGATTCATCGCAGACACGCGAATGCTCCCCCGGCCGGACAAACCGGTCGGGGGTTTGTTTTGGGACCGTTCCTGCGATCATGGATTTGAGGTAGGGCGGGTTCACCGAACCCGCCGCAGTTCCCGGTTCCCGATCCCGGCGACCATGAGCCTGCTGGGCCTCGGCGCCTTGGTGATGGCGATCCGTCGCCGCCGCTCCTGATTCATCGCAGACACGCGAATGCTCCCCCGGCCGGACAAACCGGTCGGGGGTTTGTTTTGGGACCGTTCCTGCGATCATGGATTTGAGGTAGGGCGGGTTCACCGAACCCGCCGCAGTTCCCGGTTCCCGATCCCGGCGACTTGGGCCAAGTCGCCCTACCGAACAGCCGTCCGGCGTGGGCGTCGGGGTTCTAATGAATTGGGAACTGTCGTTGCGTTGTTCTTTGTCCGGATCTCTGTGGATCTCTGTGTACTGTGGTGAAAATCTTTGGCTGTTTCCCGGCTTTCGGCTACTGTGCTGGCCATGAAGACCTCGCCCCGGACCTGCTGGCTGAATGCGACTGTTTTCCTGGCTGGCGCCGCCATCATGACGGTCGAACTCGTGGCCAGCCGCCTGATCGCGCGCTTCCTGGGCTCCTCGCTCTACACCTGGACGGGCGTGCTGGGCGTCATCCTGGCCGGCCTGAGCCTGGGCAACTACCTCGGGGGGCGGATGGCCGATGCCGCCCGGAACCTGCCGGGCCGGATCGCCGCGCTGTTCTTCGCCGGCGCCGCGGCCTGCCTGGCGATCCTCTGGCTGAATGCGGCAGCCGGCGAGTCGGTGCTCCTCTTGGGCCTGTCGTGGCCGGTGCGGATCCTGCTCCACATGGCGTGGGCCTTCCTCCTGCCGGCGACGGTGCTGGGCACGATCAGCCCCATGGTCGCCAAGCTGGCGCTGGACCGGTCCGCGCACACCGGCCGGACCATCGGCACCCTCTACGCCTGGAACGCGGTGGGCAGCATTGCCGGCACGTTCCTGACGGGATTCGTCCTGATGGCCTGGATGGGCAGCGTGCGCATCGTGGCCAGCATGGCTCTGTTGCTGGCGCTGCTGGGCGCGGCCTATGCCTGGTCGGCCCGGCGGAGCGCCCCCGGCGGGCCCCGCGCCGCCGCCGGCGCGCTGCTGGGCCTGGCCGTTTTTTTCGGTTTCTTCCTGCTGGCCGTGCTGCCGGGGGCGGCCGTGGCCGCGCTGGCCGGGTCGCTGAAGCTGCGCGACGTTCCCGCAGAACCCCATGCCATCTACTACGCCGAAACCAGCTACCAGACCTTGACCGTGACCGCGGAGCCGGGGCGTGCAACCCGCCGCGCGTTTTTGCAGGATCGACTGAAGCACAGCGAAATCGACCTGGCCCATCCCGGGGAGCTCCAGTATGCCTATCACCGGCTTTACGAAGCCTTCATCAACCTGCGGCGCGGCAAGAACGCGGATCCGGTCCGGCTGCTGTGCCTCGGCGGCGGCGGCTATGCCTTTCCGCAGGCGCTGCTGGTGGCACGCCCCGGCAGCGATATCGTCGTGGTCGAGATTGATCCGGGCGTCACGCGGGCCGCGCAGGCGGCCTTCGGCCTCGCGCCCGATGCGCCGCTCGAAATCCACCATATGGATGCCCGGAACTACGTGGCGGACGCCGTGCGACGCAACCGCGAAAAGCCCGGCAGCGTGCCCCCGTTCGACTTCATCCTATGCGATTCCCTCGGCGAGTACGACATCCCGTGGCACATGACCACGCGTGAATTCGATGAAATGATTGCACAGTTGCTCAAGCCTGACGGACTCTACCTGATCAATCTGATCGATGACCTTGAACACGGGCAGTTCCTCAACGGCATGAATCAGACCTTGCGCACGGTGTTCCCCGCCGTGGCGGCTGTCTCGGTCGTGCGGGACCATGACATTCGCAGCACAACGGTTTTCGCAGCGGGGTTCAACTCCATCGATGCGGAGGGCATCGCCCGGTGGCTGGCCGATCCGGCGAGATTCAATGGCCTGGTACTGGACAACGCGCAGTTCGCCGACCTGCGCTTGCGCAACGGGGAGTGCGTGCTGACGGACGACTGGGCGCCAGTGGAGAACCTGCTGGCGCCGGTGGTGCGGGCCGACCGCCAGGGGCGGGAGGCCGCGGCGCTGCGCGCGGGCATCCGCGCGGCGGAAAAGCGGGACTATGCCCGCGCCGTGCGGCATTTCCAGCGGGCGCTGGAGATCCTGCCGGGCAGCCTGGATGCGCTCGCCAATCTGGGCCAGGCGCAGGAGCTGGCCGGCAATGCCAGCGGCGCGCTGGACGCCTATGCTGCGATCGTCCAGCTCTATCCCGAGAACGTGAATGCCCGCAACCGCGCGGCCATGATTCTCCTGCAGCGGGGCCATCTGCCGGAAGCGCTGGAACAGTGGGGCGCCAGCCTGATGATCAATCCCGCCCAGCCCGAGGTGCTCAACAACCTTGGCGCGGCGGCCATGCAGGCCGGCGACAAGGCCAAGGCGGTCGGCTACTGGCGGCAGGCCCTCCAGTACGCCCCCGACGCGCCCATCCTCCTCCAGAACCTCGCCGCCGCCGGAGAATCAAAGCCCTAAGCAGGAAAACAGGAAACACAAGAAAACCGGACACGTTATGGATTCTTGCCTAACTGAGTGGCAAATCCGCCAGTCATGTTGAGCGCAGGTGGCCTTGCCGCCGGAGTCGAACCATCTCGGTTTCATTCACATGCCATTGCCTCTGGTTAAGCCGAGATCCCTCGGCAAGCTCGGGATGACAGCCAGGACGGCCGGCTAGGTCGTTGGAGTTTTGGTTTTGCGTGCAACCCATACAGGCAAGACTCGATAAATGCGGGAAGATGGTTATCTGGCCTCTTGATTCGAGCCGGACATCCATTCCAGGTCCGGTTCTCCAATTGCCTTTTCTTGTTTTCCGGCCTTTCCTGTTTTCCTGCTTATGACTTCGTCTTGTTGGCTTGTGTTTTCCTGCTATACTGTCCTCCCATGGTTGTTTCACCTCTCAAGCGCACTCCGCTGTTCGACCTGCTGGTGCAGGCCGGGGGGCGGATGGTGGATTTCCACGGCTGGGAACTCCCGGTGCAGTTCGCGGGCATCCTGGCCGAGCACCAGGCCGTGCGCACGGCCTGTGGCGTGTTCGACGTCTCCCACATGGGGCAGGTGTTCCTCACGGGGCCGGACGCCCATCGCTTCGTGGAGCGGGTGAACTGCAACCGGATGAGCGGCGAGCCGGGCAAGGGCACCTACGCCCACATCCTCCGGGACGACGGCGGCATCCTCGACGACGCCATCACCTTCTGCCTGGGGCCGGAGCGCTTCCTGGCCATCGTGAACGCCGCGACGGCGGAAAAGGATTTCGCGTGGTTCCAGCGGCAGGCGGCGGGCTTCCGGGTGGAACTGGATCATGCCAGCGACCGCTACGGCATGCTGGCGGTGCAGGGGCCGGCCGCCCCGGCCCTGGTCGGCGAACTGTTTCCCGCGGCCCTGGCCCTGCCGCGGTTCGGCATCGCCGAACTGGCCTTTGCGGGCGAGCCGGTTTTCGTGATGCACACGGGCTACACCGGGGAGGACGGGTTCGAGGTGGCGGCTTCCCCCGCGGCCACGCGCGCCTTGTGGACGGAACTGGCGGGGCGGGGCGGACGGCATGGCCTGGCGCCCTGCGGGCTGGGCAGCCGCGACACCCTGCGCCTCGAGGCCGGCTACCTGCTGTACGGACAGGACGCCGACGAGACGCGCACGCCCTACGAAGCGGGCTGCGGCTGGGTGGTCAAGCTGCAGAAAGGCGATTTCATCGGCCGCGAAGCGCTCATCCGCCGGAAGGAAGCCGGCTTCCGCGAGAAGCTGACGGGCGTGCGCCTCCTGGCGCGCGGGGTGCCCCGGCCGGGCTGCGCCGTCTGGCGGGACGGCCGCCGGATCGGCGCCCTCACCAGCGCGACGTTCGCCCCGAGCTTGGGCGCCGGCATCGGCACCGGCTACCTGGCGCCGGAAGCCTGGGAGCCCGGAACGCCCGTCGCGGTGGAAATCCACGGCCGGCGCCTCGAGGCGGAAACCGTCCGCGGCCCGTTCCGGGAAAACAGCGTTTGAAACTACGAAAAACGCGAAAGGCGCTAAAAGAAAGCCCAAGGAATTTAACAGGAAAACAGGAGATGGCAGGAAAACAGGGTTGGAAGGTAGGGACGCCTCGCCGAGGCGTCCGGGATCGGAGTGCCGATGGTGAAAAAGGCTGTTCTTTCGTGTAATTCGCGTGTTTCGTAGTTAATCTTCTTCAAAAGGAGTTCCGATGTTTGACGAAACCAAATGCAGATTTGCCAAGACCCACGAATGGGCGTTTGCCGAAGGGGAGGTCGCCACGGTCGGCATCAGCGACTACGCCCAGAAGGAAATCAGCGACATCGTGTTCGTGGAACTGCCGAAGGCCGGCGCGCAGGTGGCCCAGGGCCAGGCCTGCGCCGTGATCGAATCGGTCAAGGCCGCGGCGGACTTCATGGCCCCGGTCTCGGGCGAGGTGGTCGCACTGAACGCCGCCATCGTGGACAAGCCCGGGCTGGTGAACCAGGCGCCCCATGGGGACGGCTGGTTCTTCAAGATCAAGATGTCCAAGCCGGCCGAACTGGCGGCCCTGATGGAGTTTGAAGAGTACAAGAGGAGTGTAGGAGTGTAGGAGTATCGGAGTATAGAATGAAAACTTCGAATCCATTTAGACGGCAGCTTTTTCCTTCCGCTGCTCGATTCTATACTCCTAAACTCCGATACTCCTAAGCTCCTTCCCCGCCCATGTACCCCCCCCATACCGCCGCCGACCGCGCCGACATGTTGCGCGCCATGGGTGCGGCCTCGCTGGACGAGTTGCTCGCGCAGATTCCGGCGGAGTTGCGGCCGGGCGTGGCGGACTGGCCGCCGGCGCTGACCGAGGCGGAGCTGCTGGCGCAGGCTCGCGCCTTGGCGGAGCGGAACCAGCCGCTGGCGTGCTTCGCGGGGGCGGGGGCGCAGGACCATTTTATTCCCGCCGCGGTGAAGGCGCTGGTCCGGCGCGGCGAGTTCCTGTCGGCCTACACGCCGTACCAGGCGGAGGCCAGCCAGGGTACTTTGCAGGCGATCTACGAGTTCCAGAGCTCCATCGCCGCGCTCTACGGCATGGCCGCCGCCAACGCGTCGCTCTACGACGGCGCCACGGCCCTGGCCGAGGCCGCGGCCGCCGCCGTCCGCATCACGGGGCGGAAAATCGTTTTGCTCCCGGAAAGTCTGCACCCGGAGTGGCGCGCCGTGCTTCAGACCTATTTCCGGGCGAAGGGCGAACCCCGGCTGGTGACGATTCCCTGTCCGGCGGGCCGCCTGGAGCCGGCGGAACTTCAGAAGCATCTCGACGGCGGGGTGGCGGCGGTGGTCGTGGCCACGCCGAACTTCTTCGGGCTGCTGGAGGATGGCGCGGCCCTGGCCGCGCAGGCGCACGCGGCCGGCGCGCTGGCGATTGCCGCGGCCGATCCGGTCAGCCTCGGCGTCCTGGAGGCGCCCGGAGCGTGGGGGGCGGATATCGCAGTGGGCGAGGGACAGGGGCTCGGGAACGCCCTGAACTACGGCGGGCCCTATTTGGGCCTGTTCGCCTGCCAGAAGGCACATTTGCGCCAGATGCCCGGCCGCATCTGCGGTCTGACGACCGATGCGGAGGGCCGGCGCGGCTTTGTCCTGACGCTCCAGGCGCGCGAACAGCACATCCGGCGCGAGCGCGCAGCCTCGAACATCTGCTCGAACGAGGCGCTCTGCGCGCTGGCCGCCACGATCCACCTGGCCCTGCTGGGGCCGGCGGGGCTCCAAGAGGCCGCGGAACTCTGCGTGGACAAGGCGCACCGCCTGGCGGAACAGGCCGCCGCCGTGCCGGGCTTCCGGCTGAAGTTTTCGGGGCCCTTCTTCAATGAATTCGTGCTGGAATGCCCGGTGCCGGCGGAGCGCGTGCGCACCGCGCTGCTGAAGGCCGGTCTGCTGGCGGGCGTGCCGCTGGGGCGCCATTTCCAATCGCTGAAGAATTGCCTGCTGGTCTGCGCGACGGAAACCCGCACCGACGGGGAAATCGAGTGCTTCGCGGCGGCGCTGGAAAGGCTGGCGCCATGAAGCCCGGCGAGCCGCTTTCCATCGAGAAAAGCGTTCTGGGACGTCGGGGCGTGCGATTCGCCAAGCCGTCCCGTCCGGCCGCGGCCTGGCTGCCGGAAGCCGCTTTGCGTAAAAACCCGCCGCGGCTGCCGGAGCTGGCCGAATTCGATGTCGTGCGGCATTACACCCGGCTGTCGCGCCTGAACTTCTGCCTCGATACCCACCTGTATCCGCTCGGTTCGTGCACGATGAAGTACAACCCGCGGGTCAACGAGGAAATCGCGGGACTGGACGGGTTTTCGGGCGCGCATCCCGAAGCGCCGGACGCGGCGGTGCAGGGCACGCTGGAAGCCTTGTTCCGGCTGGAAAAGATGTTGTGCGAACTGACGGGCCTGGCGGCGTTCACGCTGCAGCCGGCGGCGGGTGCGCACGGGGAATTCACAGGCATTCTGATTGCGGCGGCTTATCACCGCGCGCGCAAGGACCGGAAACGCGCCGAGATCCTGGTGTCCGACTCGGCGCACGGCACGAATCCGGCCTCGGCGGCGCTGGGCGGGTTTGCCGTGAAGACGGTGGCCTCGCGGCCGGACGGGCGGGTGGACCTCGCGGCGCTGCAGGCGGCGCTGGGGCCGCAGACGGCGCTGGTGATGCTGACGGTGCCGAACACGCTGGGCCTGTTCGAGGGGCAGATTCGCGAAATCGCCGCGGCGGTGCACGCGGCGGGGGCGCTGCTCTACATGGACGGGGCGAACTTCAACGCGTTGCTGGGGCTGGCGCGGCCGGCGGACTTCGGCGTGGACATCCTCCACCTGAACCTGCACAAGTCGTTTTCGACTCCGCACGGCGGCGGCGGGCCGGGCTCGGGACCGGTCGGGGTGACGGCGGCGCTGGAAAAGTTCCTGCCCCTGCCGCGCGTAATCGAAAAGAACGGGACATTCGCCCTGCAAACCAAAGGCGCGGGCAGCATCGGCCGGATGCGGAGCTTTGCCGGGAATGTCGGCGTGGCGCTGCGGGCCTGGGCCTATCTGCGGGCCCACGACGCCGCGGCGCTGCGGGGCATCGCGGAGCACGCGATCCTCAACGCCAATTACGTGCGGGCGCGGCTCAAGGATCTGTATCCGCCGGCGGTGGACGAGCCCTGCCTGCACGAATGCGTGCTGCGGACCGAGCCGGAGAAGCTCAATGGCGTCAAGACCCTGGACGTGGCCAAGCGGCTGCTGGACCATGGTTTCTACGCCCCGACGATCTATTTCCCGCTGATCGTGCACGAAGCGCTGATGATCGAACCGACGGAAACCGAGGCCAAGGAGACCCTGGATGCCTTCGTGGCGGCCTTGCGGGCGGTCCATGCCGAGGCCCTGGCTGATCCGGAGCGCGTGAAAACCGCCCCGCACGACCTGCCGGTGCGGCGGCTGGACGAGCTGGCCGCCGCCCGCACGCCGAACGTGGCGTGGTGACCAGCCGGAAGATTCATCAGAACTCATGAACTCATGAAAAGAGAAAATCCGGGTTTCTTATGGCTGTTTTCATGAGTTCATGAGTTCAGATTAAACATGATTGGCCTTCTTCTTTCTTCTCCGCCGCTCGATGTCTTCGGGCAGATGGCGCTGGACGAGGCGCTGGCGGACTCGAAACCGGAGGCCTTCTGCCTCCGGTTCTTCCGCTGGCCGGGTCCGGCGGCGACGTTCGGCTACAGCCAGCGCATCCGGGAAGTGGAACCGGCGCTGCTGGCGGGCATCGGGGACCAATATACGCGGCGGCCGACAGGCGGGGGCATCGTGCCGCACATGGACGACGTGACGTTTTCGTGCGTGTTCCCGGCGGGGGGAGTGCTGGGGCCGGCGGCGCTCTACCGGCGGCTGCATTCCGCGATATTATCGGGCCTGCGCGGGGCGGGGGTGACGGCGCAACTCTGCGCGGGGAACGGCCCCGGGCTGCGACCAAGTCCGGGCGGGGCCGCGCAGTGCTTTAGGGAGCCGGTGGCGCTGGACCTGCTGGCGGACGGGGAAAAAATCCTGGGCGGGGCGATCCGGCGTCGCGGCGAAACGGTGCTCTACCAGGGCTCGCTGCAGCTGCCGGGGGCGCGCCGCCGGGCCCCGGCGCTGGAGGCGGCGATTGCTGCGGCGCTGGCGGCGGAATGGGGGCTGCGCTGGCAGCGGCGGGAACCGGCGGCGGCGGTTCAGGCCGCGGCCGCGGCGCTCGCGGCGAAATTCCGGTCGCCGGAGTGGCTCCGCCGGTTCTGAGACGGCCGGGGGCCGCGGGGGGTCAGGAATGGGGCGCGTAGGGCAGGGACGAGTGGTGGAGGAAGATGCGCAGGCGGCCGGCGGCGTCCCGGCGGTAGCCGAAGGTGAACTCCACCCGGGTTTCCGCGCCGGTCCGGGCGTCGGTGAAGAAGTAGTGGCCCATGGCGACGGCGGAATCGGCGTCGCAGAAGATATCCTGGTCGCCGAAGCGGACCTGCGCCCAGGGCTGGAGGGCGAAGCCGTGGTCCTCGGGGACGGCGCCGCCGACGAAGTAGGAGACGGCCTCGTCGAGAGTGTCGCGGAAGGGGAGTTGGGCGGCCTTGGTGGGCTTGAAGAGCACGGGGCCGAGGTCGTAGGCGTAGAGGCGGGCGATCTCCTGCCGGGCCCGGGTGGCCGGGTCGCCGCCCTGTTCCCGGGCCTGGCCGATGGCGACGAGGGCTGCGCCCCAGTCCTGCTGCGCGGCGTGGACCTCGGCGGCGGTGATGGGTTCCGCGGCGGCGGCCGGGAGCACAAGGCCGGCCAGGCAAACCAGAGCAACGGCGGGGATTTTCATGGCGGGCTTTCCTTTGGGCCTGATCTCCAAATGGGCGGGTGTAAGCATAGCGCCGGGTGGTCCCGGAGGCAAAAAGAATTGCGTTCGGCACAGGGGGGCATTAGGGTGTTTTCCGCTTGCCGGGCCGCGCCGCGGCCGGGCCGGTTGTCACGGGTTGGGCCCCATGCGACGGAGGCCGCCAGAACCCCGCCAGGGCCGGAAGGCAGCAACGGTATGGCGCCGCTTCCGGGTGCCGTGGGTCTTCTGGCCCGTGACGGCCGGCTCGGCCGGGGCGCGGGGCCGGCGCAGCCGCGGGAGGAAGACAGCATGTCATACGAGGTTTTGGCGCGGAAGTGGCGCCCGCAGCAGTTCAGCCAGGTCGTCGGGCAGGAGCACGTCGTCCAGACGCTCGCCCGGGCGATCCAGGCGGGCCGGGTGGCGCACGCCTACCTGTTCGTGGGGCCGCGCGGAACGGGCAAGACGACGACCGCGCGCCTGCTGGCGAAGGCGCTCAACTGCCCGCAGCGGGGGAAGCAGGCCGAGCCCTGCGACCGGTGCGATTCGTGCCGGGAGATCACGGCCGGCAACAGCCTCGACGTGATCGAGATCGACGGCGCCTCGAACAACAGCGTGGAACAGGTGCGCGACCTGCGCGAGAACGTGCGCTACGCGCCGGCGCGGGGGCCGTACAAGGTCTACATCATCGACGAGGTGCACATGCTGAGCCTCGGGGCCTTCAACGCGCTGCTCAAGACGCTGGAGGAGCCGCCGCCGCACGCGAAGTTCCTGCTGGCGACGACGGACGTCCACAAGGTACCGGCGACGATCCTGTCGCGCTGCCAGCGGTTCGATTTGCGGCGCATCGGGCTGAAGGAGATCGTCGGGCGGCTGCGGGAGATCGCCCAGGCCGAAAAATGGAAGGTGAGCGAGGCGGCGCTGCTGGCGATCGCCCGCGGCGCGGAGGGCGGGCTGCGCGA
>CAYMTY010000071.1:0-10927 GCA_964393515.1 uncultured Verrucomicrobiota bacterium
ACATCCGCGAGGACAAGAAGACCCTGCTGCGGCATTTCCTGTTTGCGGCGGCGGAGCCGGGCCTGCGTGCGCGGCTGGAACAAGTCTTCGGCAGCTCTGCGCCCGGAACGGCAGGCCTGCAGTTCGTGCGCGAAGCGATGGAAACCACCGGCGCGCGCGCCAAGGTGCGCGACTACATGCATTGCTTTGCCATGGAGGCCTCCGACTGCATCGCCAGCCTGCCGCCAGGAACCGGTCCGCGGGCGGCAGCCGCGCAGGCGGCCTTCCGCGAGCTCTTCCGCTACAGCGTGGAGCGCAACGCATGAACCGCCGCAGGAGGTGGCTGCCGGCCGGCCTGCTGGCGGCCGGGATCTGCGCCGCGGCCTGCGCCGCGGAGCTGCCGCCCACCCTGGCCGCGGCCTACCGCGGCGCGGATCCGGAACTGCTGGCCGCGGTCCGCGCGCGCTTTCCGGCCGCGACCGAATCGGGCCCGGCCGCGCGCGAACTCGCGGCGCTGCTGGACCGCCGCCTGCCGGCCGATCTGGCGGAATGGCCGCCGGTCTTCCACGCCTTCCGCGCTTCCCTGGAAGGGCTGCGGGGCAAGCACAGCCTCCGGCCCTGGGAGAAATACCGCCACGCCAAGGCCGGCCTGGCCCGCTTCCACGGCCTGGTCGAGGCCCATCCGGACTCCATTGAAATCCGGATGCTGCGCTGCGCGTTTGCCAGCCAGCTGCCGGACTTCTTCGAGCTGCGCCCGCAGGTCGAAGCCGATCTCGCCGTGCTGACCGACCAGTTCGCGCGCCGTGCCGATCCCCTGGTCACCGAGACCTACTGCCGCGACTCCATCCAATGGCTCCTGGAGCACGCCGCGCCGCCGCCCGAGCTGCGTGTCCGCCTGGCGGCGGCTCGCGGGGACCCCGGCGGGAAATAAACGCAACCGGACTCCGGAAAACCCATTGCGCTGATTCATGCATCCCGCCGGGTTGACGCCATCCCCGGCGTGGGCTAGCGTTCCCGGTTTGCGAAAGGAACCGCGCATGCGCTGGAAAATCGGAATGGGATGGGCCGTTTTGTGCCTCTGGGCGGGCTCCGCCGGGGCCTGGGGGCCGGAAGGACACGAGATCGTCGGCCGAATTGCCGCCTTTTACCTGACCCCGGCCGCCCGCGAAGCGGTCGAGGACATCCTCGGCGGGCGGAAGCTACGTGAATACGAGGTGGCCAGCTGGCCCGATCTCATCCGCGGCACGCGGGAGTACGAGGCGCTCTATCCGGGCAACGCGCGCTGGCATTTCATCGAATTCAACGTCACCCAGCGCTACGACAACCAGTTCGAGTTGAAGCAGCCCGAGGACGGCCAGGACATCGTGACCCAGATCGGGCGTTGGCGCGACGTGCTGGCGGGGACCTCGGCCACCCCCGCGCAGCGCCAGGACGCGCTGCGGTTTCTCGTCCATTTCGTGGGCGACATCCACCAGCCGCTGCATTGCGCCTACCGCTACGGCGACATGGGCGGCAACATGATCCCCGTCGAATCCTTCCAGGGCCGGCACTATTCCTTCGGGGGCGGGGCGCCGCTGGACTACGCCTCCAGCATCCACAGCGTTTGGGACGCGGCCATGGTCCTGGAGCTGATGGCCGGGCGCACGCCCGCCGCCGCGGCCAAGCAGCTGCGCCAGGAGATTGCGCCCGAAGAGCTCGCGCGCTGGCGCGACAACGCGCCGCTGCGCTGGGCCGTGGACAGCTACTGGCACGCGCGCAAGGACTGCTACCGCTGGGCCAACGGCCAGAACCTGCCCTTCAAATGGTCGCGCCCCGGCATGGAACTGACCAGCGGGAACTACATCGACGCCCGCCTGCCGCTGGCGCGCGAGCAGCTGCAGAAGGCCGGCGTGCGCCTGGCCCACCTGCTGAACGGCGTCTTCGATCCCGCCTACGCCGCCCCCGCGCCGGCGGAACCCGCCCCGGCCGAGTAATCGCCGCGGCCGGCACCCGGTTTCCACGCCGGGGAATCCTTTCTCCATTGCGGAAAAAAACCGCGAAACCAATTTCCATTGGGTGGAAAACGGTTGGTGTGGGAATGAGCCGCGGCTGAATGCCGGCGGGACGTTTCAAACGTGGGGGTGTTCGTCGGGCGGGGGCTGGTGGGGGGATTCGGCGGGGATGACGCGGGGGTGTTCGTCGGGGATGTCGGAGTCGTCGAAGGGGTTGTCCCGCTTGAGGAGTTCAAGGTAGTCCTGGGGGGCGACGCGGGTGGGGACGGTGTAGGCGAGGGCCTTCTTGGCGTCCTTTTCGAGCTTGGCCTGCTTGACCCAGAAATCGGGCTGGCGCTCGGCGAAGGCGATGGACTTGGCTCGACGCACGAGGCGGTCGAGGTCCTCGACGTAGCGGGAGAGATAGTAGCCGCCGATGGGGGTGATGCGCTTGTCGCGGGCGGCGCCGGCGAACTCGGCCTTGGCGTCCAGGGACTGGATCATGTAGGCGTCCCGGGCGCGGAGGATTTCGAGCGCGGTGTTCTGGAAGGTGTTGGAGTCGGGATCGAAGGATTTGGCCATGAGGCCGACGACGTGCTTGGCCGAGCAGAAAAGGGCGAACCAGGCGCGGAAGAGGTCCTCGGGGACGATGGCGTCGGGAATCCGGAAGCGTTCGACGGAGGTCTCGCCGATGTGGGTGAGGTGGTCGCCGATGCGTTCGATGTCCTTCATGCAGCGGTCGAGGTGCTGGACGAAGAGGGTTTGGCGGCGGGAGAGATAGTGGCGGGCGAGGTAGCCGAGGTAGTCGTCCATGGACTGGCGGACCTCGTTGATGATGTCCTCGTTGGAGAGGAGGCGGCGGAAAGTCTTGCGGCTGGGGGCGAGGATGAGTTCACCGTTGAGCAACATGCTGTCTACGCAGATTTCGGCCATGCGGCGCAGCTCGCGGATGACGGCGGCCAGGGCCTGCTCGGGCTTGGACAAAAGCTTGGTATCGAGGAAGGACGGGGCGGGAACGGGCTCCTGGGACGGGGTGACGAGGCGCGTCAGGCGGGTGAAGAGGCTGGTGAACGGAAGCAGCACGAGGGTGGCGAAGACCATGACGAAGGTGTGGAGATTGGCGGCCTGGCGCAGGAGATTTCCGGGGGAGGAGGTTTCGCAGGCCCAGGCCACGAGCGGCCACAGGAACAGGGCCAGGGCGACATTGAGCAGGTTGAAAACGAGGTGGGCGATGGCGGCCCGCCAGGCGCCGATGCGCATGGGGATGGCGGCCATGATGGGCACGATGCAGGTGCCGATGTGCGCGCCGAGGATGACAACAGCCACCTGGTCGAACCGGGTGAAGACGCCCGCGGTGACGAGGGCGAAGCAGAGACCGATCATGGCGCCGGAGGAGGTCAGCAGCGCGGTGAGCAGGGCGGATACGCCTACGCCCAGGAGGCGCCAGGTCCAGACGTCGCCGCGGATGTGGGCGAGATAGGGGGCGAGGGCCTCCTTGTGGGGGGCGATGCCGGCGGAGATCGTGTCCATGCCCAGGAACAGCAGGCCAAAGCCGATGAGGGCGTCGCCGAGCTTGCGCCAGCGTTCGGAGGGGAGCAGGGCGTCCAGAAGGAAGCCGATGCCGATGGCGGCCCAGCAGTAGTCGGCAATATGGAAGGAGATGAGCTGCATGGACAGCGACGTGCCGATGTTGGCGCCGAAGACGGGGGCGATGGCCTGCTCCAGGGTCATGACGCCGGCATTGATGAAGCCGGCGAGCATGGCGACGGCGGCCCCGGAGTGGGCGAGGAAGCCGACGACGGTGCCGAAGACGGCGCCGTGGACGCGGCTGCGGGTGGCACGGGCCAGGATGGTGCGCAGGGAACTGCCCGCCGCCGTGCGCAGGCTGCGGGTCATGATGTGCATGCCGTAGATGAAGAGGCTCAGGCCGCCCAGGACCTGAAAACCCAGCATGACCATGTCTTTTGTATTCATATTCTTGGGGGCCGGTGCCGGCGCCAGTTCATCTGTCCATATGTGCAACAGCCGCGCCGGCAAAGCAAGAAAAAGGGGGTGGCCGGCTCTGGCGGCTACGCGATGTCCCCGTCGTCCGGGGGCAGGCGGGCGAGATAATCCGTGGGGTTGACGAGGGGGGGCGAAGCCGGTTCGGGGGCCAGGTCCATCTGCCGGTCCAGCTTGCTGTGCTTGATCCAGAACTGGGGCTGCTGCTCGGCAAGAGCGATGTTGCGGACATGGCGGACGATGCGGTCGAGCGCGGCGAGGTACTCGCTGAAGAAAATGCCGGCGGCGGGGGTGATTTCGCGCCGGGACACCTTGTCGGTGAAGAGGGCGCGGGTATCGAGGCTGGCCTGCACATAGGCGTCACGTGCCTGGAGTACCTGTCCGGCGAGCTCGCCGATGTCGTCCCGTTCGGGGTTGAACGTGGGGGCGATGCGGCGGAGGATGTGGAAGGCGGCCTCGAACAACCGGAAGAACCGGCCGAAGGTATCGGCGTCCACGATGGCGTCCGGCGCCTGCTGGCGGCGCAGGGAAAGGTTGGCGAGCGACTCGACATGGTCGCCGATGCGTTCGAGGTCGGACATGCAGCGGTCGATGTGCTGGGCGAGGATGGCCTGGCGCTTGGAAAGGCGGCGGCGAACGAGCCGGCGGAGGTAGTCCTTCATGGCCAGCTTGATTTCATTGACGGCCTGCTCGTTGAGCCGGAGGATCTGGAGGTCCCGGGGCGCGTGGGCGAAGAGGATGGTCTGGCCGGCAATCCGCAGGCTGCGCAGGCAGATCTGCGTCACACGCCGCAGTTCGCGGAGGCAGGCGGCGATGGCCTGTTCGGGGAAGGCCAACAGGGCTTCCTGGAGGTGGGAGGGTTCCGGCGGCGGGGCGCGGGAGGGAACGATTTTCCGCAGCAGCCAGGCGTAGGCGGGGATGACCGGCGTGAAGATCAAGCAGTTCTGGATCATGAGGAGCGTGTGGGTGTTGGCGATCTGCCGCACCAGGTCGGGCGAGGTCCGGGCGAACAGCGGAATCCACAGGGGGGCGAGGAGAATGGAAACGACGCCGTTGATGGTGTTGGTAAGCAAGTTGCCGGTCGCGGCCCGGCGGGGATCGATGCCGGTGCCGATGGAACCGAGCATGGCGGTGGCGCAGGTGCCGATCTGGGCACCAATGACGATGGGGTAGGTCTCCCAGAGGGAATCGAAGACGCCGGCGTCCGCGAGGGCGAAGGCCATGCCGATGGTGGCGCCGCTGCTCTGGATGACGGCGGTGAGGGCCAGGGCCAGGCCGGCGCCCAGCAGCCGGCCGGAAAGTGTGTGGCCGTCGATGTTCACAAGGTATTGCCGGAGCAGATCGCGGTGGGGGGCGATGGCCTCGCTCATGGTTTTCATGCCGAGGAACAGCAGGCCGAAGCCGATCAAGACGCGCCCGGCGGATTTCCAGCGCGGGTGGGGGATCGCCATCTGGAGGATCAGGCCCAGGACGATGCCGATGTAGCAGTAGTCGGTGAGCTTGAAGGATACGAGCTGCATGGACAGCGACGTGCCGAGGTTGGTGCCCAGCATGGGGGCGATGGCCTGGGCCAGGCTCATGAGGCCCGCGTTGAGGAAGCCCACCAGCATCACGGAGGCGGCGGAGGAATGGACCAGGAAACCCAGCAAAGTGCCGAGGGCGAGGCCGGCGAAGCGGTTGGCGGTGGCCTTGGCCAGCAGCGTGCGCAGGCCCTGGCCCGCCGCGATGCGAAGGCTTTCCGACATGATGCCCATGCCGAGGATGAACAGGGCGAGACCCCCCAGCACGGCGAAAAGCAAAAAGAACCATTCCTGCGGCGTCATGTGGGTATGTTCTCGTTAGGCGGTAGAAACCTTGCGGTCAATCCCGGGCGAAGTCAACCGCGAAAGTGCGGAAGCCGGCCGAATCCGGCAAAGAAACCATTGGATTTACGGCGCGGGTGAATTCCGCGGTCCGACCGGGAAGGCCGCAACGGGCTCGCCGGGTTCAGGGGGCGGCCGGAGCTGCGACCGTGGCGTCGATCATGACGTTGCGCTTGTAGCGGGTCGCGACGATCAACCGCTCGGCCTGGATTCCGAGGCCCAGCCGGTCGAGGAGCTGGCGCACTTCGGACTCCGTGTGGAGATGATAGTGGCCCTTTTCCTTCCAGCCCATGCGGCTGCGGAAGTTCCGGTAACCGAGCGAAAGGTTCTTGCGGAAAGACAGAACCAGGCCGGCGCCATTCGGAAAATAGGAAATCATGAACAAGATGCGCTGGACCCGGGCGGCGATGATTTTCTTCAGCACGGTTTCAACGTTCTGGAGGGAGATCCAGTTGAAGAAGTTCGTGACAACCGCATGCGGAGCTTCGGGGAAGGGCACCGGGGAAAGCGCGCTGTCGCAGATGATCCGGGCCGGCACCCCCAGCGCCTTGGCCTTGGCAGCCGCCTGGTCGAGCATGTCCTGCGAGCTGTCGATCAAGACCGGCGCAAGTCCCAATTCCTTGTAGAGCGGGAGCCAGCGGCCGGTGCCGGCCGCAACGTCAAGCAGGCTGGAACCCCGCGGAATAGATCGCAGCAACGGTTCGATGACCTCGGCCTCCCGGGTCCACCGCGCGCCGCCGGCCCGGACCCGGTCGTACTTGACGGCCATGGCGCCGGTATAAACGGTAGCGATGTTTTTCATGCCCAGGTTTCTTTTGTTGTGGGGGCATCATGCGGGCCGGATCTTAAGATTTCTTTAAGACGCGTGTTTTTTGTTTGCGGCCGGGGCGGCCGGGCGACAAAGTGAGCGATCGTAACGGGTCGCGCATGAACATCCTGATCATCGAGGATTCCAAAGCCATTGCCGCGGGGCTGAAGGACGGCCTGGCCAAGCTGGGCTATGCCGTGGATGCGGTGGGCGACGGCCGCAAGGGGCTGGATTACGCGCGGCACAAGGCCTATGACGTGATCATCCTGGACCTGATGCTGCCGGGACTGGATGGCCTGACCCTCCTGCAGCGGTTGCGGGCCGCGGGGAAGGACACGCATGTCCTGATCCTGTCGGCCCGGGACCAGGTCGAAGACCGCGTGCGCGGGCTGAAGCTGGGCGCGGACGACTACCTGGTCAAGCCGTTCTCCTTCGACGAACTGTGCGCGCGGGTGGCCGGCCTGGTGCGGCGGAAGTATGCCCGCAAGAATCCAGTCATCCAGCTGGGGGAATTGACCCTCAACACCGCGCTCCGGGAACTGAGCTGCCGGGGGCGGGTCATCCACGCCACGCCGGCCGAATATGCAATCCTGGAAGCGCTGGCCTTCAACCGGGGCCGGGTTTTGACGCCGGAACAGCTGCTCGACGCGGTCCATGACAGCGAGGCCTGTCCCGGCCGGAACGTGATCCAGGTGATGATCTGCAACCTGCGCAAACGCCTGGCCGAAGATGGCGCCGGGGACATCATCCGGACGCGGCGGGGAACGGGATACTATGTCGAATAGCGGCAAGGGCATGTGGTCCATCGGCGACTATCTGAAAAAAAGCCTCTACGGGAGTTTCACCCTCGTACTGGCCTCGGGCCTGGGCGCGCTGGCCCTGATCATGCATTACCTGGATGCCCGGGAGTTCGATGCCGCCTTGCTGACCAAGGCCCAGACGCTTTCGCATCTGATCTATCGGCATCCGCAAGGCGTGGAAATCGATTTCGTGGACGAGTACCTGCCGGAGTTCGAGCGTCCGGAGCATCCGGACTATTTCCAGGTGCGGATCAACGACGGGACAGTCTTGAAGCGCTCCGCCCGCCTGGGCACCAACGATCTGCCCTTTGCACCCGGCCGGCCAGAGGCGGAGGTGTTCCGCGACCTTATCCTGCCGGACGGCTGCCGGGGCCGCTCCGTCCAAATCGCCTTGTCGCCGAGAACCGACGTCCGCGTCCTGGATGAAGATGACGCGGTCGATCTGGTGCCGGTCCCGGCGACGGTGGACACGGGCCGGCCCTATGTGGTGTTGAGCATCGCCTGGAGTCGGAGCCCGCTGGACCGGCTGTTGCTGTCCATCTACCTGATTGTCCTGGGCATGATGGTGCTCCTGATCCTGGTCCTGATGGTGCTGGTCAACCGCTTCCTGCGCCGCGGGTTCCGGCCGATTGAACAGATGAACGTCCAGATCCGCGCCCTCAAGCCGCTGGCGCTGGATCGGCGCGTCGAACTGCCGGCCCCGCCCGTCGAACTGCAGCCGGTCCTGTCTGCGCTGAATGCGTTTCTGGACGAGTTGCAGAATGCCTTTGCGCGGGAGCGGCGGTTCACCGGCGATGTCGCGCACGAACTGCGGACGCCGGTGGCCGAGTTCCGGCTGGCCTGCGAGATCGGCGCCCGGTGGCCGGAGGATTCCAAGTTGGTCCAGACGCGCTTTGAGGAACTGCGGCAATCCGCGCTGAACATGGAGCGCAAGGTGAGCAGCCTGTTGGAACTGAGCCGCCTGGACCGTCAGGCCGTTTCCGTTGTGTCCGCGGAGATCCCTCTGTGGGAATTCGCCGCGGCGCGTTGGGACCGCCTGGTCGCAGCCGGCAACCCCCTGCGGCTCCGGCTGGACAACCGGATCCCGGCCGGCATCACGGTCCGGTCCGACGAGGCCAAGCTGGACATGGTGCTGGACAACCTGCTGCGGAACGCCCTGGCCTACAGCCGGCCGGAAACGGAGGTTGTCATCGAAGGCGGCGCCGAACCCGATGCCGGCTTCGGCTTGAGCATCATCAACTCGACGGACGACCTCGCGGCGGAAGACCTGGAATGTATGTTCGACCGTTTCTGGCGGAAGGACCAGGCCCGCACGGATGGGAGAAGCTTCGGACTGGGCCTGTCGATTGTGAAGGCGTTGACGGAGATGCTGGACATCCGGCTGCAGGTCCGGCTGACGCCGGCCGGCCAGTTCACGGTGCAGTTGGGATTTCCACCCGGGGCCGCCGCCGCAAGCCAGCAGCGGCAGGATGCCATCGGCCCTGGGATGGTGTCCAGACGTTGAAGCGTCATGGCTTGCCGATGGACCCGGAGATCAGCGGGCTAGCGCGGAGGGAAAGCTACTCCCGCATGGTCAGTCCGCCGGCTTCGGGAACCAATGTTGCGTGCGGGTGCAGATGCGCACCAGCCAGAGCATGACGGGCACCTCGATCAGCACGCCCACGACGGTGGCCAGGGCCGCGCCGGAAGAAAGACCGAAGAGCATCGTGGCCGTGGCGATAGCGACCTCGAAGTGGTTGGAGGCGCCGATCATGGCGGCGGGGGCGGCGTCGGCGTAGGACAGTTTCAGGGCGCGCGCGGCGGCATAGGTGAGTCCGAAGATCAGCATGGTCTGGATAAACAAGGGAACCGCGACCCACAGGATGGTCAGGGGATTGGCCAGGATGACTTCGCCCTTGAAGCTGAATAGCAGGACCAGCGTGGTCAGCAGGGCGATGATCGTGACCGGCGTGAGGACGTGCAGGAACTTTTCCTTGAACCAGGCTTCGCCTTTGGTCGCGAGAATCCACTTGCGGGAGAGATATCCGGCGACGAGCGGCAGGGCTACGTAGATGGCGATCGAGAGCAGCAAGGCCTGCCAGGGGACGGGGAGGCGGCCGACGCCGAGGAGGAACCCGTCGAGCACGCCATAGAGCAGGAGCATCGTCAACGAATTGATGGCCACCATGACGAGCGTGAGGCCGTCGTTGCCGCGGGCCAGATAGCCCCAGACCAGCACCATGGCCGTGCAGGGCGCGATGCCCAGCAGGATGCACCCGGCCAGGTAGCTGCGCCACAGCGGCACTTGCAGCATCTTGACGCCCTCGACGAGGACCACGGTGCCGGCGCCGTGCTCCGCGCCGACGGGAAGATCGAGGCCGAAGGGCAGCTTGACCAGGTCCATGGCGTCCGGGCCGATGAACGCCTTGAAAACGTAGCCCAGGAAGAACGCGGCGATGGCGTACATGGTGAACGGCTTGATGGCCCAGTTGACGAACAGCGTCAGCCACACGGGCTTGCCGCTTTTGCCGGCCCGGATCACCGAGGCGAAATCGATCTTTACCATGATGGGGTACATCATGAAGAACAGGCAGATGGCGATGGGGATAGAGACGACGGGCGCGCCATTCACGAAGATCGCCATGCCATCGAGAGTCTTGGCCAGATCGGGCGCGAGCTTGCCGAGCAGGATGCCGCCGGCGATGCACAGCGCCACCCAGAGGGTCAGATAGCGCTCGAAGGGATTGGTCAGTTTGCGTGATTCGGTCGAAGCGGTGCTGCCGGTCATGGGGATTCTCTAAAATTCTTGTGCGGCCCACCCGGAGGGTTCGCCCTACCAGAAGGCCCAGATTGTGCAACGGCTGTTGGGTAGGGCGAGGCATCCTTGCCGAGCCGGGGCTTCGGCTCACCCGGAGGGTTCGCCCTACCAGAGGACGAGGGTTTTGCAACGGCTGTTGGGTAGGGCGAGGCATCCTTGCCGAGCCGGGGCTTCGGCTCACCCGGAGGGTTCGCCCTACCAAGAGAAATGCGATCCAGGACATAGGGCCATGCTTCGGGCGCTTTCACGAGGCCCTTTCGAACCGGATTCCAGCGAACGTAATGCGACTTTTCGTCGAATTCCTTATCATCCCGCAGGCGGTGCTCAAAGAATCCGGATTGCCAATGAATGCCCAATTGCTTGGCCTGATGGCTTTTCCACGCCTTCACGACGTCTGGTATCCCTCGATCCAGCTTGAAAGTGGCGATGAAGTGCAGATGGTCCGGCATGATCACCATCAGCCATAAATACCAGCGTCCGAGTTGATCGTAACATGCTGCGCTAGATAAAAGGGCCGGGGCGATATCGCTGGCGAGAAGCGGGGCGCTGGATCTCTGCTTGCAGTTGATCGTGATGAAATGTTTCGCGCCTTGTTTGACCCATGAAGGAATTTCATGCGGAAGCTTTATGCGTTTGGGGAAGGAAGCCGGCGGCACACCCGGAGGGTTCGCCCTACCAGAAGGCCCAGATTGTGCAACGGCTGTTGGGTA
>CAYMTY010000072.1:0-10633 GCA_964393515.1 uncultured Verrucomicrobiota bacterium
GGTCGGTCCAGTCGGAGCCGTTCGGGGACGTCTGCACGGTCACCGTCCAGCTGCCGGGATCCGACGAGGTCCGGATCCAGAAGCTCAGCGTCCCCGGATTGGTCACTGCCGGCGCCTGGATCCAGTCCGCGGCGAGATTCATGCCGACGCACCGGCTGCCGGAGATGCCCTCCGTTGTGTATTGCACCGCGCTGTTGTGGGTCCAGCCGTCGATCCAGGAGCCCGACCAGGCGTTGAAGTCCTGGTCCAGCAGCGTCCCGCCGCCGCCCCCGCCGCCGGAGAAGCTGCTGTTGGTGGCGACATCGAGCCGGTAGCTGGTGGCAATGGAGACCGAACTCCACGCGGCGGTGAAGGTGGTGGAATTGGTCACGCTGGCCCAGATGGCGGCCGGGGCCGAAGGCACGCCCGCCGCCACGGAAACGGTCACCGTCTGCGCCGCCACGCCCTGGCTGTTGCTGGCCGTGAAGTAGAAGTACCGCGTGCCCACGTCCGCCTCCGGCGGCGTGTAGGTCAGCTCGCCGGTCGCCGGCGTGAAGCTGTAGCCCGAAGAGGCCGTCTGGTTGGTCAGGGCCAGGGTCGGCGCCGGATTGCCGCTGGCGCTGACGGTGAAGGCCGTAGCCACGCCGGTCGTGGCGTTGACGGGCCCGGGATTGGCGCCGAACACCGGCGCGGACAGGCTGGTCAGGGTCGTCACGTTGGCCGTGGCGGAATTCGAACTGGTGCCGCCATCGCCCACCGCCCGGACCCGGAAGTAGTAGGTGGCACCCGAAACCAGTCCCGTCACGCCTTCGCTAGTGCCCGCCACGGTCCGGTTCGAATAGCTGGAGATATAACTCGGCGGGGAGGAATTGCCGGTCACGACAACATCGTCCAGGCCAAGGTTGCCGGCGCTCTTGGTGTAGGTGAAGCGCAGGTTCGTCACGGAGGTGCCCAGCGGACACGAAACGGTGGTGCCGGTGGTCGGCAGGGAGTCGGTCAGGTTGGTCACGGTGCTCCAGGCGCCGCCGGACGCGCCTTCCACCAGCAGGGCCGAGCTGGCGTCCGTGGAATTGCCCTTGATCCAGAAGCTGACGTTGGTGGGATTGACCAGGGACGGGGTCTGGACCCGGTCGCCCGTGGCGTCCAGCTTGAGGGACGGCGCGGCCACGCCGTAATTGCCCAGCGACGTGTAGGTGCTGTCGATGGCCGTGAAGGTCCAGCCGGCGGGCGGCGTGGTGCCATCGTTGAAGCCTTCGTCCAGCAGCGCTTCGCCGGTGCCGCTGCCCTCGAAGTTGCTGTTGGTGGCCACGTCGAGCCGGTAGCTGGTGGCGTCCGCCACCGAACTCCAGGCGGCGGTAAACGTGTTGTTGTTGGTCGCGCTGGCCCAGACCGAAGCCGGAGCGGCCGGCGGGGCCGCGTTCACCGTCACGCTCACGACCTGGGTCGCCACCCCGGCGACGTTGCTGGCGGTAAACGTGAACGTCTGCGCACCGATATCCGCGGACGGCGGCTCGTAGATGCAATAGCCCGTTCCCTCCTCGAAAATATAGGTGTCCGCCGTGGCTGTCGTGCTCTTGAGCGCCAGGACGGGCGCCGGATAGCCGCTGGCCGTTACGGTGAAGTCCGCCAGTACGCCGACCGTCGCGGTCAGGGGCCCGGGATTGGCGCCGAACACCGGGGCGGAGGTCGCCACGGAGGTTGCCACGGCGGCGGCGGCGGCCACGCCGGTGGCGTCGGGAATGGCCACCGGCGTATTGGTGGAAACGTAGTCCGAACCGTTATAGCGCAGGGTGAAGTTGGTGAAGGATCCGGACGTGCCCGACACGGTGTCCCAGACGCGGACGGTTACCGTGTTGGCGGCGCCGGCCGCGGAAAGATCCACGGCCAATTGCCAGCCGGAACGGGTGTCCGTGTTGTACGAGCCGGTGCCCTTCGGCAGGTTCTTCGGCAGCGGCGGATTGCTCCAAACCGTCGAGCCGTTCACGACCACCGACAACGCCCGGATGTCGCTGCGCCGGCCGTGCGAAATCCAGACTTTGGCATAGTTGGTCGCCGGCTCGTAGGTGCCCTCCAGCGGATACATCACGTCGCCGACATAGTTGTGGAAATAGTTGGTGTCCACCCGGATGTACCCGTTGCTGCCGAAAGAGGTGCCCCAGGAGTTGGCCACCAGGTAGTAATTGGCCTCATAGCCGCACACGGTGACCATGTGGTTCAAGTCGTTTGCCGTGCAGGTGCTGCCGACCCAGGGGGAATCGCCCTTGCCCCAGGCGTCGAAGGTCTCTTCCGCATAGATGGCGCAGGCCGCCACGCCGCCGGCATCCAGGAAGGCCCGGAGCTGGCTGATCTCGGCGGCGCTGGGCGCCCAGTCCCAGACCCAGACGTAGTTGGTGGACCGCCGGTGCAGGCCCTCGACGAAGTCCGCCACCACCGGCAGGGCCGTGTACTGCCCTGCGGTGTAGGGCTTCTGCGCGAGCGAGGCGATGCCATAGCGCATGGCAATTTCAAACGGCTCGTGTCCGTAGCCGCCATTGTCCGATCCCGAGTTGCTCAGGTTGTAGGTGAAACGCGGCGAACATTGGTTGCTGGTGGCGGAGAGGTTCAGCGCGGGATTCACCCGCTTCATGTTCGCGCTCTTGGTGTAGTACGAGCCCGCCCAGTGCACGCAGGAACCTTCGCTGCCCTGGTTCCCGATCGGCGGCAGGTAGTTGGTGTTGATGGACGCACCCTTGAGCGACCGGGTGGCCGGCAGATAGCCCGCCGGCGCCGCGCCCAGCGCCCGGCCCTCCGCGATCCACGCGGCGCGCGTGCCCGCCGGATATGGCTTCTTGCCCAGCTTGAAGGTGCCGTAGGACGTCACCATGCGCGGCAGCGATGTCTCCGTACCCGGGATCAACCGGCTCTGCGCCTCGGCGCTGGAAAGCAACCCCATCACCACCAGAGCAACCAACCCCACCTGCCGTTTATTCATTTGCCCGCTCCTTCCGCTCTGCCGCCAGTTTGGCCGTCCGGCCGAAATCCAACACTATTGGTTAAGAATATTCTACCCGGCAAACGATCACAAAGAAAAAAGCGCCGCCGTTCTCGCCAGACGTGCCGCCCGGTTCCGGCCGCCCCCCCGGTCGCGCCCACCGTCGCCGCAAAAAAGGCCGGGCCACGGGGCCCGGCCTTTCCGGTTGCATCTTGATTTATGTCAAGGCATTACAACGCGGTAGAAGCGCTGGTCGTCCGCTGGATCGCCATCCTCCAACACGATTTCTCCGCCGTTGCCGGACTCGCTGTCTGCCTCGTGCCAGACCACCGGATCAGCCAACAGGTTGGTGGTGTATTCCAGCCGGTAGGTCTCGCCCACCACGGAACCGGCCACCCTCGCCGAGGCGATGCCGCCGGGCGGCACATCAAATCCGGAAATGTCGGGCTGTGCTGGAGCCGAAGCGGAGGTCACCACACTGGTCACGGCCGAGTAGCCGCTGTTGGACGAGGCGTTGTAGGCCTTAACCCGGTAGTAGTACGTCGCGCCTTCCGTCAGGCCCGTCACCGTGCAGGTCAGGACGTTGTCGACGTCGCGGTTCTCGTAGCCGGGCACGAAGTCATTGAACTGCTCGACTTCGCCCACGGTGAAGTCCGGCGTGAACTTGGGATAAACAGTGGTGTTGTCGCCCGTCCAGTTTCCGGCGCTGGCCACCCATTGCAGCAAGGAACCTTTCGAACCCGACGTGCCGTTGGCCGCATCGTACTGGTAATTGTCCAGACTGCCGCACGACACAATGGTGTAGGTTTCGGCGCTTAGGCCATCCGGAATGCCGGAATTGTTGGAACCCGTGCTCGCGGCTACCCACGGAGTGGCCATGGCCCAGCCAATGCCATACAAGAACGACGGGCTGTTGCTGCTGCCTTGGTAGGCAATAAGGGTATCGCCGTCGCCGGACAGGGCAAAATTCGCCCCGGTCTTGACGAACCCGTTCTCATTCGTCGACCGATAAGACAACACCGTGCCCGCCGCAATTGCACCGGGGGCCGTATAGGTGACCGTGCCTTCGTTGGCGCGCCAGGTGCCGTTGCTCCACCCGTTGTCGGTGAAATAGATGACGGTGCCGGCATCCAGATCCACCAGCGGCACGGCATCGAAGCCTTCCGTGGCACCATCGGAGTTCACCGTCACGATCACCAGATCGCCCACGGCCAAAGTCGCCGTCCGCCGGCCCATCGTGTGCCGGAACAATTCGTTCGTCGCCACGTCCAGCCGATAGCCCGTGGCGCCAGCGGACGCCAGCCAGTTGGCATTGAACTGCTCCGCGCCGATGGCGCTGGCGGCCCGGATTACGGGGGCGAGGAGTTCGACCGGGCCTTCGACGGCGGTCACGGTGGCCGTGGCCATCGCCGTGCCCAGCTCATTCGAGGCCAGGAAGACGAACTCGAAATCGCCCGCCGTGCTCGGCGTGAAGGAGAGCGTGCTGCCCGCGAAGGAGTAGTCGCCCGCATCCGCCGTGCTGGATTCCAGCGACAGCGCCGGCACCGGATTGCCCGAGTCGTAGGCGGAGATGTCCAGGGAGAAGAGAACGTCCACGCTCGCCGACTGCGGCGGGATCGCCGCAAACGCCGGGGCTGCCGGCCCGGCCGACAGCGTCGTTTCGGACACGACTTCCGACCACTCGCCGGCGGCCATGCGGACGCGGGCGTAGTACAGGGTCTCCGGCTCCAAGCCCGTCACGGGATAGGTCAGCGCTGAAACCGTCTCGTCCACGACGAGGGCGCGCGGGGCGGCCTTGGCGCCGCCGGAGGGACCCACGAAGAAGTTGTCCCAGAGCACCGAGGCGTCCTTGTAGGTGCGCACCTCGAAGTTCAGCGTGTTGGCGCCGGTGCGCGGGACCACGCGGTAGGTCACCTTGGTCCACTCCGTCGCCGCCCGCAGGTAATTGGTCGGCTGCAGGCTGTCGCCAGAATCCTGGCCGCCGGTTGCCCAGGACGACCAGATGCGGGCGTTGCCGGTGGCAGACGGCTTCTTGTACCAGAAGCTGACTTCGTATTCCGTAACGCCATCGCCCGTGATGTTCACCGCCTGCATCAGGTCGCGGGTGCTTCCCGGCGAACAGGTGACGTGGTAGGTGCCTTCCTGCGGGTCGGTCGTGACCACGGAGTAACCGCTCTCGAACGTGTCCCAACCCGTGCTGTCGCCGGTTTCAAAGCCGCCGTTCTCCAGCAGGTTGCCTTCGCTGCCGCCGCCGGAGGTGAAATCGCTGTTCGTGGCCACCTGCACCTGGTAGTCCGTCGCGCCCGTGCAGGGCGTCCAGTTCACGGTGAAGGAATCGCTGGCCACGGCGGCGATGCTGGCCACGGGAATGTACACCGGGGCCAAAGCTACCGTCACGGTCGCCGTCGCCATCGCCGTGCCCAGCGTGTTCGATGCCTGGAACACGAACTCGAAGCTGCCTTCCGTGCTCGGCGTAAAGGACAGCGTGCCGCTCGCGAAATTGTAATCGGCGCCGGCCGCCGTGGACGACACCAGCGTCAGGGTCGGCGCCGGGTAGCCCGCATCATAGGCCGAGACATCGAGCGAGGACAGCACGCCCACGATCGCCGACTGCGCCGGGATGGCGGCGAACGAAGGCGCCGTGTCCGTAGCGGTGGTCGTCGCCGTGCCGACGACGGAGTTGGGCCCGGTCAGGTTGCCGACGGCCCGCACGCGGAAGTAGTAGGTGGTGTCCATATCCAGCCCGGTCACTTCGAAGCTGGTGCCGGCCACGCTCTGGCCGTTCAGGATCAATTCGCTGGAGCTGGCGTCGCTGGCCTGCACGACCACGTCGTCCAAGGCGCAGTTCTTGACCTTGGTAAAGTAGAACCCGATCTGCGTCGTCTGCGGATCCAGCGCCACGTTGTAGGTGCCGGCACCTTCGTCGATCGAAACGGTGTCGATCAGAGTCCAGACGCTGCTGACCAGCCCGGAAATCGCGAAGGTGCTGCCGGAGCCCCCGTTGCCATAGGCCCAGAACTGCAGATTCGTCGCCGCGCCCGCCGCAAAGGTCGGGGTCACGGCGGAATCGCCGGTAAGGTCGAATTTGATCGAGAGGGCGCCGTCCAGAAGCGACCCGACATACGGCGAAGAGGAATAGGACCCCACGCTCGTCATGGTCCAGCCCGCCGGTGAGGCCGTCGCAAAACCCTCGGAGACCAGATCGGCCCCGCCGCTGCCCGCGGAGAACGACTCCGCCGTCGCCACGTCCAGCAGGTAGCTGGCGGCGCCGGCAACCGCGTTCCAATTGGCGGTGAAGCGGTCGTTGCCGATGCCCGTGACGGCCGTCAGCGTCGGCGCCGGCAAGGTGGCGGTCACCGACAGGCTGGCGGTGGCGGATCCCCCGTTGGCGTTGGTGCCCGTGAATTGGAACACATAGGCCCCGTCGGTCACCGGCGTGAAGGTCAGCACGCCGCCGACGTAGCTGGCGCCGGCCTCGACCGTGGTCATCGTGACGGTCACGAGCACGTTGGAGCCCGCCGTGTAGGCGCCCACGGGATATTCCAGCGTGTCGCCGACGAGCATCGTCTGGGCGGTCATGTTGCTGAACACGACGAGCCCGCCGGGGGCCTCCGCGCCGACCCAGCCGGCGATCGTGGCGAGCAGCACGTTCGTGTTGTGGGCCATCGCCGTGGTGTATTCATATTCCGCGTTGTTCGCCACGTCCCAGGCGTAGTCGTACAACTCCCAGAAGTTCGCATAGTTGTCGGCGTTCAGGTCGCAACTGGCCGGCGGATTGTTCGTCCAGCCTTCGATGACCTTGTCCGTGAACACGCCGCCGCCGTTGGGGCCGCCGTCCCACGAATACTGGTTGTAGTCCGCCGCCGTGATCCAGCCGATTTCGCTGGAGCTCACACGCGACAGTACGTCGCGCTTGCCGGCGGCGAGTTTCGCCGCGCGCTGTTCGTCCATGATCCGGGACACGATGCCCGCCAGATCCCAGCCTTTCTTGGAAATCCGGTCCGCCCGGGTCCCGGCCTGGGCAGACTTGAACAGGCCGCCCGAGTGGCAGGCGTCCACCATCACGACCACCTTCACGCCGGCGGCGAACGCGGACAAGTCCGCCGCCAGTTCCGTGTCCTGATAATCGCCGTCGTAGGCGCACAGATAAACGGATGTGCCGCTGTTCTGGCCGCCGTGGCTGGAATGGAAATAGAAGAACGTGTCGCCCGCCACCGCCGTGGCGGCGTAGCTGGCGATGGCCGCGCGGATGGCCGCCTTGGTGCCCAGCGAGTTGGTGAGCAGCGTCACCGACAGCGGCGTCCATTCGCCACGCTTGATGGTGTTCGTGTAGATGTGCATCGCATCCGGTACGCAGCCGTCCAGCCAGTTGCCCGAACCGATATAGCTGCTGTTGTACTCGTTCAGCCCGACGAACACGCCATAAGTCCCGCCCCCGCCTTCATAGACGGTGATGGTCACGTCCACCTGGTTGGTGCCGTCCTTGTCCCCCGCATGGAAGCTGACCGGATACGTGCCCGCCGCAGTCGGTGTCCAGTTGAAGACGCTGCTCGCGCCGCCGGCATTGGTCGCGCCGGCAAAGGCGGCCCCGGCCGGCAGGCCCGTCGCCCAGATGCGGACTTCGTCGCCCGCGTCGTTCGGGATTTCCGAAGCGCTGATCGTGAAGCTGAGGTTGTTGCTGACGCCCACCGATTTTTCCAAACCATCCGGGCTGATCGAAAGGGCCGGCGGATAGTCCGACGCCCCGCCGTCGTTGACGCCGGCGATGCTGACGTCATCGATGTTCCAGTAGTAGCCGTAATACTCCTGCAGCACGTCCGCACGCAGCTGCACCGACGATGCGCCGGCCGGAACATGGATCCGCACCGTGGCCAGGCCATCCGCGGTCACGCCGCCGCCGGCCGGCGCCATTGCCTGCGACACGCCCGCCGTGGTGACGGCGACCCCGGTGGCCGTCATTGCCCACAAGGTCCCGGTCACGCCGCCGCTCACCGCGTCGTTACCCGAAACGATCAGGTCCGGAGTGGCGGGATAGCCGGCGCCGTTCAGCCCGACGTAAAAACTCACGGTATCGGAGGGGTACATGCCCATGCCATCCCCGATGTTCGTACAAGTCGCCGACAGGTGCAGCTCAATCACCACGTCCGACCAAGCGGTGACATCCACGGTGCCCAGTTCCAGGCTGACTTCAACCTCGTCGGTGTCTCCCGGCTGCCAGGAATAGCTTCCGGTGCGGATGCGCTGGTTGGCCGGCGTATCCCCGGTTCCAGTTAAATTCTGGACGCTGGCCGCCCCGGCCGAAATGGCCCAGGTGTCATCCCCGGTTCCCTCGAAGCCCTGGAACGCGATGTTCAGCGGGCCGCTGCCGTCGTGGACGGTGATGGTGATCGTCTCGGTGTCGCTTCCGTCCTTGTCGGTGGCCTGGAAGGTGGCAGTCTGGTCGCCCAGAGGGCTCGCGTTTACCCACGTGAACGTCCCCGTGGCCGTGCCCGCGTTGGTGGCGCCCGTGAAAGTCGCGCCGGCCGGCAAGGCCGTGGCCACCAGGGCGATCTCGTCGCCATCCACCGCATCCGTCGCCGTCACCGTGAAGTTCAGGGTGTTGCCCTCGATGACCATCTTGTTGCCGACCGCGCCGATGACCGGCGGCTGGTTTTCCTGCAAGACTTCGGAAATGTCCGCGTTGTCCACGCCTTCAAAGCTGGGGTTGGCCGCACCGCCGTAGTCATCCCGATAGCCCTTGAACTTGATCTGCTTGCCCACGTTGCCCGGATTGCTGGCCAAGCCCCACGTCGTGCGGCCCCCGTCCGTCCCCAGCAGCACCTGCAGGCAGTTGTCGAAAACCGTCTCGGCGGCCGAATCGGCGCAACTGACGGCATAATCATATTGGCACGGCGTCTCGAAATCGTCATAGCGGCCGCCCACGATGAATCCTTGCGCCCAGTATTCGGTGGAGCCCTTCGCCAAGGCGCGCGCCTCCGCGATCGTGTACGGATCATTCTCCGTTCCGGTGCCGCCCATCGCAGACATGCCCGCGGCCCAGATGGCCAGCATCAACCAAGTCATTTTCTTCATGATTCCATCCCTCTCGTATTGCCTGCGCTTCACCGCCGACGACATCCCCCGCACGCTTGCCGCCAGCCCGCACGGGCGGCAGCACGTTTAGCCAAGACGCCACCGTTTGCCGAATATACCCGGGGGATTAACGAATACCAAACAAAAAAGCCCCTCCGGGAAATAGCGTTTTACCCCGGACCGCGGCTCCCCTCACCGCCGGGCCGGCCGCCCCTGAACCCAGGCCCGCAGGGCCGCCACCGCGCTTTTCCATTTCCGCACGTCCAGCCGCTCATCCAGAAACGCACCGTACAAAACCAGGAAGATTTCCCGCCATTGCTCCAGAAACCCCATGCGTTCCTCGAAACGGCTGATGGCGTCCAGTTGTGCCTCGCCGGCCGGCAGCTTGAGCCCGCGGAACAGAAACCGGTCGGCCTCGAAGCCGAACGACCATGCATGCTGTTCGTCCAGCGCGAAGGTGACCTTCGCCTCCTTGAGCTTCTTGCCGCCCAGCAGGCAGGTCTTCGCCTCAAGACTGTTTTCCGGCGCGCCTTGCTTCAGCACGGCCGCATGGGCGCCGTCGCCCTCGTGCAGGAACGTCAGCGGCCCCTCCACCAGCACGCCCAGGTGGCCGCCCGCCGCCAGCGCCACCCGGCCGTCCTGCGTCTCCGCCTGGAACCACAGCCAGGTCAGAAACTCGCGCCCCGGGGCGGCCTCCATCGCCGCATTCTCCATCTCCGGCGAGAAGCTCGCGCCCGGCAGGTCGCGCAGATCGGCCTTCTTCAGCTTCGCGCCCAGCGCCTCCGGCGTGGCCGGCTCGCCGCCGAAGCCCAGCGCCGATGCCAGCGCGGCGGTGAACACATCCAACTGCGCATCCGAAAGCGCCCCCACGAAGAGATGGTCCGCCCCCGGCCGGTAGACGAAGGGCAGGGCCTTCAGCTGCGGCGGCATCGCCGGCAGGAGGCGCTCGGTCACCGCCTGGCGGATCTCGGCCCGCGCCTTGGCCTTCAGGTAGAGCTTCCCCTCCGCGGCCATCACCGCCAGTTCCTCCATGCGGCATTCCGCCTTCAACAGCGCCGCCGGCACCTTGCGCGCTGCCAGCCGCAGCGCCAACCGCACCCAGCCGCCGTACCGCGCCGTCTCCTCCGTAATCTTGGAATCCAACAGGTGCCGGCCCGTTACCCAGCCGCGCTCCTCGCCCGCCTTCACTGCCTCCAGCGCCCCCGCCCGGTGCGCCGCAAACCGCTCCCCCCAGTCCCGCGGAAACGCCCGCGGCAACTCCAGCATCCGGAAACCCACTGATCCGTTCTCAAATGGCATGATCGCCCTCCTTGAAAATCCCCGTCCTGTATGCCAGTCCCGCCCCTCCTTGGCAAGGCGTTTGCAATCCATTCCGAAAATGCGGGGATTCCAACGAAATCAATCCGTGTCTTTACATGTAATTATGAAAGTTCTATTGATTATAACAATCTATCCATCAATGTGATATTACTAGTGCGATGTTTTGCAAAACATGGCATTTAAATGCCGATTTTCCGTGGAGGTCTTTTGAAGCGGAAACTGGCTGGTTGTGTTCTCCGGGGCGCATCTGCGATTAGGTACATTCAGGCGGCCCAAAGGGAGGCGAGTTCG
>CAYMTY010000073.1:0-10628 GCA_964393515.1 uncultured Verrucomicrobiota bacterium
GGCTGTCCACCTCGTGCAGCACGCCGTCGATGCGGTAGCGCACGCGGAACTTCTTGGGCATGGGTTCGAGGTGGATGTCGCTCGCCCGGCTGCGGAAGGCCTCCATGATCACCAGGCTCACCAGCTTGATGATTGGCGCGTCCGACTCGGTCACGTCCGTGTCGGCCACCAGCTGCTGCTGAACCTCCTCCGGCAGCGCCAGCGTGCCCTCGGTGATCTCCTGCAGCATGCCTTCGACGGCGCCAGTCGCCCGGCCGTAGTAGTTGGCGATGGCCTTCTCGATCTCCTCGGGGGGCGCCACCACGCCTTCCACGTTGCACTTCAGCACGTAGCGCAGGCCGTCGAGGGTGTCCACGTCCAGCGGATCGCCGATCGCCACCGTCAGGATGTTCTCGTTTTTGAAGACCGGTACGACCTTGTAGCGCTGGGCCACGTCGCCGGGCACCATGTCGAGCACCTCGCGGGGGATGTCCATCCCCGTCAGCGAGATCATCTCCATCCCGAACTGCCCGGCCAGCGCCTTGAGCATGTCCGCCTTGGAGACCACTCCCTCGCGGGCGAGGATGTCCATGATCCCCTCGTCCTCCTGCGCCGCCACCTGCCGGGCCGCCACCGCCTGTTCCCGGGTCACCAGCCCCACGTTCTCGAGGATCTCCAGGATGTAGTCGTCGTTCGAAGTCAAGGCGCCGCTCCTCCACCGGAAAGGCACGTCCGCGGGGGCCGCCCGCGGCATGGTCGCACGTCCAGCATGTTGCCCCGGAAAATACCCCGCCAAGCCTCTCCGAAGCAAGCTTGGAATTCGCGCCGCGCCCGCCGGCGCGGAGGCGGGCGGGCGGCGGTAATCCCGGGCCGGACTCCAGGCGGCGACCGGCTACTTGGTCCCCGGCACTTTCCAGGTCAGCAGGGTGTTGGTGCGGTATGTGCCGCAGTGAACCGCCAGAAAGGTGGGCCGCAGGGCGGGCACCACGATTTGCTGCAGCTTCACGTCGCCCCGGGGGGAAATCTCCAGCGTCTTGCCCCGGGTGATCTCGGCCAGCTTGTCCTCGCACGGAACCACGCGCACCGCCTGGGCTTCGCCGGTAAGGTTCTGGACGGAAAAGCGGATCCAGAAGGTGTTGTCCGCGAGCGCGTCGGTTTCAATGTTGTAGATCGTGACCGGCGCGGGCCCGCCGGATTCGCTGCCCACCAGCGGCACCGCGGACGCCGCCAGCCGCTTCGCCGCCACCTCCCGCGCATACGCGCGCGCGGCAATGGGATCATAGTTGTACTTCTTCTGCAGTTCCTCCGGCAGCGCCGGAAACGCCAGCTTGGTCACCCCCCCGGTGTGACGGAACGTCAGCCCGTCCGGCTCGTCGCGGATGATCTCGATGCCGCGGAAGACCTGGCCGTAGGCCGTGACCAGGTCGCTGGCCCCCGGCGCCGGCAGCGGCACCACCGGCATCCCCGTGCGGAATTTCTCCAGCCGGTCCGGGGCAATGGCCGAGAAATACACCGTGGCCAGGCCGCTGTCGTGGACGATGCGCAGGAAGTCCGTCCCGACCTGCTTCACCTCCACGTTCCGGTAGATTTCGCCGGAGCGGGTCGGCAGGTCGTTGGGTCCGGCCGGCGCTTCGCCCTGCCCCCCCAGCTTGTCCAGCGGCAGCGGAATCTGCGACAAGGCCTTGTAGTGCCCGCGCAGCTCGGGGGCAATCTCCGGGAACGGCACCTGATTGGTGCCGCCGTCGTGGCGGATGTAAAACCCATTCCGGTCGTAGCTTTGGATGGTCACGTTGGAATAGGTCTGGCCCGCCAGGGTGGTCATGTCCTCCCCCGGCGCCGCCAGCGGCAGCCCGGCCCACGCAATCAGCATCGCCCGCCTGAAAATCATGGTCGCCCTCTCATGCCAAGCAACCATACTCCGGTTGCGCCCGTTTTGGAAGCCCCGCCCTCCGGCGGGCCACCGAATGCGGAAAGGCCGCACATCTACGTATTCAAAAGCCGCCTTGTCAGCCCCATTCCGCGGTCGTTGCCTGAATACCCTCCGGGATCACCCGCCGCGAACTGAACTGCTCCGTCAAAACGGCAGGCCGTAGTCCTGGATCTTGCGCTGAATGGTGCGGCGGGAGAGACCGAGCTGGTCGGCCGTCAGGCTGCGGTTGCCGCGGTTGCGGCGCAGGGTGTCCTCCAGGATCTTCTTCTCGATTTCCTCGAGCGTGAGGCCGGCCGGCGGCAGCCAGGGGCCCGCCGCCGGGGGCGGCGCGGCCGGGCCTTCGAGCCGCAGGCGCGCGGCTTCCAGGACTGCGCCGGGGGCGGTGACCACGGCGGCCTCGACCGTGTTGCGCAGCTCGCGGATGTTGCCGGGCCAGGCATAGGCCTCCAGGCGCGCGAACCATTCCGGCTCCACTTCGCAGATGCGCTTGCCGTGGTCGGCCTGCGCCTGCGCGATGAACCGCTCCGCCAGCGGCCGGATGTCCGCGCGCCGCGCGCACAACGGCGGCAGCGCGATCCCCACCACTTGCAGGCGGTAGAGCAGGTCCTGCCGGAACGCACCGGAGGCGACGCGCGCATCCAGGTCGCGGTTCGTGGCCGACACCAGCCGCACGTCCACCTTGAACGCCGCCTGCCCGCCGACGCGCACGATTTCGCGGTCCTCCAGCACGCGCAGCAGCTTCACTTGGACCGGCGGCGGGGCGTCGCCGATTTCATCCAGGAAGAGCGTGCCGCCCTGGGCCCGTTCGAAGGCCCCGGCGCGCCGCGCCACCGCGCCGGTGAACGCGCCCTTTTCGTGCCCGAACAGCTCGCTCTCCAGCAGGCTTTCGGCGAAGGCCGCGCAGTTCACCGCGATGAACGGCCCGGCCGCACGCGGGCCGTCCGCATGGAGCGCCCGGGCCACCAGTTCCTTGCCCGTGCCGCTTTCGCCGCGGATCAGCACCGTCGCGTTCGTTTGCGCCAGCGCCAGGGTCTGGCGCACCACTTCGCGCATGGCGGGCGATTCCGCCACCCAACTCCGCGCCGACCACTGGCCGCGGACCTCCGCGCTCAGCCGCTCGACCTGTTTGCGGAGGCGGGCCGCCTCCAGGGCGCGCGCCAGCTTGGCCTGCAGCTCGTCGATGTCCAGCGGCTTCTGCAGATAGTCGTAGGCCCCTTCCTTCATCGCCCGCACGCTGGAATCGATGGACCCGTAGGCGGTCATGAGGATCACGGGCGTCCGGCCCGCGTCCAGGTCGCGGATCCGCTGCATGACTTCGATGCCGTCGATGTCCGGCAGGACGAGGTCGGACAGCACCACGTCCGCGCCCTGCGCGCGGAAGGCCGCCACGCCGGCCTGCCCCGCCGGCGCAAGCTCGGCGTCGTAGCCGAGGTCGGCGATCGCCTCCCGCAGCGACCGGCCGTGGTCGGCGTCGTCCTCCACGATCAGGATCCGCGCCTTGCTCATGCCGGCTCCTGATCCGCGAGGGGGAATTCCATCCGCAGGCGGGCCCCGGCGCCGCCGGACTCCGCCACGGCCAGCGTTCCGCCGTTCTTCTCGACGGCCGTCCGGGCCAGGAACAGCCCCAGCCCGGTGCCCTGCGGCCGCGTGGTGTAGAACATCTCGAACACCCGCTCGCGGTCCGCCGGCGGGATGCCGGGGCCGGAATCACAGACGTCCAGCCGGATCCGCGCCCCGTGGCGGGCGACCTCCACGGCCACCCGGCCGCCCGTCCCGGCATGCTGGACCGCGTTGAGCAGCACGTTGAGCAGCGCGCGCTTCACGGCCGCGCCCGCGGCCCGGACGGGCGCGCCCGCCGCCGCGTCGCGGAGTTCATGGGCGACGCCGGACGCTTCGAAGCGCGGCGCCAGCATCTCCAGGCATTCCCGGACGATCATCCCCAGGTCCAGCCGCTCCGGCGTTTCCGCCCCCGGCCGCGCCAGGACCAGGAACTCCTGGAACACCTTCTCCATGCGGTCGAGGGTGTGTCGCATCCGGCCTGCCAGCGCTGCCAGGCGGTCCGCGCGCGCCTCCGGGCCGCGGCCGGCCTCCTTCTCGAGCATCTGCGCGTCCAGCCGCAGGCTCGACATCGGATTGCGGAAATCGTGCACGATGCCGTTGGCCAGCATGCCGGAAAACGCCAGGTGCTCCTCCCGGCGGCGGGCCCGCTCGCGGCGCTCCTCGCGCCGCGCCATCCACGCCACCAGCGCCAGGCAGACCGTGAAGCTCCCGGCGATCGTCGCCAGGCTGAGGCGATACAGCGATTCGATGGCGCGCGCGGCCGGCCATTCCTCCCGCTCCACCGCGCGGCGCCGCAGGCCCAGTTCCAGCGCCACCGGTTCGGTGCGCGGATTCGTCACCGCCACCGTGAAGGTCACGACCGGCACCTGCCCGTCGGGCCCCGCCACCAGCTGCCGGCCCAGGGCCACCGGCCCCTGGAAACGGTAGTCGCTTTCGTCCGCGGCCGGGCTCGCTTCGTCGCCGTGCTCCTGGAACAGGATCACCTCCCCGCGGCGGACGGCCACGGATTCCAGTTCGCTTTCGACTTCGCGGAGGGAGCGCAGCAGCCCGGAGAATCCGCGCCACGCCTCGGCGTCCCCGCCCGCGCCGGCCTGCTCCGCCGCCGCCGCCGCGCGCAGGGCCAGACTCATCGCCAGCCACTGGCCGCGTTCGGCCACCGCCTGCGCCGCAGCCTGGTGCGCCGCCCGGTCGTGCCAGCGGCGCAGGACGAACAGCCCGCCGGCCGCCAGGACGGCGATCAACGCCACCCAGGCCGCCGCCACCCACGCGAAGGAGAGCCGCCGCTGCCGTTTTGGATTCATGTCTCGGCATTCTAGCCCGCCGCCGGGCCGCCGCAAGTTTTACGTTTGCAGTCCCGCCGCCTTGCGGTAGTTTCAACTCCATGGCGAAAACCCTGCCCATCCGCACCTACGGCGATCCGGTCCTGCGGGAACCGGCCCGGCCCGTGGCGCGGATCACGCCCGAAATCCAGGAACTGGTCGCGGACATGTTCGCCACCATGCGCGCCGCGCAGGGCGTCGGCCTGGCCGCGCAGCAGGTCGGCCGCACCGAATCCGTCTGCGTGGTGGAACTCCCCGAAAGCTACGACATCGAGGACGAGAATGGCCCGCGGCTCAATCCGGACATTCCCCTGGCCCTGGCCCTCGTGAATCCTCGGATCGTCGAAGCCTCCGCCGATACCTGCAGCATGGAGGAAGGCTGCCTGAGCTTTCCCGACATCCGCGGCCACGTCGAGCGGCCCTGGAGCGTCCTGATCGAGCACCTGGGCCTGGACGGCCAGGTCCGGAAGACGTGGCTCAACGGCTTCTTCGCCCGGGCCACGCAGCACGAGATGGACCACCTGGCCGGGGAGCTGTTCATCGACCATTTCAGCTACGTCAAGAAGCTGGCCGTGCGCGGCAAGCTCAAGCAGCTCCAGGCCGAGACCCGGTCCCGGCTGCCCACGACCTGATTCCGGAGGCGCCCATGAATCCCGCCCTCGCCCCGCTCTTCGCGCGCCGCAGCGTGCGCAAGTTCCAGGAGCGGCCCGTGCCGGACGCCGTCGTGCAAGACGTGCTCGAAGCGGCGATGGCCGCCCCGTCCGCCAATGCGAAGGACCCGTGGGAGATCCTCGTGGTCCGGCAGCCTGAAACCCTGGCGAAGATCGCCGCGGGCCTGCCGAACGGCAAGATGCTCGCCGGCGCGCCGCTGGGATTCGTGGTCTGCGGCGACCTCGCGCGCGCGCACGGCCAGCAGCTTTCCTATCTTCTGCAGGACTGCGCGGCGTGCATTGAAAACCTGCTGCTGGCGCTGTCCCTGCTCGGCCTGGGCGGAGTCTGGCTGGGGGTGCATCCGCGCGACGACCGCGGCGCGCACCTGCGCGCCCTGTTCGGCCTGCCGGAGCCCGTCATTCCCGTCGGCGTCGTCGCTGCCGGCTACCCGGCCGAAATCCATCCCCCGCGCACGCGGTTCGCGGAAACCCGCGTCCATCGCGGCCAGTGGTAGCGGCCTAGAATCCCCGCTGGATCGAGAACGTCGCCCGCGGCTCTTCGCCGTCGGCCGGGGTTTCATAGCCCACCCAGACGCCTTCCAGCGGCAGGCGCACCTCCACGCCTCGCAAGCGGCTTTCCAGCTCCGCCGCCGTCAGGGCCCCCCACGCGGGCCGTTCCAGCCTCAGGCGGAACTCGGGCACCTTCTCCGGAAACAGCCACGGCAGGTTCATCCGGTCCAGGCCCGCGCGGAGCATCGGGGAACTCAAGGTCAGCAGCGCCGGCGCGGCCGACTCCGCCGCCGCCGGCGAGACGACCTGCGCCGCGGCCGGTCTCTCGGCCGCCAGCGCCAGAACACCCGCCGCGGCTATTGTCCAACGCCATGCCATGGAAGCATCCTAATCCGCGGCGCGGTCCTGCGCCAGCCCATCTTCGCGCTTGCGTTTCCCCCGGCCCTGAACCACCATCCGCACAACATGGCGACGGTTCTCATCACGGGCGGCTGCGGCTTCATCGGCTCGCACCTGGCGCTGGCGTTCCGGCGGCAGGGGGACCGCGTCGTGGCCTTCGACAACCTCTCCCGCCGCGGCTCGGAAATCCTCCGCGACCGCGGCCGGCAGGCGGGCGTTGAATTCGTCCACGGCGACATCCGCCATCCGGGCGACCTCGCGCAGGTGCGCGGGCCGGTCGATCTGCTGATCGAATGCAGCGCGGAGCCCTCCGTGCTGGTCGGCACCCGCGGCGACGACGCCGAATTCATGGTCCAGAACAACCTGGTCGGCGCGCTGCACTGCTTCGAATTCGCCCGGCGCCAGAACGCGCCGGTCCTTTTCCTCTCCACGTCCCGCGTCTACCCCTACGACACCCTCAACGCGCAGGCCTACCGCGAGGAGGCCACCCGCTTCGTGCCGGCCGCCTCCGGCCTGGGCTTCGGCCCGGACGGCGTCGGCCCGGACTACCCGCTGGACGGCACGCGCTCGCTCTACGGCGCCACCAAGCTGGCCGCCGAAATCATGCTCCAGGAATACAGCCGCCAGTACGGCCTGCCGGCGGTCATCGACCGCTGCGGCGTGGTGGCCGGCCCCTGGCAGCTCGGCAAGCAGGACCAGGGCGTGTTCACCTACTGGCTCGTTTCGCACCTGCTGAACCGCCCGCTGGCCTACTTCGGCTTCGGCGGCCAGGGCAAACAGGTCCGCGACCTCCTGCACATCGCCGACCTCGTGGAACTGGTCTTGGTCCAGAGCCGCCAGATCGCCACCTGCCGCGGCGAGATCTACCCCGCCGGCGGCGGGCCCGGCAGCAGCCTGTCCTTGCTGGAAACCACCCGCCTCTGCCAGCAGCTCACCGGCCTCCAGCCGCCCGTCGGCGCGCAGCCCGACAACCGCCCCGCCGACGTGATCTGGTTCGTCACCAACAACCGGTCCACGACCGAACGCTTTGGCTGGCGGCCCACCCGCAACGCCGAAACCATCCTGCGCGACATCCGCGACTGGCTGGCCGCGGAACCGGGCCTGCTCGCGAACCTCTTCGGGCGCAGCCGGTAAGCCGCCCGGCGCGGTTTTTGCTTGTCCCGCTGCTTCCGCTCCCGCTACAGTTCGGGCCTTCCGTTGCACAGGAGAACAGGATCATGGCTGGCATTTTCAAGGCGTACGACATCCGCGGCATCTACGGGGAAACCCTCACCGACGACCTCGCGTTCAAGATCGGCCGCGCCATCTTCTCGTTCCTCGGCTGCCGGAAAGTCGTCGTTGGCCGGGACATGCGCCCCCATTCCAAGCCGCTGTTCGAGGCGCTGGCCCGCGGCCTGGCCCTCCACGGCGCCGAGGTCATTGACCTCGGCCTCTGCTCCACGCCGATGTCCTACTACGCCAACAAGCTTCTCGGCGCCGACGCCTCCGTCATGATCACCGCCTCCCACAATCCCGGCCCGTGGAACGGCTTCAAGATCTGCCGCGCCAACGCCATCCCCCTCTCCGGCGCCACCGGCATCCTCGACATCGAACGCATTGTCCGGGAGGAGGACTTCGCCCCCGAAGCCCCCGCCAAGGGCCGGGTCACGGCCTACGACATCGTGCCGGCCTATGTCGAGCACTTCCGCGCCTTCGCCGACATCCGCAGCCCCATCCGCGTCCTCGTGGACTACGCCAACGCCATGGGCATCCTCGAGGCCAAGGTCTTCGACGGCCTGTTCGAGATCACCCCCCTCTTCGACACCCTCGACGGCACCTTCCCCAACCACGAAGCCAACCCCCTCGACACCCACACCCTTGCCGATGCCCAAAAAGCCGTCCGCGCGGGTCACTACGACTTCGCCGCCTGCTTCGACGGCGACGCCGACCGCGTCGGCTTCCTCGATGAAAAGGGCGACATCATCCCCATGGACATGATCACCGCCCTCATCGCCCGCACCCTCCTGGAAAAGAACCCCGGCGCCAACATCTTCTACGACCTGCGCTCCTCCTGGGCCGTCAAGGAGGTCATCCTCGAAAACGGCGGCATCCCCAACCAAAGCCGCGTCGGCCACGCCTTCATCAAGGCCCAGATGCGCGAAAGAGACGCCCTCTTCGCCGGCGAGCTCTCGGGCCACTACTATTTCCAGGAAAACTCCTTCGCCGAATCCTCCGCTCTCGCCGTCCTCTTCATCGCCAATCTCGTCTCCCGGTCGGACAAGCCCCTTTCCGAACTCATCGCCCCCATCCAGCGCTATTTCGCCAGCGGCGAAATCAACTCCACCGTCGCCGACGCCCCCGCCGTCCTCGCCCAGCTCCGCGCCAAATACGCCGACGCCTCCCTCCTCGAGCTCGACGGCCTCAGCTTCGAATACCCCACCTGGTGGTTCAACGTCCGCTGCTCCAACACCGAACCCCTCGTCCGGCTCAACCTCGAAGCCAAAACCAAGGCCGAGATGGAAGCCCGCCGCAACGAGGTCCTCGCCCTCATCCGCGGTTAGGCGCGCCTCATTCCCCCTTCGTCGGGTCCGCCACCCGCCCCAGGAACAGGATCGCCCCCGTCTCCTCCTCCTGGATCCAGAACAGGAACGGATGGTCCGCCCGGAATTCCACCGGCGGCCGGGGCATGGCCTTCACCTTCATCGCCACCGCCGTCGCCGCCGCGGCTTCCGTCCCCTCCTCGTTGACCTCCACGAACGCCTTGTGCAGCACCAGCCCGATGTACAACCAGCCCTTGCGCCCATCCATCCCTGAAAAATCGGCGCGATTTTCGTCGAAGGCGTCCGCCATGCCCAGAGCCTTCAAATTCCCGCTCAGCTCCGCCGCGCCCCACGTCATCTTGAACTTCGGCAGCAGGACCCGGACATTTCGCTCGGCCAACGGCGAAGTCCATTCCGCCAGCCGCTCCGGACTCAACTGCGATTCCAGCGCCGCCAGCCCATCCTTTTCCCTCGGCAACACCACCACCATGCTCAAGTCCCCGCCCGCATAGGGCAGCTTCAGCACCTGGCATTCGTCCGTCTCGCCATACGGATATTTCCCGGCCTGCTCCATCATCGCCACCTTCGCGATGGAATCCGCAGCCACCTGGAAATCGGCCTCCGCGGTCCGGGCCGCATCAAACCGGCTCGCCCAGCTCCCCTTGAAGTAGATGGCATTCACCAGCACCAACCGCGTCAGCGGATCCAGATTGCCCGGCGCAATGAGGTCCCGGATCTTCTCGCGCGTTTTCTCCTCCACCCAGCGGTTGATGGTCGTGCGCGCCCCCTCCGGGTTCCCCGCGAAATCCAGCGGTTCGATCGCCGCAGCGTAGCGAGCCTTCACCAGCTCCAGATAGTCCGGCAGGAACGGATAGTCCTTCTGCGGCCACAGCGAATTGGCCACCGCCAGTTGGACATCCCCGTGCGCCTCCACCGCGTCCAGCCGTTGCCGGAACGCGTTGAACGCCGCATGCGCCTCCCCGCCCCCGGGCCCGAGACGCAGCACCTTTTCCATCTGCAGCGCCGTTTCCCCGCGCGCCCCCGCATCCGTCATCGCCAGCGCCGACGAAATGCTGTACGGCGAAAAAAAGAGGTTCCCGTCCGTCGCCTTGAGTTGAGCATAGAGATCCAGCGCGAATGCCGTGTTGCCCCGAACCAGCGCGCTCACAACCGGCTCCCCGGCTCCCGCCACCGCCGCCCAGCCCATCGCCAACGCCATCCACCACGCCCTGCGCTTCATGCCGGACCTCCTCGCTTCACCGGACTCCGCCCCCCTCGCCCCAGAACCGAACTTCGGGCTCCAAGTCGAACCCGAACTTCTCCCGCACCGCCGCCGCCATCCGCGCCGCCAGGCGCGCCACGTCCCGCGCCTTCGCCCCCGGCCCCGCGATCACGATGTTCGCGTGCCTTTCAAACACATGCGCCCCGCCCTCGCGCATCGTCTTCGCCCCCGCCTCCTCCAGGATTCTTCCTGCCGCCCGCCGCGGCTCCCCGGCCTTTTCCGGCGGCAGGTTCTTGAAGAAACTGCCGGCCGTCGGCTGCACCCGCCAATCCGGATGCTTCTCCCGCCGCGCCGCCAGGATCTCCTCCCGCTCCGCCTTCAGCGCCGTGCGGTCGCCCGCCGTCGTCCGAAACCACGCCCGCGTCACCACCTCGCCCGTTCCCTGCAGCGACGAGCTCCGATACCCGAACGCCAACGCTTCCCGCGCGATCTCCCTCCTCCCCCCCTCCCGCGTCACCACTTCCACCTGTATCACCGGTT
>CAYMTY010000074.1:0-10161 GCA_964393515.1 uncultured Verrucomicrobiota bacterium
ATGTGCGGAATGGATAAGCTCTGAATGCATCTAAGAGCCAAGCCGACTCCAAGATAGGATCTCCCTTGCTGGTTCGCCAGCACTGTAGGCAGGTTGAAGACTACGACCTTGATAGGGCGGGTGTGTAAGTGCTGCGAAGCATTCAGCTAACCGCTACTAATCAGCCGTGAGGCTTGGCCATTTATTTGTTCGCGGCTCCGCCCCGCTTCGGCGGGGCGGAGCCCGCGACTTCTTTCATGGTTATGGATTCGATTCCATGTATCCTATGCAATCCTTTTTTCCTGGTGACCATGGCGCGAGGGTAATACCTGTTCCCATTCCGAACACAGAAGTCAAGACTCGCCGCGGCGATGGTACTGCCTCACTTGGGGGCGGGAGAGTAGCACGTTGCCAGGATTTTTTTCGGGCCGGTCCGTGAATGCGGGCCGGCTCATTTTTTTGATTTGATTTGGTCTCCGGCGGCGCATTTGCCAGACTGCATGCGGAGACCCGGGCACAATATGTGGCGGCGCATCAAAGAACAGGGCCCGGCCGTTGCCGTCTGGACCATGGCCGGGCTTTGGACGGCCATGATTTGGCTGGTGATTCCGTTCGCCCGGCGTCTGCAGGCCGTCCTGGCGGAAACGGCGGGGAATGGGGCCTTCTGGGCCGCGGCAGCCGGGCTGGGCGGATTGGCTGGTCTGTGGGCTTTGGCGTGGGGGTGGCGGCAACCGCGGCAACATCCCGTCCGGAAGACCGCGGGGCTGGCTGCGTTGGGCGTTTTCTCCGTGTGGATGTTCACCGCCCAGTTGCAGTCTGCCATCGAGGCCTTCCATGTCTTTGAATACGCCATCCTGGGGGCTTTCCTTTACCGGGCCTGGAGCCGCCACGTTCAGGATCCGCTGGTCTATCCGATCGCAGCCTTGAGCCTGGCCTTGATCTCCTGGATCGATGAGTTCCTGCAATGGCTGACGCCGGGGCGTTTCTGGGATTTTCGGGACATCCGCCTGAATATCCTGGCGGGGACGGGGATGCTGGTTTTCATCGCGCAAGTCATGCGGCCGGAGCAGATCCGGCGGCCCGTGGCGCGCCGGTCCGTCCGCCGGCTATGCCGGCTGAGCTGGGCGCTGTTGCTGGCCCTGGGTGTTGCGAGCGCCGGGACGCCGACGCGGGTCGACCGGCTTGCGCAACGGCTGCCTTGCCTGCGGTTTCTCGACAACAACGAAAGCGTCTTGGCCGACTACGGTTACCGGCACGTGGATCCCGGGTCCGGCACTTTTTACTCGCGCCTTGCGTTGCCGGAACTGTACCGGCTCGACCGGGAGCACGGTGCCACGGCGGGGCAAGTCTTGGCCGCGGGGGCGGGACGGGCGGAGCCCCGGAAAATCCGGGAGGCCTTCCCGGTCTCCGCCGACCCGTTCTTGCACGAAGCCGCGGCGCATTTGCACCTGCGCGACCATTACTACGCCACGGCCTGGAAATATCAGGCATCCGATCCGCCGCGCTGCGCCGATCATCTGGCCGTGGCTTTCGGCGAGAACCGCATCCTGGAGAAATATTTTCCGCAGACCCTGTCGGCTGCCGGCCGGCGGTGGGGGGCGGACTCGGTGGCGCAATGCCTGCGGCATGCCGATGAGACCATGCCGTATGTCAGCGAGGTCGCCAATCAGCTGATGGTCGCCGGCACGGAACGGCAGCTGCAGGCCGGGCTCCTGGCGCTGGCGGCCATCATCGCCGGGATCTATGTCCGCTGGGGCCGGGAAAAGGCCGCGCGGACATGAAAAAAGCGGCGGGCCCCGGGCCCGCCGCTTGCGCGCGGGTGCGCTTCAGGCCCCGAGCTGCCAGCGGACGAAGCGGCGAATGGTGAATTCGTCGCCCACGGCTTTGCTGGCTTCGGCAAGGACGGCGGAGACGGTCTTGTCCTGGTCCTTCACGAAGGGTTGCTCGACCAAACAGACCTGCCCGTAGAACTTCTCGAGCTTGCCGGCCACGATCTTGTCGAGGATGTTGGCGGGCTTGCCCTCGACCTGCTTCGCGTAGATCTCCTTCTCGGCCTGGACGGTCTCGGCGGGAACCTGGTCGCGGGTGATGCAGGCGGGATTGACGGCCGTGATGTGCAAGGTGAGGTCGGCCAGCAGCGTCTTGACCGCCGGGTTCTGGATGGAGGCGGCATTCTTACAGCCGACTTCGACCAGCACGCCCAGTTTGCCGCCCAGGTGCACATAGCCGGCGATGGCGCCGGTGCCCTGCACCTGGAAGGTGAGGTTGCGGCGGGCGAGGATGTTTTCGCCGATTTCGGCGATCTTGGCGTCCACCTTGGCCTTGGCTGCTTCGGCCAGGCCGTTGTCGGCGACGCCGCCGGCGGCCTTGAGCATTTCGGAGACGAACGCCTTGAAGTTGTCGTTCTTGGCCACGAAGTCGGTTTCGCAGTTGACTTCGATCATGCGGCCGGACTGGGCATCGGCCGCGATTTCGGCGGCGATGATGCCCTGCTTGGCGGTGCGGGAGGCCTTCTTGGCGGCGATGGCCATGCCGGACTCGCGCAGGATCTTGATGGCGGCGGCTTTGTCGCCGCCGGCCTTCACGAGCGCCTGCTTGCATTCCATCATGCCGACGCCGGTTTCTTCGCGGAGTTCTTTGACCAGGGATGCAGTAATATCTGCCATGGGGTTTCCTTTTTTCTTGAAGAGATGGGGTTGCGGGGCCCGGGGGGGGGGGGGGCGCGGGAGGCGTCCCCCGGGCGGGTTATTCGGCCTTGGGCGCCTCGGAGGCGGGCGCGGGGGCCGGAGCCTCCTCCGTTTGAGAGGCTTCGGATCCGGCTTTGGCGGCGGCAGCGGCTGCGGCAGCGGCTTCCTTGTCGGCCTTGGCCTTGGCGGCCTTCTCGGCTTTCACGCGGGCGGCTTCGGCGGCCTTTTCGGCCCTTTCCTTCTCGCGGGCTTCTTTCTCGACCTGGGCCCGGGCCTTGGCGGCGGCCTCTTCGGCGGCGCGCTTACGGGCCTCTTCGGCGGCGACCTTGGAGTATTCCACCTGCGCCTGCTGGATGGTGATGCCCACCAGGTCGGCGATCAGCTTGATGCCGCGAATGGCGTCGTCGTTGGCCGGAATGGGGTAGTCGATGGGGTCGGGATCGACGTTGACGTCCACCAGGGCGATGACCGGGATGTGCAGCCGGTTGGCTTCGGCGACCGCGATGGCCTCGCAGTTGATATCCACGACGAACAAGGCGCCGGGATTGCCCGGCATGTCGGCGATGCCGCTGAGGTTGTACTGCAGCTTATGCAGTTCGTGGCGGATCTTGGCGACCTCCTTCTTGGGGAGGGCGTTGATCGAGCCGTCCTTCTCCATCTGCTCGATCTCGTGCAGGCGGGCGATGGACTTGCGGATGGTTTCGTTGTTGGTGAGGGTGCCGCCGAGCCAGCGGTTGACGACAAAGGGCTGCTTGTTGGCGACGGCGATGGCCTTCAGGGACTCCTGGGCCTGCTTCTTGGTGCCGACGAACAGGATCTGGCGGCCGCGGGCGACCGTGTCGTAGATGAACTGGCGCGCCTTTTGCAGGCCGTCCAGCGTCTGCTCGAGATCGATGATGTAGATGCCGTTCTTCTGCCCGAAGATGAACTTGCGCATCTTGGGATTCCAGCGCTTGGTGCGGTGGCCGAAGTGCAGGCCCGCTTCGAGCAGGTCCTGGATACTGACGTCCTGGCGGACGTTCGGGGTCGTCATGGTGACCATGGGTCTTTCCTCTCTTGGTAGCTTGAGCCGGCCTTCTTGGTTTTCGGCCGGCTAATCCGCTTTTGTCCCGGGCGGAGGACCGCCGCGAGAACTTCGCTTCCGGTTTTGCACACGCAAAACTCGCCGCGCAATCTACGGGAAGCCGGGCGGGGATGCAAGGGTTTTCTGGCAGGGTTTTGGCAGGGTTTTCTGGCGGATTTTTAGGGGTGCGCCACGGGCCGGATCGTGACCGGGGCGGGCCCGGGCGGGGCGGTCGGGGTGGCGATGAGCGCCGGCGGCCCGGAAATTCAGGCGGAATTCGCCCAACGCCTTTGCGACCGTTTTACGCAGGAGCCGACCGGGCGCGCGCTGCGAGTGCCGGCGACCGGTTTTTCCACACTGTGGAAAACTTTTTTCCATTGTATGGAAAATCCCGAAAAGTTTTCCATTCTGTAAAAACCCACGGAGGGGAGAACATATTCCGCGCGGGGCATGAAAAAGCGCCCCGGATGACTCCGGGGCGCGTAGCCGTCGTTCGGCTTATGCCTTGGGGGCGGCAGGGGCCGCCGGGGCCAGATCGGCCATCTTGGCGTACTTGGTCCAGTTCTTTTGCACATCCGCCTGGGCGTGTTCGAGCAGCTTGGCGGCGGCTTCGGGGTTGCTCTTGAGGAGCATCTTGTAGCGGGTCTCGTTGTAGACGTAGTCCTTGAGCGGGATCGACGGCGCCTTGGAGTCGAGCTGCAGCGGATTCTTGCCCTGGGCGGCCAGCGCGGGATCGCGGCGGCAGAGGATCCAGTGGCCGGAAGCCACGGCGTTCTTCTGCTGCTCGAGGCCGTCGCGCATTTCCTTCATCCCGTGCGCGATGCAGTGGGAGTAGGCGATGATGATCGACGGGCCGTTGTGGGCTTCGGCTTCCTTGAAGGCCTTGATGGCCTGCGGGGCGTTGGCGCCGAAGGCGACGCGGGCGACGTAGACGTTGTCGTAGCACATCGCGATGAGCGCGAGGTCCTTCTTGGAGGCGGGCTTGCCCCCGGCGGCGAACTTGGCGACCGCGCCGAGCGGGGTGGACTTGGAGGCCTGGCCGCCGGTGTTCGAGTACACCTCCGTGTCGAGCACGAGGATGTTGACGTTGGCGCCGGAGGCGAGCACGTGGTCGAGCCCGCCGTAGCCGATGTCGTAGGCCCAGCCGTCGCCGCCGACGATCCAGACGGATTTCTGGATGAGGAAATCGGCCACGGAGAGCAGGTTCAAGGCCTCGGGCTTGGCGTTGCCGGCGAGCTTCCGCTTGAGGGCCGCGACGCGTTCGCGCTGGGCGGCGATGCCGCCTTCGTCCTTCTGGTCCGCCTTCAGGAGACCGTCGGCCAGTTCCGCGCCGATATCCGCCTTCAGGGTTTCGACGAGCTGTTCGGCGTAGTGCTGCTGCTGGTCGCAGGTGAGGCGGAAGCCCATGCCGAATTCGGCGGCGTCCTCGAACAGGCTGTTTGACCAGGCCGGCCCGCGGCAGTCGCGGTTCTGCGCCCACGGAGTGGTGGGCAGGTTGCCGCCGTAGATCGAGGAGCAGCCCGTGGCGTTCGCGACGATGGCGCGGTCGCCGAAGAGCTTGCTCATCAGGCTCAGGTAGGGGGTTTCGCCGCAGCCGGCGCAGGCGCCGGAGAACTCGAACAGCGGGATCGTGTACTGGACGTCCTTGACCATGCCGAGGTTGAGCTTGGCGCGGTCCATGACGGGGAGGCTTTCGAAGAACTGGATGTTCGCGCGCTCCTGGGCCACGATCGGCAGCTTGGGCCCGAGGTTGATGGCCTTGCGGGTCGGGTCGTTCTTGTTCTTCTTGGGGCAGGAGGCCACGCAGACGCCGCAGCCGGTGCAGTCCTCGACGTAGATCTGGAGCGTGTAGGCGGTGTCGGGCTTGTTGCGCACGGGCGCGTGCTTGAAGCCGGCGGGGGCCTTGTCGAGCAGCTTCTTGTCATATTCGTTGGCGCGGATGACGGCGTGCGGGCACACGAACGAGCAGGTGCCGCACTGGATGCATTCCTGTTCGTCCCAGATCGGGACGTTGAGGGCGACGTTGCGCTTTTCCCACCGCGTGGTGGCGGAGGGGAAGGTGCCGTCGACCGGCATCTTGGAGACGGGGAGGGAATCGCCGTCGCCGACCATGATGGTGGCGATGACGTCCTTGACGAATTCCGGCGCCTGCGGGGAGACGGTCGGCGGGATCTCGAGGGTCGAGGTCACCGCGCTGTAGGGGATTTCGTACAGGTTGGCGAGGGTCTCGTCCACGGCCTTGAAGTTCTGCCGGACGATGTCGTCGCCCTTCTTGCCGTAGGTCTTCTTGATGGAGGCCTTGATCTTCGCGATCGCCTCGTCCTTGGGCAGGACGCCGGAGATGGCGAAGAAGCAGGTCTGCATGATCGTGTTCACGCGCGAGCCCATGCCGGTGCGTTCGGCGACCGTATAGCCGTCGATGTTGTAGAACTTGATCTTCTTCTCGATGATCTTGGCCTGGACCTTTTTGGGCAGCTTGTTCCAGACCTCGTCCTTGGAGAAGGGGCTGTTGAGGAGGAACGTGGAACCGGTGGAGGCGTAGCGCAGCATGTCCGTCTGGAACAGGAACTCGTACTGGTGGCAGGCGATGAAGCTGGCCTTCTGGATCAGGTACGGGCTGTGGATCGGATTGGGGCCGAAGCGCAGGTGCGACGTCGTGCGCGAGCCGGACTTCTTCGAGTCGTACACAAAGTAACCCTGCGCGTGGAAGTCGGTTTCTTCGCCGATGATCTTGATGGAGTTCTTGTTCGCGCCCACGGTGCCGTCGGCGCCGAGACCGAAGAACATCGCGTTGGTGACGTCGGGGTGGCGGATGAAGAACGTCGGATCGACGTCGAGGCTGGTGCGGGTGACGTCGTCGACGATGCCGACCGTGAAGCCGTTCTTGGGGCGGCTCTGCTTGAGTTCATCGAAGACGGCCTTGACCATGGCGGGGGTGAATTCCTTGGAAGAGAGTCCGTAGCGGCCGCCGACGACCTTGGGCATGGCCGGGAAGGCGCCGGAGGCGACGCCCTGCGCGAGGGCGCCGAGGACGTCCTTGTAGAGCGGCTCGCCGTCGGAACCGGGTTCCTTGGTGCGGTCCAGCACCGCGACGGCCCTGGCCGTCTTGGGCAGCGCGGCGAAGAAGTACTTTGCGGAGAAGGGCCGATAGAGGCGCACGACGACGGCGCCGATCTTTTCGCCGTTCTTCTGGAGCGCTTCGATCGTCTCGAGCGCGGTTTCGGCGGAAGAGCCCATCAGCACGATCACGCGGTCCGCATCGGGGGCGCCGATGTAGTCGAACGGCTTGTAGACGCGGCCCGTCAATTTGCCGAATTCCTCCATCGTGGCGGCCACGATGTCGGGGCAGGCGTCGTAGAACTTGTTGACGGCTTCGCGGCCCTGGAAATAGACGTCCGGGTTCTGCGCGGTGCCGCGGATGAAGGGCTTTTCGGGATTCAGCGCGCGGGCGCGGTGGTCGGCGATGAGCTGGTCGCTGATCATCTTGCGGATGATCTCGTCGGCGAGCAGTTCGACCTTGGCGACCTCGTGGGAGGTGCGGAAGCCGTCGAAGAAGTGCACGAACGGCACGCGGGACTTCAGTGTGGCGGCCTGCGCGATCAGCGCGGTGTCCATGACTTCTTGCACGCTGTTGGAGGCGAGCATGGCCCAGCCGATCTGGCGGCAGGCCATGACGTCCTGGTGGTCGCCGAAGATGGAGAGCGCCGAGGCCGCGAGCGAACGGGCGGAGACGTGGAAGACCGTCGAGGTGAGTTCGCCGGCGATCTTGTACATGTTGGGGATCATCAGCAGGAGGCCCTGCGAGGCGGTGAAGGTCGTGGTGAGGGCGCCGGACTGCAGCGCGCCGTGCACGGCGCCGGCGGCGCCGCCTTCGGACTGCATTTCCACGACCGTCGGCACGGTGCCCCAGAGGTTCTTGCGGCCTTCGGACATCCACTGGTCGGCCCACTCGCCCATGTTGGACGACGGGGTGATGGGATAGATGGCGGCGACTTCGCACGTCTTGTAGGCGATGTGGGCGGCGGCCTCGTTGCCGTCGATGATAGCGATTTTCTGGTCGTTGCTCATGGGTTGCTCCGGGGTGTTTTGAAATCCTGTGATGGCGCCAGTCGTTCACCAGCGCCAACAACGCAGACGGGGCGCAGAATACCACAGGGGGGGGCGGGGGCAACAAAAAAAAGCTGAATCCCGCCGGATAAAGCGTTTTACATTGCAAACGGCGGTTCTGGGGGCACAACCGGGAGTGGCAATCTGCCGGCTGGCGGCGCGAATCGAGTGTGGCCGGGCTGGAGCAAAGGGGAAAAAGGGCGGTTGGCGGCCCAATCCGGTGTTTTTTACAACCGGGGCGGCGGGGTTGTCAGCGCAAGCGGCGCATCAGACCCAGGCCAATGGCCAGGAAGACCAGATTGGGGAGCCACCCGGCGAGCAGGGGGGGGAGCAGTTGGCGTTTGCCGTAGGCCAGGCCCAGCCCCATGAGGACGTAGTAGCCGAAGAAGGCAAGGAGGGCGAACAAGATGCCCATGCCCATGCCGCGGCGGCCGGCGTGGATGCCGAGGGGGATGCCCAGGAGGATGACGATCAGGCACAGCCACGGCGCCGCCATGCGGTAGTGGAAATCCACCAGCAGCCGGCTGCGGGTTTCCGCGGAGATGCCCGGATGGGTCTGGATGAAGCGCAGGATTTCCAGCGTGGAGCGTTCGGTGGAGTCCTTGATCTCGTTGATGAAATCCCGGGGGGTTTCGGAGAGCATGGTCATTTCCAGCGTCGGCGTGGATTCGGCCGGGCCGGCGGGATCGTTGCGGGTGTCGTAGTAGCGGGTTTCGACGCGTTCGAACCACCAATGGCCGTCGAGCCACCGGCCCCGGGCGGCGTCCAGGCGGAATTCATCGGAGCCGTCCGGGCGCTGCTGGATGAGGTTGATGCCGCGCATTTCATGGGCCGAGGCCGGCCGCAGGTCGAACTGGTCGATCTGCCAGACGCGGCGGCCGACGACATTCTTGTAGGCAACCGGCACCAGGTAGGCCGACTGCCCGGTGGTCGTTCCCTGCATGTTTTTGAACTGGCGGGTCCAGTGCAGCGCCCAGGGGTTGAACAATTCGTTGACGGCCAGCAGGACGAAGGCGGCCAGGAGGCCGACCAGCAGGTAGGGGGAAACGAGCTGGAACGGGCTCAGGCCGCTGGCGCGCATGGCGGTCAGTTCCGAGTTCTTCCCCAGCTGCCAGAGGGCGTAGAGCAACGCCAGCAGCAGGGAGACCGGCAGCAGGTAGGGCAGGAAGGTGGGCAGGAGGATCCCGTAATACAGCAGCACATGCGGGGCGGAGGTGCCGGCCTCCATGAAGTTGACGAAATTCTCGAACAGATCCACGAGGACCGCGATGATGGCAAAGCCCGCCATGATGTAGATCCAAGGCCGCCGGAGATGGCCTAGGAGATACCGCGTGACAAGCTTCATGGAACGCACGGCGGGAGGCTGCCGAAGCCCGCCGCCAGCCGGTTATTCAAGGGGTACGATTTCGCCGGGCAGATACTTGGTCTTATCCACCCAGATGAAGCCCTTGCCCGAGCAGAGCGAGCAGTTCGTCTGCCGGTTCGTATCGCCGGCGCAGCGCGGGCAGAGGATCTTCACGTTGGGATTTTCGCGGGTTTCCTTATGGTACTTGATGATCCCGCTGGTCTTGGCGAACCAGATGGAAAGGGCGATGGCCAGCACGGCGCCCACAACGCCCCAGCGATACTGAAGGGAGGGGTCCACTCGTTTGCTCTTAGCGGGGATCATGGGGCCTCCGATTTCAATGGAGATAGTATGACGGGCGGCGCCGGGGATGTCAATACAGGAGGCGGCCGGCGCCCCGCGGCTCGGGGGGGGGGGGCGGGGGCTACGGCAGGATTTCAACCTGCCAGTCTTGGCCGTCGAATTCCTCGGAGGAGGACCAGATCTGGCCGAGGTTGTTGGGGTGGGCGAAATCCCCGCCCGGCGCGCTTAGCAGATAGCGTTCGTCGGTCCCCTCCGGGGCGAAGCCCTTGAGCTGGATGGCGTAGAAATTAAGGCCAGGGTGCGTGATCCATTCGGGGATTTCGATTTTCCAGAGGTCGAGCAGGACCCGGCCCTGGGCGGGCTGGTTCTGGAAGCGGCGCGCCGCCGGGGCGGCCGCCAGTTCGACGTTCTTGACCCAGCTGCCCATGACCCAATGGGACATGGCGCCGTCCCACCAGCGCACGAAGACCTGCTCGTCCATCTCGCCGGCGAAATTGCTGGCGGTGAGCACGTAAAGGGTGACGGTGTCGGCATTGGCGATGCGGTCCGTGCCGTTGGCCAGGAAGGTGAAGGTTTCGCCGGGCACGGCGGTGGCCAGTCGTTCCGTCTGGCCGATGGAATGATCCCGGATAATGCTTTTGAATAAGGCTTGAAAAAGCAAGTGCTTCACCGTGCTC
>CAYMTY010000075.1:0-9905 GCA_964393515.1 uncultured Verrucomicrobiota bacterium
CACCTTGGAGGAGAGGCCCTGCCTTGCCTACAAGGGGCTTAGAGGAGATTCAAGGCGTTCCACCGTACAGCGCACAAGGTGCGCTGTCCGGTGAACGCTGACGTTCGACCGAAAACAGATAAGAAACCTCACAATGTGCAACGCACGGAATCACAAGGTATTTGGCTTCGTTATCCGTCCAGTGTATGAAATCCAAACCCAATAGTAAGATTCTCTTTGTTCCAGTTGGCTGCGCTTCTCTTGCGCTTGCGTGGATTACCTACTGGCGCGGATATGGCATCATCGCGGCAAGTCTTACCTTCCTTGTCACGGCGATGTTTCTTGCGATCACACAGTACCTCATAGCACCTAGTTTTGGGGGGGCCGTCGCTGCTGCGGGCGCACAAAAGGCTTTTTTCCCCAATGTTATTGGATTCGCGGGCGCTGCGGTATGTGCCGCACTCGCGTTTCGTAATTCCTATTACGGCGTGTTTGCCGAAGCGATGGTTCAGGGATTCCTTCCCTCAGTCATATTGGGCTTCCTTATATGGCTTGTCCGTACCCGCCAATTGCGTGAAGGACGCACTTGGGTATGCAATCCATCGATTGGCGGATTAGCGGTTGTTGGCGCGTACCATCTCGCCTTGCTTTGCACCTACTTTGTCATTTCAGATCCAGTAGTTCTTACGGCTCTCGCCAAGTCCGCTGGCATGAATGATCATGCAGTCACAATCGTTGAGATATCCCGTTCCGCCCATTTGCGCACGAATTACATGTGGCCGGACACTTCTCAGAAGTCCCCAGATATACCTTTACCGACAAAGCCCCTGAGAGAGCGTGTATCCGATGCCTCGCATATGCAGATGCGTGAGACGCAGACAATACCTCGAGTGGTTTCATACCTTTTATTCTTCGCCTGCGCTTACGTAGTATTAGCTTCGCTATTGGCTCGCAGACGCATGCGAAACATTGTTGGTTCTAGGACTTATATGATGTGCTTCCTTGTTGGACTCCGGCATGCCACAAGATCAAATCGTGTATCTTGGATGCTGGCGATTACGCCACTGGTTTTCATTGTCGCAGTTGCTGGATTCGCACGTCATTTTCTTCGTGTCGAGCAACCTTGGGAAAATATCGGCCGTATATGGCCGTACTGCCTTGCCCTGTTGTTTGCGATTGCCAGCTACTATAATCAATCTCGGCCACCACTCATAATTGTCCTTGGCCACTCGACGGCGAGTAGACTTGGCTTCCATGCTCGACTGCTGAGCGAGTTATACCCCTTTAGAACAGTTGGCCTGATGCAACTCCGACCAAACACGGACACGGCGAAAGCCGCAGGGCACGTATACCGAATATCCGAGGGATCATGGGAACCGACGGTGTCCGATTTCATCAACGCACTCCCCTTGGTTGTGATAGACCTGCGTGACGGCAGCGAAGCAGTTTCCTTTGAGCTCGCAGAAATAATACGGCAACAAGCCGGCTTCAAGACCATTTGCATAACCGAATCTGACCGCCCAAGCGAACTTGCACAGCAAGGCGCGTGCTTTGTCTCCTCAGAAGACGGAGCCTTGGCACACCTTTTGCAGATTACCAGCGGGCTTGCGCCTGTTCCACAGCCAGAACACCCGATCGCTCAATTTAAGGAGTTCTCATAGTCTCACAGCAATATGATTCGTCGAACAAGCGTTTCCTGGCTATCGGCGCCAAAGCGCGCCTCAGCCAGAACCCTGACGTTCGGAATATGGAATACAAATATGACAACCCGTCAAATATACACTTGGGCAATACGCGTACTCCTGTTTGTTGCAGTATTGTACGGATCCACCCAGCTGATTTCGGTCGCAAGCGGCAGGAAACAACATGATTTCAGGACCTACTACAACGCCACAGAAGCAAATATGCAGGGGCTTGATCCATATCATCTCGACTCGCTGCGCCTAGTATCCGGCGACGACCAGGCAAAACTCCCGTTTGTATATCCTCCACATTGCCTCGCAATCTTCAGACCGTTTACTAGTCTTGGTTATACACCCGCCTATTACCTGTATCTATCGCTGAAGCTAGCAGCCCTTCTTTTACTCATTGTTATTTGGGTTTGCATTGTTCCCCCGGATCAACACGACTGGAATGCCATCTGCATCACCGTGATGTTAGGCTATCGATCAGCCGTCCTTCGGGACCTAAAGGCTGGCAATGTTTCCACCTTTGAGCAACTCGTATTTTGGGGAGGGATTCTCCTTGTAATGCAAAACAAAAGCGTTTGGGGAGGCTTAGGGATCATATTTTCATCGGCATTTAAGCTGGTAACGGTTGTTCTTGTCCCTGTAATTATTTTGATTCGCCGCACATGGCAATCGCTTGCCGTTTCAGTGATTCTTGTTTTGGGCGGCATCTCTGGCTATGTGATGCTCTATTATGCCAACACTGCGCAATGGAGAAGCTTCATCAACGCTGCCCGACTGCTTGATGAACGAGGGAACCGCAATCCTAGTTCTATGGCATTTCTCCTTGATGTAAGGGATGCCATAGGAATGAATGAGTTCTCTGTGTATGCGGGTTACGCTATTTTGTGCTGCATTGTACTTGCCATTCTAGTATGGGCATTCATTGCAACTCGGCATTCAAAGGATTTTTATCCCATGCTGTACCTCGCGATTCTGGGGTATGTAATATTGGCCCCGCGCATGAAGGATTATTCATTGATAATCGCCCTGTTGCCTGTCCTACATACGATAAGCGCAATGACAACGCGGCGCTGGCTCTCAGTTATCGGAGCTGTTTTGTTATGGATACCCCTGTTCAAGTACCAATCCCTGTTTCTTTCCGTATTTACATACTTCCTGATCTTGAGCTGGATATGGAATTACAGAAAAGATCCGGACAAACGAGTGGAGCTTACGCTGAACCCGCTGCGCGGTTTCAGCGAAGCTCACCCGTGACGTTCACACCAAACATGAGACGAAGTGACAGGCTTGGCGCCGAGGTTACGCTCCGGCCGCGCCGAACGGTAGTGCGCCGTCGGGGATGTGTCGCCCGGCCTCCCAGGAATACCCGGCTGTGAATAGTGCAGGCACCCATCCCGAATGGAGGTATCCATGAGTTGGCTCCGCAAGATATTTTCCAAGCCTCCGGCCCCCAGCCCGGAAACGCCCAAGCCTGCGTCGGGTGGCCCTGCACAGACCGGCAAGCCCGCCGGCCCCGCGTCGCTGATGACCGCCGAAGTGGTCGAGTTGCAGGCCCGGTGCATGCAGGGCGAGATCTGGATGCTGGGGCAGCGGCACGACGGGATGGTCACGTCTCTGTGCTGCACGACGGCGGACCGCAAACTATTGCTGCTCTTCACCTCGGCCGAGAAGGCCGATGCATACATGCGGGCGGCCGACGTCGGCGCCAATAGGCAAGCCATCCGGCTGGAGGGCGATAAGTTCCCGCGGTGCTTGCAGTCCGTTGCGGCCGATGGGATTGAAGTCGCCTTGATTGACAGGGATCCGGCGACGCACGCGTATGCCGGAATGCTGATGGTTCGGCAGACGCTCGCCGCTGGCGTCCCGGTGATGGGCGTGAAGGACACGCGTCCGACGTACCAGGCCATGGGCGAGGAAATCTACGCGGTGCTGCATTTTGCCCGGACGATCGCCGCGTGGCTGCTTAACCGCACCGACGCGCCTGAGTCGCAACGCAACGAGGCGTGCGGCAAACTGTGCGGGCTGACGGCCCTTGCGTCCCAGTTCGTTGAGGCGTCGAACGCCGGTCTCGACAAAGAGGCGATCGTGGGCCGGCTCAAACGGATGGAGGCGCATGCGATGGGCATGCTCATCGGGAACGACGGGCTGACCCCGCGCGACCATTACGCTGCGATCATGCGTCTTCTGGTCGAGATCAGCGAACCGCCCCCCGCGGGCATCGGGCGGCCCGTCCGATCGCCCGAAGCGATTCTCGAAGACTGGGGCAAAGGACGCAAGGCAGACTCGTGACCGGCCGCGCCCGGGGGGGGCGCGCTCCGGAACCGGGCCGCATGACAAGAAGAGCGGGTTCTGGTATGGTGCCGGGCGCCACCTGAAAAGCGGAGCCTCACGGGCCGCGGCACCCCGTGCCGCCGGGCCGTGACCGCCTCGATTCACCCGGCAAGGAAATCTACCGCCATGGACATCCCGCGAATCTTCACCATCTCGGAAAGCGCGCACCGCATCCACAACCCGATCACGCCCGACAAGCTCGCCGTGCTCGGCGCGGCGCTGCGGCTGGAACCGGAAGCCCGGGTGCTCGACCTGGGCAGCGGTTCGGGGGAAATGCTGTGCACCTGGGCCCGTGATCACGGCATCACCGGCACCGGCATCGACATGAGCCCGCTGTTCACTGCGCAGGCGCAGCGCCGCGCCGAAGAGCTCGGGGTCGCCGGCCGGGTCAAGTTCATCCATGGCGATGCCGCGGGGTACGTCGCCGCCGAACAGGTCGACGTGGCGGCCTGCGTGGGGGCCACCTGGATTGGCGGGGGCGTCGCCGGCACGATCGCGCTCCTGGCGCGGAGCCTGCGCCCCGGCGGGATCCTCCTCATCGGCGAGCCGTTCTGGCGCCAGTTGCCGCCGGCGGAAGCCGTGGCCAAGGGATGTCTGGCCCATGCCATTTCCGACTTTCGCACGCTGCCGGAACTGCTCGCGTCGTTCGGCCTTCTGGGCTGCGACGTCGTGGAAATGGTGCTGGCCGACCCGAATGGCTGGGACCGCTACGAGGCGGCCAAATGGCTCACCCTGCGCCGCTGGCTGGATGCCAATCCCGGCGACGCATTCGCGCAAGAGGTCCGCGCGCACCTGACCGCGGAACCCGCGCGCTACGCCGCATTCACGCGGGAATACCTGGGTTGGGGCGTGTTCGCACTGATGTTGCGGTGATGCGGCGGCGGCGGAAAAGACAAAAGGAAGAACCCTTGCCGGGCGGGGCCGCCCTCGCGGGCCGGGGGTTGAACGCGGACATCCGCGAGGGCTGCCCATGAAACCCTGGTACGAAAAGCTGTTTGCGAATTATGCCCGGCAATATGACCGGGAGAATTTCGTCCAGGGCACGGCCGGCGAGTGCGACTTCATCGAGACGGAGATTGGCGGGGACCGGGCCAAGCGGATCCTCGACATCGGTTGCGGCACGGGGCGGCACGCGCTCGAGCTGGCCCGGCGCGGGTATGCCGTCACCGGCGTGGACCTCTCCGAAGCCCAGCTCGCCCGCGCCCGGGAGAAGGCCGCCGCGGCGGGCGTGGCGGTCGATTTCCGGCCGGCGGACGCGCGGGCGCTGCCGTTCGCCGGGGAATTCGACCTGGCGCTCATGCTGTGCGAGGGCGCGTTCCCGCTCATGGACACCGACGAGGAGAACTTCCAAATCCTGCAAGGCGCGGCCCGGGCCTTGAAGCCCGGCGGCAAGCTCATCCAGACCACCCTCAACGGGCTCTTTCCCCTCTTCCACTCCATCAAGGATTACATGGCGCAGAACACGGCCGCGGGCAACGCCCGGACCGAGCAAAGCACCTTCGATCTGCTGACGTTCCGCGACCGCAACGTGACGGCGTTCACGGACGATGCCGGCCAAAAACATATTCTGCACTGCAACGAGCGCTACTACGTCCCGCCCGAAATGACCTGGCTGCTGAAGGCCGCCGGGTTCGCCGCGGTCGAGATCTTCGGTGCCCGGCTCGGGGCCTTCCGCCGCGCCGACAAGCTCACCCCCGACGATTTCGAGATGCTGGTGGTTTCCCAAAAGGCCTGACCGACCGGCCGTCAGGGCCGGTTTTTCCACACGGTGGAAACTATTTTTCCATGGTATGGAAAACCGGCGATCCGGCCGCGGCCGGATTCCATCGGGTGGAAAACTAGGCGGGCGCGGCAGGTTCCCGGACCCAGATGAGGACGCGGGTGGCGCCGTAGGACCGGTCGCGGGCGAGGCGCCAGCCCGGCAGGTCGGGCGGCGGATCCTTGCCTTCGGTTTCGAAGACGAACACGCCGCCGGACCGGACCCAGCCGTTCTGTGCGAGCAGGCCGGCGAGCTTTTCCTGCCAGCGGCCGGTCTTGGCCTCGGCATAGGGCGGATCGGCGAGGACCAGGTCGAAGGCCGTTCCGGGGCCCGGCCGGGCCAGCAGCCGGAACACGTCTGCGGCGCGCACCTCGCCGGCATCCGGCGGCACGCCCAGGTCGTGGAGGTTTTCATGCAGGACGCGCAAGGCGCCGTGGTGGTTCTCGACCCACTCGATCCGGGCCGCGCCGCGGCTCCAGGCCTCGAGCCCCAGCGAGCCGGTTCCCGCGAACAGATCCAGCACGCGCGCGCCGGGCACCAGCGCCGCGAGCGACGAGAAGATGGCGGCGCGCACCTTGTCCTGCGTCGGCCGGAGGCCGGCCGCGGGGGTTTTCAGGCGGCGGCCGCCATGCGCGCCGCTGGTCAGCCTCATCGCGCGGCCTCCCGGGTCCATTGGCACACGGCCAGCGCCAGTTCGGCTTCGCATTCCTTGAAGCTGTGGTTCGCGCCGGGGATGAGCCAGTCGTCGTAGTCGTTTGAGCGGGTCTTGGCCCGCAGGATGGCCAACATGTCCGCGGGCGACCGCACGGCGAACTCCTCGGCCTCCCCGAACACGGCCAGGACCGGACAGCGCAGGCGCCGGAACTGCGTCAGTTTTCCGGCGTAGCGGAAGACATTGGCCTCGGCATGCTGCACGTCGGCCAGGCTGAGGAACCGCCGGGCCGTGAAGCGTTCGTAGAGGCCCGCGACCAGCGCGTCCCCCCTGCCCGCGGCGACCTGTTTCCGGGCCCAGGCCCGCTTCTGTTCGAAGCGCCGGCCGAGGTCGCGGCGGGTGACGGCGTAGTCGTCGGCAGGCGCGAGGAGCACCAGGCCGGCGACCGCGGGATGGCGGCGCTGGGCCTGCCAATAGACGATTTTCTGGCAGCCGGTGCTGTGGCCGATGCAGACCAGCCGGCGATGGCCCAGGCGCCGGCCGAATTCCGCCGCGGCGTCCAGGTCCGGCAGGCAGGTCCGGAAGTTTTCATCCTCGGTGCCGCGCCCGGCCCCGCGGTTGTTGAACGACAGGATGGCCAGGCCCAGCGCAGGGGCGGTTTCCAGGAAGGCTTTCTTCAGCGCGGACCGGTAGAAGTTGCTGCCCATCCCGTGGACGAAGACCAGGAGCGGGGCGTTCTTGCGCGGGGCCGGACGGTAGAAGCCATCGAGCCTTCGCGGGCGGCGGCCTCCCGCGGCGGGGAACGCCACCAAGGCGCCGGCGGCCAGCCAGTCGGAGGGTGCGGTGGGTCGGTCTTGCATGGCGTATCGGGTCTGATATACGATGTTTGCGGAGTCAAAGCCATGAAAAACCGGTTGTGGATCCTGGCGGGGTTGAGCGTAGCGGGCGGGTTGTGGGGCTGCGGGCCGCGGGAATCCGCCGTGCCGGGGACGGCCCCCCTGGCCGCCCCGTCGCCGGCCGTTGCTGCAGCCGACCTGCCGGGGCCACGCGATCTGCCGCCCTGCCCCGGCTTCCTCGCCGCGGAACAGGTACAAGGCGACGATGCCGCCGGCTCCGCGCGGCTGTTTTCCACCGAACCGGTCGCGGCGATTCTGGACTTCTACACGACGCAGCTGGCGGCCGACGGCTGGGTTTTGGCCACCGCCATTAAACAGGGCGACGAGCGCCACCTGCAGTTCACCCGGGGCAGCCGGTTCCTGCGGCTCCAGCTCGGCCCGGCGGAGGCCCCCCCCGGCGCCACGCAGGTCCTGCTGGCCTGGAAAGGCGCGGCCGCCGCGGTCGCTGCGGACGACGCCCATGCGCCGGAGGAACTGGAGCCCGAGCCGGACATCGCCAGCGAAGGCTCGGTCGAATGGTAGGCCGGGCCATCCGGGCGGGCCTGCTGGGCCTGGCGCTGGCGGCCCCCGCCGCCCGAGCCGTTTCCCCGGAGGACGCCAGCCTGGCCCCCGCCGACGCCGCCCTGCTGGCCGACCCGCGCTTCCGCTGGCAGCACCTGGCCACCGCGCATTTCAACCTGTACCACGACCAGAAAATGTTCGCGACCAAGGTGGCGCGTCTGGGCGAGCAGTTTTATGCCGCGATCGCCGCCGACCTGCCGGAGCTTCCGGACCGGGTGGCGCCGGGTCGGTCGCACATTTTCATTTTTCGCGATCCGCGGGACTGGCAGGCAATTGTGGCGAACACGCCGGAGCTGGATCCGTGGGCGGTTTCCTTCGTGCGGGGCCAGGTCATGTATCTGCAGGCGGCCGGAACCGGCATATCCGGCAAGATGGAGCTGCTGGCGCATGAGATGGCGCATCTGGTGTTCAACCGCTTTGTGCCGATCCGCCTGCCCCTCTGGCTGAACGAAGGGCTGGCCGAATACTACGGCGAATTCGCCTACCGCGATGCCAAGGGCATGGGACAGAGCCGGCGCGCCGCTTTTCCACCGCTGAAGGCCCCCCTGCCGCTGGCAGATCTGCTGGCCGCGACCGCCTATCCGGCCGATGCCGCCACGACCGCCCGGTTCTATGCCACGGCCAAATATCTGGTCGGTTTCCTCCGGCTCAAGCATCCCGCGGCAAGCTGGAACGCCTTTTGGGCCCGGCTGCTGGCCGGGGAGGACGCCGGGGCCGCCCTGCTGCAGGTCTATGGCTGGGCCGACCTGGCCGCCCTCGAAAAACGGTTCGGACAATTCGCCCGCTGACCGCTTGCACCCGCAGCGGCCATCGGGTATGGTGCCCGGTCCCATGAAAAACGTGAAACTTTCCCAACTCTCCCCGGCCGAACGGCGGCTGGTGCGGCAGGCGGTCCAGATCCGCGAAAAGGCGTACGCCCCGTTCTCCAACTACAAGTGCGGGGCGGCGCTGCTGGACGTGAAGAACAAGATCCACACGGGCTGCAACGTGGAAACCGTCGATTTCACCCTGACCACGCACGCGGAGATGGACGCCATCAACGGGATGGTCAAGACCGGCGTGTTGCAGTTGAAGGCCCTGGCGGTGGCGGTGCTGGCGGTGAACGGCTACGCCTATCCCTGCGGCCTCTGCCGGCAGAAGATCCGCGAATTTTCGATCGGCGACCAGGCCCGGATCCTGGCGGTCGGGGTGGACGCGCGCGGCCGCATCCAGCAGCTGGGCGTGACGACGATCGGCGCGCTCTACCCGCGTTCGTTCACATCCGCCTGCCTGGCCTGACATGGCGGCCGCCGGGCCCAGCCCCGCGTTCATCTTCGACCTCGACGGCGTCGTGGTGGATTCCAACGGGCTGCATGTTGCCTCATGGGCGGCGGTCGCGGCGCGCCACGGCCAGCCCTGCCCCGACCCGGAGCACATTGGCAAATGCGGCCTGCGCACCCGCGCGGTGATCCGCGACCTGCTGCGCTGGCCGGTGACGGATGCGGAGGCCGACCGCCTCGGGCACGAGAAGGAGGGACTCTACCGGGAATGGATCCGGCGGGACGGCATCCGCCCGATACCCGGAGTCATTGAATTCCTGGCGGAGACGCGGCGGCGCGGCATTGCCTGCGCGGTTGGTTCCTCGGCCCCGCGCGAGAACGTGGATTTGTGCCTGCAGGCGCTCGGGCTGGCGGAAGTGTTCGCCGCCACGGTATCCGGGGCGGACGTGGCCCGGGGCAAGCCCGCCCCCGACATTTTCCTGCTGGCGGCGGAACGGCTGGGCGCGGCGCCGGCCGCCTGCCTGGTGTTCGAGGACGCGCCGGCGGGGATTGCCGCGGCGCACGGCGCAGGCATGGGCGTGGTGGCGCTGGCCACCAGCCATCGGCGGGAGGAACTGGCGGGGGCTGATTTCCTGGCGGCGGATTTCCGGGAACTGGCACCCGCCACGGTGTGGGCCGCCTGGCAGGCCCGGGCGGGTCATACCGGGGGCGCCGAGAGCATTTAGCCTGAATTATTCATCAACCGCGTCGGCAGACATGGTTGTTGCCGATGGGAAG
>CAYMTY010000076.1:0-9808 GCA_964393515.1 uncultured Verrucomicrobiota bacterium
CGCGGTTCCAAGTTACGGTTCCCGATCCCGGCGACTTGGGCCAAGTCGCCCTACCCAAATCCACTTGCATGCGGGGTAAAAAAAGAGCGGCCGTTTCCGGCCGCCCTTGCGGTTCATCCTGGCGGATGAATTACTTGCTCATCTTCCGGCGCAGGGCCAGCGCCAGCGCGCCCAGGCCCAGCAGGCCCATCGTCGCCGGCTCCGGAATCGGGGCGTTGACGTCCATGTCGTTGAAGTACAGGTTGTTCCCGTCGCCGCCGGAACCGACCGCGTTGAAGAAGCGCACCGTGTCCACCGTGCCGGTCACGGAGCCGGAGGCATTCAAGGAGCCGACCGCGCTGGCGAAGTTGAAGTCGACCATGCCGCCGTTCTGGGTCAGCGAGATGTTGATCACGTCGCCGTATTCGCGCAGGCCGGCCCAGGTGGTGGTGGCTTCCTGCATGTTCGCGCCATCATCCCACCAGTTGAAGAAGGTTGAGTCGATGGTGAAGTAGCCGAGTTCGTCGCCGCCGTCGGCAAAGGTGAAGCCCTTGGCGCCGCCGTCGAACTGATAGGCCAACTGGGCGGTGAACGTATAGCCATCGCCCCACGTCACGAAGCTACGATAGGCTTCGGTCGTGGGCGCGGCGGCATTCCACAAGCCGAACGAAACGCCCGTGGAGTCGATCGAAGCGGAATTCGCGCCCTGAGCGGAGGCGGTGCCGATGAAATGCCCGCCGCCGCCGTCGGTGATGGTCCAGTTGCCGAACGAGGCGTTCGCGCCGCCACCGGAGGTCCAGGTTCCGCCGTAATCATCCGCCTGGTCCATCGCCGCAAACGCGCTGGCCGTGCCCAGCATCGCCGCCATTGCAAATACAAGGATCTTCTTCATCATGGTTCTCCTTTGATCTTTTCCTTTTTTTTAAATCGGCGCGGTTTCCGGCGACAATCCCGTGAAACAATAGCCGCAGAATAGGGAACGTGCACCTTTTAGTCAAGCGCTTTTCCCATTATTTTTTCCCTTTTTTGCGGGCTGCCGCATCCGGTTTGCCCGCAAGGGATTGCAGGATAGGCCCTGCGAAAAACCGCTTTTCAGCGGATCTTGTTGGCGGCGCGGCGGGCCTTGATGATCTGCTCGGTCAGGAAGAAGGGCACGGCTTCATAGTGCTCGAACTGCATGGTGAAGCTGGCGCGGCCCTGGCTCAGGCTGCGCAGGGCCGTCGCGTAGCCAAACATCTCGCCCAGCGGCACCATGCCCTGGATGAGCTTGTGCGCGCCCTTCTCCTCCATCGTCTCGATCCGCCCCCGCCGCTGGCAGACGCTGCCCGTCGCCCCGCCCATGAATTCCTCCGGCGTCGTCACCTCCACCGACATCACCGGCTCGAGGATGAGCGGGTTCGCCCTCAGGAACAGTTCCTTGAATCCGGCCCGCCCCGCCTCCTGGAAGGCGAAGTCCGACGAGTCCACCTCGTGGTACGAGCCGTCAGTCAGCGTCACGCGCATGTCCACGACCGGATAGCCCGCGTAGGGGCCGCGCTGCATCGCCTTCACCACGCCCTTCTGGACCGCCGGGATGTAGTTGGCCGGAATGCGCCCGCCGACGACCTCGTTGACGAACTCGAAGCCCTCGCCGGGCTTGAGCGGTTCGAGCCGCAGGCACACGTGCGCGTACTGGCCGCGTCCGCCGCTCTGCTTGACGTGCTTGTACTGGCCTGCCACCGCCTGCGTGGCCGTCTCGCGGTAGGCCACCTCCGGGCGCCCCACTGTTGCCGCCACGCCGTACTCGCGCTTCAGGCGGTCCACGATGATCTCCAGGTGCAGCTCGCCCATGCCCGAGATGATCGTCTCGCCGGTCTCCTGGTCGAACCCGACCGTGAAGGTCGGATCCTCGTCGGCCAGCTTGTGGAGCGCGGCCGAGAGCTTCTCGTTGTCCGCCGTCGAGTCCGGCGCGATCGAAATCGACACCACCGGCGCCGGGAACTCGATCGAACTCAAATGGATCGGGTGGTCTTCGGCGCAGATCGTGTCGCCGGTGCGCGTGTGGGCCAGGCCCACGACCGCCACGATGTCGCCCGTCGCCGCGGATTCGACGTTCTCGGCGTGGTTGGCGTGCATGCGCAGGATGCGGCCGATGCGCTGGCTCTTGTCCTGCGTGCTGTTGAGCACGCTCTGGCCCGCGGTCAGCGTGCCCGAGTAGATCCGGAGGTAGGTCAGCTTGCCGGCGTGCTTGTCGGCCACGATCTTGAACGCCAGCGCGCTGAAGGACGACTCGTCCGCCGGCTCCAGCTCGATCACCGTCTCGTCCGCCGCCGTGGCGGAGACGATCGGCGGGATCTCGTCCGGCGCCGGCAGCAGGTAGGCCACGCCGTCGAGCAGGTGCTGCACGCCCTTGTTCTTGAACGCCGCCCCGCAATACACCGGGACGATCTTGCGCGCGATCGTCGCCTTCCGCAGGATCCCCCAGATCTCCTCCTCGCTTAGGTCGCCTTCCGCGAAGAACTTCTCCAGCAAGGCGTCGTCCTGCTCGGCGCACTTCTCCACCAGGTTGGCGCGCCACTGCTTCGCCTTCGCCAGCTTTTCGGGGGGGATCGGCGCCGCGCGGAACTCGGTGCTGGTTTCGTCGTCGAAATAGATCGCCTGCATCTTCACCAGGTCGATGAGCCCCTGGAAGGTCTCGGCCCGGCCCAGCGGCACCACCACCGGCACCGCGTTGCAGCGCAGCTCCTCCTGGATCTCCTCCAGCACGCCGAAGAAGTCCGCCCCCGTCCGGTCCATCTTGTTCACGAAGGCCAGCTTCGGCACCTCGTACTTCTCCGACTGCAGCCAGACCTTCTCGGACTGTGGCTGCACCCCGCCCACCGCGCAGAACAGCGCCACCGCGCCGTCCAGCACCCGCAGGGACCGCTCCACCTCCACCGTGAAGTCCACGTGGCCGGGGGTGTCGATCAGCGTGATCTGGTGCCCCTTCCACGCCAGCGTCGTCGCCGCGCTCTGGATCGTGATCCCGCGCTCGCGCTCCTGCGGCATGAAGTCCATCGTCGCCGCGCCGTCGTGCACCTCGCCCAGCTTGTGCGTCTTGCCGGAATAGAACAGAATGCGCTCCGACACCGTCGTCTTGCCCGCGTCGATGTGGGCCATGATGCCGATGTTGCGCACCTTCGAAAGAGGTATGGCTCTGGTCATGTTAGCCTTTTTTTCCGAAAAAGCCACCCCCGCGGCCTCGGGCCCCGGGGGTGCTCGATCAAACGGGTGCGGAACATACGGCCTGGACGGCGTTTGTGCAATAAGAAAGTGAGCCGGATTCAGGAATCGAGCCGCGGAAGCACATGCAACCGGACTCCGGCCCCCCGCCTGCCCTTCAATCCCCCTGACTTCTGACCTCTGGCCCCGGGCCTCTGGCCTTCTATGGCGCCAGCGGCTTGGTGTCCTGAACCAGGCGGTAGTAGCGCGACTTGCCCGGCGCCGCCCGGTCCATGACGATGATGGGCTCGTCCGGCGACCGGGCGGGGATGTTGACGGCGTCCGGGAGGAATTTCCACTTGGCCCGCGCCCCGCGGGCTTCCGTGTACATCACGCTGTAGTACGTGCCCGGCGCGCCCAGCCACGAAAGGGACACTTCCTCGCCCGCGCGGGCCACCGTCAGGACGGTTTCGCGCAGCGGCGCGACTTCCTCGCGAATGGTCATGCAGCCGGCCAGGGCGGCCAGCGCAACTCCCAGCGCCAGCGCCTGCCAGCCGGTCTGCCGGCCTTGTCCGCAGCGAGCCATGGCGGGCCCGCCCCTACGGGGCCGGCGCGGCTTCGTCCGCGGGCACCGCCACCGGTTCCACCGGCGCCTGCGGCGCGCTGCCGCGGCGCGACCGCGTGAAGTACTTGAACCAGGCCGGGGCCGGATCCTGCACCGGCGCCTTGGCGTCATACCAGCTTTCGCGCCGGGCGGCCTCGGCCTCCTCGGCCTTCAGGTTGGTCAGGGTCAGGTGGTAGCGCCCGGCGAACCAGCGCCAGTCCGCCGGCGTGAAGGGCAGATAGCGGCCAATGGCATTCACCAGCGCGGCATTGTCCAGTTCCGGGATCTGCGTGGACTTGTCGCACCAGGTCTCGATCGCGCGCAGACCGGCCGGCAGCAGGGCGTCGTCGCCCAGGAAGATCGTGCGGCTGGGATACGTCTGCAGGAAGGCGCCGCTCTGGTAGTCCGCCAGCGCCAGGGGCATCCATTCGTAGCCGTTCCAGACGTGCAGCACCGGCTCCTGCGCGGAGCCCTGGTAGCTCACCAGCACGGTCGGATAACGCCGCGCCACGTCGAAGGCCACCTGCATCACGGAATAGCGCGACGGCGTCACCAGCAGTACCGCATCCGCCTGGGCCGCCGCCGGCCGGGCCGCCGGACCGCTCACCGCCAGGATCCACGCCGCGCCCATCCAGAAAAACTTTTTCATGTCGCTCTCCTCACGGTTCTCCGAAAACGACCGCATTAGACCAACCGGGCCGTCAAATTGCAAGCCCCGCGGGAGCGGCCGCCGCGGATCCTATGCCGAGGCGCCGAGGACCGCCAGCTGGCCCAGGCAGATGCCGCCGTCGTTCGGCGGAATGTCGCGGTGCCGCCAGACGCGGAAGCCCGCCGCCGCCAGCCGCCGCTGCGCATCGGCCAGCAGCCGCCGGTTCTGGAAACAGCCGCCCGTCAGGCAGACGTCCGGCAGGCCCGTCCGCTCCGCGGCCGCCACCATCATTTCCACCAGGGTCGCATGGAACCGCGCGGCGGCCACCGCCGGCGGCTCGCCGGCCGCCAGCAGGGCCGCGATCATCGGCGCCCAGTCCAGTTCGTCCCCGCGCCAGGCGAAGGGATAGGGCTCCGCCGGCGCGGTTCCCGCCAGGGCCTCCAGGCGCATCGCCGCCTGGCCTTCGTGCGTCATGATTGGGCACACGCCCAGCAGCGCCGCCACCGCGTCGAACAGCCGCCCCGCGCTGCTGGTGCGCACTACGTTCAAGCCCTCCTGCAGCATCGAGTCCAAGACCGACAGCTCCGCGTGCGCGAAGCCCCGGGGGGGGTGGTTCGAACCCATTTCCCGGAGCACGCCCAGCGCCGCGCGCCGCGGCTCGCGCGCCGCCGCGTCCCTGCCGATCAGCGGGAAGGTCCGCAGCCAGGCCGCGCGCCGGAACTCCCGGCGGGTGCACACCAGAAACTCCCCGCCCCAGATCGTGCCGTCGGGGCCCAGCCCCGTGCCGTCCCAGGCCATGCCCAGCACCGGGCCTTCCAAGCCATTCTCGGCCATGCAGGCCGCGACATGCGCATGGTGGTGCTGCACCGGCAGCACCGGCACGCCCCACGCCGCCGCCCCCTGCGTGGCGGCGTAGCCCGGATGCATATCCGCGGCCACGGCCGCGGGCCGCAAGCCGTGCAAGGCCAGCAGGTCGGCGGAGGTCCGCCGCCACAGGCGGGCGGCGCCCTCGTGGTCGAGATCCCCGATGTGGGGGCTCATCACCGCGCGGCCGCCGGCCGTCACCGCCACGGTGCTTTTCATCTGTGCCCCCGCCCCCATCAGGCCGTCCGGCGCCCCCGGCAGCGGCAGCGAATACGGCGCCAGCCCCCGCGCCCGCCGCAGCATGACCGGTTCCCCGGCGTCCACCGCCAGCACGGAGTCGTCCAGGGGCCGCGCAACGGGCCGGTCGTGCTCCAGGAAGTATTCGGCAATGTCCCCCAGCCGGGCCAGGGCTTCGGCGTTGTCCGTGCAGATGGGCTCGTCCGTCAGGTTGCCGCTGGTCGCCACGACCGGAAAGCCCAGGTCATGCAGCAACAGATGGTGCAGCGGCGTGTACGGCAGCAGCGCGCCGATCCACGGCAGCCCCGGCGCGACTTCCGGCGCCAGGCCGCCCGCGCCGGCGCGCGCCGCCAGCAGCACGATCGGCGCCGCGGCGGACTTCAGCCATTGCATTTCGGCCCCGGACATCTCGCAGGCCGCGGCCACCGCCTTCAGGGTCGGGAACATCACGGCAAACGGCTTTTCGTCGCGCCGTTTCCGGGCGCGCAGCCGGCGCACCGCGGCGGAGTCGCGCGCGTCTACCATCAGGTGGAAGCCGCCGAGGCCCTTCACCGCCGCGATTTTTCCGGTGCGCAGCGCCGCGGCCGCGGCCGGGAGCGCCTCGGCGCCTTCCGCCAGGACCGTGCCATCCGCCCGCCGCCACGCCAGCCGCGGCCCGCAGACCGGGCACGCGTTGGGCTGGGCATGGAACCGGCGGTTGCGGGGATCGCCATACTCCGCGGCGCACGCCGGGCACATCGTGAACCCCCGCATCGTCGTATGCGCCCGGTCGTAGGGCAGCGCTTCGAGGATGCTGAACCGCGGCCCGCAATGCGTGCAGTTCGTGAAGGGATACCGGTGGCGCCGGTCCCGGGGATCGAAAATCTCCCGCAGGCACTCCGGACACGTCGCCAGGTCCGGCAGGATCCCCGCCACGCGCGCGCCGCCGGCCGTTGCGCTGCTCCGGATTTCGAAGCCGGCCGGAATGTCCGGCGGCGCGGCGGCCTCTTCCACGTCTTGGATGTCCGCCGCCGCCGGCAGCCGCCCCGGCAGCGCCGCACGGAACCGCGCGATGGCTTCCGGCGGGCCCGCCAGCGCCACCTCGGCCCCGGCCGCATCGTTGCGCACCCAGCCCCGCAGTTCTAGTTCGTGCGCCAGCCGGAACACCACCGGCCGGAACCCCACCCCCTGCACCCGCCCGCGCAGCCGCAATAAGATGGATTTCTCCTCCGCCATTGCATGCAATCTACCTCACCCCTCCGCCCCGGTCGAGCCCGAGCCCAACCCCGAACCAAATCCACAGCAGGAAAACAGGAAATCAACAGGAAACCAGGAAAGGACAAAGAACAGAGGGGAGAAAACTCATTTCTCTTCCTGTTTTCCTGCTAATTCTTTTTTCCTTCTTTACCTCTCTCTGTTTTCGGGCTGGTGTTTTCGCCCCGCGCCCCGCATCCTTGCGGGCATGATCACCCACGCCCCGCTGCTGCTGTCGCTGCCGGTTCTGGCCGCCTACCTGCTGGGAGCCGTGCCCAACGGCCTGCTGATCGCCAGGGCCAAGGGCGTCGACCTGCGGAAGACCGGCTCGGGCAACATCGGGGCAACGAATGTCTTCCGCTGCGTCGGCAAGGGCTGGGGCGTTTTCGCGTTCCTGCTCGACGCGGTCAAGGGCTTCGTGCCCGCGTTCTGCTTTCCGTTGCTCATGACCGGCGCGCCGGACTGGCTGGGACTCGCCTGCGGGGTGGCCGCGGTCGCCGGCCACAACTGGCCGGTGTGGCTGGGCTTCAAGGGCGGCAAGGGCGTCAGCACCAGCGTCGGCATGCTGCTGGGCATCGCCCCGGCCGCGGCCGGCGTGGGCCTGGCCGTCTTCATCGTGACCGTGGTCCTGACGCGCTGGGTGTCGCTCGGTTCGATCCTGGCCGGCGTGGCGGTGCCCGCCGCGGGCCTGTGGTTCTACGGCATCCCGGAACCGCTGCTCGCCCGCAACCCCCTGCTCGCCGGCGCGCTGTTCGTCATGGGCCTGCTGGTGATCGTCAAGCACCGCGCGAACCTCAAACGCCTGCTGGCCGGCACCGAGCCGCGCATCGTCGGAAAAAAGTGATTTTTGATCGTGGGGGAAAACGTCAGCCGCGGCGCGCCGCGAGCTGCGCCAGCACTTCGTCGGGGACATTCAGGCCGCCGAAGCCCACCCCCAGCCGGATGCCGGGCGAAACCTCGCCGTGGAAATCGGATCCGCCCGTCGGCACCAGGTTGGCCTGTTTGGCCATCGCGAGGTATTCCTTCGTCAGATCGGCCGAATGCTCGGAGTAGTAGCATTCCACCCCCGCCAGCCCCGCCGCCGCCAGTTCGCTGAACAGCGCCGCCATCGCGTCCCGGGAAATCCGCAGCGAAAACGGATGGGCCAGCACGGCCACGCCGCCGGCCTGCCGGATCAGCGCCACGGCCACTTCCGCCGTCAGGCGCGGCCGGTCCGCATAGCCGGGCTTGCCGTCGCCCAGCCATTTGTCGAACGCCTCGTTCTTGTCCTTGGCGTAGCCCTTCTGGATCAGCACCTGGCCGAAATGCGGCCGGCCGACGACATCCTCGCCGGCGCAGGCCTGCACTTCTTCCCACGTCATCGCGAAGCCCAGCGCGTTGAGCTTCTCCAGCATGGTCCGGTTGCGCATCTCGCGCCCGTTGCGGATCCACTCCATCTGGCGCACCAGTTCGGGATTCGCCGTGTCCATCCAGTAGCCCAGCATGTGCATCACGCCGGACGAGCAGTCCACGCTGAGTTCCACGCCCGGCACCGCCTGGACGGGCGAACCCGCTCCGGCCGCCAGGAACCGCGGCAGCCCCGCCACCGTGTCGTGATCCGTCAGCGCCAGCGCCGCCAGGCCGACCTGCGCGGCCTCGGCGATCAGCGCTTCGGGCGTCAGCGAGCCGTCGGAAAACGTCGAATGGCAATGCAGGTCGATCATAGATCCGTATCCCGTATTCAGGAGCCAGTATTCAGAAGAAAAAGGAAGGATGGAAACCGGAATTTCCATCCTTCCGTTATTTCGCCCGGGGCGAACCTTCGTCCTATTCCTTCTTGCCGGAGCCGGGCGACCATTCCTCGGGCTTGGCATCGCTCGAACCGAGCGCGGCGTCGAAGGCGCCGGCCAGGTCCACGAGGTCTTCGCCGGGGCGCAGGCCCTCGAGCATGCTGTCGTCCACCTTGAACTCCTCCTCGGGCAGCTTGGCGGCCTTGATGCTCAGGCCGATGCGCCGGTCGATGGGGTCGATCTTGATGACGCGCGCCTCGACCTCCTGGCCGGGCTGCAGCACGTCGCGGATCTTGGCCACGTGGTCGTCGCTGATCTGGCTGATGTGCACCAGGCCGTCCACGCCCTCCTCCAGCTCGACGAACGCGCCGAAGCTGGCGAGCTTGCTGACCTTGCCCTTGATGAGCTGGCCAATGCGGTAGCGGCCGGAAATGCCCGCCCACGGATCCTCCTGCGCCTGCTTCAGGCCCAGGCTGATGCGCTGGTTCTCGGGGGAGACCTCGAGCACGACGGCCTCGATCTCGTCGCCCTTCTTGAGCACTTCGCTCGGATGATTGATCTTGCGCGCCCAGCTCATGTCGGACACGTGGATCATGCCGTCCACGCCCTCCTCCAGCTCGACGAACGCGCCATAGTTGGTGAAGTTGCGGACCTTGCCCTTCACGCGTTGCCCGATGGGGTACTTCGAGGCCACGTCGTCCCAGGGATTGGCTTCCGTCTGGCGGATGCCCAGGGAGATCTTCTGCTCCTCCTTGTTGACGTTCAGCACGACCGCGTCCACTTCCTGGCCCACGCTGAGGGCGTCGGAGGCGCGCGCGATGCGCTTCGTCCACGAAATCTCGCTGACGTGCACGAGGCCCTCCACGCCGTCCTCGAGCTGCACGAACGCACCGTAGGGCACCAGGTTGACCACCTTGCCGCAGATGCGGGTGCCCTTCGGGTACTTGAGCTCGATCTCCTCCCACGGATTCTGCAGCTTCTGCTTCAGACCCAGCGAGATCCGCTCCTTCTCCTGGTTGACGTCCAGCACGTACACCTCGAGCTCCTGGCCCACCTGCACCACCTCGCTCGGATGGTTGATGCGCCCCCAGCTCATGTCGGTGATGTGCAGCAGGCCGTCCATGCCGTTGAGGTCCACGAACGCGCCGAAGTCGGTGATGTTCTTCACCACGCCCTTGCGGGTCTGGCCGGGCTGGATCTCCGCCAGCAGCTTCTTCTTCAGCCCCCGGCGCTGCTCTTCGATCAGGTCGCGGCGCGACAGCACGATGTTGCGGCGCTCCTTGTTGATCTTGA
>CAYMTY010000077.1:0-9133 GCA_964393515.1 uncultured Verrucomicrobiota bacterium
GTGGGTGGCCTGCTTGATGTCGGAGGCGGCGCCGGTGGTGATTTCGCCGAAGCAGAGCTGTTCGGCGACGCGGCCGCCCATGGTGCCGGTGATCATGCCGAGGAGGCGGGCGCGGCCTTCGGTGTAGCGGTCCTTTTCGGGGAGCTGGAAGGTGGCGCCGAGGGCCTGGCCGCGGGGGATGATGGTGACCTTGTGGAGCGGCTCGGCGCCGGGGGTGAGGGCGAGGACGAGGGCGTGGCCGGCCTCATGGCAGGCGGTGAGGCGTTTTTCCTTGTCGTCGAGGACGCGCGAGCGGCGTTCGCGGCCCCAGCGGACCTTGTCGCGGGCCTCTTCGAGGTCCTTTTCGACGATGGCGTCGGCGCCGCGGCGGGCGGCGAGGAGGGCGGCTTCGTTCATGAGGTTGGCGAGGTCGGCGCCGGAGAAGCCGGGGGTGCCGCGGGCGATGTTGCGCAGCTGGACGGCGGCGTCGAGCTTGACCTTGCGGGCGTGGATCTTGAGGATGGCTTCGCGGCCATCGAGGTTGGGCAGGTCGACGACGATCTGGCGGTCGAAGCGGCCGGGGCGGAGCAGGGCGGGGTCGAGGACGTCGGGGCGGTTGGTGGCGGCGATGATGATGACGCCTTCCTGGGTGTCGAAGCCGTCCATTTCGACGAGCAGGGCGTTGAGGGTCTGTTCGCGTTCGTCGTGGCCGCCGCCGATGCCGGAGAAGCGGGAGCGGCCGACGGCGTCGATCTCGTCGATGAAGATGATGCAGGGGGCGCTCTTCTTGCCCTGTTCGAACATGTCGCGGACGCGCGAGGCGCCGACGCCGACGAACATTTCGACGAAGTCGGAGCCGGAGATGCTGAAGAAGGGCACTTCGGCCTCGCCGGCGATGGCCTTGGCGATGAGGGTCTTGCCGGTGCCGGGGGGGCCGACGAGCAGGACGCCCTTGGGGATGCGGCCGCCGAGGCGTTGGAAGCTCTTGGGATCGCGGAGGAACTCGATGATTTCCTGGACTTCCTCGCGGGCCTCGTCGGCGCCGGCGACGTCCTTGAAGGTGATCTTGTTGGTGTCGCGGGTCATGAGGCGGGCGCGGGACTTGCCGAAGGAGAAGGCGCCGCGGGCGCCGTTGGCCATGTTGCGATAGAAGAGGAAGTAGATGAGGCCGAAGACGAGGAGGAACGGGACGGTGCTGGAGAGGATCTGCCAGAGCAGGGGGTTCTGCGGCTTGAATTCGAAGGGCACCTTGGCGGCGGTGAGTTTTTCGACGAGGTTTTCGGTGACGGGCGCCTCGACGCGGAAGGCGGCGGGCTTGCCGGTGGCGGGGTCGAGATCGATCAGTTCGCCGCGGATATAGTGCTGGCCGGAGACCTCCATGACGACCTCGGCCTTGTTGATGCGGCCTTTCTGCAGGAGGTCCAGGAAATCGGGATTGTAGGGCAGGCTGGTCTGCTTGGCGGAATGCTGGGTGGCGAGCTGGTAGACGGTGATCAGCAGGGCCATGAGGAGGAACCAGGCGAGCAGGGCGCGCAGGGGCATGGGCGGGCGGCGGCGGCCCGGCTGGGGGTCTTGGGGGTTGTTCGGTTTGGGATCCATGGTTGGCGGGGTTCCGCGGTTGGGTTTGACTCGGGAAACAGGAGCCTACCACGGCCGGGGGGCGGGGGCAACCCGGCAAAAAAGGGTGCAGCCGGCGGGGAATGGGGTAGACTGGGCGCCACGACATGAAGACGCGGCGGCAAAAAGTGGTGCTGTTCGACATCGACGGGACGCTGGTGGATACGCACGGGTTGGGGCGCGAGGCGTTCATCCGCGGGCTGGCGCGCGCGACGGGGACCCGGGACGAGCTGGCCTACGTGTCGTTCGCGGGGAATACGGACCGGAACGTGCTGGACCAGGTCATGGCCGCGCGCGGCCTGCGGCTGGAAGCGGAAACCATTCGGGACATTTTCACCTTCATCGCGGAGGAGTTGCGCGAGCTGCTGCGGATGAATCCGGCGCGGGAGATCGCCGGGGCGCGCGCCTTCCTGGAGCAGCTGGCCGCGCAGGGGGCGGAGCTGGGGCTGGTGACCGGCAACATCCGCGCCTGCGCGGAGCTCAAGCTGGGCAGCGCGGGGCTCGGGCGGTTCTTCCGGTTCGGGGGCTTCGGCGACGAGCATGCGCAGCGGGCGCAGATCGCCCGCGCGGCGCTGGCGGCGGCGGCAGCGGCGGGGGTTGCGGTGGCGGAGGCGGCGATCTGTCTGGTGGGCGACACGCCGTTCGACGTGGCGGCCGGACGCGACCTGGGCGTGCCGGTGATCGGGGTCGCGACGGGGAAATACGGGGCGGCGGACCTGCGGCGGGCGGGGGCTATCTGGACGGTGGCCGACTATTCCGACGGGCCGGCCCTGACGGGCTGGCTGGCGGAAAACCTGGGGTAGTCGATTGACATGCCGGCAGGGATGCAGGAGCATGCCGGGGACATGAGAAAGACCAAGATTGTCTGCACCATCGGGCCGGCTTCCGGGACGCGGGAGACCCTGGCGATGATGATGGTGGCCGGGATGAACGTGGCCCGGCTGAATTTTTCGCACGGAACCCGGGCGGACCACGCGGACAAGATCGCGTTGATCCGGCAAATCGCGGAGGAGCAGGGGCGGCCGGTGGCCATTCTGCAGGACCTGGCGGGGCCCAAGATCCGGACGGGGGCCTTTGCCGGCGGCAGCATCCAGCTGGAAACGGGCGCCGAGTTCACGCTGACCGCCCGCGACGTGCCGGGCAGCGCGCGCGAAGTAGGCCTCACCTACCGCGAGCTGCCGCAGGACGTGCAGGCGGGGGACATCCTGCTGCTGGCCGACGGCGCGCTCGAACTGCGCGTGGAAAATGTCGCAGGCCCGGACATCCGTTGCCGGGTGGTGCTGGGCGGGCGGCTCAGCAGCCACAAGGGGATCAACCTGCCCGCGCGCAGCATCCGCGCGCCGATCCTGACCAAAAAGGACTACGACGACCTGGCGTTCGGGCTGGCGCAGGGAGTGGACTTCGTGGCGCTGTCGTTCGTGCGGTCGGCGGCGGACATCGAGGTGGCACGCGCCTACATGCGCGCGCAAGGCAAGGTGCTTCCCCTCATCGCCAAGATCGAGAAGCACGAGGCGCTGGCGGGCCTGGCGGGGATCATCGCGGCGGTGGACGGGGTGATGGTGGCGCGCGGAGACCTGGGCGTGGACATCCCCCCGGAGAAGGTGCCCACGGCCCAGCGGCGGATCATCGAGCAGGCGAACCTGGCGGGCAAGCCGGTGATCACGGCCACGCAGATGCTCAAGAGCATGACGGACGCGCCGCGGCCGACGCGGGCGGAGGTGGCCGACGTGACGAACGCCGTCCTGGAGGGCACCGACGCGGTGATGCTGTCGGAGGAGAGCGCGGTAGGCAAGTATCCCGTCGAGGCGGTGGCGATGATGGCGCGGATCGCGGAGGAGGCCGAGCACGCCTATCCGCGGGCGGCGTGGTGGCAGCGGCTGCAGCAGCTGCCGGCCGGCGGCAACGAGGCGCTGGCGCGCGCGGCGTGCAGCCTGGCGCAGGCCACCGGCGCGCGGGCGCTGGTGATCGCGACGCAAACGGGCGGCACGGCGTACCTGGCGGCGAAGGCGCGGCCGGCCCAGCCGATCCTGGCGGGCACGACGGCGGCGGACGCCTTCCGGCGGCTGGCGCTGGTGCGGGGCGTGCAGCCCATGATGCTGGCGCCGGCAGCCACGCTGGACGAGCTGCTCGGCGAACTGCATCGCGCGGCGAAAGCGACGGGGCGGGTGCGCAGCGGCGACACCGTGGTCTGCACCGCGGGCTTTCCGCTGGGCCGGCCCGGCGCCAGCAATCTGATCAGGGTGGAAACCGTGCCGTAGACGGATCGTTGCCAAGGCGGCCCGGCGCGGGTATGGTAGAACCATTGCGGCCGGCCCGGCGGGCCGCGCCGGAAGGAAAAATAAGGAAGCATTCCATGGCCATGTTGCCCGATTTGCAATCCACGCTGCTGTGCGACGACGTCCGCCAGGAGCGGACCGGCAAGTTTATCCTGATCGGGCTGTTCGATTCGCTGGGCAGCCCGACGTTTCCGTTCCGGCATGCGCGGATGTTCCTGGTGACGCGCTGGTGCTCGGGCGAGGGGGAGTTCAAGCAGCGCACGCGGATCCTGCGGCCGGACATGAGCACGATCGTGGCCGAGGGCCGGGAGATTCCCGTGAAGCTGCCGCATGCCGAGGCCACGGCCACGAACGTCGAGCTGTTCCTGAACCTGGAATTCCACGGGCCGGGCACGCACTGGGTGGAGGTGCTGCTGGACGGCGACATCAAGATCCGTTTTCCGCTGCGGGTGGGGAAGGTGAAGCCCCCGCCGGTCCCGGGGCCGGACGGGCAGCCGTTCGGGCCGGAGGCGTAGGCGCGGCGATGTGCCTGGCGATTCCAGGGCGGGTGGCGGCGGTTTCCGGCGCCGGGATCGAGTGCCGCGGCACGGTGGACTACGACGGGGTGCGCCAGGAGGTTTCGCTGGCGTATCTGCCCGAGACGCAGGTCGGCGACTACGTGCTGGTGCACGTCGGGTTTGCCATCACCCGGCTCGACACCGCGGAGGCCGAGCGCATCCTGCGGGAGATCCGCGAGCTGGAATCCGCCTGAGGGGGGCATGGGCCCCGGGCTCTACCTCCACGTTCCGTTCTGCGCGCGGAAATGCCCTTACTGCGCCTTCTTTTCTCGTTTGCCCGAGCCGGCCCTGGTCGCGGCCTGGCTGGCGGGCATTGAAAAAGAGCTGGCGGGACTTCCGGCGGGGTTTGCCCCGGCCAGCATTTTCATCGGCGGCGGCACGCCGACCGCGCTGGAAAAAGCGGACTTGGCCCGGCTGCTGGCCCTGATCCGGGCGCGGGTGGATCTTTCGCGCGTGTCCGAATGGACCTGCGAGGCGAATCCGGGGACGCTGACGCCCGGCAAGGCCACGACGTTGCGGGCGGCGGGGGTGACCCGGCTCTCGCTCGGGGCGCAGTCGTTCGACGACGCCACGCTGCGGAAGCTGGGCCGCATCCACACGGCGGCCGAGACCCGCGCCGGCGTGGCGCTGGCCCGGGAGACCGGCTTCGAGAACCTCGGGCTGGACCTCATCTACGGCGTGCCGGGCGTGTCGATGGAATCCTTCCGCGCGGACGTGGAGGCGGTGATGGCGCTCGAACCGGAGCACGTCTCCGGCTACTGCCTGGAGATCGAGGCGGGCACGCCGTTTGCGCACGCGGCGCAGGCCGGCCGGCTGGCGGTCTCGGCGGAGGCGCAGCGCGCGCAGTTCGACTGGGCGCGGAAGCGCCTGGCCGAAGGCGGCTGGGCGCATTACGAGATTTCGAACTTTGCGCGGCCGGGGCGCGAGTGCCGGCAGAACCTGCTGTACTGGACGGGCGGGGAGTATCTCGGGGTTGGCCCGGCGGCGCATTCGCACTGGGCCGGCGTCCGCTGGGGCCACACGCCGGAGCTGCCGGAATGGAAGCGGGAATTCGAAGAGAAGCTGGCGCCCGAGGCCAAGGCGCGGGAGACGCTGGTGATGGGCCTGCGGCGGATTGCCGGCTGGGGCCGCGCGGAGTTCCGGGCGGCGACGGGATTCGACTACGACGCGCTGCGGGGGCCGGAGATTGCGCGGCTGGCGGCGGCGGGGCAACTGGTGGCGGAACCGGGGCGCCTGCGGCTAGTCGCGGATGCGCTGTTCACCAGCGATGCCGTGTTCGCGGAGCTGGTGTAGCTCGATTCCAGAATCAAGGCAGTCAATTAACCGCGATGATTTGGTTCGAAGGTAGGGCCCGCTCGCCGAGCGGGCCGGGCTGTTGAATCCCCGTTCCCGGCGGGCTGGGTCCGCCCGCCCTACCTCAGGCTACCAGGTGAAGAAGGCGAAGGCCGCGCCGAGAACAAAGGCCGCGAGCAGGATGAAGCCGCCGGTCACGACCAGGCTCAGCACCCAGGCGAGGATGTTCGCGGCAAGCGCCCGGCCGAACGTGGTCTCGAAAATTGCCGTCATGACGAGGGCCGAGACGCAGAAGCCCAGCAGCAGGCCAAGGCCGGGGCCCGCCAGCGTCGCGGGGCCGAGAACGCCGGCCAGAACGAGCGAGGCCAGACCGCCCAGCAGGGTCGTGCCGAGGGCGCTGCCGAACGACCGGCGCTCAATGCCGGCGAGCCGGGCGCCCCACAGCAGGAACGAGGCCGAGAACCACAGCCAGGCCAGGAAGCTGAGGCCGATCAGGATCATTGCGGCGAGCACGGGCAGGACGGGCAAGGCCATGGCGGCTGCCTCAGCGGGTGCGGATGTCGTTGTAGAAGGCCGTGTGGGCGGTGGCCATGTAGGGATACAGCCACAGGAAGCCGAGGCCGCAGGTGAAGAGGCACAGGATGCCCCAGCCGAGGAAGCGCCACGGCAGCCAGAACAGCTTCCACTTGAAGCCGTCCATCATCTGCTTGCTCTGGCGGATGGCGGCATTGGCCGGAGTATCGGGGTGGTCCGAGAGGAGGTTGAAGGTCTGCGAATATGAGAGGGCGGCGCGGATGGCGGGGATCAGGGAGAATACGGTAACCGCGGCCAGAACCGGCACCAGAACGATAACCAGGGCCTCCTCCTCCCGCATCAGGGGGACACACAGGGCGGAAAACGCGAGCGGCACGATCAGGAAAAGGCTCCAAAGGGAGAGGTACAGGCAAAGGAGGATATACGCCCAGAGGGTCCGGCCGAACAGCTGGAAGCCGTCGAAAAGCCGGCCGACATCGGCTGGCTCGCGGCGGATGATGCGGAGGAAGAACCGGTGCCAGCCCAGCAACATCGGGCCGGCGACAAGGAGGATGACGAGTCCGCCCAGATAGGGGATGAACTGCGGGCCGTTGGCGACCAGGACATAGAGCAGCGTCACGCCGATGGCGGGCGCCCAGCGGCCGCGGAGGGCTGCGCGGGCCTGGCGCATGAGCTCGCGGTTGGGCGTGGCGCCGGGAACGGCGGGCACGCCCGCCGCCGGGGCGGCAAAGAGATTCGGAACGGTGGAAGCCGGCTTCCACTCCTGGCCCATGGCCGGATTCCAGACCAGATCGTCCGGGGCGAGGCCGCCCGTGCGGACGAGTTGGAAGAGTTCCGTTTCCTCGATGGGGCCATGACGTTGTCCGTTATGGATGTAAAACCATTGCATGGGATGTCCTCGTGATTGTTTTTTATCAAATCACGTAATGGCTGGTGCTGCCGGCGGCGGCGTGGCGGCGCAGGATTTCGGCGAGGGTGATTTTCCGCAGCGCGGCGCGGATGGCCTGGCTGACCTCCTCCCAGACGGAATGGGCCACGCAATTCTCCACCTTGGTGCAGTAATCGGGGACATCCACGCATTCCACGAGCGAAACCGGGCCCTCGAGAATCTGGATGACGTCGAGCAGGGTGATTTCGGAGGGATCGCGCAGGAGGATGTAGCCGCCCTTGGGGCCGCGCGTGCCGCGGACGAAACCGGCGGTCTTGAGCAGGTTCACGATCTGCCAGAGGTACTTGGCGGAGATGCCCTGGCGTTCGGCGATGTCGTTGAGGTTCACGGGGCCCTGGCTTTGATGCACGGCAATGTCCATCAGCGTCCGCAACCCGTAACGTCCTTTGGTCGAGATTTTCATGATGACCGTAGTCTACCACGTTTCTGGGAATTAAAGAGAATAATGCATGGGAAAAGTGGCCCCAAGGGGGGGGAAAGGGCGCAACAGCGGTTTCCACAATGAAATACACGAAAATATAACCACGCATGGACGATCCGGAAGCCATCTCTCGCCAAGGACGCCAAGAGCGCGAAGGAGCTCCTGCGGGACCTCCAGCCGCTTGGCGCCCTCTGCGTTCTTTGCGAGAGGCGGATCCCGGCTCAAAAGGAAAAGGGGTCGATCCCGTAATATATAGTAAATCGAAAACTGGGGATGAGCCACGATTGAGCCGCAACGAACCGCATCGGGGGCAAAGAAAAGGCCGCGCCGTAAAAAGGGCGCGGCCGTTTCGTTGGGGGTTTAATCCCGCTCAGCCGGCGAGGGCCTTGAGGTCGGCGTCGGCGGTGGTGATGGGGGCGAGGCCGAATTTCTCGACCAGGACGTTGAGGACGGTCGGGGAGACGAACGCGGGGAGGGAGGGCCCGATGCGGATGTTCTTGATGCCGAGGGAGAGGAGCGTCAGCAGGATGCAGACGGCCTTCTGCTCGTACCAGGAGAGCACCAGCGAGAGGGGCAGGTCGTTCACGCCGCAGTTGAAGACCTTGGCGAGGGCGACGGCCACCTGGATGGCGGAGTAGGCGTCGTTGCACTGGCCCATGTCGAGCAGGCGCGGGATGCCGCCGATGTCGCCGAGCTGGTCCTGCAGGTGGTTGAAGCGGAACTTGCCGCAGGCGAGCGTCAGGACGAGGGTGTCCTTGGGGGTCTTTTCCACGAACTCGGTGTAGTAGTCGCGGCCGAGCTTGGCGCCGTCGCAGCCGCCGACGAGGTAGATGTGCTTGAGGGCACCGGATTTCACGGCGCCCACGACCTTGTCGGCGACGGAGAGGACGGCGTTGTGGGCGAAGCCGGTCATCAGTTCGTAGGCGCCAGGCTTGGTTTCCGGGTAGCCGCCGAGGGCGATGGCTTGGGCGATGATGCCGGAGAAGTCCTTGCGGCCCTGTCCATCGGCGGCGATGTGCTGGACGCCGGGCCAGCCGACCTCGGCCGTGGTGGCCAAGTGCTTAATATAGCTGGGGCGCGGGGGCATGATGCAGTTGGTGGTGAACAGCACGACGCCGGGGAGGTCGGCGAATTCTTTCTGCTGGTTCTGCCAGGCGGTGCCGAAGTGGCCCTTGAGGTGCTTGTGCTTTTTCAGCCCGGGGTAGCCGAGGGCCGGGAGCATTTCGCCGTGGGTGTAGACGTTGACGCCCTTTCCCTCGGTCTGTTCCAGCAGCATCTTCAGGTCGAGCAGGTCATGGCCCGTGACGATGATGAACGGGCCCTTGTGCCGCGTGGTGGAGACGCGGGTCGGTTCGGGATGCTCGTAGGCGCCGGTGTGGGCGGCGTCGAGCAGCGCCATGCAGGCGAGGTTGATCTGGCCGAATTCCATGATCAGGCCGAGCCATTCCTCGACGGAGTGGTCGTCGCCGAGGGCCTTCATGCCCTTCTGGAACCAGGCGGAGACCTT
>CAYMTY010000078.1:0-8959 GCA_964393515.1 uncultured Verrucomicrobiota bacterium
CGCGTTGTCGAGCAGCGAGCAGAAGGCCTCGTAAACACAGGCGGCATAGGTGTTGCCGGTCTGGCGGTTGTACTGGAGGGCGGGTTCGAGAATGCGTTCGAGTTCGGGCTTGGGGGGCGGGGGGACGTTCTCGGCCTTGCACAGGCGGTCGAAGGACTTGTACGCGATCTTGGTGAAGGGGAGGTGGAAGCAGTAGTGGGCGTGGTCGGGGAGGCCGCGCTTGGACGCCGCCTTGTAGTTGTTCCAGGCGTCGATGAGGGTGGTGAGGTACATCTTGGTGGAGTACTTGCCGTCCACGAGCGCCTCTTCGCGGTAGTTGGGGCGCCAGAAGTCCATGATGTCTTCGGCGTGGAAGCCGGCTTCGGGGTCGAAGGCGAGGATGCGCGGATGGGCGCTGACGAGCATGGCGACGGCGCCGGCGCCCTGGGTGGGCTCGCCGGGACTGGCGAGGTCGTAGCGGGCGATGTCGGCGGCGAGAACGAGGGCCTTGGTGTGCGGCCGGGCGGCGACCATGGCAGCGGCCATGCGCAGGCTGGCGGTGGCCCCGTAGCAGGCTTCCTTGGTCTCGATGCAGCGGCAGGCGGACGGTAGCTTGAGCAGGCCGTGGCAGAACAACGCCGCGGCCTTGGACTGGTCGATGCCCGATTCGGTGGCGAAGATCAGGAGCTCGATGTTCTCGCGCCCGGCCTTCTCCACGATCGGGAGGGCGGCGTTGGCGGCGAGGGTGACGATGTCCTGGTCGGGGGGCACGACGGCCATGCGCTCCTGGCCGATGCCGGTGATGAATTTCTCGGGATCGGCGCCGCGCTTCTGTGCGAGGATCCGCAGGTCGAGGACGTAGGCAGGGGTGTGGAAGGAGATCAGATCAATTCCGATTTTCATGATGGAAATCCAGTATTCAGAATTCAGGATTCAGTATTCAGAATGGTTGAACTGTTCAATTCCTTCTTGAATTCGTTGGGCTTGATTGTTCGGGGCTTTCATTCTGAATTCTGACTCCTGAATACTCTCTTTCAGAACCTCTTCCACGTGGCGCGGGCGCATTCGCGGGCCTTGGCGCAGATTTCGGCCTCGTCGAGGGTGAGGAGCTTGGAATCGCGCATGAGGACCTTGCCGCGGGCGATGGTGGTGTGGACGCGGGCGTAGTTGAGGCCGTAGAGCAGGTGGCCGAGGAAGCGGCCGGGCTCGAGGGGGGTGGTGGGGACGTAGTCGAAGAGGGCGAGGTCGGCGAGCTGTCCGGGGGCGAGTTGCCCGCGCGGTTCGGGGAAGCAGCGGACGCAGATCTGCGCGTTTTTGCTAAGCAGCATGTCGCAGGCCTCGACGAAGGCCACGCGCGGGTCGCGCAGGGTGGCGCGCTGGAGCAGGTGGGCCACGCGCGCGGACGAGATCATGTGGGAGGTCATGCCGTCGGTGCCCAGTCCGAGCAGGATGCCCTTTTTCAGCAGCGTCAGCATCTGCTGGGTGCCGACGGCGTTGTTCATGTTGGATTCCGGATTGTGGACCATCATGGTGCCCGTCTGGGCGATCAGGTCCATTTCGGCTTCGTCGAGGTGGATGCCGTGGATGAAAAGGGACTTTTTCCCCGTCAGCCCGAATTTATGCAGGCGCGGGATGATGCGCGAACCGTGCTTTTGCAGGCAGTCGTCCTCGTCGGACTGGTCCTCGGCGACGTGGATGTGGACGCCGGCGCCGGTTTCCCGGCAGACGGCGGCGGTGGCTTCGAGGGTGGCGTCGGAGAGGGTCATCTGGGCATGGAGGCCGAACAGGGCGGTGACCTGGCCGTCGCCGGCGGCCTTCATCTTCTTGAGGAAGCGGGTGTTTTCGCCGAGGCCGTCGCCGGGGCGGTTGCGGTCGGAGGTTTCGTAGCACAGGCAGCCGGAGAGGCCGGCCTGGCGGAAGGTTTCCTCCAGGATGTCGAGCGAGCCGCCGGTGCAGGAGGGGGAGGCGTGGTGGTCGATGATGGTGGTGCAACCGGTGCGGATGGCCTCGACCAGGGCGACGAGGGCCGAGTAGCGGACGCCGTCGGGGTCGAGGGCGAGGTCGAGTTTCCACCACATGCGCTGGAGGATTTCCACGAAATTGCGGGCGGGTTCGCCGGGGGGGGCGAAGCCGCGGGCGAAGGAGGAGTACAGGTGGTGGTGGGCGTTGATGAGCCCGGGCATGGCCACCATCCCCTCGGCGTCGATGATCTCGGCGCCGGCGGGGGCCTTGACCTGGGCGCCGACGGCGGAGATTTTGGAGCCTTCAATCAGGATCTGGCCGTTGGGGAGGAGAGTGCCGGCGTCGTCGAGGGTGACGACCCGGGCGTTCTTGACAAGGATGGCGGTCATGGCGGGTCTCCGGTGGGCCGGGTTTTCCACACTGTGGATCCGGCGCCTGCCGGACCACACCATGGAAAAATCCCGGGGATTTTTCCACGTAATGGAAAGTTTTTTAGCATTTTTTCCACGCAATGGAAAAACATTTTCCACGGTATGGAAAACCGATATTCTGGGTGGAAATGGACCCGGGCCGGCCAAAGACAATCGCGCTGGATGCGCGCTGGGTGTTCCGCGAGCTGAGCGGAATCGGGCGCTACACGCTGGAGCTGCTGCGGCAGCTGGGGGAGATCGGGGGGGCGCACCGCTACGTGGTGCTGGTGCGGGACGCGGAGCGGCGGGAATTTATCGAACGGGAAAGCGGCCTGGCGGGGCGGGAAAATTTCGAGTTCGCGGAGCTGCCGTACGGTCCGTTTTCGGTGGCGGGGCAGTTTGCGGCGGCGCGGTGGCTGCGGGGGTCGGGGGCGGAGGTCTACCACTCGACCAATTTCATGGTGCCGCTGCCGGCGTTTCCGCGGCGGCGGCCGCACGCGGTGAAGTGCGTGTGCAACATCCACGACCTGATTCCGCTGGTGCATCCGGAGTTCACGCCCAAGGCGCTGAAGACGCGGTTCTTCCCGGTGTACCGGGCGCTGATGCATGAGATCGCGCGGCGGACGGACGCGGTGGTGACGGGGAGCGCATCGGCGCGGGGGGACATTGTGCGGTGGCTGGGGATTCCGGCGGAACGGATCGCGGTGGCGCCGGACGGGGTGGCGGCGCGCTACACGCCCGACGGCGAAAAGCCCTCGGCCCGCGGCGGGGCGCCGACCATTCTGTACGTGGGGCGGGGCGATCCGTACAAGAACCTGCCGGGGCTGGTGGCGGTGTTTGCGGAGCTGGTGCGCGGCGGGGTGGATGCGCGGCTGAAAATCGTCGGCCCGCCGGACGCGCGCTATCCGGAGGCGGCCGAGGCCGCGCGGCGGCTGGGGGTGGCGGACCGCGTGGAGCGGACGGGCTACCTGGACGAGGCGGGCCTGGTGCAGGCGTACCAGGACGCGGACGTGCTGGCGCTGCTGTCGAAGTACGAGGGGTTTGGCCTGCCGGTGCTGGAGGCGATGGCCTGCGGCACGCCGGTGGTGTGCTCGAACGCGGCGAGCCTGCCCGAGGTGGCCGGGAGCGCCGCGCGGCTGGTGGCGCCCGACGACCCGGCCGGGGCCGTGGCGGCGCTGAAGGAAATCCTGACGAATCCGGCCGAGGCCGCGCGGCTGCGCGCGGCGGGGCTCGCGCAGGCGCAGAAGTTCTCGTGGCGGGCGGCGGCGGAGGCCGTCCTGCGCGTGTACGGGGAGGGGGCGCCGTGAGCCGGGCATGGCAGGTGGCGCTGGCGCACGACTGGCTCAACGGCATGCGCGGCGGCGAGCGCTGCCTCGACCTGATCTGCCGCGAGTTTCCGCAGGCGGAGCTCTACACGCTCCTGTTCCAGCCCGAACAGGTGTCGGAGGCGATCCGCGCCCGGAAGGTGCACGTGTCGGGCCTGGAGCGCCTGCCGGGGTTCCGCGACCACTATCGCTGGTTCCTGCCGCTGTTTCCGCGGGCGATCGAGTCGTTCCGCCTGCCGGCGGGCACGGATCTCGTCATCAGCACGAGCCATTGCGTGGCCAAGGGCATCGTGCCGCCGCTGGGGGCGAAGCACCTGTGCTACTGCTTCACGCCGATGCGCTACGCGTGGGCGCTGCAGGCGGAGTATTTCGGGCGGAACCCGCTCAAGCGCGCCGCGCTGGACCTGGCGCTGGGGCGGCTGCGGAAATGGGACCGGGCGGCGAGCGCGCGGGTGGACCGGTTCGTGGCGATCAGCCGGCACGTGCAGGCGCGGATCCGGGAGTACTACGGGCGCGAGGCGGCCGTGGTCTATCCGCCGGTGGCGACGCAGTTCTTCACGCCGGACGCGCGCGGAGGGCACGCCGGCTACGATTTGATCGTGTCGGCGCTGGTGCCCTACAAGCGGGTGGACCTGGCGGTGGCGGCGTATGCGCAGACCGGCTTTCCCCTGAAGATCGCGGGGGCGGGGACGGAGCTGGCGGCGCTGCGGAAGCAGGCGCCGGCGAACGTGGAATTCACGGGGCGCCCGGACGACGCGGGGGTCCGCGAACTGTACCGGCGCTGCCGGTTCCTGGTGTTCCCGGGCGAGGAGGATTTCGGGATCGTACCGCTGGAGGCGATGGCGTGCGGCAAGCCCGTGGTGGCCTACGGCAAGGGGGGGCTGCGGGAAACGGTGGCGGCCGGCCGGACCGGCGTGTTCTTCGACGAACAGACGCCGGCGGAGCTGGGCGCGGCGGTGGCGCGCGCGGCGGAGACCGAGTGGGATCCGGCGGCGATCCGGGCCCATGCGGAAACCTTCGGCGAGGCGCGGTTCCGCGAAGGGCTGCGGGCGGAAATCGAGGCGCTGATGGCGGGGCGGGGACCATGACCGGGCCGGGCGAGCAGGACACCCGCGGGCCGGAGAATCTGTCGCCGGTGCCGCCGGGGCCCGGGCAGCTGCTGCGGGTGTCGCGGGGATTCTCGTGCCTGTTCTGGAGTCTGCCGCTGCTATGCATGGCGTACGCGCTGGTGCTGGCGTCCTTCCTGCCTGCGCGCTGGCAGTTCGTGCTGCAGCCGGCTGGCTTCCTGCCGCTGGTCTGCGGGCTGTGGCTGCTGCGGGCCGGCGGTGAACTGACGCCGCGGTGGGCGGCGAAGATCAGCCGCCTTTCGCTGCTGGCCCTGGTGGCGATCTACCTGGGGCCGTTCCTGGTGTGGTGGCTGCAGGTGCCGCAACGGCTGTATTTCGCGCTCAATGCGGGCCTGCACCATGTCGCGATGATTCTGCTGTTGGCGGGGTTGAACGGCCTGGCGGGCGAATGCGCGCGGGGGCTGGGGGATGCGCCGCTCCGGCGGGAGGCGCTGGCGGGCCTGGGCATGGTGCTGGGCCTGAGCGGATGCACGCTGGCCGCGCTGGCCTGGCTGTTCCACCGCGCCGGACTGCTGGCGGCGGGGACGCCGACGGTGCTGGCGAACCTGGCGCAGCTGCCCGACGAGGCGCGCTATCTGTTTCTGCTGCCCTACGCCATGACCGCCTACACGATGTGGCGGGCAAAGGAGACGGGCTTCCGCCACGCGGTCCGGGCGGCAACAGCTTGAGGCGTCAGGGAACCAGCGGCAGGTAGAATTCCGCGCGTCGGGCGCGGGCGAGCAGGGTGGCTTCGCGGGTGCCGCGGGGATCGTCGGGGCCGCTGGCGCGGTGGGCGCGGGCGGCGGCAAGCACGGCGGCGTTCTTCACGGACTGCTCTTCCGGGGTGAGGACCAGCAGCTGCCAGGCGTTGCCGGAGTGCTCTTCGCCGGGGGGCAGGCGGGGCCAGAGGTCGGGATGGTAGCCGGCGGGGGTGTCCGGCCCGGGAAAGGGCTGGTAGATGCGGTCGGGGGCGAACGCGGACAGGTCCGCGCCGGGCGGGAAGACGGCGACCTCGGCGCCGGCGGCGCGGGCGCGCTGGACCAGGCCAAAGCTGCCGGATTCCGGGAAGGTTTCGGGTTCGGGGAAAACGAGGGCGATGCGCTCGCCGGTCCGGAACGGGGCGATTTCAGGCAGATCGGGGCGCGGCGGGGACCGGGGCGTGGCGACCAGGCCGGCGGCGAGCGCCAGCAGCAGCACGCCAGCGGCGAAAAAAGCGGGGGCGGCGGGTTTCATGGGGAAAACCTAATGAATTTGCGCGGGCGGGGCAAGTGGCGCTTGTCCGGAGCGCCCCGGGGAGGCATACTCCCCGCAAAGAAAAAGCACAACCCGGGAGAAGCAACCATGAGCAACGAAAACCACGAATCGGTCATCGGATCGGATGTCGAGATCATCGGCACGATCAAGAGCAGCGGAACGGTCCGGCTGGACGGCAAGCTGGAGGGTGAACTCCAGTGCGGGGGCAACGCCATTCTCGGCAAGAGCGCGCAGGTCAAGGGCAATGTCACGGCGACATCCGTGTCCATCGAGGGCAAGATCAGCGGCAACATCCTCGCGAAGGACAAGATCGAGATGAAGGCCACGGCGACGGTGAACGGCGACATCAAGGCGCGCCGGCTGTCGGTGGAGGACGGCGTGACATTCGTGGGCCGCTCGGAGGTGAATCCGAACAGCCAGCCCGTGCCGCCGCCGGCGCCGGGCATGCCGCCGCGGTAGGAGTACCCCCGAACGGACACGGCGTCCGGCCGGCCCCGCATCCGCGGGCCCCGGGCGCCGGGACGGAGGGTTTCCGACGTGGCGGAAAAAAGAACCAAGGTGATGGACGGCTTTGCCGTCGTGCGTTCGCTGGCGCAGGCGAAGCAGGACGGCCTGCTGCCGGCGCCGGGTTCCCGGAAGCCGGCGGAAGACCTGTCGTCGCATCCGCCGCCGGCGGCGCTGCCGAAGGACAGCCCCCACATCGTCAAGACGATCGAGCCGACGCGGCGGACGATCCGCTGCTTCAAGTGCGGCTATGAATTCAAGCTGGCGGGGACGACCAAGGCCATCTATTGCACGAAATGCCGGGAGAAGATCGACCTGGGCGACTATGTGATCGCGGGCCCGTGGACGGAGAATGTCCGGACGGGCGGGAGCGTGATTGTCCGGCCAGCGGGCCGGTTGGAGAACGTCCGCATCCAGGCTGGCAACGTGATCCTCGAGGGGGCGCTCGACGAGCATTCGACCATCGAATGCACGCAATGGCTCGAGATCGGCGGGGCGGCGCAGCCGCATCCGCGGCAGCTGACGATGCGCAACCTGCGCATTGCGGCGGGGGCGGCGCTGCGGTTCAAGTACAAGCTGCAGATCCACCACCTGGAACTGCTGGGTGCGCTGGAGGCGGACGTGGAGGCGACGGGGCTGGTGTCGATCCGCGCCGGGGGGCACTTGAAGGGGACGGTGCGCGGCGCGCACCTGCAGGTGGAGGAGGGCGGCGGGCTGACGGCCCGGGCATTCATCTGGCCGCAGGGCCATCCGTCCGCCGCGGACACCTGATCCATGGGCGGGCACATTCACGTCGCGGGGGTGGCGGGGGTCGGCATGAGCGCGCTGGCGCAGGCGCTGCGCTGGACGCATGGGCGGGTGACGGGTTCCGACCGCTATTTCGACCGGGGGCAGGAGTTGCCGGTATTCGCCGCGCTGCGCGCGGCCGGCGTGGAACTGGTGAAGCAGGACGGTTCCGCCGTCACGGGGGACACGGAGGCGGTGGTCTACAGCACGGCCATCGAGGCGGGAAATCCTGATTTCGCGGCGGCGGAACGGCACGGCGTGCCGTTGCGGCACCGGGCGGCGGCGCTGGCGGACCTGGCGCGGGGGCGGACGGTCCTGGCGGTGGCGGGCACGGCCGGCAAAACCACGACGACGGGGATGCTGGGCTGGACGCTGGAACAGCTGGGGGCGGATCCGACGGTGGTGAACGGCGGGGCACTGGCGGACTGGGCTGGCCCGGAACGGATCGGCAACGTGCGGCGCGGAGCTCCCGGTGCGCCGTGGGTGATCGAGGTGGACGAAAGCGACCGTTCGCTTCTGAATTTCCGGCCGGAATGGTCGCTGCTGACGAACATTTCGCAGGACCACTTCGCGCTGGCGGAGGTGCAGGAGGTGTTCCGCGCGTATGCGGCGCAGGTGCGGGCGGGAATCGTGTGCGGGGCCGGGGTGGGGGCGGTTCTGGGCCGGCCGGCGGCGGCGGTTTTCGAAGTCGCAGCGCAGCCGGAGCAGACGGCGGCCGGGCATGCGGTGGCCTGGCGGGGCCAGCGGCTGGCGGTGCGGATGCCGGGGGCGCACAATGCCTTGAACGCGCTGCTGGCGGCGGAACTGTGTGTGCGGCTGGGCCACGCCCCGGAGAAGATCGCGGCGGCACTGGCGCGATTCGGGGGCATCCAGCGGCGTCTGGAACGGGTGGATGCAGGCGGGGCGGTGCGGGTGGTGGACGACTACGCGCACAATCCCGCGAAGATCGCGGCGGCCTGGGCGGCGGTGGCCGGACCGGAGGGGCGGGTCCTCGGTGTCTGGCGGCCGCACGGCTACGGTCCTCTGCGGGCGATGCTGGACCCGCTGGCGGACGCGTTCGCGGCGGCGTGCCGGGCGCAGGACCGGCTGTGGCTGCTGCCGGTCTACGATGCGGGCGGCACGGCCGACCGGTCCATGGATTCGGGCGGGCTGGCGGATCGACTCCGGGCGCGCGGCGTGCCGGCGGCTTTGGCGGCGGACTACGAGGAACTCGGCGCGGAACTGGCGTGTACGGCCCGCGTTGGCGACACCGTCCTAATCATGGGGGCGCGCGATCCGTACCTGCCGGCCTTTGCCCGAGACCTGGCCGCGCGCCTCCGGCCGGACGTCTGACGCCGGGGACCGCAATACCCGCATCCGCGGTCTCGCACATGTAACGTTAGGCGGTCGCCGTCGGCTCCGACCGGCACGAGGGCGTTCCGGCTCCCAACCGCCATTGGATCCTTGCCTGTGGAGCCCCCGCCGCCCCCGGCGGGGGCGAGGAAGCAGCTCCGGATTCATGGAAATTGCGCTTGATTGAAATTCCTCCAGTTAACGATGTATTATAATAAATCGTTAATGTGAAGAGTGTGAATACAGCTAGAGCATATTACTATTTAGTATAGCCATATTTTCGGGGGTGTGGTAAGTTTGG
>CAYMTY010000079.1:0-8320 GCA_964393515.1 uncultured Verrucomicrobiota bacterium
AGGTGGGGCTGGGTGATGATGACCTTCTTGCCGCCGTGCTCGAGGAAATCGATGGCCGCCTGGATCTTGGGGCCCATGCTGCCGGCGGGAAACTGGCCCTCGGCGAGGTATTTCTGCGCCTCGGCCGCGGTGAGGCGGTCGAGTTCGCGCTGGGTGGGCTTCTTGAAGTCCACGGCGACCTTGTCCACGCCGGTGGAGATGATGAAGAGATCGGCCCGAAGGTTCTTGGCCAGCAGGCAAGAGGCGAGGTCCTTGTCGATCACGGCCGCGCAGCCTTCGAGTTTGCCGTTCGCCGCCTCGACCACCGGGATGCCGCCGCCGCCGACGGCGATGACGATCACGTCGTGGTCCAGCAGCAGGCGGATGGTGTCCTCTTCGATGATCTTCAGCGGCTTGGGCGAGGCGACGACGCGGCGCCAGCCGCGGCCGGCGTCTTCCTTGAGGGTCCAGCCATCTTCGGCGCCTTGCTTCTGGGCGTCCTCTTCGGTGTAGAAGGGGCCGATGGGCTTGGTGGGATTGGCGAAACCCGGGTCGTTCCGGTCCACGACGACCTGGGTGACGACCGTGGCGATCGGTTTCTGGATTTTCTGGCGGCGGAGTTCGTTGGCGAGCGTCTGGCCGATCTGGTAGCCGATGGCGCCCTGGGTGTCGGCGACGCAGCTTTCCAGCGGCACCTGGTGGAGGACGTTCTTGGCGAGGTCGGAGCGCAGGAGGATGAAGCCGACCTGCGGCCCGTTGCCGTGGGTGACCACGACGCGGTAGCCGGCGGCGACCAGCGCGGCGATGTGGTGGGCGGTTTCCCCGGCGGCCTGGTACTGGTCCACGACCGTCATATGCTTGTTGTCCTTGATGAGGGAATTGCCGCCGATGGCGATGACGGCGAGGGGGCTTTTCATGGTGGGTCCTCCGTGTGTCGCTAGTGAATATGGGGGCAACTGCCGCCGGCGCAGCCGCCGCCCGCGTTGGGACAGCTGCCGGTATGGCAGACGGGCAGGCCCGCGGCCGGGAACGTTCCTGCAACCCGAGCGTTGAAGCTGGACAGTTGCTTTTCCAGCCGGGATGAGCCGCAGTGCGGGCAGACGGGCTTGCGGCCGCCGCTCACCAGCAGTTCGGCGGTCTGGCCGCAGGCCTGGCAGATGTATTCGTACAACGGCATGGGGGCTATTTCGCGGCGGCGAGGGCGGCGACCAGCACGTTGGCCTGGCGCAAGCCGACAAAATCCGAGACCTTCTGGCCGTCTTTGAAGATGATCAGGTAGGGGATGGAACTGACTTGGTAGCGGGCGGCGAGCGCGCCATGGTCGTCCACGTTGACCTTGCCGATCCGGACGGACGGCATCTGTTCGGCGACCTGGTCGAGGATGGGCGCCTGCATGCGGCAGGGGCCGCACCACGGGGCCCAGAAATCCACCAGCGCCAGGCCGGTGGAGATGAATTCCTCGAACGTCTGCGGATTCAGTTCCGTGCTCATCGCTTGCTCCTGGTCGGTTGGACGCGACGGTTTTGTAGCACGGATTCCGCGGCGGCAACAACAGGCTTTTTGCGTTTTCTGCACGGGCCGGACGGGTCACGGCGCCAGGAGGCGCCGGAGCGCGGCGGCGTCCAGCAGGCCCCGGCCATAGCCGGCCGGAGCCGGCGAAAGCGCCTGTTCCAGCGCTGCCTGCGCGGCGGCCGCGGTGGCGCCGGGATGCCGGGCGAAATAACGGCCCAAGGCGTTGGCGACCGCCGCGGAGGAAATGGACGTGCCGGCATAGCGACCGGGCGGCCCGGCATGGCCGACCGGCAGCACGGCGGTGTAGGGCGCGGCGAGATCCACGAACTCCCCGTGGTTGGATTCGCCCCAGGGGGCGCCGGCGGCGGAGACGGCGCCCACGGCGAGCACTTCCGGATAGGCGGCGGGATAGACCGGCTGGCCGGTCGGGGAGTTTCCGGCGGCGGCGACCAGCAGCAGGCCGCGGGCGGCGGCCTTTTGCACCGCCGCGCGTAGGAATTCGCTATCGGTTCCGGTGCCCCAGCTCAGGTTGACGACCCGGGCCCCGGCCTGCGCAGCGTACGCGAGGGCCTGCAGGATGGCGAAATGGGACGTCTTGCCCTCCGCGTCGAAAGCGCGAACGGACACGAGCGGGAGCGGTTCACCGGCAGTGCCGATGCCGTCCGCCGCCAGGAGCCCGGAGGCCAGGAAGGCCATCTGGGTCCCGTGGCCGGCCGGATCAGTCAGCGCGCGACCGGGCTCCACGGCGTCCCACCCGGCGGAAACCAGGCCGTCCAGCCCGGCCTTGGGGTCCAGACCGCTGTCGAGCACGGCCACCGGGCTGGCGCCGCCGGCCGGCGGCGCCACGAGCGGGAACGAGACAAGGCCGGCGGCCGGGGCGGTTGCGCCGGCCGGCAGGCGGACCACGTAATTCAGTTCGGCCCGGGCCACCAGCGGATGGCGGTCCATTTGCCGGAGGAGCGCCTCGACGTTGCTACCCGGCGGGAACCGGATGAGGTAGACGCCGGTGGAGGCATCGGCCTCGACGATCATGCCGCCGACTTCGTCCAGCAGGCGCTGAAACTGCTCGTAGGTGGCACCCGGGCGCACCCCGATGAGCAGTTCGTCCTTGACGAATTCCGGGCCGGCGCCCGTCACCCCCCGGGTGGCGTCGAAACGCCCGGTTTTCCGCGGCAGCGGGCGGGTGGCGGATTCCTCGCCGGGGAGGAAGATCCGGATTTCCTTCAGTTTGGGAACCCGGCCGAGGGGGCCCCGGAGCATTTTCCAGGTCAGGAGGTAGTCGTAGGAGTCCAGCAGGGTGCCGAGCGCCTCGTCCAGCGGCCGCCCCCGGATGGTGCCGGTGAGGGTGGCCTCGAGGCGGGGATCGCACAGGACCTCCACGCCGGCCCGGGAAAACTGGTCGAGGATTTCAATCAGCGGGGTTTGGCGAGCCTGGAGCCAGAGCCGGTCGCCATCCAGGCGGAAATACAGGGCCGAAGCCGCCGGCGCAAGGCCCAGCAACAGGGCCGCTACGCCGCACCGGATCACCGGCTGCATAGAGAATCCTGATAATCTATCCAATCAAAATAGTCCGACTTATCTTTTATGTAATCAGATATAGCAGAATGAGTAACACTTATTTCCTCGCATGGTATTCCCTGAATCTTTGAGGATTTATGCAGACTCATTTCAACAATTAAAATCTGGATGCCATGCGGAACGTCCGAAGTCCGCCGGAATCCTTTGGGAACCAGCAGGCAGATGGGTTCTTCCGGGGGCAGGGAGCCAGAAACGAGCTGTCGGGCGGTTTCCGCGGCGAGGATTCCTTGAACTCCACCGGTCTTTCCGCGGGTCCAGAGCAGGGCGGACAGGCAGCGGGCGGCGGGAGTGTCCGGAAAACCGGCCAGGCGGTAGACTCCGCGGGAAATCCGGTGCCAGCTGCCGTTCTTGACGTGGTAAAGATGAACGCTGTCGGCATATCCCGCCGCGATGGCTTGGGCTGCGGTGAAGCAGCCATGCTGGCGCACCGCCACTTTACGCAGTTTCCGCTCCAGTTCTTTTGAGGATGTGCCCACGACAATCTCCAAGCTTAATTTCAAAAGGAGAAAACCACAAATGAAAAGACTTTACAAGCTGGGAATCCTGAAAAACGGAAGAGAAATCTAAAAAACCGAACGAAACAGACCAATGGGAGAAACCATGGATCGCACGGAGAATTCATTTTCTGTTCCCATCCGTCTCATCCGGGCCAGCCGGGCTCCATTCTCGGGTTGCCTGGGTTTTGTATAGATGGGGGCGGCGCGCCGCCGCGCTAGATCTGATCTGGCGCTGGGGTTTGGAGTTGTGGCGGGGCGGGGAGGGTGCGTAGAATGCCCGCGAAATGTTCCACGATTTCATCAACAATGCGACGCTGGTGGCGGCGGTGGCCAGCTGGCTGGTGGCACAGGTGATTAAACTGGTCACCTTCGCCGTCCGCGAGCGGAAGTTCGACTATGGCTTCCTGTTCCGGCTGGGGGGGATGCCCAGCTCCCACACGGCTTCGGCAGCGGCCTGCGCACTTTCCGTCGGCCTGCGCTCCGGCATGGGATCGCCCGTGTTCGCGGTGGCTACGGGCATGCTGGCGCTGATCATGATCGACGCCCAGAGCGTGCGGCGCGCGGCCGGAGTCCAGGCCCGGCTGCTCAACCAGATGGCCGAGGATTTCTACCGCAACCACAAGTTCTCCCCGGAGAAACTGGTCGAATTCCTGGGCCATACCCGGCTGGAAGTGCTGATGGGCGCCCTGCTGGGATTCGCCATCACGGGGGCGCTCCACGGCCTGTTTCCCGCCTGGGCCGCCGCGCCCTGAGGCCCGCGCGATATTTTTCCCGGGGGGGTTGACGCATATCGTTAAAAGCGTATGATGGTTAAAGATTGTCAACCTTCAAGGAGACCATATGACAAAGCGCAAGGGCTTCGGATTTACCCTGATCGAACTGCTGGTGGTGATCGCCATCATCGCCATGCTGGCCGCCATCCTGGTGCCGGCCGTCAACAAGGCGCTGATCAGCGCGGCCATGACCCAGACCGTCTCCAATGGCGGCAACATCTACAAGGCCATGTTCGCGGATCAAATGGACTCCGTGGTTCTGGGGAGCTCCTACGCCTCGTTCCCGTCGAATGAAGCGACGTCAACCGAATACTTCAACCGGTTGATGGGCGATGGCGTGATGAACGTCCAGCCGGCGTTTTTCTCCGCGCGCGGCCTGAAAGTCGCGGCCGGAACCAATCTAACGGCCGAAGGCAATGCCTGGAACCTGGTCAATTTCCAGAATGGCGAACCCAAGGACGGCACGACCTGGCTCTACACCAAGAACGGCCCCGCTTCGGTGCCCACGAGCCTGGGCGCTTTCGCCCTTCAAGCCATTGATCCCTTCGGCATCAACGGCCTGGTGGTGGTCCTCAAGGGCGGCTCCTCCTTCTCCTTGAAGGGCAAGCAGGTGACCGGCGAATTGATGAACCCGGCCCAGGCCCCGGCCTCCGGCATCACGCTGCAAGTGGCAACACCCTAAGACACTGACGTTTTTTGCATGTCAAGGCCGGGACACCCTTGCGCGGTCCCGGCCTTTCGTTTTGGAAATGGCCGGGCTTGACAGCCGGCGAGGAAGGCGAAGATGTGCGGCATCGTGGGATACGTGGGACCGAAGAACGCGGTTCCGTTGCTGATCGAGGGGCTGACGCGGCTGGAATACCGCGGCTATGACTCGGCGGGGGTGGCCGTGCTCCAGGCGGACGGCGCCCTCGCGGTCCGCAAGCGGCTGGGCCGGCTCGCGAACCTGGAGGCCGCCCTGGACGAGGCGCCGCTAGCCGGGCAGCTCGGCATCGGCCATACGCGCTGGGCCACGCACGGCGAGCCGTCCGAACTCAATTCCCACCCGCACCTGGATTGCACGGGGAACCTCGCGGTGGTGCACAACGGCATCATCGAGAACTACGCGGACCTGCGCGCGGAATTGGAGGCCAAGGGCCATATCTTCCGCTCGCAGACCGATACGGAAGTCATCCCCCATTTGATCGAGGAAATCCGGAAGACCGGGGTCCGGGCCCCGGCCGAAGCCATCCGCCAGGCCCTGCGCCAGGCCCGGGGCGCCTACGCCCTGGGCATCGTGTCCCGCGACGCCCCGCAGGTGCTCTATGCCGCCCGCTGCGGCAGCCCCCTGATCGTCGGCGTCGGCACGGGGGAACAGTTCATCGCCAGCGATGTGCCGGCTGTCCTCAACCGCGTCCGGCAGGTGATCTACCTCAACGACGGCGAAGTGGCCGAGCTGCGCCCGGCGGGCGTGACCGTGACCCGGCTCGACGGCACGCCGGTGGCGCCGGAAATCAAGCCGGTCACGCTGCGGGCCGAGGCGGCCGAGCGGGCGGGCTTCGAGACCTTCATGCTCAAGGAAATCCACGAGCAGCCGCGCGTGCTGCGAACCCTGCTGGAGGCGCATGTGCGCAAGGACGGCACGGTGGACCTCGGCGAGGCCGACGCGCTGGTCGCCGCGGCGGCGCCGACCGTGGCGCGCATCCTGATCCTGGCCTGCGGCACGGCCCACTACGCCGGCCTGTACGGCCGCCTGCTGCTCGAACGCTGGACCGGCATCCCCTGCGAAACGGACCTGGGCAGCGAATTCCGCTACCGCGAGCCGCGCCTGCCGGACCAAACCCTGGTGATCGCCGTGTCGCAGTCGGGTGAAACGGCCGACACGCTCGCCTCCGTGCGCCTGGCGCGCGGCCGGGGCTGCCGCGTCCTGAGCATCTGCAACGTCCCCGGCAGCAGCCTGCTGCGCGAGAGCGACGCCGCCCTGCTGACCCAGGCCGGCCCGGAGATCGGCGTGGCTTCGACCAAGGCCTTCACCGCGCAGCTGCTGGCGTTCGCCCTGCTGGCCCTCCGGCTGGGCCGCCGGCGCGGCGCGCTGGACGCGGCGCGCGAACGCGAGCTGACCGCCGAACTGGCCCGCATCCCGGACGCCATCCACCGCGTGCTCGACCGGCAGGCCGACATCCGCGCGATTTCGCAGAAGTACTACGAGTGCTACAACGCCCTCTACATCGGCCGGCGGTTCAACTATCCGATCGCCCTCGAGGGCGCGCTCAAGAACAAGGAGATCTCCTACCAGCACGCCGAAGGCTACGCCGCCGGCGAAATGAAGCACGGGCCCATCGCACTCATCAATGAATTCCTGCCGGTGGTCTGCCTGTGCACGCCCACGGCCGACGAAGTCCACGACAAGATGATCTCGAACCTCAAGGAGGTCGAGGCCCGCAAGGGGCGCATCATCGCCGTCGTCGCCGAGGGCGACGACACCCTGCGCGGCCTGGCGCAGGACCTCATCCCCGTGCCGGCGACGCGCGAGGAGTTTTCGCCGCTGGTCAACGTGATCGCCCTGCAGCTGTTCGCCTACCATAACGCCAAGCTGCGCGGGGCCGACATCGACAAGCCGCGCAACCTGGCCAAGAGCGTCACGGTGGAGTGACGCGGAAAGGCGCGGCCATGGCACGGTTCATCATCCGGGGCGGGCACCGCATCGGCGGGGAATTCCGGCCGCTGGGCAACAAGAACGCCGTCCTGCCCATGCTGGCGGCCGGCATACTGACGGACGAACCGGTGGTGCTGGAGAACGTACCGCGGATCCTCGACGTCGAGAACATGCTGCGGCTGCTGGCCGGCCTGGGCGTGGCGGTGGAGCGGCGGGGACATACCGTCACGGTCTGCGCCCGGGGACTGAAGAAAACCGTTCTCGCCCGGGAACTGTGCGCCAAGGTGCGCGGCTCCATCCTGCTGGCCGGCCCGCTGCCGGCCCGCCACGGGACCGCGACGCTCTACGCCCCGGGCGGCGACGTGATCGGCCGGCGCCGGCTGGACACCCATTTCGAGGGGCTGGCCCGGCTGGGCATCGGCCTGGACTGGGACGGCGACGCGTTCCAACTGCGGCGCCGGCGGCGGTTCCGCGGCGCGGACCTTCTGCTCGACGAGGCCAGCGTGACCGCCACCGAGAACATCCTGATGGCCGCCGTCCTTGCGCCGGGGCGGACCACGGTCTTCAACGCGGCCTGCGAACCGCACGTGCAGGACCTGGGCGCGCTGCTGGTCAAGATGGGCGCCCGGATTTCCGGTTTGGGCACCAACCGGCTTGAGATCGAGGGCGTTGCGCGGCTGGGCGGCGCGCGGCACCGCGTCGGCCCCGACTACATCGAGATGGGCAGCTTCCTGGCCGCCGCCGCCGCCACCGGCGGGACGCTGACGGTGGTCGAGCCGCCGGACGCCACCACGCTGAAAGTAATGCAGCGCGCGTTTGGCCGGCTGGGTGTGGAATGGCGGATGGAAAACGGGCGCCTGCGGCTGCCGGCGCGGCAGGCACTGCGGGTGCGCCAGGACCTGGGCGGGGCGGTCCCGAAGATGGAAGACGGCGTCTGGCCGGCGATCCCGTCGGACCTTCTCAGCGTGGCGCTGGTGCTGGCCACGCAGGCGCGCGGCGAGGTCCTGTTCTTCGAGAAGCTGTTCGAGAGCCGGATGTATTTTGTGGACCGCCTGCTAGAGATGGGGGCGACGCTGGTGCAGTGCGACCCGCACCGGGTCGTGGTCAGCGGGCCGGCAAAACTGCGGGCGCAGCTGATCACCAGCCCGGACATCCGCGCCGGCATGGCGCTGGTCATCGCCGCCCTGTGCGCGAAGGGCACGAGCATCATCGAGCAGGCGGAAATGGTGGACCGCGGCTACGAGCGCCTCGAGGCGCGTTTGCGCGCGCTGGGCGCGGACATCGTGCGGGAACGCTAGAGCATATCACGATAGAGATGCCGTAATGTGGCACGAAAGAAACCAGCC
>CAYMTY010000080.1:0-8314 GCA_964393515.1 uncultured Verrucomicrobiota bacterium
GCGAACTCGCCTCCCTTTGGGCCGCCTGAATGTACCTAATCGCAGATGCGCCCCCTGTTCTGGGCCACCGCGTTTTCCTGTCGCCGCCGGCCGGGGGCCGGTGTACGGTGGGGCTGGCATGGAGAAGTCAGACCAGTCTACGCCTACCGGCGCTGCGGACAAGAACAAGGCGGTGCGCGCGGCCCGGTGGCTTGTGGTCCTGGCCGTGCTGGTGCTGCTGGCCGGAACGGGGATCGCCGCCTGGAGCGCCGCCTGGCAGGGGCGGCAGGAGGACCGGCGGCGCGAAGGGGAGTTCCGACTGGCCGCGGACAAGCGGTTCGCCCGGACGCTGCGCGAAATCCAGTTGTTCATGGAAGTGCTTGATTCGATCCGCCAGCTACACAGCCTGTCGGACCAGGTTTCGCCGGCGGCCTTCGACGAAATCGCACGCAAGGGCATGATCTACCAGCGGCGGATCCTCGGGGCCTATGGTTTTGTCCAGCGGATACCGCACGACTTGCGGGCCGCCTACGAACAGGCGGGCGGCGCGGGCCGGGCCCTGGTGGAAGCCGACGGGCAGGGCGGATTCCGGCCCGTCCCGGTGCGGGCCGAATATTATCCGTTGACCTACCAGACGCCGCCGGGCGGGCTGGGCATCCCGACGGGCTACGATTTCAGCGCGCGGGAAGAGGAGCGGGCAGCCGTAGCGGCGATGGCGCGGCTGGGTGTGTTCGCGCTGGCGGGGATTCCCCCCGGCCTGCCGCCACCGGGCGCCGGCGGCGAACTCTACATGTTTGCGCCGATCCTCTATCCCGCCGAGCGCGGTCCCGGAGAGCTGGCGGGGTTTGCCGTGGGGCTTTTCGATCCGGACCGGATCCTGGCGGCGGCGACCGGCGACGATGCCCGGGGGGTGTTGGCGCGGCTCGGGCCGGCGACGGCCGGGGCCGAGCCGGCCCGGCCGTGGCATTTCGAGCGGAAGTTCAGCCTGGGCAACCAGGAATGGCGATTTACGGCCGCGGCCGATCCCGCATACTGGGCAGCGGCGCGGTCGCGCGCGCCGCAACTGGTTTTCGCGGCCGGCCTGACGCTGGCGGTGGCGCTGGCGGCGGCGTTGCTGCTGCTGGCGGGGCATGCGCGGCGGGTGGAGGTGCTGGTGTTCCGGCGCACGGCGGAACTGGCCGCGGCCAACCGCAAGCTGGAAGCGGTGATGGAGGAGCGGCGCGAGCTGGAGGACGAAGTGCTGCGGATCAGTGGGCACGAAAAGGCGCGCATCGGCCGGGACCTGCACGATTCGCTCGGCCAGAAACTGACCGGGGCGATGTATCTGTTCGGGGCCTACCGCCAGCACGCCGGGGCGGGCGCCCCCGCCGCGGAGGGCGAGGCCGAGCAGATTGCCGCGACGCTCAAGGAAGCGGTCAGCCAGGTGCGGCGCATCGCCCGGGGGCTGGCGCCGGTGGCGCTGACGGAAGACGGGCTGCCGGACGCCCTGCGGCGGCTGGCGGAAGAGACCGGCGCGATGTTTCAGAAGGAAATCGAATTCTACCCGGAGCGGGAGGGACGGCCGAAGGACGTCGCCACCGCGGAGCATCTCTACCTGATTGCGCAGGAGGCGGTGAACAACGCGGTGAAGCACGGTGACGCGGCGCGGATCGTGATCGCGCTGGACTACAATGAACGCGGCGGGGAGCTGACGGTGGAAGACAACGGCCAGGGCTTCGCGGCGAACCGGAAGGACGACTGCGAGGGGGGCAACGGGCTGCGCATCATGCGGCACCGCGCCGAGGTGTTCGGCGGGGAGTTGCAGGTCGGCCCCGGGGCGGGGGGCGGCGTCCGGGTGAGTTGCCGGTTCCCCGCAGGAACGGAACGCCCCAGCCCCGGTAAACCACAATAAATACGCCATGTTTTGCAAATCATGGCATTTTGCATGATTATCTAGTTATTTCCGGAAATCCTGCCTGAAAAATAGGGCTGATATTGAGTAAGATTGCGCCATGATTTGCAAATAATTGCCTTTTCCGGCAACGGTTCGATCGAAAGCCCCCGTCCGCGGGGGGCGGGCGGGGGCTGGGAACTGCTGCGGGCGGCGGCTCAGCCGTAGACGGCGGCGGCGCCCAGTTCCTCCTCGATGCGGAGAAGCTGGTTGTACTTGCAGATGCGGTCGGTGCGGGAGAGGGAGCCGGTCTTGATCTGGCCGGCGTTGACGGCGACGGCGAGGTCGGCGATGAAGCTGTCCTCGGTCTCGCCCGAGCGGTGGCTGATCACGTTGGTATAGCCGTGGCGCTTGGCGAGGGCAATGGCGGCGAGCGTCTCGGAGACGGTGCCGATCTGGTTGACCTTGATCAGGATCGAGTTCGCGACGCCGAGGTCGATGCCTTTCTGCAGGAACTTGACGTTGGTGACGAACAGATCGTCGCCGACGAGCTGGATCTTGCCGCCGAGCTTGTCGGTCAGGAGCTTCCAGCCGTCCCAGTCGCCTTCGGCGCAGCCGTCTTCGATGGAGACGATCGGGAACTTCTTGCACCAGCCTTCGTACATGGCGACCATGTCGGCGGCGGACTTCACGGAATTGTCGCTCTTGTGCAGCGTGTATTTCTTCGTCTTGGAGTCGAAAAACTCGCTGGCGGCGACATCGAGGGCGATGAAGACATCCTGGCCGGGCTTGTAGCCGGCGGCGGCGATGGCTTCGACGAGGACTTCCAGCGCGTGGGTGTTGCTGGCGAGCTTGGGGGCGAAGCCGCCTTCGTCGCCGACGGCGGTGGAAAGCTTCATGCCCTTGAGGATCTTCTTGAGGGCGTGGAAGACCTCGGCGCCCATGCGCAGGCCTTCGGCGAAGGACTTGGCGCCGCGGGGGACGATCATGAATTCCTGGACGTCGATCGGGGCGTCCGAGTGGGCGCCGCCGTTGATGACGTTCATCATCGGGATGGGCAGGACATGGGCGTTGAGGCCGCCGAGGTGGCGGTAGAGGGGGATTTCGAGGGCGTTGGCGGCGGCGCGGGCCACGGCCATGGAGACGCCGAGCATGGCGTTGGCGCCGAGTTTGGACTTGGTTTCGGTGCCGTCGAGCTTGAGCATGGCGTCGTCGACCGCCTTCTGGTCGCGGGCATCCATGCCGACAAGCGCCTTGGCGATGAGCGTGTTGACGTTCTTGACGGCCTTGAGGGTGCCCTTGCCGAGGTAGCGCTTGGCGTCGCCGTCGCGCAATTCGAGGGCTTCGTTGGCGCCGGTGGAGGCGCCGGAGGGCACGGCAGCCCGGCCGAGGACGCCGCTGGAAAGGACGACGTCGGCTTCGAGGGTGGGATTGCCGCGGGAATCGAGGATTTCGCGGGCGTGGATGGAGGCGATCTGGAACATGGCTTTTCTCCTGGGTTCGTTTTTAAATTCCGGACAAGGCCCGCAGGACGGGCTTTGGGGGCTGTACTGTACACGCCGCCGGCGGAATGGCAACCATTTTAGGATTCAGAATTCAGGAATCAGAATCCAGAAGGGGAAGGAAACAAGGAAATCAGGGCAGGGAATCGAGGAGGGGCCGGGCCTCGGCGGCGGGGAGGACGCGGTAGGCGGGGTGGCGGGCTTGTTCATATTCCGGGCTGTGGTGGCCGGCCGGGTAGCCCTTGGCTTTCATTGCGCGGTCGAGACGCTGCCATTCGGCGAAGGTGAGGTGGCCGACGGGATTCTGTTTCAACTGGCGGCCGAGGGCGCGCCAGGCCCGGCGGAAGCGGGCGGGGTCGGCGGCGAAGGCTTGCGCGCCGGCAAGGAAGGCTGCATGAAGGGCAGCAAGGTCGCCGCCGCGGGCCTGGTAGGGGCGGAGGTTGAGGCGGCCGATGCGGCCGTCGGCGGTGAGCGGGGTCCAGAGCGGCTCCTCAGGCGCCGGGCTGGCGAGGCCGGCCCATTCTTTTTCGAGCCAGAGGCGGACAGCCGTTTCGTTTTCGATGGCGTGTTCGCCGCCGCGGGCGGCGTGGAAGAGCCACTTGTAGGCGTCGGCGATGCGCAACTCGGAGTCGGCGGGGGCCTGGGCGAGGAAAAAATCCGCGTCGGGGTCGGGGGGGCGGGCGCAGCCGGTCCAGAGCAGGAGGAGGAGCCACAGGGGTTTCACGGGGGCGAAGGTAGCGGTCGGGCGCGGCCGGCGTCAAATTGTTCTTGCGGAAAAGGCGCCGCCGTGCGATTATTACGAATATGAATAATCGTAATACCAACGAAGCCGGGGCCACGCGGCTGAGCCTGTCGCTGCCGAACGGGCTGGCGGGGGAGCTGGACCAGCTGGTGGCGGCGAAGGGGGCGGCCAGCCGCTCGGCGCTGGTGGCGGACCTGGTGCGGGAGGCGGTGACAGAGCACCGGGCGCGGCGCGGCAAGCAGGAGATCGCCGGGGCGATCACGCTGGTCTACGATCACCACGCCCGCAACCTGCAGGCGAAGCTGACCGAGCTCCAGCACGATGCCGAGGGGCTGATCGTGTCGGTGATGCACGTGCATCTGAGCCACCACGACTGCCAGGAGGTGCTGGTGGTTCGGGGCCCGACGGACCGGGTGCGGGTCCTGGCCGACCGACTGGCGGCCGTCCGCGGCGTGAAACATTGCCGTTTGACGATCACCGCGACGGGGCCCAAGGAATGAGCATGAAAAAGCTGATCTTGGCGGCGTTGCTGGGCTGGAGCGGAGCGGCCTCCGCACAGATGATGATCACCCACACCAATCTACAATCCGTGACCTCGACGGGCACCACCGCCTGGGTGGAGGTGCTTCCGTTCAAGATTCAGGGCGTGATCGTGAACGATCCGGAGGAGATGCTGGATTATACCTACAATCCCGACGCCACGGCCTCCAATCTCATGGGCGGCCAGTTCCAGGTGTTCTTCCAGGCGGTCGATGCCGGCGACCGGGGCGGGACGGCGCTGTGGATGGCGCAGAACTACCAGGTCATGGGTCCGGGCTATGCGGGGGAGGACTACGGGACGGAATGGACGAACGAGATGCGGCGGGTGCAATACGACACCAACGGCCGCAAGTTCCGCAAGGGGGATTGGATCGAGGTGACCGCCCGCAAGGCGCTGTTCCGCGGCGGCAAGCTGAACATCAACGAGCGGCACCGGATCACGCTCTCGAACGATTTCGACGTGGCCCTGGTGAAGGCCAACGTGGGCCTGCCGCAGGCGGAAGCCATCACGCTGGCCGACCTGAAAAATCCCGACGACAGCGCGATTTTCGACGCGACGCGGGCGACGGGCGGCGAGCACTGGCAGGGGATGCGGGTGCGGCTGGACGGCATCCGGCTGGTGAACACGAACGGCTGGGGCAAGACGAACTGGGCCGACCGGATTTGCATGGCGACGGACGACGCCGGCCGGACCTTTACGCTGCGGATGCCGCTGACGGACCTGGGGCCGGTGCCGGCGACCACCACCGTATTTTCCGCGACGGGCATCCTGAACCAGGAGAACAGCAACACCAACGGCTATGAGCTGTTTGTGCAGGAAATCGGACCGGTGCTGGACTTCGAGCGGCGCACCGGCGGGACGATGGCGGTCAGCTTCTCATCGGACTACGAGGGGTACGTGCTGGAAGCCACGGACGATTTGGAAAGCGGCCCCTGGTCCGCGGTGGATCTCACGCCGCGGAAGATGATCGTGATCGAGGATGACGGCGCGGAGAGCAACCGCGTGTACCGTCTGCGAAAGGTCGATTGAAGCCGGGCTTTTCATTGGTTGAACTGTTGGTGGTCGTGGCGGTGCTGGCCCTGCTGGCCGCGCTGGTGGGGCCGCCGGTCCTGGGCGCGATCGAGCGCGGGCGGGTCGGGCGGGTGGTGGCGGACCTGCGCACGGTGGAGGTGGCGCTAGAGGCGTACCGCACCGACCACGGACATTATCCACCGGTTTCGGTTTCGTGCGCCGCGGCGGACTCCGGACAGACGTTGCAACTGCCGCACGAACTGGCCGACGGCGGCTACCTGCCGAAAAACACGCATACGGCGACCTCGACGCTGCTGGGGGATCCGTTCCATCCGGGCAACACCTACAAGTATGCGGCTCCGGAATACTATTGGTTGAACGGCTCAAAGATCAACGAGCGTTTTCCCCTGTGGGTGCCCAGCGATTTTCCCGCCTGCCAGGCAACGGGCGGTAAGGCGGACGGTTCGCCGAATTCGCCGCTGGCCTGGGCGGTGTGGAGCCAGGGACCGCGGCCGGACCAGGCCAAGGCGCTGAGCTACAAGGCGCCGCTGGCGGCGGCAACGTGGTACCAGCGGACCGGAGACCACGGGGTCATTGCCCGCTACAAGGTGCGCGACGGCGCGACCTGGTCCACGCTGCGCTGACGGCCGGCCGGGGCGGCTACTTTTTGATCGTGATCTTGATGGAGGGCTTGCCGGCGGTTTTTTCGGCGGGCTTTTCCTCCGCCTTGGGGGCGTCGGTGCCGTCGAGCTTGGCGCTGGCGGAGATTTTGATGGCGGGGTGCTTGATCTGGATGGTGGGCTTGCCGGCCGGTTTCTCCGCCGCCGCGGGGGCGGGCTTGTCTTCGGCCTCGGTGGGGGCGATGTCCTCGACGATCTCCTTGAGGATGGTGGTGTAGCCCTTGCCGTCGGCCATGTCGTCCTTGACGGCGTCGAGGCCCTTGGCGGCGTCCTCCTGCACGGAGGCGGCTTCGAGGACGAAAACGGTGGAGCCGACCTGGATGCGGTCGCCGGCCTTGAGCTTGACGGTGTCTTCGACGCGCTGGCCGTTGACGAAGGTGCCGTTGCGGCTCTTGAGGTCCTTGAGGTAGAAATCGCCGTCGGAGAGGCGGATGCCGCAGTGGACGCGGGAGGCCTTGTCGTCGAGCAGCGGGATGTCGGCTTCACGGGAGCGGCCGATGGAGAGCGGTTCGCCGCTCAGTTCGATGTCCTTGGGGATGCCGAGCTTGTTGATGTAGCGCAGATGCATGGCGGGTCCTTTCGCTAGACGATTCCTTTTTGGATGAGCGACGCGAAATAGTCGATGGTGAGCTTGAGGCCCTCCTCGAGCGGCATCTGGGGTTCCCAGCCGAGGAGCTTGCGGGCCTTGTCGATGTTGGGCTGGCGGACCTTGGGGTCGTCGACGGGCAGGGGCTTGTGGACGATGGGGGATTTCGAGCCGGTGAGTTCCTGGATCTTGACGGCGAAGTCCATGACGGAGAGTTCGCGGGGATTCCCGATGTTGACGGGGTCGGAGTGGGCGCTCAGCATGAGGCGGAAGATGCCGTCGACGAGGTCGGAGACGTAGCAGAAGGAGCGGGTCTGGGAGCCGTCGCCGAAGACGGTCATGGGCTCGCCCTTGAGGGCCTGGCAGCAGAAGGCGGGGACGATCCGGCCGTCCTTGGGGCGCATGCGCGGGCCGTAGGTGTTGAAGATGCGGACGATGCGGGTCTGGACCTGGTGGACGCGGTGGTAGGCCATGACGATGGCTTCGGCGAAGCGCTTGGCCTCGTCGTAGACGCCGCGGGGGCCGATGGGGTTGACGTTGCCCCAGTAGGTTTCGACCTGGGGATGGACGAGGGGGTCGCCGTAGACTTCGGAGGTGGAGGCGAGCAGCAGGCGAGCGCCCTTGGCCTTGGCGAGGCCGAGGGCGTTGTGGGTGCCCAGCGCGCCGACCTTCAGGGTCTGGATGGGCAGTTCCAGGTAGTCGATGGGGCTGGCCGGGGAGGCGAAGTGGAAGATGTAGTCGACGGGCCCGGGGAGGTCGATGTGGCGGGAGACGTCGTGGTGGATGAATTCGAAGTCGGTGCGGGCGCGCAGGTGGGCGATGTTGGCGAGGTTGCCGGTGACGAGGTTGTCCATGGCGATGACGCGGTGGCCCTCGGCGAGGAGGCGGTCGCACAGGTGCGAGCCGAGGAAGCCGGCGCCGCCGGTGATCAGCGTCACGGGGGGGCGGGGGACGGGGTTCATGGCGGGAAAGGATGCCACATCACTCGGGTTTGAGCAAGGCGGGATGGAGCTGGCTGGCGAAGTCGGCGATGGTTTGGAGGTGGGCCTCGGAGCGGGGGTCGCGGTCGCCGGACATGGCGATGTAGGCCCAGCGGTGGGAAACGCCGTGGACGACGCGGTCGTAGCCCATCCAGTACATGCGCCAGAGGTGGGAGGCGGTTTCGCGGTCTTTGCCGACGAACCAGTAGGCATAATAGGAGGTTTGGCTGGCGGGCTGGCCGTCCGGGCGCGCGATCGGCCGGGTCATGTCGAGGACGGCAACTTCCAGCGGCTCGGCGCGGCCGGCCAGCGGGATGCGGATGATGCGCTCGCGCTCGATCTCATGCCCGGCCGCGGTCATGCAGACCTGGGGGCGGTGGATGCTGGAGCGGTCGTCGCCGCTGAGGACGATGGTGGCGTGGA
>CAYMTY010000081.1:0-8094 GCA_964393515.1 uncultured Verrucomicrobiota bacterium
GACGCCGCTTCTTGGTTCGCCTCGTGTGGCTATACTATATAGTAATACGCTCTAATCACACCAAGGTGTTGATAGGATTCCGGAGGGTCATCATGGATCGCCTTTGATCCAAGTCTTACGATCTATTATAATAGATCGTATGGGGAACGCAGCGGGGCTAGACCTGGCCGCGGTTGATGCGTTCGGCGAGGGCGAGGGCCTCTGCCGGCGTCAGGACCGGCGGCGCGAAGCAGCGGTCGTTGATGAAGCGGATGGCGTCGCGGATGAGGAAGACGTGGTCCTGACCGTGAGTGATCTGGAGTTTGACGGCGGGGTGGGAGAAAACGGCCAGGGCGTGGATGCGGTCCTCGGGCACCCGGGCGGCCAGGAGGGTGATGAACATGCGGCGCTGGCGCTCGCACTGCTGGACCGGACTCTTGACGCGGCGGACGGAGCCGTCGGACTTGGTCTGGGTCCACTGGGCGTCGTGGACGTCGCCGGAAAGGGTTCCGGCCCAGAACTTGGATTCGATGACGTAGATGCCGGCGGGGGCGATGACCAGGTGGTCGATCTGGGCGCGCTCGTGGGCGACGCGGAAGGCGAGGTCGTTGAGGATGACATGGTCGTCGGCGAGCTGTTCGGCGAGCTGTTCGGCCATTTTCCGTTCGCCGCGGCGGCCGCCTTCGAGGTTGCGGCTTTCGACGGCGATTTCGCGCAGGTGGACCTCGTAGCCGGCGGCGAGGACGAGGATGAACACGGCGACAAGCGCGCCGCCGGGCCGGTGCGTGAGCACCGCGTGCGTTCCGCCCCAGCCGGCCAGAGCCAGGGCGGCGCCCCAGACTGCAATGCGCGTCGCCAGGCGCCGGGACAGTTCGCGGGCGATGGCCAGCTGCCGGTTGAGCAGGCTGGTTTCGGTGCGGAGGATCCGGGCCACGCGGGAACTCCCGGTACGGTCAGCCTTCTCCCGCGTGTTCGTTCAGGCCGCGGGCGAGTTTTTCCACCTCGGCGTTCGAGAGGACGGGTTTTTCGAAGCAGAAGCCGTTGATGTAATCGACGAGCTGGTCGGGGGTGAGGACGCGGCGTTCGGCGTTGGTGATCTGCAGGTCGGCGGCCGGGTTCGCCAGGACGACGACGGGGAAAACCCGTTCCCAGATGAGGGCGGTGCCTTTGAGCCAGTTGCACAGGATACGCCGTTCGCGCAGGACCCGGCCGACGGGATTGCGGACGGGGCGGACCTTGCCCCCGGGGGCGCGGATGGCCCACGTATAGGCCTGCTTGGAGGTATCGCCGGTGATTTTGCCGTCCCAGTTAAAGGTGTTGAGCACGAACATGCCGGAGGGGGCGACGACGAGGTGGTCGATCCAGCACTTTTCGCGGCCGACCTTCAGGTGGAGGTCGTTGAGGATGTAGTGGTCGTTGGCGAGTTTTTCGTCCAGGAGGCGGGCCACCTCTTCCTTGGCGCCGCGCATGCTTTCGGTTTCGGCCTGTTCCCGGAGCTGTTCCCGGCGGCGGGTTTCATGGCCGAGGGCCAGGAAAGCCAGGATGCCGCCGCCGACCAGGGCCGGCCGCCAGAGGAGGCCGGCGGCGAGGAGCAGGACGGCCGTGCTCCATTCGACCAGGCGCATGCGCTTGAGCAGTTGGAGTTCGCGGACGATGGCGGTCTGCCGGGCCCGCAGGTTACGTTCACTGGTGAGGGTTTTCGCCATGGGTTTCTCCCGGATGGTAACGGTTGCGATCGGGGATTAGGGCGCAGGAGCGGGGGCGGGATCCGGGGAAGGGGCCCCGGTGTCGGCCGGAGGCGGCACGGGTTCGGTCACGGGGACGATGGTGGTCGGGGCAAGGGCGGGCGGGGCCGGGACGGCGGCGGAAGCCGCCGCAGGCATCGGGGCGGCGGCGGTGACCGGATCGGTGGTCACCTCGCCCATGGCGATGGAAGGGCGGCGGTCGGTGATGCGCACGTTGACCGCCTGGCCGGGGGTGGTGGCGCCTTTGACGAAGATAACGAAGCCGTCGATCTTGGCGATGCCCTCGGTCGTCGGGTTCTTCGTGGAGGGTTCCACGATGGTGGTGGCGATGACGGCGCCGGGCACGACGTGCGGCGCGGAGTCGCCCGGGCGCGGCCCATAGGCCGGCCGGGGCGGCCGGGGTGCTTCGACGGGCAGGGGGGCGGTGCCGGCGGGCTGGCCGGAGAGTTCGGCGAAAGCCATGCGGTCGCGGCGGTCGGTGATGCGGATGTTCACGCGTTCGCCGATGGCGGTCGCGCCCTGCACGAAGACGACGAGGCCGGCAACCCGGGCGACGCCTTCGGTCGCCGGATTCTTCTCCGAGGCCTCGGAAATGATGACATCCATTTCGGCGCCGGGCATGACGAAGGCGGCGGGATCGCCGGGACGCGGAGAGAAGGGGCGGGGAGCCGGAGCCGGCAGCGAGTATTCCGGCAGGGGGCCGGCGCCGGCGGGCTGGCCGGTGGGTTGGGCAACGGCCAGGCGTTCGTGCCGTTCGGTGATGCGCACGTTGACGCGCTCGCCGAGGGTGGTGACGCCTTGGACGAAAACGACCAGGCCGCCGATGCGGGCGACGCCTTCCGTCGCGGGGTTCTTTTCGGAGGCTTCGGAAACGACCACATCCATTTCGGCGCCGACGACGACAGGATCGCCGGGCCGGGGCTGGAACACACGTGGGGCGCGAGCCGGGGCTGGCCGCGCGTATTCCGGCAAGGGGTCGGTGCCGGCGGGCTGGCCGGTGCGTTCGGCGAAGGCGATGCGCTCCTTGCGGTCCACGATGCGCACGTTGACGCGTTCGCCGAGGGTGGGCGCGCCGGCGACGACGACCACGAGGCCGGCGACCTTGGCGATGCCTTCCTGGCCGGGATTCTTTTCGGAGGCTTCGGAAACGATCACGTCCATTTCAGCGCCGGGCACGACGTGGGCGGCGGAATCGCCGGGCCGGGGCTGGAACGCGCGCCGTGCGGGCGCGGCGGAATAGGGCAGGGGGGCGGTGCCGGCGGGCTGGCCGGTGGGTTCGGCGAAGGCCAGGCGTTCGCGCCGTTCGGTGATGCGGACGTTCACGCGTTCGCCGATGGTTGTGGCGCCGTTGACGAAGACGACGAGGCCGGCGACCTTGGCCACGCCTTCGGTTTCGGGGTTCCGGGAGGAGGCCTCGGTGATGAGGACATCCATTTCGGCGCCGGCCACGACAATGGCGGCGGGATCGTCGGCGCGCGGCACGAAGGGTTCCCGGGGGGCCTTCGGCGGCAGGACGATCTGCCCCAGCACCTTGACGAGGATGGCGTCCACGACGCGGTCGCGCACGCGGGTGGTATCCACGATGGCGGTTTGGCCGCGGCGGGCGCCCGGGATGAAGGTGGCGCGTCCCCCGATCTTGGCGATGCCGGAGGAGCGGTCGTCGCTTTCATCCTCGACGAAGACCTTGTAGCGCCGGCCCAGCAGCGGGGCCACCTCCACGCCGGGGATAGTGGCATCGATGATGTCGCCGGTGTTGATGGCGGCGGCCGCGGCATCATCGCCGGACACAACCAGGGCGACCATGCCCTTGGATTTGGCGTTCTGGTGAAGCCAGATCACGACGCCGGCGAGGGCGATGGCGAGAATCGGCAGGAGGATCAGGGCGAGGGTGCGTTTGCGGCTGTCGGGGGACGGGGCGGAGGCGGGATTCATCGAAACTCTCCTTGACTGGTGTTGAGCGAAGAAGGATAGGGATTGGAGCGAACGGCGGCAAGGAAAAGAACGTCCGATGCGGGGCCGGCGCGCAGTTGAGAATCGGCGCCGGATGGTGTATGTATAACGCGATTGCCGCCCGAAGCGTTTTACTTCCGGGGCGGTTGCCGGTCGTAGGCCGGCGGATGACGAAGGGCAAGGACCGACGCAATGGTGACCGACACGACATGGATGCAGGAGCGCATCCGGCCGGCGGAGATCGAAAAATATCTCCGTCCCGGAGGCGCGGACTTTGTGGACGACGCGGAAATCCGGCGCCTGCTGGCGGCGACGGGCACGCCGGAAGCCGCGCGGGTCCGCGACCTCATCGCCAAGGCGTTGGCGGTGCAGACACTGGCGCAGGAGGAGTTAGCCGAGTTGATGCGCGTGCGCGACCCGGGCCTGTGGGAGGAAATGCGCGCGGCAGCGGGGGCGGTCAAGCGCCAGGTCTACGACAACCGCATCGTGACTTTCGCGCCACTCTATCTCGGCAGCAAGTGCGTGAACGACTGCGTCTACTGCGGGCTGCGGCGCTCGAATCCGGCGGTGGAGCGCCGGGTGCTGGACATGGCCGCGGTGCGGGCCGAGACCGAGGTGCTGGCGGGCACACTCGGGCACAAGCGCCTGATCGTGGTGTATGGCGAGCATCCGGAGAGCGGCGTGGACTACATCGCCGAAAGCATCCGCACGGTCTATGCCGTGAAGGTGCCCGTGCGCAAGGGGTGGGGCCAGATCCGCCGCGTGAACGTCAACGCCGCGCCCATGCCCGTGGCCGAACTCAAGCTCCTGAAGGAATGCGGGCTGGGCACCTTCCAGGTCTTCCAGGAGACCTACGACCGGCGGGCGTATGCGCAGCTTCACCCCGCGGGTACGATCAAAGGCGACTTCCGCTGGCGGCTGACGGCGATGCATCGCGCGCAGGAGGCGGGCATCGACGACAACGGCCTCGGCGTGCTCTACGGTCTGTCCGACTGGCGCTTCGAGCTGCTGGGCCAGCAGGCGCACGCCCTCGAAATGGAGCGTTTCTGCGGCATTGGCCCGCACACGCTCTCCTTCCCGCGCCTGGAGCCGGCGGTCAACACCCCGTTCGTGGAGCAGCCGCGGTGGCGCGTCAGCGACGACGATTTCGAGCGGATCGTGGTACTGGCGCGGCTGGCGGTGCCCTATGCGGGGCTGATCCTCACGGCCCGGGAGTCGCCGGCGATGCGCCGGCGCCTGCTGCCGCTGGGGGTGACGCAGATGGACGCCGCCTCGAACGTGGGGGTGGGCGCCTACGCCGACGAGCCGGAGAAGCAGAAGGGCGAACGCCAGCAGTTCCTGCTGGGCGATCCGCGCGGCCTCGACGAATGCGTGCGGGAATGGGCGGCGGCGGGGTGCATCACCAGCTTCTGCACGGCCGGCTACCGCTGCGGGCGGACGGGCAAGTGCATCATGGACCTGCTGCGCAGCGGGGCCGAGGGCAAGTTCTGCAAGCTCAACGCCATCCTGACCTTCAAGGAATGGCTCGATGATTTCGCCACGCCGGAGACGCAGGCGGTCGGCGCGGCCCTGCTCGCGCGGGAGTTGGAGGAGGCGCGCCGCACCCAGCCGGGCGCCTGGCCGGCGCTCCAGGAGCATTTCCGGCGCACCGCCGCCGGCGAGCGCGATCTCTACTTCTAGGATGGACAGCGCCCCGCACGCGGTGCAAACTCCTGAATCCGAGAGGAATCGACCGTGACCATCCGCCTGTCGCCCAACCACCGACTGAAGCCGCTGTTCGAGCGCCACCACGTGGCCTGGCTCAACGAGGAGGCCGCCGAGCATCAGGACATCCGTCCGCTGCGGATCGGCATCCTGAACATCATGCCGCAGGCGGAGGAGTACGAGTTCAACCTGCTGGCGCCGATGGGGCGGAGCGTCCTGCAGATCATCCCGGTCTGGATCCGCCTGCGGCAGCACGACTACAAGAGCTCCGACCACGCCCACCTCGACAAGCACTACCTCCCGTTCGACTGGGCGCAGTCGGTGACGGCCCTCGACGGCCTGATCGTCACGGGCGCGCCGGTCGAGGAACTGCCGTGGGAGCAGGTGACGTACTGGCGGGAGCTGTGCGGCATTTTCGACGTGGCGCGGCAGGGCGGCACCTGCCTGCTGGGCATCTGCTGGGGCGGGCTGGCTCTGGCGAAGTACATCGGCCTGGAGAAGACACTCTATCCCCAGAAGGTCTTCGGGGTCTACCCCACCCGCAACCTCGTGCCCGACCATCCGATCATGGGCGGGCTGGACGACGTCTTCTGGTGCCCGCAGAGCCGCCATTCCGGCATCGACGACGCCGCGCTGGAGGCGGCGGAGCAGGCGGGCAAGATCCGCCTGCTGGCCCACGCCGACAAGGGCGGCTACACGATCTTCGAGACCCCCGACCACCAGATCGTGATGCACCTCGGGCACCAGGAATACAATTCCACCCGCCTGCTGACCGAGGCGCAGCGCGACCGGCTGAAAGGGCGGCCCGACGTGGGCCCCCTGGAGAACCTCGACGAGCAGAATCCCGTCAACAACTGGCGCGCGAACCGCAACGAGTTTTTCAACTCGTGGATCAAGCACGTCTATCTGACCACGCCCTACGCCAAGGGCGCGGGCGCGTCCGCGCCCACCAACGAGATCGTGGTGGACAACGCCGGCGGCGAATCATGAGGGTGGCGGTCCTGGGCGATGGGGGGTGGGGCACGGCGCTGGCCCTGGTCCTCCACCGCAACGGGCATGCGCCGCGGGTCTGGGGTCCGGCCGAGGACTATCTGGCCGAGATCCGCGCGGCGCGCCAGAACCGCAAGTTCCTGCCCGGCGTCGCGCTGCCGCCGGAGATCGGCTGGACCGCCGATCCGGACGCGGCGCTGGCCGGCGCCGAGGCCGTGGTGCTGGTCGTGCCTTCGCGCTACGTCCGCGCCACCCTCGAGCGGTTTGCGGCCACCTACCGCGCCGCCGGTGCGCCGCCGGTCGTCAGCGCCACCAAGGGCTTCGACGAAGCCACGCAAGAGCGCATGAGCGAGATCCTGGCCGAGCTTTGGGGGGTGCGAATGCCCGCGGCGCTTTCCGGGCCGAGCCTCGCGCCCGAGACGGCCCGGGGCGTGCCCACGGCGGTCACGGTCGCCTGCGCGGATGCGGGCCTGGCCGGCCGCTTCCAGGACCTGTTGGCGGGCGACACCTTCCGGGTCTATACGAGCGACGACGTGCGCGGCGTGGAGTTGGGCGGCGCGCTGAAGAACGTGATCGCCCTCGCCGCCGGCGTGTGCGACGGCCTGGGCTTCGGCCACAACGCCAAGGCGGCGCTGATCACGCGCGGCCTGGCCGAGATGACGCGGCTGGGCACGGCCCTGGGCGCGCATCCGCAGACTTTCGCCGGGTTGGCCGGCATCGGCGACCTGCTGGTCACCTGCATGAGCCCCCAGAGCCGTAACCGCACGGTCGGCGAGCGCCTCGGGCGCGGCGAAACATTGGCGCAGATTCTGGCCGGCATGGAGCAGGTCGCCGAGGGCGTGTGGACCTGCGGGACGGCGCTGGCGCTGGCGCGCGAGGCCGGCGTGCCCGTGCCTGTGATGGCGCAGGTGGATGCGATCCTCCACCGCGGCAAGCGGCCCAAGGATGCCGTGCTCGAACTCATGCGCCGCGATCCGCGGGCCGAGCGGGACTGACGCCATGGCCGGCGCGGAAAAGCACACCCTGTTGCTGGTGGACGACCACGCCATTGTGCGCCAGGGCCTGGCTGCGCTGCTGGCACACGAACCGGATTTCGCCGTCAGCGGCGCGGCCGGCACCTACGAAGAGGGGCTGGCCGTGCTGGCCGGGCTGCAGCCCGCCGGCGTGGTGCTGGACCTGTCCCTGCGGGACCGCAGCGGTCTCGACTGGATCCGCGCGGCGCGCGCGCAAGGTTACGCCGGCAAAATTCTCGTGCTGTCCATGCACGACGAGGCCCTCTACGCCGAAAAGGCCCTGCGCGCCGGGGCGCAGGGTTACGTGATGAAGGACCAGGCGGAGGAAACCCTGGTGGCCGCGCTGCGGACGGTCTTTGCCGGCCGGACCTATCTCAGTCCCGCCGCGGAAGCCCTGCTGGCTGGGCACGCCGGCGGCGCGGCGGAGGACGCCACCGGCTTCGCCAGCCTCACGCCGCGCGAAAGCGAGATCCTCTATGCCATCGGCGGAGGGCTTACCACGCGCGACATCGCCGAGAAATTCGGGCTGAGCGGGCGCACCGTGGATGTGCACCGCGCCAACATCAAGCGCAAGCTCGGCTGCGGCTCTCTCGCCGAAGTCCTGGTCCAGGCGGTCGAATTCAAGCGCACGCGCGACGGCGACCTCCCGCCCCCGGCGCGCTAGAGCATATCACGATAGAGATGCCGTAATGTGGCACGAAAGAAACCAGCCC
>CAYMTY010000082.1:0-7371 GCA_964393515.1 uncultured Verrucomicrobiota bacterium
CGAACTCGCCTCCCTTTGGGCCGCCTGAATGTACCTAATCGCAGATGCGCCCCGGCCGGGCGGTGGCGAAGGTTAGAACGGATCGAACAGGGTGTTGTCGTCCGGACCGAACCAACCCAAGGCCTGGGCGGCCCCCCGGCTGCCCGTCCGTTCCCGCGGTTCGGCCGAGACATGGCCGTCGGCCCAGGCGACATTGGCCCGCCCCCGGTGGCGGAAGTGGATGGTCGGCCAGGGCGTGCCGCCGTCGGCGAACCGCGGGGGCTCGGCGAACGAGTATTCGATCAGCCGGGCCTTCGGGCCGTTGCCCTGCAGGTAGGCGGTGTCGGCGAACATGACCGTTTGTGCCGGGTGGGCGATGGCCGTGGCGCGCATGCCCTGGCTCTCGGGCCGCTCCACCGGCAGACAGGCCTCGGAACCGACGCCCAGCGCGTTGTAGCCGTAGCCCCCGCAAGCGGCCTCGAAGCCTTCGAGATCGGGCCGGAAGGCGGGACAGCGCCGGACCCAGGCGCTGGCGGCGCCGCCGCCGAGATATTCCGCCAGCGGCCCCTGCGCGCCGTCGAACGCCTGGCCGGCGGTGCGCACCCCGTGCCAGCGGATGGAATTGCCCCCGGCGATGTCGCTGGCCGCCGCCACGTACCGCCCGTGGTCCGCCGCGTAGGCCAGGTTGGCCGCCGCCAGCTGCCGGAGGTTCGACCGGCAGGCCGCGGCTTCGGCCGCGGCCCGCGCCGCCGGCAGCGAAACCGCCAAAACCGCCGCCAGCAGCGCCAGGACGGCCATCACCGTCAGCAGCTCCACCAGCGTGAACCCCGCGCTTCCCCTGCGGGAACTCGCGGCCCGCATCGTATAGTAGTTGCAAACACTATACTTTTTCAAACCGGGAAAAATCCGGCCGGTTTTTCCATACTGTGGAAAACTTTTTTCCATTGTATGGAAAAACCCGGAAACTTTTTTCCATTGCGTGGAAAAACTCACCGGACAAGTCTCCAGCGGTAGAAACCGGGGGTGCCGGCGGGGGGCAGGGCGTTGGTCCACGCGGCCGGAACCAGCGCGGGCGTGAATTCCTTGACGGTGGTGAAGCCCGGCAGGGCGGGCGCGGGCGCGTTGGTGGCGGTGGAGATCCGGAGGAGCGGATGCAGCACGCCGACGGCGTCGAGGTCAAAGCCGCCGGAGCCCCAAGTCGGCATGGGATCATAGATCGGGTTGCCGTAGCTGTCGATTTCGGAGCCGTCGCCGGGAATGTCCACGATCCGCACCTGGGTGACGCGGCGGACATCGACGCCGGGCGTGCCGGCGAGGACGCGCAGGTCGAAGGGCGTGCCGTAGCCTTGGGTGGTCTTGCCGGCGAGCCCGCCGTAGGCGGTGGCGTCGGAGGCGTTCGTCTCGGTATAGGTATCGATCCAGTTGGTTTCGAGGCAGTGGTTCGGGAAGCGGACGAAGGTGGCGCCGTCGGAGGAGACTTCCACAAAGGCCAGTTCGAGGAAGGTGTCGGCGAAGGCATTTTCAAAGACGGCGAAATCGGCGCCGGGACCGTCGGTGATCGGCGCGGGGAAGGTGAGCGTCAGCGTGCCGCTGTCGCCGAGGGAGACGATGCCGTTGGTGGCGCCGAGGCCGCCGAGATATCCCGCGGCGGCACCGGTGGCGTTGGAGGGCGTCTGCCATTGGAGATCGACATTGGTGCCCGGAACGTAGTTGGTCCAGCCGTCGGCCCAGCAGAGGATGGCGGGGTCGGTGGAGGCGATGTGATCGGAGGCGTCGGCGTAGGCGTAGGTGAAATCGGCCAGGGCGAAATACATCGGCGTGTTGGGGCCGTAGGCGCCCACGTCGGAGGTGGTGAGCGTGCCGACGAGGGAGACCACGTTCGGCGGCATCCAGGAGAGGTCGAGTTCGGACCAGTTGGTTTGGATGAAGGTTTGGCCGTTGCGGAAATCGGCGAGGTAGTGGTTGGTGACGGCGACGATGTTGCCGTCGAGGTCGCGGGCAGTCAGGGTGAGGAAGAAGAAGTCGCCGGCGGAGAAAGGCTCGCTGAACGCCGACCCATCGCGAATGGTGAGCGCGGCGTAGGTGGTGTTGTCGAGGAGGAGGGATTGCGGCGCGGTAGGGAGGTCGAAGAGGACTTCGGGGGCGTCGTGCCAGCCGTCGTCGTAGGCCACGGCATAGGCGTTGGAGCGCGCCTGCGCGGCGGCGTACTGGTTGCCCCACGAGCCGTCGGTGGTGTTGCTGACGGTGGAGAAGGCGTAGCCCGCCCAGTACCAGGAGCCCCAGGCCTCGTAGTAGGTGTTGACGAACGTGGCCGCCTCGTCGGACAGGGACGTGTCCTCGATATATTCATCCGGGCCGGGCAGGAACGCGTCGAACGAGACGGTGGTTTGCGCCGCGAAGGCGGGAAGACCGAGGAACAGAACCAGCAGGAACCAGCAATAACGCCGCATGGCGGCATCCTTTCCGCCCCAACTGCGAGGGCTTCAGGGTTGAGTTGGCACCGGCTTCCCGTCTTCTGGCTCCCGGCTGGCTACTCTTCCGCCTTCTCCCGCGGTTCACGCGGAATGGCTGCTGGAATTTCGGAACCGGTTACAGCGGCGCGACCGCGCGGGATTTGCACCCGCTTCCGTAGTCGCCGGAGGCGCCGCCACCGATGGCGACGCGAACCACACCCTAGCACCGGGGCGCGGGGGAAGGCAAGTGCCGTCGGGCGGCTCCCCAGAACGAGATTTTAACCAAAAATCTCTTTGAAAAACTTTGCAGGACGATCACGCTCAATCCCGAAGGAGACGCCACGAAAGGCAAGGGACTGGAAAAAGGAGGAGCGCCGATGAAAACAAGCCTGCGTCTGTTGTTGGCTTTTGCGTGTGTGGCAATGTCCGGTCGGTTTGCAGGGGCGGCCTGGACCGGCATCAACTACCAGGGGCGCCTGCTGGTCGACAGCGCACCCTATACCGGTTTCACCAACGTCCAGTTCCTGGTCTACACCCAGCTGGTGGGCGGGACGGCCGTTTACATCGAAGAGGGGGATGACGTCACGGTGGTGGACGGCCTGTACACGACGGTGCTCGGCGACAAACCGTCCGGGCTGAGCCCGCTGTCGCTGGAAGCGACCCTGGCCTTGGCCCAGCGTCTCTATCTGGAGATCGCCGTCGGCGCGACGGTGCTGTCGCCGCGCGAACAGCTCAACGCCGTGCCGTACGCGATGGACGCCGACACGCTGGATCACATGGATTCTTCGCAATTCCTTACCGCGCTCGGCGGGACCATGGCGAATACGACCCTCGCGCCGGTTTTGGAGGTGACCCAGGGCGGCGCCGGGACGAATTCGCATGGCATCAAGGGATTCACGGCGTCTTCCGGCAACGGGGCGGCCGGCGTGTTCGGCATGGCGGTCGGGCCAGCCATCGGCATCCCCCTGGAAGGCGAAACGGGCGTGCGGGGCGAATCCTCCACCGGCGCGGGCGTGGCGGGCTTGAGCCTGCAGGATGCCGGCGTCTATGCGATGAGCTCCAACGGCCCCGGCGTCGTGGCGTTGAGTCTCAACGGCTATGGCCTGCACGCCGCGAGCCTCCGGACCAACGCGATCTATGCGGAGGGCAGCATCAAGGCGGACAAGCTGGTCTACACGCGGCCCCGGACGAACTACTACACTGTGGGCAGTCATGAGTTCCACATCCGGGGGCTCCTGGAATATGAAAATGACACCGGGATGTACTTGCTTGGCGGAGTGGGGCTGGTGTATGCCCCCGTTCATCTTCCCCACGGAGCGACCGTCGTCCGGTTCGACGCGCGGGTCTATGACTCGTGTACCACGACCGGGCTGGTCGTGACCCTGAGCCGATTTCCTGCGTTCGGCGGGACCAGTGCGGACCTGGCGCAGGTGGTTTCCAGCGGGAGTTCGGGGTGGCAGACGCTGACGGACACAAGCATCGCCAACGCCGTGGTGGACAACAGCAACTACTTCTACACCGCATCGAGCTTCAATCAGTCCTGGGCTTCGACCAACAAGTGGTACGCCGCGCGGATCGTCTATACGGTGGACGAGGCGCCCTGAGGAGCGCGGAGATGCAAGCGGCAAAACGGATATGGACCGCCGGGGCGGTCTTCGGCCTGCTCTTCCTGGCAGCCGGCGCGGGGCGGGCGCAGATTTCGCAGCTCCCCTCGGTGGCGGACGGATCGGGCGCGCGGAGCGCGGGCGGCGACCTGGTCCACGTCTCGGCGGGTGCCCAGCCGGGCGGCATCGGCGTGGCCCGGGCCGGAACCACGCTGAACTCGGCGGGGTTCCTCGGCGGCGCGATCCTCCGGCCGGACCTCGACGGCGACGGCGACGGGCTGGCGAACGAGATCGATCCGGACAACGACGGCGACCTCCTGTGGGACCTCGACGAAATCGCCGGCTCGGCCTTTGCGCCGATCACCGCCACGGACCTCAACGATCCTGACACGGACGACGACGGGGCGACGGACGGAGAAGAAGCCGGCACGCAGACTGATCCGCTGGATGGATCGGTCTATCTGCACTTCACCCGCATCGAGCGGGACCCGGCGGACAACGTGGCCATGGACTGGATGGCGCGCCAGAACTGGCTGTATCAGGTCTACCGGATCGACCTGACCAACGGCTTGCCGGGCACGTACCTGGCCGACGTCCGTGCGCCGGCCGTGGGTGGCGCGGGACCATGGGCGGTTGTGACCGCGGCCTATACGAACGCCGGAACGGACGCCCGCCGGATCTACTACCTCAAGGTCGTCGGGCCTTGATCCGGCGAATGGCCCGGCCCTCGCGCCGGGCGCGCTCGTCCACGGCGAGGTCGCCGGCGGCGCGCCACATGGAGCGGACGGTAAAGCCGTGGGTGCCGTCGGGGAGCGCGCCGCCGCTGAAAAGATGGTGCCGCCGAAGAGCCCCGGCCGCTTGTCGCCCTTGACGAAGTTGAAATCGGCGGGGAAGCGCACGTAGGAGCGCAGATGCCGGGTGTTGGTCGGGGCCAGGCCGGCGGTGGCGAGGAATTGGCCGCCGCCTTGCGGGGTGCCGTAGTCGGCGGCGGACGCGGGGCGGACAGTCATTGCGCACCGGATTTCCGGCCCTGCCGGTCAGGGAACAATGACGACGCGGTAGAAACGCCGGTCAGGATCCGGGAGCGGATCGCGCACTTCGAGGATTGATCCGTCCCCGGCGCAGGGATCGCCGAGATCCTGCCAGCTGTGCGGTGTCAGCGCATCCGCGGCTTGCGGCTGGTAAGTCAGGTTTCCGTCGGATGGCCAGCGGACGCCCGGCGGCGCGCCGGGGGCCAGCCGGGCGGACGGCAGCTGCCACGCGCCGATGTTTTGGCCGTCGGTGGCCGCTCGGAATCCCGCCCGCCCGGCCGCCGTGGCGGGCTGCAGGGCGTGGTTCTCGTGGGTGTGTTCGGGATCGGCAAACGGGGTCGCCGCCGCGGCCGGGTCGAAACGCAGGCCCGCTGGCTGGCCGGAAGTGTCGAACTCGGCCCCGCTGGACCAGTCCGGGTCGGTGGCCAGCGGGACGAACAGCGAGTCCACGGGCGCGGTGTAGGGACCGATGTAGAGCAGGTTGTTTTCGAATGTGAAGCCGCCCACCGGGAAGTTGCGGGGGAAGTTGCGGGACTGGTAATCCGCGCGCGCGCAGGCCGAGCCCCCCACATGGGCGAACACATTGTCCCGAAACGCCACGCCGGAGAACTTGAAATGCTCGAGGCCGTTGCTGCCGCTGCCGTAGGCAAAGAACGTGCAGGAGGTTTTTTCCGTGATGGAGATCGTGTTGTGCGCGAAAACGACCGCAACCTTGTCCGTCGCGGGATTCACCCAGTGGTTCCAGAGGAAGGGTTCGCGCACGTTGTAGATGAAGTTGCTTTCCACGCACAGCTCCCCCGCCGAGCGTTCCCAGCCGACGCGGGGTTCGATCTGGAAGGCGCGGCGCATCCGGATGCCACCCAGGCCCCCGGCGAGCCGGCCGTCGATTTGGTTGCCCCGGAAGCAGACCCGGCCCTGGAAGCCCACCAGTTCCAGCGCGAGGGCCGTCAGGTTGTCCGCCGCGTCCTGCCCGTAGATTCGGCAGTGCTCGATCGTGATGTCCCGCGGATTCAGGAGGAAGCCGAGGGCGCCGCCGACGAGGTCGACGTCCCGGATTTGGATCTGGTCGTACAGCGCCTGGCAGTCCGGCCAGACATCCGCCACGTGGATCACGGCGCCGGCCGCCAGGTAGTTCTGCCGTTGGATGGTGAGCGCCTGCAGCGTGACCTGGCTGGCGGCGAGGGTGACCGCCGGCACGTTAACGGCCGCCGTGAAGTTGCTGGGGAATAAAAGCACGGTTGCGGCGCGGCCGCCGCCCTCCAGGTGGACGGCCTTGTCGATGACCAGGGTGGCCATCTGGGTATGGGTTCCGGGGAGCAAGACCACCCGATCGCCCGGCGCGGCCTGGGCGATGGCATAGCTGACCGTTGCCCAGGGGCTCAGGGCGTCGGTCCCGAAACCGGCCGCATCCGTTCCGACGCCGTCCGGGCCGACATGCCAGGTGCCGGCCGCGCCGCCGGACGGAAAGGTCCCGGCGCCGATCAGCACCGCAGCCAGCCATGGTCGTATGTCGGCAATCTTCAAGGTGTGCTTTCTCGCCCCAAGAGGCGCTTCGACCCTACCCTGGTTCTGGGGCGATGGCAATCCTCCCCGCCATGGCCCCTGCCATGGCCCCCGGCGTCGAGCGCGGGGCGCGGCCGGGGATGCGCCGGCCCGTTTTTGCTTGTGCGGGCGGGGCGGGATGGCGTAGAACCGCCGCAGATTTCCGCAAGCCGGAGGTCGCGGGACGGTAGCTCAGTTGGTAGAGCACGAGCCTTTTAAGCTTGTGGTCGCGGGTTCGAGCCCCGCCCGTCTCACCAGTTTTTTCCCCGGTTTTACTCAATAAAATCGGGGTTTTTCTCTTTTCGGCTGAAAATCGGCCTTCGGGCTGTTTCTGGCCTTTTCGGGGTAAAAACAGGGGAGAAAAGGATACAAAAAGGATACAGTGGATTTTCGGACCTATGGGTACGGATCATTCAGACGGCAGACCGATTTCGGCGCTGTATCCTTTTTTTATCCCTTTTTCCGTCTCCCAGCGCCTCACAGATTGATTTTTTCTCCACCTCCATGTCACGGCATCGGCAGGTGGGCAAACCCGGCAAATCGCATCCTGTGGCCTCGCCCTATCGCCATTCCCCGGCCACCCCGGACGGGCAGGGGAATCGGTCCGGCTTCATGCTCCGGGCGATGCTTCAAGCAACGCCTCGGGCAGTGGTTCATTCAACGCTTGGCGCACCCCATCCAGCACGGGGTTGAACGTCGCGCTTGTGGCCGTCCGCGTGGTGCGCGTGGCGTAGGCGGTGGGGCGGGTGCGGCCCATGCTGT
>CAYMTY010000083.1:0-7230 GCA_964393515.1 uncultured Verrucomicrobiota bacterium
TATTTTTCGAACGATATCGGCATCGATCTCGGCACGGCCAACACCCTGGTCTACGTCAAGGACCGGGGGATCGTGCTGCGCGAGCCGTCCGTGGTGGCCATCCAACAGGGGACCAACCGCGTACTGGCCGTGGGGGAGGAGGCCAAGCGCATGCTCGGCCGCACCCCCGGGAACATTGTCGCCATCCGTCCGATGAAAGCCGGCGTGATCGCGGATTTCGAGGTGACGGAAGCGATGCTGCGGTATTTCATCCGCAAGGCCCACAACCGCAAGTGGGTGGTGCGGCCGCGGATCATCATTTCGGTCCCCAGCGGAATCACGGAAGTGGAGAAGAGAGCGGTCAAGGACTCCGCCTCCCATGCGGGGGCGCGGGAAGTCTACTTGATCGAGGAGCCAATGGCGGCGGCGATCGGCGTGGGCCTTCCGGTCCAGGAGCCGGCGGGCAACATGATCGTGGACATGGGGGGCGGCACCACCGAGGTGGCGATCATCTCCCTGGCCGGCATCGTGCTGAGCCGCAGCGTCCGCGTCGGCGGCGACGAGATGGATGAGGCGATTGTCCAATACCTGAAGCGGGTCTACAACCTGATGATCGGCGAACGGACGGCGGAAGAGATCAAGATCACGATCGGCTCCGCCTATCCCCTCGGCGAGGAGATGAGCATGGAAGTGAAGGGCCGCGACCTGGTCGCGGGCCTGCCGAAGACGCTCACGATCACCTCCGAGGAGATCCGCGAGGCTCTGCAGGAGCCCGTGTCGGCGATTGTCGAAGCGATCTGCATCACGCTGGAGCGCTGCCCGCCGGAACTGGCCTCGGACCTGGTGGACCGGGGCATCGTGCTGGCGGGGGGGACCTCGCAACTGCGGGGCATGGACAAGCTGCTCGCGGAGCAGACCGGACTGCCGGTGCACGTGGCCGAGGACCCGCTGAGCGCGGTGGCCGAGGGCACGGGTGTCGTGCTGCACGAGCTGAACTTCCTGCGCAAGGTCTCGTCCGGCGCCTAGGCCGGCGGCCCGTCCCCCATCTGATGCGCTTTTCTCCTCCCTCCGTCCGGGTGACGTGTGGCGTTGAGCCGGAAGGAACATGAAGGAGCATAGATGGATAGCGCTGTGCGCGATCGCCCTGGTCGTGCTGGCGATGATGAACCTGCCGGAACCGGCTTCCCGGCGCGTGAAGGGGGCGGTGCGCGACGGCATCAGCCCGCTGCAGGGCATGCTGCGCGGGGGCGTGCGCGAAATCCGCGAGACCTTTCGCTACATCCGCGGCATCGGAGACCTGGCGCTCGAAAACCGGGGACTGTCCGAGGAGATCGTCTACCTGCGCGGGGAGGTGCGGATGGCGCGCGAGCTGGAACGCGACAACCAGACCCTGCGCGACCTGCTCGGGTTCGTAAAGCGTTCGCCGAACCGCCTGGTGTCCTGCGAAGTGATCGGGCGCGACAGCACGGGCTGGTGGCAGACCGTGCGCCTGGACAAGGGGACCGCCGCGGGCGTGGCCGAGGACCGCGCGGTGATCACCCCCGACGGCCTGGTCGGCCGGACGGTTTCGGTGTCCGCGCGCACGGCGGACGTGGTGCTGCTGTCGGATCCCTCCTGCAAGGTGTCGGTGCGCCTGGCGCGCAGCGGGGTCTTCGGCGTGGTGACGGGGCTGGGGCCGAAGCCGGGCGACCAGCCGGCGTGCCGGATGGACTACATTTCGAAAACGGCGGACGTGCAGGCGGGGGACGAGGTGGTGACGTCGGGCCTGGGCGGGGTGTTTCCCAAGGGCCTGCTGGCGGGGCGGGTGAGCCGGGTGGCGCCGCACGAGGACGGGCTCTACCAAACGGCCTGGATTGATTCGGCGGCGGACCTGGGGGCGCTGGAGTACGCCTTCGTGGCGGCGACCGAGCAGGACCTGGCGCGGGCGCAGGCGGCGGCGGCGGCCGAAGCGGCGGAGCCGGACGCGGACGCGCCGGAGGGGGAGCTGCCGTGAAGCTGCTGATGCTGCTGTTCTGGCTGCTGGCGGGGGGCACGCTGCAGGTGCTGGTGCCGCCGTGGCGCCACCTGGGCCAGCCGGCCTTTCCGTTCCTGCTGGGGGTGGTGGTGTACACGGCCGTGAACAAGCGGCCCCGCCTGTTCGTGCTGACGGCGCTGCTGGCGGGCGTGCTGGAGGATTCGCTGAGCCTGGCGCCGCTGGGCTGCTCGGCGGGGGCATTTCTGGCGGCGGGCGGGCTGGCGCTGCTGCTGCGGCAGGATTTCTTCGCGGACAAGGCCAGCACGGTGATGTGGTTCGGCGCGCTGGGCGCGGCCACCGCGACGGGCGCGATGGCGCTGCTGCTGCGGCTGGACGGGCCGGGGCTGCCGGGCGGGCACTCCGTCCTGCAGCGCATGGCGGGCGCGGCCATGCTCGGGGCCGTGCTGGTGCCGGTGCAGTTCGGCGTGATGCGCTGGCTGGAGCGGCACCTCGGGACGTGGGAGGACCGCGGCTGATGGCCCGGGAAAGCTTCATCCGGCAGGTGCATCCCTGGCGCCTGTTCTTCCTGTGGCTGGCGGCGCTGGGCGGCTTCGGCCTGCTGGCGGTGCGGCTGTGGAACCTGCAGGTGGCGCAGGGCATGGAGTACCAGCGCCGGCTGGCGAAGCAGAGCCTGCGCAGCGTGCGCCTGCCGGGCACCCGCGGGCGGATCCTCGACCGCACGGGCGAACGCCTGGCGGACAACCGGCCGAGCTTTTGCGTTTCGCTCTACCTCGAGGAGCTGCGCAAGCCGGGCAGCGTGCAGCGCACGGTGGACCACATCATGGACCGGCTCTACCGCCTGGCGGAGGCCCTGGACCGCCCGCTGCAGCTGACCCCGCAGGACGTGCGCCTGCACCTCGGGCGGCGCACCCCCCTGCCGCTGGTGGCGTGGCGGGACCTCGACGAAACCGCCGTGGCGCGCTTTGCCGAGCGGTCGACGGACTTTCCGGGCGCGGAGCTGACCGTCGAGCCGGTGCGGACCTATCCGCAGGGGGCGGCGGCCTGCCACCTGCTGGGCTACGTGGGCCGGGCCGAGCCGCCGGCGGCGGACGCGGCGGGCACCGAGAAGTTCCACTACTACCTGCCGGAGATGGCGGGCAAGGCGGGCATCGAGAAGCGGCTTGACGGCGTGCTGCGGGCAAACGCGGGCGGCAAGCTGGAAATCCAGGTGGACGTGGCGGGGTTCAAGTTCGACGAGGTGTCGCGGCGCGAGCCGGGGCGGGGCGGCGACGTGCAGCTGGCGCTGGACACGCGGATCCAGCGCGCGGCGGAGGCGGTGCTGGAGGGCGTGCGCGGGGCGGCCGTGGTGGTGGATCCGCGCAACGGGGACGTGCTGGCGCTGGCCAGCGCGCCGGGGTTCGATCCCAACGCCTTCGTGCCGGCGGTGCCGGCGGCGGTCTGGGCGCGCCTGCTGAAGGACGAGACCCGGCCGCTGTTCAACCGCGCCACGGGCGGCGAGTACGCGCCGGGCAGCACCTTCAAGCCGGTGACCCTGCTGGCGGCGCTGCACAGCGGCAAGGTCGCGGCCGACACCCGCTTCTCCTGCCCGGGATTTTTCGATCTCGGCTCGGCCCGCTTCCGCTGCTGGCAGCACTGGGGCCACGGGAGCATCGACCTGCCCTCGGCGATCCGCTACTCGTGCAACGTCTACCTGTTCCACGCGGCGCTGGCGGGCGGGCCGGAGGCGGTCCAGGCCATGGCGCGCGCGGTCGGCTTCGGGCGGCGGAGCGAGATCAGCCTGGACTTCGAGCGGCCGGGGCTGGTGCCCGACGCGGCGTGGAAGCGCGCCGCGCGGCGCGACAGCTGGCGCGACGGCGACACCTGCAACCAGGCGATCGGGCAGGGGGCGCTGCTGGTGACGCCGCTGCAGATGGGATTGTACGCGGCCACGCTGGCCAACGGCGGCACGCTGTGGCAGCCGCGCCTGGTCCGCCAGATCACGGCCGCGGACGGCGCGGTGCAGGAGATTGCGCCGGCCCCGGCCCCGGGCGGGCCGCAGTGGCAGCCGCGCCACATCCGGGTGGTGCGCGAGGGCATGCGCGACGCGGTGAACCAGCCCGACGGCTCGGGCAAGCGCGCGGCGCTGGCGCAGGTGATGGTGGCGGCCAAGACCGGCACGGCGGAGTACGGCGTGAAGGGCTCGGGCCGCAAGATGACGTGGATGGTGGCGTTCGCGCCGTTCGAGGAGCCCCGCTACGCAGTGGCGGTGCTGGTGGAGGACGGCGTCAGCGGCGGCACGACGGCCGCCCCGCGCGTGAAGCAGCTGCTGGCGCAGGTGTTCCGTGAGGTCGAGGGGCTGGACATTCCGCCGCCGCCGCCCCTGACGCTGCCGCCGCCGCCTGTGCCCGTTGGGGAAGCCGCATGAAGCGCGTGCAGGCATGGTGGCGCGTGTTCCTGGCGCAGGACTGGCTGGCGATCCTGCTGGCCGCGGGCCTGCTGGCGGCGGGGCTGGCGTTCATCTACAGCGCCTCGTGGCGCGGCGAAGAGACCGGCATCGTCGGCTCCTGGTTCCCGAAGCAGGTGTGGTGGGCGGCGCTGGGCGCCGGCGTGGCGCTGGCGCTGGTGGCGATGGACTACAAGCTGTGGATCCGGCACTCGTGGTGGCTCTACCTGGGCTCGCTGGTGCTGCTGGCGCTGGTGCTGGTGGCGGGCAAGCGGGTGTACGGCGCCTACCGCTGGCTGGTGGTGTTCGGGATCCCGTTCCAGCCGTCGGAGTTCGCCAAGGTGGCGCTGGTGCTGGTGCTGGCGCGGGTGCTGGCCAGCCCGCGGCTGGCGCCGCGGTCGTTCGGGACGCTGGCGCTGGTGCTGGTGCTGGCGGCGGCGCCGTTTGCGCTGATCCTGGTCGAACCGGACCTGGGCACGGCGCTGGTGCTGGCGCCGACGGTGGCGTTCATGCTCTTCGCGGCCGGCGTGGCCCTGCGCTACTTCCTCGCCCTGGGCCTGCTGGGCGCGGGGGGGATCGCCTTCGTGCTCTCGCCGTGGGCGCACTGGGTGCTGACCGACTACCAGTGCGAGCGCATCGCCACCTTCCTGGATCCCGGGCGGGATCCGCTCGGTTCGGGCTGGAATGCCCTGCAGTCGGCCATCGCGGTCGGCTCGGGGGGCTTCTCCGGCAAGGGATTTTTAAACGGGTCGCAAAGCGTGCTGGGCTTCCTGCCCCGCACGGTTTCGCCGACCGACTTCATCTTCCCGGTGATCGCCGAGGAGACGGGGTTCATTGGCGCCGGCCTGCTCCTGCTGGCCTTCGCCGCCCTGCTGACGTGCTATCTGCGCACGGCGTGGGCGACGAAGGACCCGGCGGGCAGCCTGCTGGCATCGGGCATTGCCGGTCTGTTGTTCGCCCATGTCTTCGTGAACATCGGGATGACCATCGGCCTGCTGCCGATCACGGGGCTGCCGCTCCCGCTGGTCAGCAGCGGCGGGTCGTTCATGGTGAGCACGCTGGCGGGCTTCGGACTGGTGCAAAGCGTGCATGTGCGCCGCACGAGGCGCGAGGTGTGATATGTGGAACTGGCTGAAGAGGATCGGATTGAAGAAGAAAACCAAACGCGAAATCATCGTCAACGCGGAGAGCCTGGAGACCCGCGTGGCGATCCTGGAGGACGAGCACCTGGAGGAATTCTCCATCGAGCGCCCGACGGAGGAGCGCATCGTGGGGGGCATCTACAAGGGGCGGATCCAGAACCTGGAGGACGGCCTGCAGGCCGCCTTCGTGGACATCGGGCTGAAGAAGAACGCGTTCATCCACTACTGGGACATGGTGCCCGAGGACACGGCCCGGCTGGAGGCCGAGGAAGGCCTGGCCGCGAACCGGCCGCGCCGCAAGAAGGCCCAGCCCGGCGAGATGGCCAAGCGGTTCCCGGCCGGCAGCGAGATCATCGTGCAGGTGACCAAGGGGCCGATCGGCACCAAGGGCCCGCGGGTGACCGCCAACCTGAGCATTCCGGGGCGCTACCTGGTGATGATGCCGGGCAGCAAGCTCAAGGGCGTCTCGCGCAAGATCGAGAACGACCAGGAGCGCGAGCGGCTGAAGAAGGCCCTCGGCCGCCTGCCGATCCCCTCGGGCATCGGCCTGATCATCCGCACCTCCGCCGAAGGCGTGCGCGCGACCAGCTTCGCCCGCGACCTGCGCGGGCTGCTGGACACCTGGCAGAAGATCGAGGACGGCATCAAGAACCAGCCCGCGCCGGCCTGCCTCTACCACGAGCCCGACCTGGTCGAACGCGTCGTGCGCGACTTCCTGACCGAGGAGGTCGACCGGATCGTGATCGACTCCCGGCAGACCTTCGACCGCATCCGGGAGATGACCAGCCGGATTTCGCGGCGGGTCAAGAACCGCGTCAAGCTCTACGACGGGGCGGTGCCGATCTTCGAGCACTTCGACATCGAGCGCCAGCTGGAGAACGCCTTCTCCCGCCGGGTATGGCTGAAGTCCGGCGGCTACCTCGTCTTCGACGAGACCGAGGCGCTGGTGGCCATCGACGTCAACACGGGGCGGCACAAGGGCGGCAAGACGCAGGAGGAGAGCATCCTGCAGGTCAACACCGAAGCCGCGGTTGAAGTGGCCCGCCAGCTGCGCCTGCGCAACATCGGCGGGCTGGTGGTGATCGACTTCATCGACATGAAGTCGCGCAAGAACCAGACGGCGGTCTACAAGACGCTGAAGGAGGCGCTGGCGAACGACAAGGCGCGCACGAATGTGCTGCCGGTTTCGCCGCTGGGGCTTGTCGAGATGACCCGCCAGCGCATGGAGGCCAGCCTGCGCGCCGCCAACTTCGCCGACTGCCCGTACTGCCACGGGCGCGGCAAGGTGCTTTCGACCCTGAGCATGAGCGTGCGCATCCAGCGGCACATCCTCGAGGTGATCAAGCGCAACCAGGGCCGCGGCGAGCTGCCCCTGCGCATCTCGGTGAACCCCATGATCATGGAGCGTCTGCGCAAGCAGGACGAGCAGGTGCTGATCGACCTCGAGAAGCGCTGCGGCACCCAGCTGACGTTTGTCAGCGACGTGAACCTGCACATCGAGCAGTTCCGCATCGCCCACGGCCAGACCAACGCCGTGCTCTACGAGGACAAGGAGTAGGGGCAGGGCGGAGGGCGGAAAGCTGAAAGCGGAAGGAGAGAACCGCTGAACCGTGAACCGCAAGCCGGGCGGCCGTGCCCGGCCGGACGCGACAACCGCCCTATTGCTTCACGGGAAAACCTGACTTTAGGAAAAGGTGTAGCACAGGGCGGTT
>CAYMTY010000084.1:0-6982 GCA_964393515.1 uncultured Verrucomicrobiota bacterium
CGCTTGGTGAGGGCGATGCCGAGGATTTCCGAGGCGACGACGGCGTCTTCGAAGAACATCTCGTAGAAGTCGCCGAGGCGGAAGAAGAGGATGGTGTCGGGCGCGATCTCGGCCTTGGCGCGGCGGTACTGCGCCATCATGGGGGTGGTGGACTTGTCGCTCATTGCCGTCCCGACACTGAACCAAACCGCGGCGGGGGTGAACAGCCAAAAGGTCAGGAAAGCTCAATAACCAATGTTCAACATCCAATATCCAATGACCAGGCGGGGAACGCAGCCGGGAAGAAGCCGGCAGAGAACGGATCCAAACCCGGAACCGTTGAATCGTGAACCCGTTGCGCGGGGGGTTGCATTGGGCGGGGGGGTCTGATATAAGGCGCGGCAACAGGTTGGATAAGAAACGGGTTGGGTGTTATGGCGAAGGAAAGCGATCTGCTCACGGTCAACGGCGATGTGGTGAAGGTGCTGCCGGCGACGATGTACCGCGTCCGGCTCGAGGGGGGGCACGAGGTTCTGGCCCACATTTCGGGCAAGATGCGCAAGCATTTCATCAAAATCACCACGGGCGACAAGGTCACGGTGGAGATCAGCCCGCACGACTTGACCAAGGGGCGGATCACCTTCCGCGAAAAGGCCTGACGCGCGGTCCAAGAGGGCGGGGCGAAAAGTTTTCCATAGTATGGAAAACTTTTTTTGCGTTTTTCCACGCAATGGAAAAAAGTTTTCCACACTGTGGAAAAACCGCGGGGCCCGGGCGGGAAACGGGCCTTGCCGGGGCGGGGGTCGAGGCGTAGAATTACGGCTCTCAGGAGGTTTGTCATGAAACAATGGGCAGTGTGGGCGGTGGCGCTGGCGGCGGGCGCGGGGCTGGTGCGGGCGGACGAAGGGCTCGACGCCTGGCTGAAGGGGTATCCGGCGAAGCTGGACGCGCTGCAGACGGTGCAGGAGCAGGGGGAGTACCGGATCGAAATGACCATGGGGGGCATGAAGAGCCAGCAGATCATGGAGCTGGAGTTCCGCTACCGCCGGCCGGACGGGCTGGTGGCCAAGGGGCCGTTCGCAGAGATCTACTGCCTGGGGACGAATGCGGTGTTCTTCCAGAAAATGATGAAGCAGGAGTACCGCCGGCAGACGGTCCCGGGCGGGCTGCCGGAATTCCTGGAGGACGTCGAGGCGGAGATGCTGATGCTGTCGTCCGACAAGCAGGTGCTGCTGAAGACGGACGCGGAGGGGCGGGCGGAGGCGCTGGACGGCTTCTTCACCTCCGACCAGGCGCGGCGGCTGCCGGACGAGGAGCTCGACGGGCGCATGTGCGCGGTGTTCGTGGACCAGATGGAATCCATGTTCCAGGCTTCCTGGGCGAAGATTTGGGTCGACGCCGAGACGGGGCTGCTGCGGCGGCTGGAGAGCATTCCCGTGCCGGAATGGGTCAAGCCAGAGGCCGCGGACGACGAGGAGGAGGAAGAAGTCGCGGAAATGCTCCGGAACATGAAAATGACGTACGTGGTGCAGGCGCAACGGGTGAACGAAGAGATCCCGGACGCGGCGTTCGTCTTCACGCCGCCGGAAGGGGCCAAGGAAGAGATGGTGACGCCGGAAGAGCAGGAGGCGGAGGAGATCGAGCGGGCGGCGGGGCTGGAGCGCTTCGAGCTTTCGGGACAGGCGGCGCCGGACTTCACGCTGCCCCAGCTGGACGGCGGGACGTTCACGCTGGCGGAGCAGAAGGGCAAGGTGGTGGTGATCGATTTCTGGGCGACGTGGTGCGGGCCGTGCGTGCGGGCGCTGCCGGAGATGAAGAAGCTGGCGGAGGCCTATGCGGACAATCCGGACGTGGTGGTCGTGGGCTTCAGCACGGACGAGGAGAAAAACCTGGAGAAGGTGAAGAAGGTCGCGGAGAAGAACCAGCTGCCCTATCCGGTCGGCCTCGGCCCGGCGGAGGTGAAGACGGCGTACAAGGTGCGGGGCATCCCGTGCCTGGTGGTCGTGGGCAAGGACGGCGCGGTGCAGGGCCGGCACGTGGGCTTTTCGCCGGGGCTGGCGAAGCAGTTGCAGAAGACGGTGGACCGGCTGCTGGCGGGGGAGACGCTGGAGAGCGCGAAACCCTACACGGCGGAGGAGTTGAAGAAGCGGGAGGAGGGCGTCTGCCCCAAGTGCGGAAAGGTTCATGGGACCTGCGGGTCGGGCCGGCGCGGCGACACGAAGCTGGACGCGCGCCTGTTCAAGGAACGCTGGAGCCAGGCGGCGCCGGCGGGGGACGTCCCGCCGCGCTCGACGCTGGGTTCCTCGCGCGGCGTGGATACGCGGATCGCCCCGAAACACCTGGTACGGTTGGATGGACAGAAGGCGGTTGTGCTGGATGTGGCGGACGGCCAGGTCGTCCACACGGTGGAACTGCCGGCGGAAATGTGCGTCACGAACGAACAGGGGGAGGTGCCGACGCTGGTCTACCTGCGCACCCCCGCGGGCGGAACCATCGCGGGCTACCAGGAGTTCTACCGGGTGGAGAAGAAGGGCACGAGCACGACCTATCACAACCGCAAGCGCGAACTGTTCGGGATCCCGCTGGCGGCCGGGAGCGAGATGTGGCGACATGCGCAGGACGAATCCAGCTCGTTCCGCAGCCTGAGCGCATTGCCGGTGGCGGAGAACGAGGACCTGCTGGCGGCGACGGGCTGGAACGAGATCCGGTTCTACGACGGAGCGGGGAAGGAAATCCTGAAGCAGGCGATGGCCTACAACACCGAGGCCTTTTTCGCGCAGGACGCCGCCGGCAAGCCGGTGCTTTACCTGCTGGGTCCGAAAACGGCCATGTATGAAGTGGTTTGGCCCCCGGCGGCGCCGGCAACGGAAGCGCCGGCCGAACCCGTGCCCGTGGAGCCGCCGGCGGAACCGGTGCCGGGGGAATAAGCCGCCGGCCCGGTCACGACCACAACCACTATCACTTATAATTATAAGTGATAGCAGCCCCGGCTCCTCAATCGAGGCGCAGGTGGCGCAGCCAGTCGCGGAAATCGCGGGGCAGGGGCGAGACCGCAGCGACGGGCTGGCCGGTTTCCGGATGGCTGAAGCGCAGTTCGGCGGCGTGGAGCATCTGGCGGGGCACTTCGGGGAAGGCAGCGCTGCGGGCGTTGAAGTACTGCCGGTCGCCGAGGACCGGATCGCCGATCTGCTGCAAGTGGATGCGGATCTGGTGGGTGCGGCCGGTTTCGATGGCGACCGTGACATGCGCGCAGCGCGGCGGGCGGGTTTGCGCGGAGACCTGGCGGACGCGGCTGACGGCGGGAAGGCGGTCCACCGGCGCGCGGATGTCCAGCTGTCGCTTGGGCAGGTTGCCGGCGACAAGCGCATGGTAGAGCTTGCGGACGCGGCCCGCCTCGAACTGGGCGACGAGCGCGCGGCGGGTTTCCTCGTCCTTGGCGAAGAGCACGCAGCCGGAGGTGTCCTTGTCGAGGCGGTGGACGGCGCGCAGTTCCGGGAGGCCGAGCTGTGCGCGCAGGCGCAGCTCGAGGGAGTTCTCGCCGGTGGTCAGAAGACGCGGGGGCTTGTCGGCGACGAGGAAGCGGGGATCCTCGAGGAGGATGCGCACCGGCGCCGCGGCCGCCGGCCGCGGGGCGGCGCCGCCGGGAAGAAGTTCGACGGCGTCGCGGGTCTGGAGGAGGTGCTTGGCCATCCAGATGCGGCGGCCGTTGACGAAGACGAGGCGGTCGTCGAGGAGGGCCTTGGCGGCGCGGCGGGAGAGACCGAGGGATTCAACAAGGTGGTCAAGCAGGGCGGTGCCGTTGCGGCGGACGGGCGGCAGGCGGCGGAGGACGGGCAGGTGCGGGGCGGGGCGCTTCATGCGTCGCCGAGACGGAAGGGGGAGAAGTCGGTGCAGGCGTCGTAGGGATCGGATTGCTCGGCGCGCTTGAGGCGGCGGACGATGAAATAGGTCAGGGGGGTGGCGAGGACTTCGTAGCCGGTCTTGAGGATGAAGTTCCAGAAGATGACTTGGCCGACGAGGGCGAGGGGCCAGACGCCGCCGAAGGCGATGGTAGTGAACAGCAGCGAATCGATGCCCTCGCCGGCGATCGTGCTGCCGATGGTGCGCATCCAAAGGTGGCGGCCGGCCATCCAGACCTTCATCCGGGCCATGACCCAGGCGTTGAGGAACGAACCGCACCAGAAGGCGAACAGGCTGCCGAGGACCACGCGCGGGGTCTGGAGCAGGATGGCGGCGAAGGCCTCCTGCTGGTCCCAGCCGGGCGCGGGCGGCAGGAGCGCGACGAGGGAGAAGACCGCCGCGGCGAAAAAGTTCAGGATGAAACCGAGCCAGATGATGCGGCGCGACTGGGCGTAGCCATAGACTTCGACCAGAATGTCGCCGAAGATGTACGAGATGGGAAAGAGCAGGTTGCCGCCGTCCATCAGCACCCAGGGCAGGCCAGGGATCGACAGCGGCTTGATGGCGCTGACGTTGGAAATCACCAGGACGGTGCAGAACACCGCGGTGATGGGGGCCAGCCAGCGCCGGCCGGGGGCGGACACCGGAGGCATTACTTCTTCTTGAAGGGATTCACGTTCTTCAAGGCGTCGCCGACGGCCTTGCCGGCGTCGGTGGCGGCCCCGCCGAGGGCCTTGCCAACGTCGGCCGCCCCTTCCACGGCCGCCTTGCCGGCCTCGACGGCACCTTCGCCGACGGCTTCGACGCCCTGGCCGAGCAGCTTGGCGGAGCCGGCGATGGCGGTGCTCGCGGCGCCGGCGATTTCGTTGAGGATGCGCTGGACGGCTTCCAGCAGGGTGACGCCGTCCTGGTCCTTGCCGAGGTCGGTGAGGGTGATGGGCGGCAGCGGAACGGGAATGGAGCCGCCCCCGGTGAGCGCCGCCGCGCCGGTGACGGAGAAGTTCATCTTGCTGCCGGTGATGGTCAGTTTCTCGATGATGACCTTCTTGGCGGGTTTCTCCTCCGCCGCGGGCGGCGCCTCTTTCTCGTCCGCCTCCGGCTCATCCTCGCCGGCGGACAGCTGGTCGATGAGGGCGCCGAGGTTGCTGTTCAGCAGGCCCTTCTCGTAGGTGACCACGAGGCCATCAATCGCGATTTCCCGGATGACGATGGTGTCGGTGAGCAGGGAGGCGTTGTCGAGGCGGACGGAGACGGAGCCGAGGTCGAGGAGGCCGGGGGTCTTGAAGCCTTCGGGATTGCCGACATGGAGGCCCTGGAGGGCGGCCCGGCCGCGCACCAAGGAGAAGTCGGAGCCTTGCAGGGTAACCGGCACGCCCAGCAGGCCGGGGGCGGCGGCATTGACGCCCTTGAGCACGATCTGGTTCAGCGAGAGTTCCAGGACGATGAACAGGATGACCAGGATGGCGCCGAGGACGCCGAGGATCTTCAGCATTTTTTTCATGAATAGGCTCCGGAATCAGGTTAGCGGATATCCGGATCCAGCTGATCCACCACGGGGAAGGCGTCCAGGAATCCGGCGATATTGAACATATCGCGAATGGGGCCGCAGATGCCAGTAAAAACCAGCTTGCCGCCGCCGGCCCGGATGCGCTTGGAAACGCCGAGGATGGCGCGCAGGCCGGCGCTGCTTAAAAACTGGAGGTTGCGGAAGTCGAGGACGACGCACCGGCCGCCGGCGGGAAGGAGGCCGCCGCAATGAGCCTCGAACAGGCGCGACGTGGTGCCGTCGAGGCGGCCTTTGGCGGCGACCACATCGGCGTGAACCAGCTTGCTGTCGGCGAACTCAAGCATGGCGACCTCCTTTCGCCATTCCACTCATACTATCCGCCCGAAAAGGCAAAAGCGCAACCCGGTCCGGCGGCAATAAAAAGAGTTGCGGTTCAGGGAGAAGCGTCGAGAATGGCGGGCCGTGGATCCGAGAAAGAGGCGGAACATGCCGTATCCCATCGAAAAGAAGCTGGTTGTGGCGGTGTCGTCTTCGGCGCTGTTCGACCTGTCGCGCGAGCATGCGCTGTACCTGGAACAGGGGTTGGAGGCATTCCGGCGCTACCAGCACGAGCACCGGGGCGATCTGCCGGAGCCGGGCACGGGATTTCCGTTCATCCGGCGGCTGCTCGGGCTGAACCGGATGTATCCGGAAGAGCATCCGGTGGAAGTGGTGATCCTGTCGCGCTATCACGCGGACGATGGCCAGCGGGTGATGGATGCCGTGCGCGAGTATGGGCTGGACATCACGCGCGCGTTTTTCATGGCCGGCCGCAAGCCCTATCCGTTCATGGAGGCGGTGAACGCGTCGCTGTACCTCAGCACGAACGCGGAGCAGGTGCGGGAGGCGGTGGCGCTGGGGCATCCGGCGGGGCACGTGCTGCCGTGCGCGGCGGCGGACGACGAGCAGGACGAGCAGCTGCGGCTGGCGTTCGACTTCGACGGCGTGCTGGTGGACGACGAAGCCGAGCGGGTCTACAAGAAGACGCAGGACCTCGAGCAGTTCCGCCAGTACGAGCTGGCGCACCGCGACCAGCCGCTGAAGGCCGGGCCGCTGATGCCGCTGTTCCAGCAGCTTTCCTATTTCCAGCAGATGGACATCCGCCGGGCGCAGGATGACAGCGGGCGCAAGCGCCTGCTGCGCATCTCCATCGTGACAGCCCGCGGCGCGCCCGCGCACGCGCGGCTGAACACGACGCTCGCCGCGCTCGGCCTTGAAGCCGACGAGGTGTTTCTGATGGGCGGCATCGAGAAGAAGCGCGTGCTGGACATCCTCAAGCCGCACCTGTTCTTCGACGACCAGCTCGCGCATCTGGAGTCCGTCGCCGCCAGCACGCCCTCCGTGCACGTGCCCTTCGGCATCGCCAACAAGGCCTGAGCCCCGGCCCCTGCGGATTTTTCCACACGGTGGGAAAAAGTTTTCCACCGTGTGGAAAAATCCGGGAGCCGTTTTTCATGGCGTGGAAAACAGCTGCGCCCGCGGCGGGCGGCAGGCGATCACATATAATTAGTCGCCGCTGAAAAATAGCCTATCTCGTTGCATTGCAGTTGACTGCGG
>CAYMTY010000085.1:0-6329 GCA_964393515.1 uncultured Verrucomicrobiota bacterium
CGGTGAAGCACTTGCTTTTTCAAGCCTTATTCAAAAGCATTATCCGGGTTTACTGGATGCGGACGATGAAGTCTACGCCCGCGAGCTGTTGCAGCTGGAGTTGGCGTTCGCCAGCCGGGGCTTCGGCTCGTCCGCCTACCTGGGCTGGCACGCCATCGACGAACATCCGCGCGACAGCAAGGAAAGCCTGCTTGAAGTGGGGGGGATGTTCTACTTCTGACCGGCCGGCGGCGGCACGGCGGCCAGCAGGTCGGCCTTGTCGACCTGGCCTTCGAGTTGGCGGTCGTAGGCGTCTTGCAAAATCTTCGCGAAGTGCGGCCCCGGCACGTGGCCAAGGGCGATGAGGTCGCGGCCGGTGACCAGCGGCGGGGGCAGGACCGGCTCGGCGGCGAACCGGGCGCGGGCTTCCTTCAGGAAATCGTAGACATCCAGCAGGGCGTGCGAGGCCAGGCAGTCGAGCCGGTGGAGTTCGAGCTCGTCCTCGAACGTGGGGGCGCCGATGAGCCGCCGGAGCTTGGATTCGCGCATATGGGGGGCGTCGGCCAGGCGCATGTGGCCGGCGATGAGCGTACAGACGTCGTCCACGAGGGCGTTGGGCGCGCGGAGGCGTTCGAGGATGGCGCGGGCCATGTCCGCGCCGACGGAGGCGTGGTTCTCGAAGCGCCAGCGCGGGGTGCCGTCGGGCAGCGTTACGAGGGCGGCGGTCGGCGGCTTGCCGACGTCGTGCAGCAGGACCGACAGCGCCAGCCGCAGGGAGGGCTTTTCCGGCAGCGCGTCGAGCATGAGCTTGGTATGCGTGAAGACATCGCCTTCGGGATGGAATTCGGGCGGCTGTTCGACGCCGACCATGGCTTCGATCTCCGGCAGGATTTCGCGTAAAAGCCCGGAATCGCGCAGGAGCTGGAGGGCCGCGCCGGCCTTGTGCGATTCGGTCAGCAGCCGGAACAGCTCGTCGCGGATGCGCTCGGCGCTGATGCCGCGGATCCGGGGCGCCAACTGCCGGACGGCGGCGAAGGTGGCCGGTTCGATGGCGTAGCCGAGGGTGGCGGCAAAACGCACGGCGCGCAGCAGGCGCAGATGGTCCTCGCCGAAGCGCACGGCCGGATCGCCGATGGCGCGGATGATTCTGGCCGCGAGATCGGCCTGGCCGCCGGTGAAGTCGCGGATTTCGCCGGTGAAGGGATCGAGAAAGAGGGCGTTGATGGTGAAATCCCGCCGCCGGGCGTCCTCGCGGGCGTCGGTGAAGGCGATGGCCCCGGGATGGCGGCCGTCGGCGTAGGGGGCGTCGGCGCGGTAGGTGGCGACTTCGACCGTCGTGCCGTCCTCGGCGACGACGGCGATGATCCCAAAGGCCTTGCCGATGGCGAGGGTCTTGGGGAACAGCGCTTCGATGCGGTCGGGCCGGGCGTCGGTGGCGACATCCCAGTCCTTCGGTTCGCGGCCGAGGAGCAGGTCGCGAACGCAGCCGCCGACCAGGTACGCCTCGTGGCCGTTCTGGCGGAGGGTTTCGAGAATGCGCCGGGGCGCGGCTGGAACGGGCGGTTTCATGTGTGATCTGCGCTGAACGGAGAAAAAGAGGATTTCTTTCGGGTTTTGGCGGCGCGAAAACCAAGCGGCGTCTTTTTCGCGCTGGCGCTCCGCGGCCGACCACTCGCGGACACGAGTCCAGCTCGGGTCGTCCGCAAAGCGCCATCATCGAAAAATCCACCGCTTATTTCCGCGTTGGATCCCGCCAAAATCCAAAAGAAATCCGCTGCCTGCACGTCCTGCGGACAGCGGACACGCAAGGGGTGCATGTCGTTGCTTAATTTCTGACCTCTGACCTCTGACCTCTTCACGATCATGAATCTATGAAATCCGCATAGAGGGGGCAGTGATCGGACGGCTTCGGCCGGGTGCGGGGGACGATGTCGATGGCGGCGGAAACGGACTTTTTCGCGAGGGGGGGCGTGGCGAGGATGTAGTCGATGCGCCAGCCGCGTTTCTGATCCGGGTTGAACGGCGCGCGGTAGTCGTAGAACGAGTAGTCGACCAGATCCGGGTTGTGCCGGCGGAAGAGGTCGGTGAAGCCGAAGGCGAGGACATCCTCGAAGGCGTCGCGGACAGCCTGGTGGTAGCAGACGTGGTCTTTTTTGGTTTCGGGGTTCGTGACGTCGATGGGCTGGCGGGCGACGTTGAGGTCGCCGCACCAGAACAAAGGCGTGGCGGGGGTGAAGCGCTTGGCGAAAAACTTTTTCAAGCGTGCGAACCATTCCAGCTTGTAGGCATACATGGCGTGGTCGATTTCGCGGCCCTGGGGGACGTAGGTGTTCACGACGTGCAGTTTGCCGAAGCGGGCGTGGGCGAGGCGGGGCGGATCGGCCGGCTCGGAATCGAGGCCGAAGGAAACTTCGTCGGGTTGGGATTTCGAAACGATGGCGACCCCGTTGTAGGCCTTCTCGCCCTTGAAAGCCACGTGCCAGCCGGCCAGGCGGAAGGCATCGGCGGGGAATTCGGCGTCCTGCGCCTTGGTTTCCTGCAGGCAGAGGACATCGGGGGCGTAGTCCGCCAGCCAGCGCAGGACGGTGTCGAGGCGCGAGCGGACGGAATTGCAGTTGAAGGTGGCGATTCGCATGGCACGGGAACCCTAGCATGTCGGCGGGGCCGCCACAACCCGCGGCTGGGGTGATTATGATGTGCGTTGGTCTGGATTTGATGGAGAGGACGGTTGTCATGTTGAGCGCAGGCGGCCTGGCCGCCGGAGTCGAAACATCTCGGCGGCAGCCGGTGCCATGGCCTCTGGCCGAGCCGAGATCCCTCGACAAGCTCGGGATGACAGCCTGTCTTTGCCATCGGCCGATTCAATGGCCTGTCTGCATCGTATTGCAGAAGCGCCCTCGCGCTTAAAGGCAATTGAATCCGGCCTTGCCCGGCGGCGGCGGGCGATGGTAAACCCGGCGGGATGGAAGCCTGGCTCATCTATACCTTGGGGGCGACGCTGCTGTACGGCGTGCTTAACTTCCTGTTCAAGATGGCGGCGGAGCATGGGTGCGAGGCCGACGGCCTGGTGGGCGTCGTGGGCCTGTCGGTGGCGGGGCTGTCGCTGGGGACGCTGCTGGCAACCCGGGTGGCGCCGTGGCGAGCCTTTACGGGCCCGGTCTGGGCCTATGCGTTGTTCAACGGCATGTTTTTTGCGCTGGGCACCCTGTCGAAGGTCGGCGCGCTGAAACGGGCGCCGGCGGCGATCGTATTCACCCTTAACCGCCTGAACAGCCTGGCGGTCATGGCCATCGGTTTCCTGTTCTTCCGCGAAACGGCGCGCCCGGTCCAGGTTCTGGGAATCGGCGCGGGGCTGGGGGGCCTGGCGCTGATCACATTCGACCAGCGGAGCCATTTCACCGCGTCCGGGAGCCGGGTCCGGCTGGCGGGGATCGCGCTGGCGCTGGGCAGCGCCCTGTTCACGGCGCTGTCCATGACGGTGGGCAAGCTGCTGGCGCAGTCGGCGGCCGACCGCATCGCGTACATCTGTGTTTCCTATTCCCTGGTGGCCGCTTTTACGCTGGGCCGGCGGCGGGCCGCCCGGCGCGCCGGGCAATCCCCGGCCCGGCTGGCAAAGCCGAAGATGCTCTTGTTCGGCGCGGCGATCGGCGCGCTGAACTACGCCGGCTATTTCCTGGTGCTCCAGGCGTTCGGCAGCGGGCCCATTTCGCTTTCGCAGGCCATCTTCAGCAGTTCGATTGTCATCTCGATCCTGCTGGCCCGGGTGGTCTACCGCGAGCGGCTGAGCCCGCTGCAGGTGGCGGCCATCGGCCTGGCCATCCTGGCGGTGGTCCTGATGGGCGGGAAGTAGGCCGCGGACCGGGATTATTTCAGCGCTTTTTCGAGCGCCGGGTCGGCGGGGATGCCCAGGTTGCGGGCCTGCCGGTAGTAGCGGCGGGCGAGCTTGAGATCGAAGGGTTCGACCAGGGCATAGAGCTGGGCGAGGTTGTAGTAGTATTCGCCGCCGACGTTCTTGTCGAGCTTGACGGCCAGCAGGAGTTCCTGGCGGGCCTCCTCATGGAAGCCGGCGCCCATCATGGCGGCGCCAAGAGTGGCGTGGACCTCGGCGTTGCGGGGATTGTTCTGGGCGAGATCGATGAGCAGCGTGGCCGCCTCGGAGTAGCGCTGCAGGCGGATCAGGGCGATGCCTTCGATCAGGACAAGATTCATGTCGTTCGGGAGCGACTGGCGGGCCTCTTGCACGGTGGCGAGGGCGGTTTCGTTGTCGCCCTCCTGCAGCAGGCGGCGGATGAAATCGGCGGGCAGCGCACCGGCAGGAATGGGCTTGGGCGGCACCGACGCCTTGTAGGATGAAACGGCGGCGATTTTTTCGGCCGGAGAGGCTTCCTTTGGTTTTTCAGCCGCCTTGGGCGCTTCCTTGGCCTTGGGCTTTTCCCGCTCGGCTTTTTCCGGAACCGGGCGGCGCTCGAGGGCGGCAAGTTTCTTTTCGAGCCCGGCCATGTCGTCGCGGGCCTGTTGCAGATCCTTTTCCGCCTGCCGGGCGCGGTCTTCGGCCTCCTTGCGCTGGGCCTGGACTTCCTTGGCTTTGGCTTCAGCCTCTTTGGCCCGGGCCTCCGCCTGGTCGGCGCGGGCTTCGGCCTCGTCGAGTTCGCGGTCGAGGGTTTTGATTTCCTGGTCGAGGCGGGCGTTCTGGGTGCGCAGATCGCCGAGGTTGGCCTCCATGTCGTTGAGGGCCTGGTCGAGCTGCTTCTTGGCGGCGAGGTCCTTCTCCAGGATTTCGAGCTGTTTGCCCTTGTCGGCCAGTTCGGCGCGGAGCTTCGCCAGTTCGGCCTGTTTGTCCTTGGCCTGGCTGGCCTGGTTCTTGCGGACGGCTTCGAGTTCGCGGCGGAGCTTGTCGTTGGCGGCGCTGAGGGCGTCGATTTCGTCCTGGAGGGTGTCGGCTTCGGCCCGTTCGGCCTCGAGGCTGGCGAGGCGGCCCTTGAGGTAATCGACCTCGGCGGTGCGGTCGGGGACGGCGGCGGGCATCTCCGTTGCGGGAGCCTCCGCCGGCAGGATTTCCCCCGGCAGGGGTTCCAGCTCCGGCAATTCCTCGGGCTGGCCGCCGGCCACGCGGCGCTCGATGTCGGCGATCTGGTTGTCGCAATAGGTCTTGCGGTATTGGATGACGCGCGGCTCCCAGCCGGGGAAATCCTTGGCCAGCTGCTGGTAGTAATCGCGGGCGGCCTTGTACTGGCCGAGGGCTTCGTCGAGGCGGCCGGCATCGAGGCTTTCCTCGCCCAGTTGCAGGTTGATGTAGGCCTCGGTCTGGATCTGGGCGGGATCGGTCAATTCGGCCCGGGCCGGTATGGCAAAGGCGCCGGCGCAGGCGAGGGCGAGGACGGCGATGGCGAACAGGCGGGGGAGGGGGTGTTGTTTCACGGGTGTTCCTTTCCGGGCGGGCGATCTGGGCAGAGAGGGGTTCAGGCGTGGCCGTGGATGTTGGCGGCGACCTTGAGGCGCAGGGCGTTCAGGCGGATGAAACCGGTGGCGTCGTCCTGGTCGTAGGCCTTGGTGGGGTCGGCATCCATGGTGGCGATGCGTGGGTTGTAGAGCGAGACGCGGCTCTTGCGCCCGGCGACGTACAGCCCGCCCTTGTAGAGGCGGACCCGGACGGTGCCGGTGACGGTCCGCTGGGTCTCCTCGACGAGCGCCTGCAACGCACGGCGCTCGGGGGCGAACCAGAAGCCGTTGTAGACCATCTCGGCGTAGCGGGGAATGAGACCGTCGCGCAGGTGCATGGTCTCGCGGTCCATCGTCAGCGATTCCAGCTGGCGGTGGGCGAATTGGAGGATAGTGCCGCCGGGGGTTTCGTAGACGCCGCGGCTCTTCATGCCGACGAACCGGTTTTCGACCATGTCCACGCGGCCGACACCGTGTTTGCCGCCGAGGGCGTTGAGCGTCCGCATGACCTCGAGCGGGGTCAGCTTCCGGCCGTTGACGGCGATGCAGTCGCCGCGGCGGAACTCGAGCTCGACGATTTCGGCGCGGTCCGGGGCGTCCTCGGGGGCGACGGTCAGGCGGAACATGTCCTGGTTTTTCTTTGCGAACGCGTCCAGCCAGGGATCCTCGAGGATGCCGGCCTCGTAGGAGATGTGGAGCAGATTGCGGTCCATGGAATAGGGCTTCTTAGCGGAGGCCTGGACGTTGATCTTGTGCTTGGCGCAGTAGGCGATCATTTCACGGCGGCCGGGGAACTGCGCGCGATAGGCCTCGATGCGCCACGGAGCGATGACCTGCAGCTTGGGGGCCAGGGCGGCGGCGGCCAGCTCGAAGCGGACCTGGTCGTTGCCCTTGCCGGTGGCGCCGTGGGC
>CAYMTY010000086.1:0-6208 GCA_964393515.1 uncultured Verrucomicrobiota bacterium
CCGGTAGCAGTTGACGGCGATCAGGCGGCGGATGTTGCCCGACACCTCGCGGCGCAGGTCGCCTTCCACCACGTATTCTTCCTGCAGCAGCTTCGACAGGCCGGCGATCTCCTCGCCCGACAGGTCGTCCGCCTTCTTGGCCGGATCGATCTTCAGCCGCGCCACCAATTCCTCGGCCCGGGCCGGGCCGACGCCATAAATGTACCGCAGCGCGTACCCCACGCGCTTCTTCCCGGGAATATCGACACCAATCACTCTGGGCATTGCTCTTCCTCTCCTGACCTCAACCCTGGCGCTGCTTGTGACGCAGATCGGTGCAGATGACCCGCACCACGCCCTTGCGGCGCACGATCTTGCAGCGCTCGCAAATCCTCTTTACCGATGTCCTGACTTTCATCTTCCAGCCTCGTTTCCAAGCCGTTCCACGATCTCTCCGCGCGCCAGGTCATACGGCGACAGGCGCACGCGAATCCGCGCGCCCGGAAGACAAACCCACCCGTCCGCAGGCACGCTCTCCCGCGACACGAACGCCGTAATTTCATGTCCGTTGCCTAGTCGGGCACGGAAAGCGCGAGTGTTTATCACAGCCACCACTTCCGCGTCCAGCACAATTATTTCGTTCCCGTGCACGTCAGAATCTCCGCCGGGCCCTCCGGCACGATCAGAACCGTGTGCTCGAAATGGGCCGAGCACCGCCGGTCGCGGGTCCGCACCGTCCAGCCGTTGGCCATGACCTCCACAGCAAAGCCGCCGGCGTTGATCATGGGTTCGATGGCCAGGGTCATGCCCGGTTTCAAGACCGGGCCCCTGCCGGGCGCGCCGAAATTGGGTATCTGCGGATCCTCGTGCAACTTGCGGCCGACGCCATGGCCGCAGAAATCCCGCACCACCGAAAAACCGGCGGCTTCGGCCACCGTTTGCACGGCATGGCCGATGTCGCCCACCCGCCGGCCCGCCCGGGCCGCGTCCACGGCGGCCGCCAGCGCGGCCGCACAGACCGTGCACAGGCGGCCGGCCTCGGCTTCCACCGCGCCGACGCGCACCGTGGTGGCGTTGTCGCCGATGAATCCCTCCGCCACGACGCCCAGGTCCAGGCTGACGAGGTCGCCCGCGTTGATCACCCGCGCCCCCGGAATCCCGTGGACCACTTCTTCATTGAGCGAAATGCACGTGTGCCCCGGAAACCCGCCGTAGCCCAGGAAGGCGCTGGCGACGCCGCGCGCCCGCATGCGCGCGGCCGCAAACGCGTCGAGTTCCCCCGTCGTTTGCCCCGGCCGAACCTCCGCCGCCAGTTCCGCCAGTAGCTCCGCGGAAACGCGGCAGGCGGCGCGCATGCGCTGGATCTCCCCCGCGGTCTTGATCGGAATCATCTCGGCCGGAAGGCGTCAGGCCAGCTTGGCCAGGAGTTCTTTCGTCGCCGCCTGCGGCGTGGTGCCGGCGTTGATGCGAACAAGGACGCCCTTCTGCTCGTAGAACGCGATCAGGCTGGCGGTCTGCCGCTGGTAGACCTCGAGCCGGTTCAGGACGGTCGCCTCGCTGTCGTCGGGCCGCTGGTAGAGGGGTCCGCCGCACTGGTCGCAAACCCCCTCCTGCTTCGAGGGGATGTTCGTCACGTGGTACACGGCGCCGCACTTACGGCAGATCCGCCGCCCGCTGAGGCGGCTGACGATCACCGGCACGGGCACCTCGAGCAGAAACACCTGGCTCACGGCCGCGCCGAGGCCGGCCAGCGTGGCGTCGAGCGCCCGGGCCTGCTCCAGCGTGCGCGGAAAGCCGTCGAACATGTACTGGTCCGCGGGCTGCCCCTGCGCCAGGCGCTCGCCCACGATGCGCAGGATCACATCGTCCGGAACCAGTTCGCCCTTCTCCATGTAGGCCTTGGCCTCCAGCCCGGTCCGGCTGCCGGCCTTGACGGCCGCGCGCAGCATGTCGCCGGTGGAGACGTGGATGAAATCGGTGGCGGTGCGGACGCCCTCGGCCAGGGTGCCCTTGCCCGCGCCGGGCGCGCCGAGGAGGATGATCGCTTTCACGGAGTGCTCCTTTCCCGGCGGCCTAGCGGCGGCCGCGCAGATGGCCCTTGCGGAGGAACCCGTCGTAGTGGCGGGTGACGAGGTGCGACTCCACCTGGCGCATCGTGTCGAGCATCACGCCCACGATGATCAGCAGGCTGGTCCCGCCGAAGAACTGCGCCACCATGCCCGGAATGTGGAACTGGCGCGCCAGGACCATCGGCAGCGTGGCGATCACGGTCAGGAACACCGCGCCCGCCAGCGTGATGCGGGTCATCACCCGGTCGAGGAACTCCGCCGTCGGCTTGCCGGGGCGGATGCCGGGCACGTAGCCGCCGTACTTCTTCAGGTCGTCGGCGATCTGTACCGGGTGGAACTGGGTGGCGACCCAGAAGTAGGAGAAGAACAGGATCATCAGCGCATAGAGCGTCAGGTAGATCGGCCCGCCATAGCGCAGGTGCACCTCCGCGAAGTCCTTCACCGCGGCGACCGGCACCATCGCCAACAGCTTCTGCGGGAACATCAGGATGGCCTGGGCGAAGATGATGGGCATCACGCCCGAGTAGTTCACGCGCAGGGGCATGTAGGTGCTCTGGCCGCCGTAGGTCTTGCGGCCCACCACGCGCTTGGCATACTGCACCGGCACCTTGCGCTGGGCCTGGGTCACCGCGATCACCCCGCCGATCACCAGGAACGCCAACACCAGCATCGCCACCAGCATGAAGATGTTCGCCGAACCTTCGCGGAACATGTTGGCCGCCTGGTCGATCGCCCCCGGCAGCCGGGACACGATGCTGATAGTGATGATCAGCGAGATGCCGTTGCCGATGCCGCGCGCCGTGATCTGCTCGCCCAGCCACATCAGCATCATTGTGCCGGTGGTCATGGTCAGGATCGTCAGCAGGAGGAACGGCACGCGGGCCATCGTCACGATGACCTCGCCGTCGAACACCTGCAGGCCCAGCCCCTCGGGGCGCAGCAGCACCGCGGCCATGGCGTAGCCCTGCACGATGCAGAGCGCCACCGTCAGGTAGCGGCCGTACTGGATGATCTGCTGCCGGCCGGCGTCGCCCTCGCGCGCCAGCTTCTCCAGCGCCGGGACCACCGCCGTCAGCAGCTGCAGGATGATCGAGGCGCTGATGCTGGGCATGATGCCCAGGGCGCCGATCGCCGCCTGGGTCAGGGCGCCGCCGCTAAACAGGTCCAGCAGCCCCATGAAGCCGATGTCCCCGCCCTGCGCGGCCATGCGGTCCACGATCGCCTGCAGCGTCGCCGCGTCCACGCCGGGCGTCGGGATCACCGCGACCAGGCGGCACACGAAGATGAGCGCCACCGTGAAGAAGATGCGCTGGCGCAGCTCCGGAATTTTCAGGCTGTTGGTGAAGGCGGAAAGCATCGGAACCCCTTTCGGTGCGGACTCAGGAAATCACCTCGCAGGTGCCGCCGGCCGCCTCGATCTTGGCCTTGGCGGCGGCACTGAACGCATGGGCCTGGACCTTGCGGGCGCCGGTCAGCTCGCCGCCGCCGAGGACCTTGATGCGGCTCTTGGCGCCGACCCGCCCCGCCGCGGCCAGCGCCGCGGGGGTGATGTCGCCGGCCGGCACGATCTGCACCAGTTCGCCGAGATTCAGCGCCGCGAACCGCGTGCGGGGCGGCGGGGTGAAGCCGCGCTTGGGAATCCGGCGGATCAGCTTCATCTGGCCGCCCTCGAACAGGGGCTTGTGCTTGTGGCCGGTGCGGCTCATCTGGCCCTTGTTCCCCTTGCCGGACGTCCGGCCCTTGCCGGAGGACTCGCCCCGGCCCACGCGCATGCGACGCTTTTTGGCCCCGCGGGCGTTCTTCAGTGTATGCAGGTTCATGGGATCTCCTCTGCCCTTTCGGGCTACTGCCGGAGCGCCGCCGTCTCCTCGCGGGAGCGCAGCTGCATCAGGCCGTCCATGGTGGCTTTGACCACGTTGAGGGCGCTCGAGGCGCCCAGGGACTTAGCCAGCACATCGCGGACGCCGGCCAGGTCCAGCACCGCGCGGGCGCCGCCGCCGGCGATGACGCCCGTGCCCTTGGAGGCGGGCTTGAGCATCACGCGCGAGGCCCCGCAGCGGCCGAGCACCTCGTGCGGGATCGTCCGGTCTTTCATCGTCACCTTGATCATGTTGCGGCGCGCGACTTCGGTGGCCTTGCGGATGGCGTCGGCGTTCTCGCGGGCCTTGCCCAGCGCGTAGCCGACCATGCCGTTGCGGTCGCCCACCACCACCAGGGCGGAAAAGCTGAAGCGCCGGCCGCCCTTGACGACCTTGGCGCAGCGGTTCACCTCCACCACGCGCTCCAGCGCCTCGGCGGGGCTTTTCGGTTCTTCGGTCTTCTTGAATTCGCGTTTCATCATCCGGTTTTCCTCATGCCTTCGGGGTTGGGAGGCCTAGAACTTCAGGCCGCCGGCGCGCGCGGCATCGGCCAGCGCCCGCAGGCGCCCGCCGTAGGCGAAGCCGCCGCGGTCGAACACGACCGCGGTGATGCCCTTTTCCTTCGCGGCCTGCGCGGCCAGCTCGCCGAGTTGCTTCGCCGTGGCAACGTTGAGCTTCTGGCCCGCGAGGGCCTTGTCCAGGGTCGAGACCGCCGCCAAGGTCTTGCCCGCGGCGTCGTCGATGAACTGCACGTACAGGTGCTGGTTGGAGCTGAACACGCTCATGCGCGGGCGCTCCGGAGTGCCCTGCATCTTCTGGCGCAGGCGCAGGTGCCGGCGCACGCGGTATTCTTTCTGGTTCTTCGGTTTCATGGTTATGCCACCGTCTTGCCCGCTTTCCGGCGCACACGCTCGCCCTTGTAGCGCACGCCCTTGCCCTTGTAGGGCTCGGGCGGGCGGAAGGCGCGGATGCGCGCGCTGACCTGTCCCACCAGTTGCTTGTCGATCCCGTTGACCTTCAGCTGGGTGCCGTCGGTCACCGTCACGGTCACGCCTTCCGGCACCGCGTACTCCACCGGGTGGGAATAGCCCACGTTCAGCGTCAGCTGCCGGCCGGAGATGCTGGCCTTGAAGCCCACGCCCTGGATCTCCAGTTCGCGGCTGTAGCCGTCCTTGAGGCCGACCACCATGTTCTGCAGCAGGGCGCGGATCGTCCCGTGGTCCGCCCGGCTCTGCTTGTCCTCGCCCTGGCGGGCCACGTTCAGCACGGGCCCCTCGAGGGTCACCGCGACGGTTGCCGGCAGCCGCAGGGTCTGTTCGCCCTTGGGCCCCTTCAGGATCACGGCGCTGCCCTCCAGGCGGGCGGTAATGCCCGCGGGGAGAACCACCGGTTGCTTGCCAATTCGCGACATATTGTTCCTCGCCTCCCGCTTACCAGACCTGGCAGAGCACTTCGCCGCCCACGCGGGCCGCACGGGCCTCGCGGTCGGACATGACGCCGCGGCTGGTGCTCAGCACGGCGGTGCCCAGGCCGCCCCGCACGCGCGGGATCTCGGCCGCGGCCACGTAGCGCCGGAGCCCCGGGCGGCTCACCCGGCGCAGCTGCTGGATGATGGGCTTCTCGTCGTAGCCGTATTTCAGAACCACCCGCAGGGTCTTCTTGCCCGGCACGCCGCCTTCGGCCACGTCGGCGAGGTAGCCCTCCTTCTTCAAGATCCGGGCGATCTCCGCCTTCAGGCGGGAATGGCCCATTTCCGCGGCCGGCAGGCCGGCCTTGCTTGCGTTGCGGATGTGCGTCAGCATGTCCGCGATGGGATCAGAACAGCTCATCGTTCTCCTCTCCGTCCTACCAGCTGGCCTTCACGACGCCGGGGATCTTGCCCTCGGACGCCAGTTCGCGGAAGCAGATGCGGCACAGCTGAAACTTCCGAATATAGGCGCGCGAGCGCCCGCACCGCCGGCAGCGGCGGTAGCCGCGCACGGCAAACTTGGGTTCGCGCACCGCTTTCACCATCCATGATGTCTTAGCCAAGGTCGTCCTCCCTTTTCCGGATTATGCGTTGGCAAACGGGATACCCAGCAGCTTGAGCAGCTCCTTGGCGTCCGCGTCGGTCGGCGCGGTGGTCACGATCGTAATGTCCATGCCCTGCACCCGCTTGACCTTGTCGGCCTCGATCTCGGGGAAGAGCGTGTGCTCCTTGAGGCCCAGGGTGTAGTTGCCCCGGCCGTCGAACGACTTGGGCGAGACGCCGCGGAAGTCGCGGATGCGCGGCAGCGTCGCGTGGATCAGCCGCTCGAGGAA
>CAYMTY010000087.1:0-5697 GCA_964393515.1 uncultured Verrucomicrobiota bacterium
TCATCAACTGGTCCGCCAGCCCCGCGTTGTTGTAGTGCCCGCTGAACTGCAGCGGGTCCATCAGGCTGTTCAGCGTCTGGTTGGACGACACAAACGGAATGCCCACCACGTTCAGTTTCGCATTGCCCGGCTTGGGCAGCCGCGTGTAGCCCCACATCTCGGCCGACGGCCCCGTCACCCCTTCGATGCGGTAGTAGCCGAAGTCCGCGGCGCCATCTGCATGCGTCAGCGTCGCGCTGGCCTCGCCCGCCCCCGTCATGTTCGTCACCTCCACCCAGGCGCCGGAGGTCAGGCTGGCCCGGTATTCCAGAACGTAGTTGCTGCCGCTGACCAGCGGCCCGAAGGTCACTTCGACGTTGCTGTCGTCCACCGTCCCCACGCCGACTGCCTCCGTCACCGTCAGCGTGTCGCTGGCCGAACCCTGGTAGAGCGCGTCGCTGACCGTCGCAGCCACGGCGTAGGTGCCCACGTTGGTCGGCGCCCAGGCGTTGCCGGCATAGGTCAGGTTCACTGTCAGCCCCGCCGGCGCGGTAGTCACCGTCACCGTCCGGGCGGTCCCGTTGAAGGCCTGCGTCAGGTTGTCCAGCGTCACCGTCGCCCCCGCCTTCGTCACGCTGTAGGTGTTCGTCATGTTCGGCGCCGGGTTCCAGGACCCGTTGCCCGCCTGCGAAGCCACCACCGCCACGCTCCCCGCCCCCGTGAAGGACAGGTTTGTGCCGTTCACCGTCCCGGGGCCGCTCGCAACGGCAAAACTCACCGCCAGGCCGCTCGAGGCCGTCGCCGACAGCCCCACCGAAGCCGAGGCCGCGAACGCGCTGTTGTTGGTCGGCAGGAAGGCCGAAATGGTCTGGTCCGACATCCCCGAGGTGGTCGTCACCTGGCCGGTCGGCGAATTGCCGCTGGTGCCGGACCCGTTCACCGCCCGCGCCCGGAAGTAGTAGGTCGCGCCGGCCGTCAGCCCCGTCACGCTTTCGCTCGTGCCGGACACCGTCCGGTTCGAGTAGCCGGCGACGTAGGAAGGCGCACTGCCGCCGCTCCAGCCCTGAACCACCAGCGCCTGGATGCCTACGCCCTTGTTGGCCGAGGCGCCCAGCGCCTGCCAGCGGATCCGCGTCTGGCCGTTGCCGAGGTTCGCCGTGGTGGTCAAGGTCGGCATGGCGGTCATGGAATTGTTTGGCGGGGCCACCACGCCGATCACGGTCCAGTTGGCGCCGTTATCGCCCGAAATCGACACGGTGATGTTGGTCGAGCCCGAAACCGTGCCGCCATAGGTGCGCGCGTTGAAGTCCACCGTCAGGTTGGTGAAGCCCACCGTGGAAAAGGCCTCCGAGATGACATAATTGGTCGGGTAGCCGAGGATCGGGTAGCCGCTGCTGGAGGCGGAGATGTTGTACGTCCAGCCGGCCGGCGGGGTCGCGCTGGTGGCCGCGTTGGTGGCCAGCACGGACCGGGAACTGGCGCCGCCGCCGGTGAAGGACGAGTTCGTGCTGATGTCCAGGCGGTAGCTGGTTGCGTTCAGGACCGAACTCCAGGCCGCGGTGAAACCGGCGGCATTCGTGCTGCTGGCCCAGATGGCGGCCGGGGCCGAGGGAATGCCCGCCGCGACAGAGACCGTCACGGCTTGCGTGGCCACGCCGGCGGTGTTGCTGGCCGTGAAGGTGAAGGTTTGCGTGCCCGCGTCGCCCGCCGGGGGCTCGTAGACGCAATCACCCGATGCCGGCTCGAAGAGATAGCTGTCCGCCGCGGCCGTGGTGCCCTGCAGGGCCAGCACGGGTGCCGGATAGCCGCTGGCGACCGTTACCGCGAAAGCTGTCAGCACGCCCGTGGTCGCGCTGACCGGCCCCGGATTCGCGCCGAACACCGGCACGGCCGCCGGCAGGTCGCTCACGGTCACCGAGACGGTCTGCGTCCGCACGCCGGCGGCGTTGGTGGCCGTGAAGGTGAAAGTCTGCGCCCCGATGTCGTCATACACCGGCGTGTAGGTGAACGCGCCCGTCGCCGGCGTGAAGCTGAAGTCGCCCGACACGGTTTCGCCGACCAGCGCCAGGGCCGGCGCCGGCGGGCCGGAGGCGGTCACGGTGAAGGCCACCGGAACGCCCGTCGTCGTGGCGTAGGCGGAACCGCTGGTAAAAGCCGGCAGAGTGGCCGCGGTCACCGATGCAGTCACGGTCTGGTACGCCACGCCCTGGCTGTTGCTGGCCGAGAAGGTGAACGTGCGAGTGCCCGCGTCCGCCTGCGGCGGCTGATAAACGCAATAGCCCGTGGATTCCTCGAAGAGATAGCTGTCGGCCGTGGCCGTAGTGCTTTGCAGCTTCAGCGCCGGCGACGGACTGCCCGAGGCGCTGACGGTGAACGCGACGTCCACGCCCGCCGTGGTCGCCACCGGGCCCGGATTGGCGCCGAAGCTGGGCGCCACCAGGCTGACCAGGGTCGTCACGTTCACGGCCGTGGAATGAGCGCTTGCACCGGTGGTATTCGTGGCGCGCACGCGGAAGTAGTAGGTCGCGCCGGCCGTCAGCCCCGTCACGCTTTCGCTCGTGCCGGACACCGTCCGGTTCGAGTAGCCGGCAACATAGGCCGGAACCGCCCCGGAACCGCCCGTGATCTCCACGTCGTCGATGTAGCAGCTGTCAGCCGAGCGGGCGGACATGTACCAGCGGACGTAATAGGTTCCTGTCAGGTTCAGCGCGATGTTGGTCTGATAGTAGGTGTCATTGATCGTGCCGCCCGCGCCGTCCTCCACGATGGACGCCCGGTCGGTCCAGTCGGAGCCGTTCGGGGACGTCTGCACGGTCACCGTCCAGCTGCCAGGATCCGACGAGGTCCGGATCCAGAAGCTCAGCGTCCCCGGATTGGTCACCGCCGGCGCCTGGATCCAGTCCGCGGCAGCGTTCATGCCGACGCACCGGGAACCGGAGATGCCGTCCGAGGCATATTGCACCGCGCTGTTGTGGGTCCAGCCGTCGCTCCAGGAGCCCGACCAGGCGTTGAAGTCCTGGTCCAGCAGCGTCCCGCCCCCGCCGCCGGAGAAGCTGCTGTTGGTGGCAACGTCGAGTTGGTAGCCGGTGGCGGTGGCGGCGGCGCTCCAGGCGGCGGTGAAGGAAGTGGTGTTGGTGGCGCTGGCCCAGACGGATGCGGGGGCCGGCGGCGGTGCGAGATAGACCGTCACGTTGACTGTTTGCGTGACCGCGCCTTGGGTGTTCGTCGCCCGGAAGGTGAAGGTCTGGGCGCCCACGTCGTTGGTGGGCGGCGTGTAGGTCAGCACGCCCGTCGCCGGCACGAAACTGTAGCCGGAGGAAGCCGTTTGGCTGAGCAGCGACAACACCGGCGCCGGGTTGCCCGAAGCGCTCACGGTGAAGGTCTTGGCCACGCCGGTCGTGGCGCTGACGGGGCCGGGGTTGGCGCCGAACACCGGCGCCGACGGAGTGGAGGAGCCCGTGGGCATCTTGAGGGCGGGATCGCCCAGCAGGTTCACGCCGAACTGGATCCACCGCTCGCAGTCGTCGGTGGTCGACTGGCTGGCCATGTCGGCCTTGTGCATGGCGAAGGCCACGCCCAGGGTGCGGTTGGTAGTCTCGTACATCCGGTCGTAGAATTTGTAGGCGTAGACGGTGGAAGGGCCACCGTTGGCCGTGTTGCTGGCCGGCGCCTCGTCGGGTTCGCCCCAGCCGTAGCGCGCGCAGCCCATGTAGGCCAGCGCGCCGCCCAGCACCCGCGTGTTGCGCAGGAAGGCCTCGGCCAAACATGGTTCCGTCGTGTAGCCGTAGCCGTCGATCGTGTTGCTGTTCTTGTCGAAATGCCCGGTCAGGCACGCATCCGTGTAGACGAAGGCCGTCATTCCGGTCTGCGAGGTGGCGTCGGCCGTATCGAACGAACCCGACTCGAGCCCCCACTCCTGGGGCGCGCCATGGCCCGAAAACATCAGGTGGGTGAAATTCCGGTTGAACGCCGTAGCCGTGTTCGCCGAGCTTTGGGAGTAGTCGCCGCAGGTGGAGCCGTCCCACGACGTCAGCGTGTCGCAAATGATATTGACCGTGGCCGGCCACTGGGAGCGGATGCCGTCGCGGTACAGGCGCCGCAGCCAGGCCTCCGAATCGCTCACGGAGGTGTGCGCCGGGCTGGTCGAGCGGAAGCCCGCGTGCCCGTCGACCGTCACGTCGTCGCTCGGCCGGTCCGAACCCGTGTAGGTGTCCCAGGCGTAGGGGCCGCCCAGGATGATCTTGTTCGTCACCGGCGAGCCCGCTTCGTAGGTCGTCACCTTGTAGAGGTAGTTCGTCACCTGCGTCGTCGTGCGCACCGGCAGGCGCCCCACCACCACGTCCCAGGCCAGGTCCACGCTGTCGCTCGTCTCGCCGTAGGTCGAATCCCCGTCGGCGTTCCAGCTGCCGCCCAGGCCGGAGTAGTAGAGGTCGGTGGGCATTTCGGTTTCCGTGCTGCCGGCTGCGGAGACGTAGCAGTTGCGGTCCGGCACGATGGTGTCGTCGCCGCCCAGCAGGACCATTGTCGTGCCCAGGGTGCCCACGCAATTGCTGATGCAGGCGCGGATCTTCGCCTGGATGTCCGCCCCCGAGTAGTCCGCCCCGATGGTGTTGGTTGTGATCACGCGGGTGGTGTAGCCGCCGCCGGGCGCCGACGCCCGGTAGTCCGCGATCTGCTGGAACGCGTTGCTCAGCGTGGCAGACGTGATGATCAGATAGTCCAGCGCGGCCCGCGGCTCGGCGGTGCGGGTCGCCGGTGCGTAATCCCCCGCCGCTTCCGGATTGACCACCAGGCTGTCCACCAGCGGACCGAAGAGGCTTTTCTGCTTCGAGGAGATCGAGCGGGTCGCCACGGCCGCGTCGTAGGTCACAGTCACGGTCACGGTTTCGCGCAGGTAGAGCTTCTGATCCGCGCCCACGTAAACCAGCGGATTGAGGCGGACGGACACGAACCGGTAGCCCTGCATGTCGTGGTCGCCTTGGTAGGTCGCCACGTCCGCGGGCCAGGCTTCGGCGCTGGCATAGCGGTCGCTGGCAGGCACGAAGGCCGGCCGCGGCTTGCTCTTGGGGCTGCGCGGCTGCGCCGGATACGGCGTGAGCCCCTCCGCCAGCAGCGTCAGGGCGCCCTGCGCGGAAACCGACACGTTCTGCGCTCCGGCCGGGAGCAGGATGTTCACAAATTTCGCCGGGATCGACGGCGCGCCCGCTTCATCCATGACGCGCGAACCGTCCGCCAGCCCGACCGCGGTGAATTCGCCGTTCGGTATCAGTTCCACGTCTTCTGCGGAAAACGGGAACTCCACGGTCAATTCCGCGGCGCCGGCCACTCCGGCCCACAACAACCCGAAACACAATCCGGCGATTTTTTTCATGAGCAGCTCCTGCAAGAACGCCACTGATTGACGATAATCCCGCTAAAGATACGCCGTCTCCAGAGCCGCAGAAAGAAAAATATTACGTTTATATAAAACGTTTCTACACAAGTAGGGGCACGGAATGCGGATGGCAGAACGATATCAACCGCGTCTCGTGGAATGAATTACAATTTGCAAATTCTCCGGCCCCTTCCCCGCTGGCAAGGGTCACCAAAACCGGAAAATACTTACCGCCGGGGGCGATTATTCCAGCCCGGCCTTGTACTCGTTGGGCTCCACCCATTCAAAGGCGCCGTTGACGGCCCGGAACCAGAAGCCCTCGCCGGGCTTCAGCACGGGGTTGG
>CAYMTY010000088.1:0-5229 GCA_964393515.1 uncultured Verrucomicrobiota bacterium
GGTGAACGCGACGGTGACGGCGGCGTACACGTGCGAGGCGTTCAGCGTGGACCGGCTGCGGCAGATCACGCGGGCGGAGCTGGAGGCGCGCGCGCAGGCGTTCCGCCGCATGCTGCCGTAGCGCGGCGGGGGGGGGCGTTGGGGGAGGGAAGGTGTTGCCTAGGAACACCGGCGGGAAAGGATTCGGGAAAACAAGGCGGCAAAACGAAGGCCCGTCTTTTCCACGCTGCCGCTTCGAGGGCGACCACTCGCGTACGGGAGTACGGCTCGGGCCGCCCGCAAAGCGGCATCTTCGAAAAATCCTCCGGTTATTTCCGCGGGAAAGCCCGCCAAAATCCGAAAGAAATCCCCGGCTACCACGTCTGGCGGACAGCGAACCGCTGAACCGTGAACCGTGAACCCCGGATGGGGGACAGGCTTGCGTTCGGGGCGGGGAACCGCCACAATCTCCAGCATGAGCGGGTCCGCGTGGTTTGACTTCTTTCGCGGGGCGCCGTGGCTGTCTGCGGGCGCGGCGATCCACGTGCTGCTGTTCCTGGCCGTGGCGCTGCACGTGCTGCGGCACCGGCGGCGCGCGGACTCGACGCTGCTGTGGCTGTTCGTGACGTGGTCGCTGCCGGTGGCGGGGGCGCTGCTGTACGCGATGTTCGGGGTGGACCGGGTGCCGCGGGTGCGCTGGCGGCGCAGCGTGCAGCGGCGGGTGCGCCTGGAAGGGCTGCGGCAGGCGGCCCCCGAGGAGTTGCTGCCGGAGGCGTACTGGCGCTCGGTGGGCGGGGCGCCGGCCGCGCCGGCGGACGAATGGTCGCGGGCGCTCGACCGCCCCCTGCAGGCGCTGCTGGACAACTATCCGCTGCTGGGCGGGAACCGGATCACGCCGCTGCTGACGGGGGACGAGGCGTTCCCCCGGATGCTGGAGGCGATCGGCGCGGCCCGGCACCACATCCACCTGCAGTCGTTCATCATCGGCAACGACGCGGTGGGGCGGGAGTTTCTGGAGGCGGTGGCGGAACGGGCGCGCGCCGGGGTGCGGGTGCGGGTGCTCTACGACCGGTTCGGGTCGTCGCACGCGCTGTGGGGCGGGCTTTTCCGGAAATACCGCCAGACGCCGAACCTGACGATCGCGGGCTGGACGCAGTCGAACCTCTTCCGCAAGCAGCTGCACTTCAACCTGCGCAATCACCGCAAGGTGCTGGTGGTGGACGGCCGGGTCGGATTCCTGGGGGGGGTGAACCTCAACGAGTATTCGCGGAGCTCCCCGGGCGGGCCGGCGATCCAGGACTACCATTTCCGGGTGCTGGGGCCGGTGGTGCAGGAGCTGCAGTACGCCTTCCTGAGCGACTGGCACGTGATGACCGAGGAGGCGCCGGAGGTGCTGCTGAGCGCGGAGCACTTCCGCAAGGTCGCCCCGGCGGGCACGGCGCTGGCGCGGCTGGTGAACAGCGGGCCGTCGCATGACATGCGGGTGGCGGTGGACATGTTCTTCAACGCGGTGAACGCGGCGCGCAAGCAGGTGTTCATCCTCACGCCGTACTTCCTGCCGTCGGAGGACCTGCTGCGGGCGCTGCGGATGGCGGCGCTGCGCGGCGTGCGGGTGTACCTGGTGGTGCCGGAAAAGAGCAACCACTGGTACACGACGTGGGCCGGGCGGGCGACGTACGAGGACCTGCTGGAGGCGGGGGTGCGGATCTTCGAGCGGCCGCCGCCGTTCATGCACGCGAAGGCGCTGACGGTGGACGACCGGCTCGGGATCGTGGGCTCGGCGAACTGGGACATCCGCAGCCTGTACTCGAACTTCGAGACGAGCCTGGCGGTCTACGATCCGCCGTTCGTCATGCACCTGAAGCTGCTGATGATCGAGGACCTGCACGAGAGCCGGGAGATCGAGCTGGCGGCCTTCAAGAACCGGCCGGTGGGACACCGCTACCTGGAGAACGCCTGCGGGCTGCTCTCGCCGCTGCTGTGACCCGGTTCCGGGCGGGGTCAACGACGAATCGCGCGAACGGGGCGGGGAACCGCCGAAAGAGATTCACCACAAAGTACCCAGAGAACTCAGAGGGGGGGGCGGGGAAGGGCGGGTTGCGACGCAGGCAGCCGGGGTTGGGGATTGCGTCCGGGGCGGCGGAAGCGCTACAATCGCCCTTTCAAAACCACAAGGAGCGCACATGAAGGCATGGAGACAGCTGGGCGGGAGATGGGCCGTGGCGGCGGGACTGGCCCTGGCGGCGGGCTGCGGCCCGCGCCAGCCGGAAGCGGCCGGGGAAGCGGCGGCGGCCAAGACGTTCAACCTGACCTACAGCGTGTTCTTCCCGCCGATGCACATCCAGGCCCGGACGGCCATGGACTGGGCGGCGGAGGTCGAGCAGCGCACGGGCGGCCGGATCCGGATCACGGTGCATGCCGGCGGCACGCTGACCAAGGCGGACCAATGCTGGCAAGGAGTGCTCAGCGGCGTGTCCGATCTGGGCATGAGTTGCTTCGCCTACACGCCGGGGCGCTTTCCGCTGCTCGAGGCGCTCGACCTGCCGCTGGGCTGGCCCGACGGGCTGGCGGTCACGCGCATCGCCACCCAACTGGCGGCGAAATACAGCCCCGCGGAGATCCAGGGCGCGAAAATCCTCTACGTGCATGGGCACGGCCCCGGCATCCTCGCCACGAAGAAGCCGGTGCGGTCGCTGGAGGACCTGAAGGGGATGAAGATCCGCGGCACGGGCCTTTCCGCCGGGATCGCGACGGCGCTGGGGGCGACCGCGGTCGGCATGCCGCAGCCGGAGACCTACGACGCGCTCCAGAAAGGCGTGGTCGAGGGTACGTTCTGCCCGATCGAGACGCTCAAGGGCTGGAAGCAGGGCGAGGTGATCGAGTTCGTCACCGACACGAAGGCCATCGGCTACACGACGGCGATGTTCGTGGCGATGAACCAGCGGAGCTGGGACGCGCTACCGGCGGACCTGCAGCAGGTCGTGACCGAAGTCAGCGCGGAGTGGGTGGACAAGCACGGGGCCGCCTGGAACCAGGCCGATGCGGAAGGGCTGGAGTTCGTGCAGGGCCTGGGCCGCGAAATCCTCACGCTGGCCCCCGAGGAGGAGGCGCGCTGGAAGGCGGCGGTGGAGCCGCTGGTGCTGGACTATGTGAAGCGGACGGGCGAAAAGGGCCTGCCGGGCGCGGAATTCCTCGCGGAGATCCGGGGCCTGATCGCGGCACAGGCGCCGCAGCCATGAACCCGCTGTCCGGAACCAGCGCCCGCACGGGCCTGCTCCGGGGTGCGATCCACGCGCTGGCGGTCGTCGGCAGCCTGGCGGTGGCCGCCATGATCGGGGTGACGGTGGCCGACGTGGTCGGCCGCCGGTTCGGGCTGCCGGTCAAGGGGGCCTACGATCTGGTGCGGGTGCTGGGGGCGGTTGCGATGGCATCCGCCCTGCCCCTGACCAAGTCGGTCAAGGGGCACATCGCCATCGAGTACTTCTTCCAGAAGCTGGGCTCCCGGGGGCGGGCCGCGCTGGACACGGTCATGCGGCTGGTGCTGCTGGGGCTGTTCGGGCTGCTGGCGTGGCAGTTCAGCCGCCAGGGGCGCACGTTCTTGGACAGCGGCGAAGTCACGGCCACGCTGCACATGCCGATGTTCTGGGTCCCGTGGCTGGCGGCGCTGGCGTGCCTGGTGACCGCGGGGGTGACGCTGTGGCACCTGCTGCATCCGGGCCGCTCCCTGATCCGGCCGCGCTGACATGACGGAACTGCAGACAGGCCTGCTGGGAATCGCGCTGCTTTTCGTGCTGCTGGCGACGAGCATGCCGGTGGCGTTCGCCATGACGCTCGTCGGCGTGGCCGGTTTCGCGGCGGTGGTGAACTGGACGGCGGCGCTGCATGTGCTGGCGACGGACTACTACGACACGTTTTCGAGCTACGGCCTGACGGTGATCCCGCTGTTCGTGTTCATGGGGCAGGTGGCGTTCCACACGGGCATCAGCCGGAAGCTGTTCGCCGCGGCGCAGGCCTGGTGCGGCTGGCTGCGGGGTGGGCTGGCGATGGCGGCGGTCGGGGCCTGCACGGCGTTCGGGGCGATCTGCGGGTCGGGGCCGGCGACGGCCGCGACGATGGCCGCGGTGGCGCTGCCGGAGATGAAGCGCTACAAGTACGACCCCGGCTTCGCGGCCGGCACGGTGGCGGCCGGCGGCAGCCTCGGCATGATGATTCCGCCCAGCATCGTCTTCATCGTGTACGGGATCATGACGGAGCAGAGCATCGGCAAGCTGTTCATCGCGGGGATCGTGCCGGGGCTGCTGGTGGCCGCGCTGTTCATGGCCACGATCGCGCTGGCGTGCCGGCGGCGGCCGGCGCTGGCGCCGGCGGCGACGGGGGCGACCTGGCGGGAGCGCTTCCGCGCGCTGGGCGGGGTGGGCGAGACGCTGGTGCTGTTCGCGCTGGTGATGGGCGGGATGTTTGCGGGCTGGTTCACGCCGACGGAAGCCGCGGCCATCGGGGCAGCCGGCAGCGTGGCCATCGCGGCGTGGTCCCGCAAGCTGACTTTCCGGATGCTGGCGACCGCCCTGAACGAGACCCTGCGCACCTCGTGCATGGTGCTGGTGATCGTGGCCGGCGCGACGGTGTTCGGGCACTTCCTGCAGATCACGAACGTGCCGACCGAACTGGCTGCCTGGCTGGCAGGGCTGCCGCTGCCGGCGTGGGGAGTCATGCTGCTGATCATCCTGTTCTACCTGGTGGCGGGCGCGTTTCTGGACGCGCTGGCGCTGGTGATGCTGACGATCCCGATCTTCCATCCGGTGGTGCTGAACCTGGGGTTCGACCCGGTCTGGTTCGGGGTGATGATCGTGCTGGTGACGCAGATGGGGGTGATTTCGCCGCCGGTGGGCGTGAACGTGTACGTGGTGAGCGGCATGGACCGCGCGGTGCCGCTGCAGGCCGTGTTCAAGGGCGCGCTGCCGTTCCTGGCGGCGCTGATCGTGGCGGCCCTGCTGCTGCTGGCGTTCCCGGCGATCGTCACCGTGCCGACGACGTGGGTGAAATAGGGGCGGAAGGAGGCGGCCATGGTCGAGACGGTCCGGCACGAGAACTTCAGGAAGATCCTGTTCTGCACCGATTTTTCGGAGAACGCGGACCGCGCGTTCGTGTTCGCGGTCAACACGGCCGTGCGCAACACCGGCTGCGAGCTGCACCTGCTGCACGTGATCCCGGAGCCGCCGGCGCAGTTCTGGAAGGGCTACATCTACGAGG
>CAYMTY010000089.1:0-5192 GCA_964393515.1 uncultured Verrucomicrobiota bacterium
ATGCGAAGAACATAGCAGACGTCTTACGGCATCTCAATAGTTATTTGCTCTAGGGTGCGCGGCGGGAATCGCCAGACTGGGCGTCCGCAGCTCAATGGGACAGAGCTTCTGACTTCGGATCAGAAGGTTGCAGGTTCGAGTCCTGCCGGACGCGCCAACCGCCCGGGCCTACAGCCGGCTGCGGTAGCGGATGCGGAACTCCGCCACGCCGTGGGGCCGGATGCCGAGGAGGCGGACACCGTTGGCGGCGGGATAGGGGAACAGCTCGACCGGGGCGGGCGCGGCGAGGCCTTCGGCCCAGTTGTAGCAGAGGACGGCTTCCGCGCCGGGCTCCGCCAGGCGCACGTCCAGCCGGTTGAAGCCGGCCCGCATCTCGCCGGCGCCCTGCAGGAACGGGGCGGCGGCACGTCGCATCCGGAACACCGAAGCGCCCCCGGCCGCGAAACCCGCCAGTTCCTCGCAGTCCTCCGTTTGCGCCCGGAAGAATCTCTTCCACTGGTCGTGGTAGGTCACGACGTGGGTGATGTTGTAGAGCCGGACGAATTCGCGCACCCGCTCCGGGGTTTCCTTGAAGCCCCGGGGAGGATAGTCGTAGTGCACGTAGGTGGTCGGGAAGTGATAGTAGTCCACCGCCATCATTTCGCGCCCGGCCAGGACCGGCAGATAGGCCACGTGCCCGTGGCCGAAATAATGCACCGTGGGCCCGGCGAACATCACCCGGCCGCCGGCAGGTACCTCGGCGTGGAGCTGGGCGGCAAACGCGCGGATTTCCTCCGGCAGGACGCGGTAGAAGCCCCGGCCCCGGCCGCGGTAGAGGTCCGCGACGTTCAGCGCGCCGAGGACCAGCAGGGCGAGGAGCGCGGCGCGCGCGGGGGCCAGGCACCGGTCCGTTGCGCGAAGCAAGCGACCGCAGGCAACCGCGGCGGGGGCGACCGCCACGAACAGGAGGGGAATGGCCATGCGCCCGAGTTCCAGTTGCGGCTTGATCTGCGGACCCCAGCCCGCCAGCAGCGCGAACAGCAGCATGATCGGCCCGAACCAGCGCCGGACGGCCCGGGCCGTCAGCGCACAAAGTCCGGCCAGGCCCAGGAAAAGCAGGAGGGGATGCCCCTCCTGCAGATGGGCAACCAAAAACCCGAATCCCCGGCCCAGGGCGGCGAGCCCGCCGGACGCGGCCGGCGCGGCACTGTCCTCCAGGACGTGGTCCATGACGGAGCCGGCCTTGAGCAGGATCACCAGCAGCTGGCGGTGCCACAGCGCGAGGACGATGGCCGCGCAGACCAGCAGGAAGCGGATCTTCGGCCACGACCATTGCCGCCAGGCGAGCAGGCCCGCCGCGCCGAGGGGCAGCGCCATCAGCGCACCCGGCGGCCACTGGAGCAGCATGAAGACGGACGCCACCAGCACGGCCCCCAGCCAGAGTTCCTGGCGGTCGAGCCACAGCACGCGGTAGAGGCAGGCCGCCACCGGCAGGGTGAACGCGGCGACCAGCGGGGCGCAGGCGGTGCCGTAGTGCAGCAGCCACAGGAAGAAATGCCGGCTGATCCCCAGCGCAAGCAGCCCGGCGCAGGCGGCGACCGTCCGGCCCGCGCCCATGATTCGCAGCGACGCTGCCGCCAGCAGCGGCACGGCGATGATGTACGCGAAGCCCAGCCCGGCGGTGTAGACCTCGTGGACGGGGGCCCAGCGCCAGAGCGGAAACAGCGGCAGCCCCAGCGCCCCGGTCCCGGAAGAAACGCAGTAGGCGGTGGCCACCCCGCCGTTCCACCAGGGATTGTAGTTGATGAGTTGGGGAAACGTCTGCGCGTATTCCCAGAGCCGGAACAGGAATGACGGATGGTCGTCCTTGTAGAGCGCCGCGCCGCCGGTGGCGCGTAGCAGCGCGGCGAAACAGAAAACCTGAGCGGCGAACAGCAGGCCTGCCAAGGCCCAGGCCGGGAGGCGCCGCCGCCAGAGAAGCCCCGCCGTCAAGACGGCCGTGAGCCCGACAAAACCCGGCTGGCCGCCCGCCAGCCGGAGAAAGCCGTGTCCCGCCGGCGGAATCCAGGCGAGGAAATAGGTCCACGGGTGCTGCATCGCCCCCGAGAACAGGAACAGGATGCAGCTGATCAGCAGGATGGCTGGCGGCAGCGCGGCCGGCAGGCGGCGGCGGACCGGGCGGGACTGGTCCAGAAACCAGCCCGCCCCGGCCCCGGCCGCGGCGATCAAGAGGAACAGCTTCGCCCAGCGCCGCAACGCATGGGGAAAGATCCCAACCCCGGTGCGCAGGTGTTCGTTGAGCGCCAGGGCGGCGAACAGCGCTAGGCCGGCCAGGACCGCGGGGAGGATCCGGCGGAGCAGCGCCCCGCGCCGACGGCGGCGCGGACTGCGGATTGAGGGTTGTGACTCCATGCCCATGAGCGTCTAGCCGCGTGGCGGTGTTTTAGCAAGCTCCGGTCAGCCCGGAGTCTTGCCGGCCGCCGCGGAATCGGCCGGACGGCTGACCAGTTTCTTCCGGATTAGTGTCGGCAGCGGGCTTTTCAGCACCTTGGGCGCCGCCTGCCCGTCGCAGAGGTAGAGGCAATTCGCGCATTCCCGGGGCACGACGGGGCGGGGATCGAGAATCGCGGCCCGCATGCGGCGCAGCGCCTCGGAATTGAGCAGGTCCGGGAGGGCCTGCGCAAAGAGGTTGCCGTTGGCGGGGGCGGGGAAGCAGTAGCGGCAGCAGAGGCCGAGATTCCCGCGCGCGTCCACGTGGAAGTTTTCCCAGGGCTGGCGGCAGGTCTTGTCCCGGCCGCTGCGGAGCGTGCGCTGCACCGCCGGGCGCCAGTAGATGGGGAATCCGGGGAAACGGTCCGCCAGCCGGGCCTTGAGGTCCGCCAGGGCCGGATCGTCCTCGTAGACGAGTTCCTCGTCGCCGTGCTGGCCGGCGGGCATGTAGAAATTCAGGCGCATGCCGACCGAGCCGGATTCAGCGCCGGTGCGCACGGCTTTTTCGATGCCGACCGGATTGCCGTAGAGTTCGCTCTTGAGAATGATATAGCTGGTGGCGAAGTTGAGCCGGGACCGCAGCCGCGGCAGGAGCCCGGCCAGCCGGTCGAGGGTGTTGGCATACATGGAGACCCGGATGTCGGCGATGCCGCAGGCGAGCAGTTCCTCCAGCCGGCTCTCCAGCAGCAGGCCGTTGGTCACCATGCCGGCCAGGATGTTCCGCCGCCGGATCCGGCGGACGATGTCCGGCAGGTTCCGGTTCAGCAGCGGTTCGCCGCCGGTGAGGTTGATGTGCGCCACGGTGCGGAAGAGCGGATGGTCCAGCAGCCGCTCGACGGCCGCGCCATCGGCCTCGTAATCGTCCAAGCTCAGGCCGGGAGGCAGCGGGGGATTCACGCACCACGAGCAGGCCAGATTGCACCGGAACGTGACGTAGAGCCCGCAGTAGAGGGGCCGGTGCCGCCGGAGATCGTATTCCGGCCGGTAGGCCAGAAGGTGGTGCCGCAGCCAGTTGGGCCCGCAGCGCCAGGCCAACTTCAGCAGGCGCATGCCGACCGAGCGGACACTGTCATGCTCGGCCTGCGCGAGTTGGACAAGGACTTGGCCATTGTCGGGGATTTGGGTTTCCATCCTGTCCTAGCGGCAGAATTCAAGGTTGCACATGGGACGGGGAATCTACCGGGAATTCATCCCGGGAGGAAAGCCTTTTCTCGATTTCCCGCAACGGGTTATAACGTATTAACGATGGCGGATTTTTGTATTAGCGTTAATACTCCGGGACGGCGCTGGCTTAACTGGCCGGAGGAGAGTTTATTCCGTCCGTCCGTCCGCCCGCGTGGCGGTGTAACGCGGTTTATACCCCGCGTTCCTGCGCAATAACCTTCCGGAAATTCCAATGGTTCCCGGGCTGGAATGCCCGCCGCCGGATAACTTTGGTTTTCCTTTCAACGAATTTGGGCTATGAGTGTCGATCCGTGATCAGAGGAGTCAGTGCGGGAATGCGGAGCTGTTCCGCGGGAATCGCCGGGGCAACGCTGCTGGGCGCGCTGACGGCGGGCGGACTGCTGGGCTGCGGCGGCGCTTCCTCCGGGCTGGTTTTCCCCGGCCGGCACTGGGCGCGCCGGTCCCCGGCCGCCGCCGGATATTCAGCGGAGAAACTGGCGGAGTTTTCCCGCCGGGCGGGCGGAACCGGCTGCGTTGTCCAGGGCGGCAGAATGATCCATGAGTGGGGCAACCCGTCTTTCCGGAACGACGCCGCTTCGTCCACCAAGGTGTTCTACACCTGGCTGGTGCTGCAGGCGCTCCAGGAGGGGCGGCTCCGCTCGCTCGACGACCCCATCGCGGAATGGGTGCCGGCCCTCACGAACCTGAATCCCGCCCTGGGATTCAAGGACCGCGGGATCACCTTTCGGCATCTGCTGCGCCAGACCTCCGGCTACGGACTGGCGGAACCGCCGGGCGTGGCGTTTGCCTACAACGACCATGCGACCGGCCTGTTGTCCTGGCTGCTGTTCCACCGGGTCTTCGGGCGCGAACCGGCCCGCTACGACGAGGTGCTGAATGAATCCGGCCTGGGGGCCCAGATCGGCTTCGAAGACCGGCCGACGGCCGTGCATCCGAACACGCCGCGGGGCCGGCTGCGCATTTCGGCCCGGGACATGGCCCGGTTCGGCCTGCTGCATTTGCGCGGCGGCCAGTGGCGGGGGCGGCCGGTGCTGGCCCCGGAACTCTTCCGCGCGGTGATGGACGACGTCGTCCCGCCCGGGCTGCCCCGCACCTCGGGCCGGGAGGCCGAAATCCTTCCGGGCATCGCCTCCTTCGGCGGAGGGCGGAATGAAAAAGGGCATGCGGGGTGCCTCGGATGCTATTGGTGGCACAACCGGTTCACGCCCGACGGCGCCCGGCTGCTGCCGGATGCGCCGCCCGGAACCTTCCTGGCCAGCGGCTACGGCGGTCGGTTCGCCTTGATTATCGTGCCGGAGGAGGATCTGGTGGTGGTCTGGATGAATGTCCATCCCGGCGAGCACTGGAGCCCCTTCGATACGGTGGGGCGGTTCAAAGTCAACGGCCTGCTGCGCGAAGTACTGGCCGCGCGCCGCGGGAGCCCGCCGCAACCTCCGGGCGCACACCCGGCGGCGGCCGGTTGGAACCGATCCGATGCCGGATAATCCCGGAAAATGCGATTGGGCATGGGGGTAGCGCGATCACTCGGTGAACATTGA
>CAYMTY010000090.1:0-5154 GCA_964393515.1 uncultured Verrucomicrobiota bacterium
GACCCACCGGTCCCGAGCCTGCCCCCTAAAATGCACCTAATCGCAGATGCGCCCCAGAACAGGATTGCCACCGCCCGCCCGCTCGTGCCACAGTTAGCGGACGCCCCAGCCCATGATCCCGCATTCGCCAGCCTGCCGACCCGCCGGTTTCACGCTCATCGAAGTGCTGACTGCCTTGGGCCTGTGCGCCGTGCTCGCCGCGGCCGCGGCCTCCGCCGTCCGCTTGTCCTGGCGGGCCACCCGGCTGGCCGAACTCTCGGGCGAAGCTTCCCTCCTCGTTCCCGCGCTCTACGCCGGCCAGCGCCTCCGCCCCGCCGACCTCCCCGCTCCGCCCCGCGGCTGGCGCGTCGACCGCACCTCGGAGATCGTCCCCCTGCCCGACGACGCCCTCCGCGAATGGCATTGGCTCGCTGTGGCCGACGACGCCCGCGCAAGCCCGACCTTTATTCTCCGCATCCTGGACGACTCGCCATGAGCGATTCCAAAACCCTTGTCATCCTCGCCGCCGCCCTCGGCTGGAACCTGATCGAAAAGCACAAGCCGGCGACGAAAATTCAATTCCGTCCCGTCGCTTCCAGTCCGCTGTCCCTGACCAGTCCCGCGCAGGCCGCGCTGCGCACCGCCCTGCCGCCGGCGCGCCACGGCGTTGTCGCCTCGGGCTGGTTCCACCGCGATCTCGCCCGGCCGTTCTTCTGGGAGCAGTCCGCCGCGCTCGTCCACGGCCGCCGCGTCTGGGAAGGCGCCCGCGCCGCCGGCCAAACCGTCGGCCTGGCGTTTTTCCAGCAGAGCCTCGGCGAAAGCGTCGATCTCGTGATCTCCCCCAAGCCCATCCACCGCCACCACGGCGGCCTCGTCATGGACTGCTACTCCCGCCCCGAACCGCTCTATGCCGACCTCTGCGCCGCCCTCGGCCGGAAATTCGACCTCTTCCACTACTGGGGGCCCATCGCCCGCGCCCGTGTCGGCCGCTGGATCTCCGCCGCCGGCCTCCACATCCTCGCCCGCCCCGCCGCCCCCGACCATCTCTTCGTGTACCTTCCCTCCCTTGACTACGACCTCCAGCGTCACGGCCCCGATTCGCCCCAGGCCGCCACCGCCCTTGCCGAAACCCTCTCCCAGATCGAGCCACTCATCGCCGCCGCCGAAGCCCAAGGACGCCCGTGGCTCCTCGCCGGCGACTACGCCATTGAATCCGTCGTTCCCGGCGATGGCGCCGTCTTCCCCAACCGCCGGCTCCGCGCCGCCGGCCTCTTCCACACCCGCGAGACCGCCCGGATGCTCTACCCCGACTTCTTCACCTCCCGCGCCTTCGCCATCGTCGACCACCAGGCCGCCCACATTCAGGTGCCCGATCCGAACGACCTGCCGCGCGTGCGCGAGCTCTTCGCCGCCGAACCCGGCATCGCCGAAATCCTGGACCGTGCCGCCCAGGCCGAACGCGAGCTCTATTGCCCCGACCGCTCCGGCGACCTGCTGCTCATCGCCGCGCCCGGCCGCTGGTTCGCCTACCCCTGGTGGACGGAACCGCGTCAGGCCCCCGACTACGCGCACCAGATGGACATCCACAACAAGCCGGGCTTCGATCCCTGCGAGCTCTTCTTCGACTTCCCCCCGCCGCACACCTCGCAAAAAACCGAAAAGATCCGCGGCACCCACGGCCGCTCCGGCCCCGGCCACGAAGTTGCCGCCGCCGGCCTCTTTCCCGATGCCCGCACCTTTCTCGACCTCGCGGCCGGACTGCAAAACCACCTCGCGCCCAGGCCTTGAATGCCTGTTCCCGCAACGCCGCAAACGGCCGGCCGGATTATGGTGTTTATAAACAGCATAGTATGGTATTTATAAATAGCATAATCTGAGTCCACGGCGGGCCGCGGCCGCACCGGTCTAAACAAAAAACGCGCGGGATTCGCATCCCGCGCGCCGCGCGCCGGCCGCCGGAACTACTTCTTCGCGGCAGGCGTGGCCTTTTCCTTGGCGAGTCCGGCGATCACGGCGAATCCCGCCGCGTCGTGAATCGCGATTTCGGAAAGCATCTTGCGGTTCAGCTCGATCTTGGCCTTGCGCAGGCCCGCGATGAAACGGCTGTAACTGATGCCGTTCAGGCGGCAGGCCGCTGCCAGGCGCGTGATCCACAAACCGCGGAATTCGCGCTTCTTGTCCTTGCGGTGCGTGTAGCTGAGGCGCATCGCGCGATCCACGGCCTCCGTGGCCAGGCGGAACTGCTTGCTGCGGGCCCCGTAGAAGCCCTTGGCGAGTCCGAGACGGCGTTTGCGGCGCTTGCGGCTCGCCGCGGCGTTGGTGGTTCTAGGCATGGGTCTCTCCTCGCTCCCTTAGACGCCCAGCTCGATCGAGAGGGCCTTGGCGTACTTGCCGCCGGCCTGCACGTTCTGGCGCAGGCGCCGTTTCTGCTTGCGGGTCTTGCTGGCGGCCAAATGGCGCCGGCCCGGCTTCTTGTGTAAAATCTTGCCCGTGGCGGTGCGCTTGAAGCGCTTGGCCACCGACTTGCGTGTCTTCTTTTTCATCTCTGCAGCTCTGCTTCCGTTGGGTCCCGGGCCCCGCCGGCGGCGGCCGGACCCTCTTTTCCAAAACAAACGGCGACTTGTACGGGATTTGCCCCCCGTCGTCCAGCCTTATTTCCGCGCCCGCCGGCTCAGGCCGGGGGCGCCGGGGTCTTGGCTGCCTGCCGCGCCTTCAGGTTGGGCATCAGCACCATCAGGAGGTTCTTGCCCAGCAGCTTTGGCGCCTGCTCGACCACCCCGATCTCCCGGGTGTCCAGCAGCACGCGGTTCATCAGGTCGAATCCCAGCTCCTTGTGGGCGTTCTCCCGCCCGCGGAAGTACAGCGAAACCTTCACCCGGTGCCCCTCGGCGAGGAAATCCTTCATGTGGCGCAGCTTGACCTGGTAGTCGTTGTCGCCCACGCTCGGATGCAGCTGGATCTCCTTCACCTTCGTCGAGGCCGCGTGCCGCCGGCTCTGCTTGTCCTTCTTGCTCTGCTCATACTGGTACTTGCCATAATCCATGATCCGGCAGACCGGCGGCCGCGCCGTTGGCGAGATTTCCACCAGATCCAGTCCAGCGTCGCGGGCGCGCTCCTGGGCTTCGTAGGTTGGGACGACCCCCAGCTGCTCGCCGGCCGGTCCGATCAGGCGGACTTCCGGCACGCGGATCCGCTGGTTGATGCGCGTGGGATAGCCGCCGCGCGGGTCTCGGGGGTTGAACGGTGGTTGTATGGCAGTTCTCCTTGTTTGCCCGGGGTGGTCCGGCCCGGCTGGTCCTCTAGTTCAGCGCCACCCGCCGTTCGGCGTCCATCTTGGCGATGAACGCCGCCAGCGGCATGGGTCCCAGGTCCCCGGCCACCCGGCCGCGGACCGACACCGTTCCGTTCTCGAGCTCCCGCCCGCCCAGCACGAGCATGTACGGGATCTTCTGCAGCTGTGCGTCGCGGATCTTCGCGCCCATCTTCTCGGAGCGCTCGTCCACGGCCACCCGGAAATCCTGCGCCCGCAGCTGCGCGGCGATTTCGCGCGCCGCGGCGGCCTGCTTGTCCGTCACCGGGATCAGCATGGCCTGCACCGGCGCCAGCCACAGCGGGAACGCCCCGGCGTAGTGCTCGATCAGGATGCCGAAGAAGCGCTCGAGGCTCCCCAGCAGCGCGCGGTGCACCATGTACGGCCGGTGCTCATGGCCGTCCGCCCCGATGTAGCTCATGTCGAAGCGCTCGGGCAGGTTGAAATCGAACTGCACGGTGCTCATCTGCCACTGCCGGCCGATCGCGTCGCGGGTCTTGAGGTCGATCTTCGGGCCATAGAACGCCCCGCCGCCCTCGTCCAGCTGGTAGGCGATGCCTTCGGCCTGCAGCGCGGCCTCGAGCGAGCGTTGGCCGACCTCCCAGCGCGCCGGCTCGCCCACGGCCTTCTCGGGCCGGGTCGCCAGGTAGGCGGTGATATCCTCGAATCCGAACGCCTTCCACATGGCGATCGCGAAGCGCACCGCCTCGCGCACTTCGCCCTCGACCTGCTCCTCGGTGCAGTAGATATGCGCGTCGTCCTGCGTGAATCCGCGCACGCGCATCAGCCCGTGCAGCACGCCTGCGCGCTCGTAGCGGTAGACCGTGCCCAGTTCCGCCCAGCGCAGCGGCAGCTCGCGGTAGGAGCGTTTGTGGCTCTTGTAGATCTGGATGTGGAACGGGCAGTTCATCGGTTTGATGTAGTACCGCTGCTCGTCGATTTCCATCGGCGCGTACATGTTCTCCGCGTAAAACCCCAGGTGCCCCGAAGTCTCCCACAGCCCGGCGCGGCCCAGGTGCGGCGTGTAGAGCATCTCGTAGCCGGCCCGGTAGTGCTCCCGCCGCCAGAATTCCTCGATCAGCGCGCGCACCCGCGCGCCCTTCGGGTGCCAGTGCACCAGCCCCGGGCCCACGCTCTCCTGGATGCTGAACAGGTCCAGGTCGCGCCCCAGCGTCCGGTGGTCGCGCAGCTTCGCTTCCTCCAGCATCTTCAGGTGCGCCGCCAGATCGGCCGGCGACAAAAACGCCGTCCCGTACAGCCGCTGCATCATCTGGTTTTTTTCATCGCCCCGAAAATACGCCCCCGCCACGCTCAGCAGCTTGAACGCCTTGATCTCGCCCGTGGTTTTCACGTGCGGCCCGCGGCACAGGTCGGTGAAATCCCCGCTGTGGTACAGGCTGATCGTCTCCCCCTCGGGAATGTCCGCCAACCGCGCCAACTTGTATTTCTGGCCGCGCTGCGACATCAGCTGCCACACCTCGGCCCGGGGCTTCTCCTCCCGCACGAAGGGCTGGTTTTCGGCGACGATCTTCGCCATCTCAGCCTCGATCGCCGGAAAATCCTCGGCCGTCAGCCGGTGCTTCAGGTCGAAATCGTAGTAGAAGCCGTCCTCGGTGTCCGGACCGATGTCGAACAGGGCGTCGGGCCACAGACGGCGGACGGCCGCCGCCATCACGTGCGCCGTGCTGTGGCGCATCGTCTCCAATCCGGCTTCCTCAGGCTTCATGTATCGGGTCTAAATCCTTCCTAGAGCGCGCAAACCTACCCCTTCGGCCCCGCAAAGTCAATGCCCGCCGCGCGGTTCCGCGGGCGCGGGCGCATCTGCGATTAGGTACATTCAGGCGGCCCAAAGGGAGGCGAGTTCG
>CAYMTY010000091.1:0-5135 GCA_964393515.1 uncultured Verrucomicrobiota bacterium
CCCACAACCTTTAGCTCCGGAGGCTAACGCTCTGTCCAATTGAGCTACAGGCACGCCTTGAATCAACCCGCGAGACACTACGGCCAGCCCGGCGCGGCCGCAAGCGAAAAAGCGCCTCACTGGTGCTTGCGCAGCAGCAGGAACCCGATCAGCTGGGAGCCCAGGACGGGGATCCACGGGATCATGTCCGGCCGCCACTCGGGCCGGTCCACCAGGGCGTCGGCCACGATGATGAAAAGATAGAACAGGAACAGCAGCACCAGGGCGATGCCAATGCCGATGGACGACTCCCGGCGGTGGGACCGGATGCCCAGGGGAATCCCCAAGAGTGTGAAGGCGAAGCACGACAGCGCCAGGGCGATCCGCTTGTTGGCATCCACCGCCATCTTGGCGCGCAGGCGGGGAATGTTCTGCTCCTGGATGTCGGGAAAAGCCTGGCGCACGTTGCGGATGGAATTCACCAGCTCGGTGAAGGCCATGTCCGACGGCTTCTTGTTGATTTTGGCCTTGGTCAGCATCTGGCGCAGGTCCAGACGCACCGGATAGCTGTCGGCACTGAGGTTCCGGGCCTTGGTCAGGTCCCCGGGGGCGTCCTTGTCGAATTCGGTGAGGCGGACCTGCTCGAGCTGTATCTCCATCACACGGGCGGCGGCGTCGAACGCCACCTGACCGGAGCGGGCGCGCACCTCGGCCCGCGTGCCCTGCTCGTCGAACTGGTAGAGGATGATGTCTTCCAGCTGCGCCGCGGCTTTCTTGCCGACGTAGATCTTCACGCCGGGAAAGTCGCTCACGAACCGCCCTTCGTCGAGCAGGGCCAGGGGGTCCTCCTCGCCCAGTTCGCGCAGCATCTGGCGGCGGGCGAAATGGCTCCGCGGGGCCAGCACGGCGTTGAGGTAGAGGCAGACCAGCGACAGCAGCACCGCGCAGAACACGATCGGCGCGGCCACCTGCCACAGGCTCACCCCGCAGGACTTCAGCGCCGTGATCTCCCCGTCGGCCGAAAGCCGCCCGAAGTGCAGCAGCACCGACGTCAGCACGCTCATGGGAATCACGAACGACAGGGTGAAGGGGATGTTGAGCGCGAAGATCTTCAGGATGAGCGGGCCCGAGATGCCGCGCGACATGTAGTCGATGGCCTGCACCACCGCGCCGACGTACATCACGAAGGTCAGCACGCAGAGGGTGGCCAGAAAACTCTTGAGGAAATCCCGGAACAAATAGCCGTTGAGCACGCGGATCATGGAGGGGCGCCCCTCCGCCGGCGCGCCGCTTCCAGGGTGTTCCGCAGCAGCATGGCCACCGTCAGCGGTCCCACCCCTCCCGGCACCGGCGTGATCGCCGCCGCCTTCGCCGCCACGCCCGCGTACTCCACGTCGCCCACCAGGCGGTAGCCCGCCGCGCGGGCGGCATCGGGCACGCGGTTCACGCCCACGTCCACCACGACGGCGCCCGGCCGGATCATGTCCGCCGTCAGCGTGCCCGGCCGGCCCGCCGCCAGCACCACGATGTCCGCGGCGCGCGTGTGGCGCGGCAGGTCCTTCGTGCGCGTATGGCACAGGGTGACCGTGGCATCCACCCCCTTCTGCGACAGCAGGACGGACAGCGGCCGGCCCACGATCCGGCTGCGGCCGACCACGACCACGTCGGCACCGGCCAGCGGCACGCCCGCCCGGCGCAGCAACTCCAGCACGCCGGCCGGCGTGCAGGGCGCAAAGGCCGGCAGTCCGAGCGCCAGGCGACCGACATTCTCCGGGTGGAAGCCGTCCACGTCCTTCGCCGGATCGATGGCCGCCAGCACCTCCGGCTCGTCAGCCGGATCCGGCAGGGGCAGCTGCACCAGGATACCGTCCACGGCCTCGTCCCGGTTCAGCGCCTGGACCGCCGCCAGAATCTCCGCGCGGCCCGCTGCCGCCGGCAGCCGGATCTCCCGCGAACGGATGCCGGCCGCCGCGCAGGCCTTCTCCTTGGCGGTCACATAGGACCGCGAAGCGGGATCGTCGCCCACGAGCACCACGCCCAGGCCCGGCGCGCGGCCGGCGGCGGCCGTCCACGCGGCCACCGCCGCGGCGGTTTCCGCGCGGAGTTCGGCGGCCAACGCCTTGCCGTCCAGGATGCGGGCGCTCATGCGGCTCTCCCGGCTAGAAGCGGTAGCGAACCAGCACCCGCAGAGTGGTGTCCTCGAACCATTCGGCGCGCGCGCCGAAGGCAAGGTTCTCGAGCAGCCACAGTTCCGCGCCGCCCACCACCCCGAATTCGTCAGCTTCCTCGAAATCCTCGTCCGCGCCCCGCCGGTCCAAGGTGCCGTCCACCTTGGAAAAGGCCGGGCCGGCATAGACCTCGAGGCTTTGGAACTCCGTCATGTAGGCGTTGCGGAAGGTCCGGGCGAAGGAGAGGTGGTAGTCCAGCGGCAGCCACACGAGCGCCTCGCCCCAGTGGAGCTTGCCGTCGCCGTCGTCCCCGCCGGTGCGGTAGACATACTGCCCCGCCAGCTGCAGCGTCAGCCGCCAGGCCGTGGTTTGCACGCCTTCATGGAGCTGCCACAGGTTCAGGCGCGCCCCTCCGCCGCCGCCCGCGCCGGCGGAGAATTCCTCGCGCCCCCCCGCGTCCAGTTGTGGCCGGGAGCCGCCCGCCTGGCCATACAGCAGCAGCCAGGGCCAGGGCCGCAATCCGATTTCCGCGTCCACGATGTCGGCTCGCAAATGGGTTTCCACCCCCGCGCGATCCACCATGCGCGACACGCGCGCATAGGCCAGCCCGGCCTGCCAGCGAGCCGGATTGCTCCACGTCAGGAGCGCCGGATCCGCGCTGGCGTCCTCCATCACGAACCGCTGGGCCGGCGCGGCGGTCGCGCCCAGCATCAGCGCCCAGAGACTGCAGGCGATTCTGTTCATGAATTCTCCCTTCCCGGGTGTTCAGCCGGAGCGGCCGGAGCGGACTCCTCTTCCTCGGGCTCCACCGGGGTTGCGCTCATCACCACATCGTCATCCGCCAGGTCGATCAGTTTGACACCCTGCGCTGAACGGCCGGTCACGCGCACCCCGTCCACCGAGATGCGGATGGTCGCGCCGTTCTTCGTCACGATCATGATGGCGTCGCCCGGATGCACGCTCAGGGCCGTCACCAGGTCGCCGGTCTTGGGCGTCAGAACGTTGGCGATCAGCCCCTTGCCGCCGCGGCGCTGGGACCGGTACTCGTCGAACGGCGTCCGCTTGCCGTAGCCGTTCTCCGTCACCGTCAGCAGCATGGCGTCCGCGTGCACGACCTCGACGCCCTCGACCGCGTCGCCCGGCGCGAGGGTGATGCCGCGGACGCCGCCGGTGGCGCGCCCCATGGGGCGCGCGTCGGTTTCGGGAAAGCGGATCCCCATGCCCTTGCGGGTGGCCAGGAGGAGGTCGTCTTTCCCGCCCGTCAGTTCCACGCCGATCAGACGGTCGCCGGCCTCGATGTTGATCGCGATGATGCCCGACGCCCGTACGTTCTGGTAGGCGGCCAGGGCGGTCTTCTTGACCGTGCCCTGCTCCGTCGCGAAGAACAGGTGCTTGTCCGCGTCGAAGCCGCGCACGGGGATGATGGCCGCGATCTTCTCGGCCCCCTGGAGGTCCAGCAGGTTGACCAGGGCCTTGCCGCGGGAGTCGCGGGCGCCCTCGGGGATCTCGTAGGCCAGCTTGAAGTACATCCGCCCCTGCTCGGTGAAGCACAGCATCCAGTCGTGGGCCGAGCAGTTGAACACGTGCTCGACGTAGTCCTCGTCCTTGGTGTCCATGCCGACCACGCCCTTGCCGCCGCGCTTCTGCTCGCGGTAGACGCTGGTCGGGGTGCGCTTGATGTAGCCCGCGTGCGACAGGGTGATCACGCAGTCCTCGTCCGCCACCAGGTCCTTGATGTCGAGGTCGCCCTCCTCGGCGCGGATCTCCGTCCGGCGCGGGTCGGCGTACTCCTTGCGGATCGCGCGCAGGTCGTCCTTCATCACGCCGAAGAGCTTCTGGTCATCGGCCAGCAGCGCCTGCAGGTAGGCGATGCGGTCCCGGACGGCCCGGTATTCCGCCTCGACCTTGTCGCGCTCCAGCCCGGTCAGCTGGTACAGGCGCAGGTCGAGGATCGCGTTGGTCTGCGGCTCGGACAGGCCGAACCGCGCCATCAGCTTGGCGCGGGCCTCGTCGCGGCTGCCCGCGGCACGGATGATCCGCACGACCTCGTCGAGGTTCGCCAGGGCGACCAGCAGGCCCTCGAGGATGTGCGCCCGGGCCTCGGCCTCGCGCAGCTCGAACTGCGTCCGCCGGGTGAGCACCTCGAAGCGGTGGTCGATGAAGCACTGCAGCAGATCCTTGAGGTCCATGACCCGCGGCCGGCCGTGGTCGATCGCCAGCAGGATCGCCCCGAAGGTTGTTTCCAGCTGGGTCTGCTTGTAGAGGTTGTTCAGCACCACCTGGCCGATTTCGCCCCGCTTGAGCTCCACCACCACGCGGATGCCGTCCTTGTCGGATTCGTCGCGCAGGTCGCTGATGCCCTCGATCTTCTTCTCGTGCACCAGTTCGGCGATCTTCTCGATCAGCGCAGCCTTGTTGACCGCATAGGGGATCTCGGTGATGACGATCCGTTCGCGGTCGGCCTTCCACGGCTCCACTGCGGCCCGGCCGCGCAGCTTCAGGTGGCCGCGGCCCGTCGCGTACATCTGCCGGATCGGCGTCCGCCCGCAGAGGATGCCGGCGGTCGGGAAGTCCGGCCCCTGCACGAAGGGGAGCAGGTCAACCACTGCTGCCGCGGGATGGTCGATCAGGTGGATGGCGGCGTCCACCACCTCGCCGAGGTTGTGCGGCGGGATGTTCGTGGCCATGCCGACGGCGATGCCGGTCGAGCCGTTGACGAGCAGGTTGGGGATGCGCGCCGGCAGGACCGTGGGTTCCAGCAGGGATTCGTCGAAGTTCTTCTGCATCTCGACGGTATCCTTGTCGATGTCCGTCAGCAGGTCCTCCGCCATCTTCCCGAGCTTGCACTCCGTGTACCGGTAGGCCGCCGCCGGATCGCCGTCGATGCTGCCGAAGTTGCCCTGCCCCTTGATGAGCAGGTAGCGCATGGAAAAATCCTGCGCCATGCGCACCAGCGTGTCGTAGACCGCCGAATCGCCGTGGGGATGG
>CAYMTY010000092.1:0-4647 GCA_964393515.1 uncultured Verrucomicrobiota bacterium
GGCGAGGCGAACATGACCTACGTGGAGCAGGTCGGCCGCCAGGTGGCGGAGCACATGACCGGCTACCGCCTGCTGGTCGAGAAGAGCACCGTGCCGGCGAAAACGAGCGAATATCTCAAGCGCACGGTCCTGAAATACCTGCGCGAGGACACCGATTTCGACGTGGCCTCGAACCCCGAGTTCTTGCGCGAAGGCACCGCCATCGAGGACGCGACGCATCCGGACCGGATCGTGGTGGGGGTGGAGAGCCAGCGGGCGGGCGATCTGCTCGAGGAGATCTACAAGCCGATCCTAAAGAAGGGCGGCGGGCAGTTCCTGCGCATGAGCGTCACGAGCGCCGAACTGACGAAACACGCCTCGAACTCGTTCCTGGCGATGAAGATTTCCTACATCAACGCCGTGGCGCGCATCTGCGAGATGGCGGGGGCGGACGTGGGCCAGGTGGCCAAGGGCATGGGGCTCGACCCGCGCATCGGCCCGCGCTTCCTGAGCGCGGGCGTGGGCTACGGGGGTTCGTGCTTCCCGAAGGACGTGGACGCGTTCGTGCGGCTGAGCGACGCGCTCGGCTACGACTTCAAGCTGCTCAAGGAGGTCCAGGCCATCAACAAGGCCCAGCGCGAATACGTGATGAAGAAGGTCAAGCAGGAGCTGTGGGTGGTGCAGGACAAGCACATCGCCATCTTCGGCCTGGCCTTCAAGCCCGAGACGGACGACGTGCGCGAGGCCCCGAGCCTCTATTTCGTGCCCAAGCTGCTGGAGATGAAAGCCAAACTGCGCGCGTGGGATCCGGTGGCCGAGGACAAGTTCAAGGAGCTCCATCCCGGGCTCGAATGCGTGGCGGATCTCTACGAATGCGCCAAGGGCGCGGACCTGGTGCTGATCCTGACGGAATGGGACGCGGTGAAGCAGCTCGACCTGAAGAAGCTGAAGGACGTGATGGCCTGTCCGGTGATCGTGGACGGCCGCAACCTCTTCGATCCGGAAAAAATCCGCGCGCTGGGCTTCACCTACCACAGCGTCGGCCGCAACTGAGCGGCGGACCGCCGGTCCGTTTCAAAACGTCCACGTCGCCCCGGCGACGAGATAGTGGAAGAGGGAGAAGGTGTAGACTTCGTCGTTGTCCGCGCCGCCTTCGAGCAGGCGGTAGCCGGCGTGGAGGGCCAGGCGGGGGCGCACGTCGACTTGCACGGCGAACAGGATATCCTCGGCCCGGCCCTGCGGGGCCGCCAGCGCCTCGCCATCCGCCAGCAGGCGCCAGTTCGCGGCGGGGGTCCAGGCCAGGTGGAAGCTCAGCAGCGGCACGACGCCGGTATTGTCCTTTTCCGATTCCAGCCCGCCGCCGGCCAGCCGGATGGCCGCGTCGCGCACCTTGGCTGCCGCGCCGAGGTGGAGGCGCCAGCGGTCCGACTGGTGGAGGCGGTAGCGGTAGACGAGGCGATAGGAATCGAAGCGGAAGGTGGCGTGGACGGGCGTGCCGGCGGGGAAGGCGGTGCCGTTGAAGTCCACGGCCTCGGCGAGCGTGCCGCGGGACTCCGCCGTCAGCGGTGCCGCCAGCAGGGCCACCCAGTGCCGGCCGGCGAAGAGATGACCGAGCCGCGCCCGGAATGCCGGCGTCCCGTCGGCATCCAGGTCGTCGGTCAGCGAGAACCGCGTGCCGGAATCCCCGGGGATGGCCACGTCGTTGTAGCCGGGGAAGGCCCAGCCGCCCTCCGCTTCGAGCGTGGTCTGCGCGCGCGCGGCGGAGATGGCCGCCAGCAGCAGGCTGATTCCGAACCAAAAGACGCGCATCATGGGAAACCCGGGGCTATTTCTTGGCGGACATGCCGATGTCCGGGAAGGTCACGGTAATGATCTCGTAGATGCCGGCTGCCACGGCGGCGACGAGAAACAGCATGACCGTGACCAGCGCCACGGTGCCGGCGTTCGTGTCGGCCACGTGCAGGGCGGCGGCGGTCTTGACGGCCAGGGGCATGATGAACCAGCCGATCACCGTGGCCAAGCACACGGCGAAAACAATGCGGAACTTGTTCGCCCGGGCGCCGCTGAGCGCCGCGAAGACGAACACCGCCAGGGCCAGCGCCAGGGCGACGATGGAGACCGTGTTGCCGAAGTCCGGCCAGGCCAAACGCACGACGTGTTCCGCTTCCATGATCCTGCTCCTTTGGTTCCGGCGCGGGGGCGGGGAAAGCCCGCCCGGGCCGCACCCTGCCGGCATGCTACCTGCCCGTGCCGGCGATGCAAGCCCTTTACGCGCCGCCGGGTTCCCCAAGGCAATCGGCGGCGATTTTGCGGACGAGGCCGGTGGGCAAGGGCCGGGCATCGGGGAACTGGACCGTGCCCTTGCCGGTCTGGTACGGCGCCAGTTCCCGGGCAAAACGCCGGATGGCGGCAGCTCCGGGCCCGAAACTGACATGCGCCCGGTACGCCGCAAAGCCGAACAGGACCCGGCCATCCCAGAACACCGGCACCCCCCACTTGAGGGCTTCCGTCCCGGCCGGCGCGACGCTCTTCAGGATCCGGTGCAGCTGGCGCAGGTGCGGCCGCGCCGCCGCCGGCGCCGCGGCGATGTATTCCGGACCTTGCGTCTTGGTGAGAGGGGGATTCCGAACCCGGCTCATCCGGAGGATTCGCCCTACCTGAACAGCCCCGCGCCTGACGGGCGCAGCTGCAACAACATACCGGCGGCCTGAGCCAGGCCGCCCTACCTTCCGAACCTTTGCGGACTTGGCGTTCTTGGTGAGAGGGGGATTCCGAACCCGGCTCATCCGGAGGATTCGCCCTGCCTGAACAGCCCCGCGCCCGGCGGGCGCAGCTGCAACAACATACCGGCGGCCTGAGCCAGGCCGCCCTACCTTCCGAACCTTTGCGGACTTGGCGTTCCTGGCGAGAGGGGGATTCCGAGCCCGGCTCATCCGGAGGATTCGCCCTACCTGCAACAGCCCCGCGCCCGGCGGGCGCAGCTACAGCAACTTCCAAGCGGCTCGGATCTTTGTGAACTCAGTGCCTCTGTGCGAAACCGATTTCGGCTCGGGCTCAATGTTCAAACAGGGGGAGCTGGCCGGCGTCGAGGGGCCGGGGCTTGCGGGCGCGGGGCTGGGCGAGCTTGGGCTGGCCGGCGTCGCTGAGTTCCTGTTCCTCGAGGTTGGCGAGGATTTCCTTGGCGCGGGCGACGACCTCGGGGGGGAGGCCGGCGAGGCGGGCGACCTGGATGCCGTAGGACTTGTCGGCGGCGCCGGGGACGATCTTGCGCAGGAACACGACGCGGTCGTCCTTTTCGCTGACGAGGACATTGTAGTTCTTCACGCCGGGGAGGGTGAGGGCGATGTCGGTGAGCTCGTGGTAATGGGTGGCGAAGAGGGTCTTGGCCTTCACGTCGGCATGGTTGTGCAGATACTCGGCGACGGACCACGCGATGGAGATGCCGTCGAAGGTCGAGGTGCCGCGGCCGATTTCGTCGAGGACGATGAGGGAGCGCGCGGTGGCGTTGTTCAAAATGTTGGCGGTTTCCTGCATTTCGACCATGAAGGTGGAGCGGCCGCGGGCGATGTCGTCGCCCGCCCCGACGCGCGTGAAGACGCGGTCGACGACGCCGATTTCGGCGGCCGCGGCGGGGACAAACGAGCCCATCTGGGCCAGGATGACGATGAGGGCGACCTGGCGGATGTAGGTGGATTTGCCGGCCATGTTGGGGCCGGTGATGATCAGGAGCTGGTTGTCGGTGGTGTCGAGCCGCGTGTCGTTGGGCACGAACCGGCCGGACTCGGGGAGGAGTTCGACGACGGGATGGCGGCCGTCGCGGATGACAAGCGCGCCGTTGGCGGTCATGACCGGGCGGACGTAGCGGCAGGTCAGGGCGCGCTCGGCGAAGGTCGCAAGGACGTCGGTCTCGGCGACGGCGGCGGCGGTCTGCTGGATGGCCGCGGTGTGGGCGACGACCTGTTCGCGCAGCGCGAGGAATAGCTCGTACTCGAGGGCGACGGACTTGTCCTCGGCGCCGAGGATCTTGTGCTCGCACTCCTTGAGCTCGGGGGTGACGAAGCGCTCGCCGTTGACGACGGTCTGCTTGCGGAGGTAGTCCTCCGGGACGCGGGACAGGTTGGACTTGGTGACTTCGATGAAGTAGCCGAAGACCTTGTTGAAGCGGATCTTGAGGGAGGCGATGCCGGTGCGCTCGACTTCGCGCGCCTGGAGCTCGGCGATCCACTGCTTGCCATCGTGGGCGGCGGCGCGGAGTTCGTCGAGTTCGGCGTGGTAGCCCTTGCGGATGACGCCGCCCTCCTTGATGGCCATGGGCGGCTCCGCGACCAGCGCGCGGTCGACGAGGGCGACGAGGTCGTCCTGCGGCACGATGGCCTCGGCCAGTTCGCGCAGGCGGGGGGCGGAATGCGCGGAGAGGGCGGTTTTCAGCGCGGGGAGCCTGGAGAGGGAAGTGGCCAGCGCGCGGACATCGCGCCCGTTGCCGGAGCCGGCGGAGAGACGGGAGAGGAGGCGTTCGAGGTCCTTGATTTCGCCCAAAACGCCGCGGAGGGCGTCGAGGTCGTGGCGCTTTTTCAGGAAGGCTTCGACGGCGTCATGGCGGGCGGTGATGGCGGCGAGGTTCTGGAGCGGGCGCACGAGCCAGTCGCGCAGGAGGCGCGAGCCCAGGGC
>CAYMTY010000093.1:0-4598 GCA_964393515.1 uncultured Verrucomicrobiota bacterium
CCGAGCCAGCCGGTGATGGTTTCGCCGAAGCCGGACATGTTGCAGGCGATGGGCAGCAGCAGGATGCCGAGGCAGTTGAGCCGCCGCGAGCCGAACAGGACCGGCAGCAGCCCGATCCCCGTGGCGACCACCGCGATGAACAACCCGATCCAGCCGGTCACGGCCATGACCATCACGACAATGATGACGAGGGCGACGGTCGAAACGTGGCGGTAGTTGAAGCGGTCGATGAAGCGCAGGATCAGCCGGCTGAGCGGCTCCATGAGCAGGTAGGAGAGGCCGGAGGCGACCGCGATGCTGCCCAGGATGAGATAGTAGTCGGCGTAGCCCGACGGGGTGTAGAGCGTCTTGACCATCCAGGCGCCGCCGCCGCGGGTCAGGTTCAGGCCCGGCACGAACAGCAGCATGAAGGCGCCGACGTAGTAGATGAACTTCGAGACGCCCTGGCCCATGATGAAGATGCGCTCGTCGCGCTGGGCGGTCGCATGGCCGGCGAGCATGCCGCCGACGCCGCCGGTGACGACCGGGAAGTAGGCGGCAATGCCGCCGCCGAGGCCCCCGGACCAGACCGAGCGCAGGATGATGTCGCCATTGATCTCCAGGCCCTTGGCCAGCCGCTGCGGCGGCACGTCGGCGGCCGAGATCATGTTCAACAGGCACCACGGGATGGCGAACAGGCCGACGAAGGCGGGCATGATGTTCTGGAAGGCCACCTCGTGGCTGACCGGGGAGCGAGTGAGGAGGATGAAGCCCAGCAGGCCGGCCAGAATGAAGGTGGCCAGGCCGGCCAGCAGCGTCTTCCAGGCGTCGTAGAACTTGGCCCAGCCGGCCTTGCCGCGGTTGCCGCCCTTGGGCCATTCGGACATCAGCATGAAGGTGATGATGACCCACAGCACCCAGTGCATTTGCCCCTTGAGCACCTCCTGGGAGACCGGCAGGTAGCGCGGCGCCAGCGGCGCCATGACGCAGACGAGGAAGAAGGCGCCGGCGAGACCGCCGACGGCGGTGATCATCGTGCCCTCGAAGCCGCGGCCGGCCATCAGGTACTTCTGGCCGGGCAGCACGGTGAACATGGCCGACTCGTCAGGCGTGCCGAGCAGGACGGCCGGAATGGTGTTGAGCATGGACCAGCCGACGACCATGCCGGCGAAGGCCGGCAGGAACACGTCCGCGGGGATGGCATGGGCCGTGCCCTCCAGCGCGAGGATGCCCAGCACTAGCGCGCCCATGACGTTGTAGATGTGCAGGCCGGGCAGGCAGGCCAGCACGGCGGCGACCAGCGTGCCGCCGATGGTGGAGAGAAGAACGGTCCAGAAGGGGGACATCTTGCGCGCTCCTTTCGGTCAGGGCAGAACCTGCACGGACGCGCCGGGATTGGCCTTGAGCTGAAGCTGGCCCTCGCGGACGCCGACCACGCCTGCGGCGGAAACCCGCTGGCCTTCCTTCAGCGAATCGCGGACCTCGGCCGGGATGATGGAATTCCACAGGACGAGGTCAATGGCGCCGCCGGCGCCGGCGAGTGCATAGGCGGTGCCCTTGCCGCCGAGATCGCGGGGGGCGCCAAGGGTGCCCGTGACGGCGACCGTTCGGCCCTGGTCGCCCGCGGTTAGCGCGCCGATGTCGGCGGTGGCGGCGGCGGCGGCGGCGGGGGCGGCCGCCACCTGTTTGACCTTGTAGCCGCTTTCGACCTTGAGCCCGGGCTTGTCCTTGTAGACTTCGATTTCGCCTTCGATCTCGAACTCGGCGCCTTCGGCCGGCTTGACGGCTATGACTTCGTTGATGTTCGACCAGTAGGTGACGCGGAGCGAGGCGTCGCCCTCCTGGAGGATGAGGGAGAAGGGCTGCTTGGTGCCGGCCTCCGGTGCCCGCACAGAGGCCACGCGGCCACGGACGCGGACGGTTTGGCCGTCGTGCGCGGCGGTGATGGCGCCGAGGGGCAGGAGTTCCGCCTGCGTCAAGCGGCCGCGGGAGAAGTCGCGCGGGGCGGCGGCCTGCTCCTTGTGGTAGGTCGCGGCGGCCTTTTGCGCGGGAGTTTTATGGGGGATCGCGCCGGGCGGGCCGTCGAGGACCTCCAGGTCCGCGCCAGAGGACAGCTTGAGGTCGAGCTTGCCCTCATAGCTGCCGACAGCAATGCGGGCGCGGACGAAAGCGCCGTTCAGGGCTTCCTTCCCTTGGATTTTATCGTAATCGCTCGGCCAGAGCTTGAGGGAAACTTCGCCGGAGTCGTCCTTGAGCTTGAGCACGTAGGGCCGCTTGGTGCCGGCCGGGGGGACGATGACATCGGTGATTTGTCCCGCCACGGTCACCGATTGCCCCGCCAACGTGTCGTTGATGCCCGCGATCTGGACGGAGGCGGCGGGGGCGCGGATCAGCTGGAAATCGTTCAGGCTGAGCAGGCGCAGCGAGGCCCCCTCGTCCGAAATGTTGAGGCTGCCGACCAGGTTGATGGCATCGCCGGCCTGGGGGAGGAGGTTCCGCGCGTTCATTTCGTCCATCTGCTTCTTGGTGGCGAAGACGATGAGCCGCCCGGTGCCGTCCGAGACGTTGAAGCTGGCGCCGGCGCCGCTGCGGAAAGGGCGGGCGTCGGTTTCGACCTGGCCGACGATGCGGATCTGGCCGAAATTCATGGTCGGCTGGATGTTGCCGATCATCACGACCGGCACCTCGCGGTGCTTGGCCATGAGGTAGAGGAGGAAGAGACCGAGGGTGGCGAGCAGGACGGCGGCCCAGCGAACCGCGACCAGACTCATGCGTTTCTGGACCTTGGCCCCGCAATAGGGGCACTTGGTGACGGCGCCGACAAAGCGACCGCAGCTCGGACAGTTCATCTCGCTGGACTGGGTTTCGTGGCCGGGGAGCGCTTCTTTATTTTCGGTCATGCTGGATTCTCCTGAAGGATTCCGCCGCGGAGGGTTCTGGTTTTGCAGCGACGGCCAATATAGCCCGAAGGGGACGGACCCTCAAACAACAAAAGACGGGAAGAAGCGGAAAGCCGGTTAAGCGTTTTTCCCGCTTCCCTTTTGCGGCCCGATGTGGAGAATCGGCGCGTGCTCATCCCAAGGAGGCGTCCATGGAAGCGATCAACAACGGGTTGTCCACTCTCAGCGGCTGGGTCTGGGGTCCGCCGATGCTGGTGCTGTTGTTCGGCACGCATCTCTATCTGACCTTCCGGCTGCGCTTCATCCAGCGCTACGTGCTGCAAGGCATCCGGTTTTCCTTCCATCGGAAGCGGGAAGGGGCGGGCGACATCAGTCATTTCGGGGCGCTGATGACGGCGCTGGCGGCCACGATCGGCACCGGCAACATCGTCGGGGTGGCCACGGCGGTGGCCGCCGGCGGGCCCGGGGCGGTGCTGTGGATGTGGCTGACCGGCGTCTTCGGCATGGCCACGAAGTACGGCGAGGCGGTGCTCTCGATCAAGTACCGCGTGACCATGCCGGACGGCTCCATGGCGGGCGGGCCGATGTTCGTCCTCGACCGCGGCATGCGCAACAAGCCGCTGGCCTGGTTCTTCGCGGTTATGACGGTGATCGCCTCCTTCGGCATCGGCAACATGGTCCAGTCGAACGCGGTGGCGGGCATGCTGCAGGAGACGTTTCACATCGCACCGTGGATCTCCGGCGTGGTCATGGCGCTGGCGGTGGGGGCGGTCATCCTCGGCGGCATCCGCTCAATCGCGCGGGTCTGCCAGGCCCTGGTGCCGGTGATGGCGATTGGTTACGTTCTCGGCTGCCTGGTCATTCTGGTGCTGGGCTGGCGGACGCTGCCGCACACGGTGGGCCTGATTTTTTCCAGCGCTTTCACCGGCCATGCCGCGGCGGGCGGTTTCCTCGGCGCGGGGGTGCGCGAAGCGCTGCGCTTCGGCATCGCCCGGGGCCTGTTCTCGAACGAATCCGGCATGGGCAGCGCACCGATCGTCGCGGCCGCCGCCCAGACTCCCAATCCGGTGCGCCAGGCCCTGGTTTCTGCCACCGGCACCTTCTGGGACACGGTGGTCATTTGCGCCATGACCGGCCTGGTGGTGGTCAACTCCGGCGAATGGATGAACGGCCTGAAGGGCGCGGCGCTTTCCAAGGCCGCTTTCGACGCCATCCCCGTTTTCGGGCCTGCCATTCTGACCTTCGGCCTGCTGACTTTTGTGTTTTCCACGCTGCTGGGCTGGTCCTACTACGGCGAGATCGCGCTGGAATATCTGTTCGGCCGGAAATCCATCCTGCCCTATCGCATCGTCTGGGTGGTGGCGGTGCTGGCCGGGGCGCTCATCTCCATGCCGGTGGTGTGGAACTTCGCCGACGTCGCCAACGGCCTGATGGCGTTGCCGAACCTCGTGGCGCTGCTGATCCTGGCGCCGGTGCTCGTGGCCGAGACGCGGGCCTACCTCTGGCAGCCGGACACCGAAACCAAGCTGTAAAAAAGCCGGCGCGGGATGCGCCGCGCCGGCTGGGGGTGTTGCTGCAGAACCAGCGTTATTCGGATTGATTGTAGCCGCGCCCGATGGGCGCGGGGCTGCTGATTCCATGGCCGGCCCCAGCGGGACCGGCTACAGTAAACCCGGATAATGCTTTTGAATAAGGCTTGAAAAAGCAAGTGCTTCACCG
>CAYMTY010000094.1:0-4516 GCA_964393515.1 uncultured Verrucomicrobiota bacterium
CCGTCAACGGCGCCTTTGAATGGGTGGAGCCCAACGAGTACAAGGCCGGGCTGGAGTAGCCGCCGCGGGGTCCAGCCACCTCAAAAAATATTCTGAAATGATTTGACAGCCCGGGAAAAATCAAAGATCATCGCGATCCTAGATGTGGGATCAGGGTTTTGTCCTGGCCAAGACAGTTTGGATAGATAAGGAGAAAGGCGACTCAAATGAAAATGCGGATCATGGCGGGATTGGCGGTTTTGACTTTGGGGATCACGGCCCACGCCAGCCTAATCGGGATCAATGGCACATTTGTTGATGGAAGCACAACATTCACCTACGACGGCAAGACGCTCCAAGACGGGTGGGCCATTCGGATCTACCAGTCTTCCTCCGCAACCATCAATTTTACTCTGGCTGATTTAGACAACCATCTCAATTTCACAGAAGTTGATATTTACGACGATCCTGAACCGCTGTTTGACTATGTCAATATCGTCAGCAAGGGCATGTCCTTCACGGACGACATTTTCATCTATTCCGTGCTGTTCGACACCGCCCTGCCGACCGCAGGCAGCGGAAATTATCTGTTGCTGGACACGGCGGCCCGCGACGTGGGCGCCTACGATCCGCAGCAGTGGTACACCCCGGGTCATGAGATCCCGTTTGCGGGCAATGTGGCCTTCGATAGCCAGACTTGGCAGCCGATGGCGGTTCCGGAACCGGCTACGATGGGCCTGCTCGGCCTCGGTGCGCTGGCCCTGGCGCTGCGCCGCCGGATGAGCAAATAGACCTTTCACCGGAAAGGACTGCAGGGCGGCCGCGGGCCGCCCTTTTTCATGGCCGCATCTCCGGCTCGACAAGCGGCCGGCCGGCGCGCAGACTGCCGCCATGGAATGGTTCCTGCTCGACCTGGTGTTTCCCCGCGCCTGCGAAGGCTGCGGCGTCGCCCTGCCGGACGAGCCGGGCGCGCTGTGCGGGGACTGCCAGGCCGCCGTGAAGACGGTGGGTCTGCCGTTCTGCGAGCGATGCGGCGATCCGGTCGCGGGGGATATCAGCGGCCCCTTCGAATGCACCAATTGCCACCAGCAGCCGCCGGTCTTCGCCTGGGCGCGCTCAGCCGTGCGCTACGATAGCTTGGCGCAAGCCTGCCTCCGCCGGTTCAAGTACCATGGCGGCACCTGGCTGCTGGACAACCTGAGCGGTTGGCTGCTGGCCCTGTGGCGAACCTGCCCGCCGGAGGTGCGGGCGGCGGATTATATCACCCCCGTGCCGCTCTATCCCCGGCGGGAACGGGAACGCGGCTACAACCAGGCCGCTCTGCTGGGGGAACAACTGGCTGTCCGTATTGGCATCCCCTTCCGGAACAGGGTGTTGCGAAGAACGCGCTCCACGGACACCCAAACACGTTTGACAGCGGCCCAGCGGGTCCATAATGTGAAAGGCGTTTTCTCGGTCCCCCGGCCCCGGCGCGTGCGCGGGGCGCGGATCGTGCTGGTGGACGATGTCATGACCACCGGAGCCACCGTCAACGAATGCGCCCGGGCGCTCATGGCCGCCGGTGCTGCGGCCGTGATGGTGCTGACGGTGGCCAGAGGATGAGCCCGGCCCGGGGCCGTAAAGGAATGGATGTTATCGGATGACTTTGTTCGGAAAGAAAAAAACCGTCCTGAAAAAGGCCCGCAAGAAACGGGACATGCCCGACGGCCTGTGGCTGAAGTGCCCGGGCTGCAACGAAATGGTTTTCGGCGAGGAGCAGGAGAAAGCCCTGCGCGTCTGTCCCCTGTGCGGCCACCATTTCCCGATGAGCCGGCGGGAGCGCCTGGCCATGCTGGCCGATCCCGGCTCTTTCGTCGAGTGGGACAAGGATCTGTACAGCATTGATTTCCTGGGCTTCGTCGGCGAGGCCTCCTATCAGGAGAAATTGGAGGCCAACCGGCGCAAGACGGGCGAGACCGACGCGGTGACCTGCGGCCGGGCCCGGCTGGCGGGCCGGGCGCTTGCCCTGGGCGTGATGGATTTCGAATTCCTCGGCGCCAGCATGGGTTCGGTGGTGGGTGAGAAGATCACCCGCCTGATCGAACGCGGCACCGCGGAAAAACTGCCGGTGGTCATTGTCTGCGCCTCCGGCGGCGCGCGCATGTACGAGGGCATGATGAGCCTCATGCAGATGGCCAAGACCAGCGGCGCCCTGGCCCGCCACGCCGAGGCCGGCCTGCCCTACATCCCGGTGCTGACGCATCCCACCACTGCTGGCGTCATGGCCAGCTTTGCCTCGCTCGGGGACGTGATCCTGGCCGAACCCGGCGCGCTGATCGGCTTCGCCGGCGCGCGCGTCATCAAGGAGACCATCCAGCAGGACCTGCCGCCGGGATTCCAGCGGCCCGACTTCCTGCTCAGGCACGGGTTGCTCGACCAGATCGTGCCGCGCGGCGAACTCAAGACCCGCCTGGCGCAGCTGCTGGATTTCTTCTGCGGCCCCCTGGTGCCCTCCGAACCGCCGGAAGTGCCCGCGTGACCGCGGGCGGTCCCGCCGGCCACTGTTTCCCCCGCCGCCCATGAGCAAGGCTTCCGCCATCCTGGATGCGAAACTGACGTACCTCTACCGCCGCATCGGCGGTAGCACCGTGAAGTTCGGCCTGGACACCACGCAGGCGCTGCTGCGCGATCTGGACGCCGAGCCGCTACAACTGCCGTGCGTGCATGTCGCCGGCACCAATGGCAAAGGTTCGGTGTCGGCCATGATCGAATCCGTCCTGCGCGCGGCCGGCTTGCGCACCGGGCTCTATACCAGCCCGCACCTGATCCGCTTCAACGAACGTATCCGCATCCGGGGCGAGCCGATCCCCGATCCGGAATTGATCCGGTTGCTGACCCGCGTCGAGCAGGCCGACCAGGCCCAGGCCGCCGAATCCGCCGGCCGGCCGGGGACCTTCTTCGAGCTGACCACGGCCGTGGCCTTCAAGTGGTTCCTTGAACAGCAGGTGCAACTGGCGGTGTTGGAGACCGGCATGGGCGGCCGCCTCGACAGCACCAATGTCGTGACGCCGCTGGTGTCAGTCCTCACCGAGATCGGCATGGAGCACGCGGCGTTCCTCGGGCGCACGCTCGAACAGATCGCGGCCGAAAAGGCGGGCATCATCAAGCCCGGGCGGCCGGTGGTAGTCGGCCGGCTCAAGCCGGTGGTGTTGAAGGTGGTCGAGGCCCGGGCGCGGGAGGCGGGGGCGCCGCTGCTGCGGGCGCACGAACGCGTTTCCGTGCGGCGCCTTTCGCAGGACCTGGACGGTCAGGTGCTGGCGGTCGAGACGGCGGCCGGGCCCTGGCCGCCGCTGCGGCTGCCGCTGTTAGGCGACTTCCAACTGGAGAACTGCGCGTTGGCCGTCACCGCCCTCGAGTGGCTGCGCGATGAACTGCACCTGCCGCTGCCGCCGGAGGTCCTGGGCGCCGGGCTGGAACAGACCCGCTGGCCGGGGCGCTGCCAGGTGGCCTTGCGCGATCCGGTCTTCCTGGTGGACGTGGCACACAATCCCGACGCCGCGGCGGCGCTGGCCGCGTTCCTGAAAAAGTTCCGCGGCGACCGGCCGGTGGCGCTGATCTGCGGCCTGCTGGCCGACAAGGACGCGGCCGGATTCTTCCGGCTGCTGCGGACGGTCGTGGATGCCTGTGTCCTGGTGCCGCTGGACAGCGAGCGCAACATGCCCATGGACCGGCTGCTCACGGCGGCCAAGGCCGCCCGCCTGCCGGCGGCGGAGGGCGCGATGCCCGCCGCCGTGAAGAATGCAAAACAGTGGGCGCGAAAGAACAACGGCATCGTGGTCGCGGCCGGCTCGCTCTACCTGGCCGCCGCGGTGCTGTACGAACTCGGGGTGCAGGTGTAGGCGGCGTGCTTTCCAACGGGCGACTCAGGATCCGGGCAGCAGCCGGGCCAGCACCCGGGCCAGCGGATGGGGAGGCACGGCAAACTGAAAGCGCCCGTGCGCCCGCTGGACAAAACCGCTTTGCTGCAGGATCTGCAGGTGGCTGAAGATCGCAAACCCCGAAAGCCGCAGTTTCATGCCCAACTCCAGCGCGGATTGGGGCCCCGCCAGCAGCGCCTGGGCGATGGCAATGCGCCGGGGATAGGCCAGGCCGAAGGCGAGCGACCCCATGTCGGTGTCGCGTTCGGGCGGCAAATCCGCCAGTGCCGATTTCAGGGCGTGTAGCAAGGGAGCGGCCGAACGAACCTGGGGATCCGCCCCGAGCCGATAAATGACGCTTGTTCCTTGGCGCTCGGCCTGCAGGAGCCCCCGGGATTGCAGCCGCCGTAATTCCTGGCAGGCCGCAGAGCGGCCGATTCCGACGGCCTTGGCCAATTCGGAAACCGAGCGACCCGGATGATCGAAAAGTTGGCGGAGTAATTGGATCCGGACCGCGCCCGACAGCGCCCGGCAGGTCCGCCAGAGCGTGGGATTCAAATTCTGCATGGGGCTCCCATCTGCATAATTAGTCGCCGCTGAAAAAGTCTGTTTTCGCCGAAGAACGGATCAGGCGGCGTGGG
>CAYMTY010000095.1:0-4354 GCA_964393515.1 uncultured Verrucomicrobiota bacterium
GGTCCCGAGCCTGCCCCCTAAAATGCACCTAATCGCAGATGCGCCCCCCGGCCGGTGGAACCCGCAGCCCCCCTACTCCCCTTCCTCGTAGTATTCCTCCTCGGGCGCAATCTCGTAGCCCTCTTCGTCCACGGGCGGGAGGAAGCCCTCGGCGACCAGTTGAGCGTCGCGCTCGGGCGAAAGCTGGACCGGCAGCGGCGGCATGCCCTGGCGGATCACTTCCATCTGGTAATCCTGCAGGTGCTGTTCCAGGGCTTCTCCGGTCAACAGGGGTTGCTGCGCCTCCGGGGTTTTCTGCCGTTCGAGCATTCGCTGGCGCCGGCGCTCCGCGTAAGACATCCGGCGCTCCTCGGCCTGCTTCTGCCGGTCCTGCGCCTGCGCCGCGGACAGGACCTGGCCGGTGTCCCCGCCGCCCAGCGACAACTCGACTGTTTCCGCGCCCTTCTTGAGCACGGCGGTGCCTTTGTCGTAGTCGACATCCAGCAGCTCGATGCTGCTGTCGCTGGTTTCGCCCACCACCAGCGCAAAGAAACTGTTGTCCTTGCGGTCCACAAACGCCGCGCGCAGGTTGCCGTCGTCCAGCTCGTAGAGATTCGAAAGCAGCAGGGACGCCGCGAAGGATTCGCTGACCGGCACCACCCGTTCCGGCTCCAGGGACCGATCCGGCGGGGCGCCGAACGGCTTGCGGTCGAGAATGACCTGATAGTCCGCGAACGGCCGCGCTTCGGGGGCCGCTACGGCCGCGCAGGCGGCGCCGCAGATCAGCATGGACGAAATCCATTTCATGGCCGCCATCCTAGCGCACCCCGGCCGGCCCCGCAACGCCATTTGCAGCGCTTCACGCCCGCGAGGCCGCCCCCAGTTCAAACGCCTCGCGGAACAGGGATTTGACATGCCCCGGCACCAGCACCAGATGGTTGCCCAGCGGGGCCGCCAGCAGTTCCGCGGCAGCCACGGGGGCAATCCGCAACCGCGCCTGTGTCCGGCACAGGTCGTCCCGGCGGCGGTGTTCGACCAGTGTTCCTTCCGCGCCCCACCAGCGTTCCAGCTGGGCCCCGCCCAGCCGCAGCACGGTCGCCGGGCCAACCGGGAGTTCGCCGGCCAGCCCCACGCCCTTGCCCGATTCAAAATGTGTCTGCAGCCGGTGGGCGGTCGTCAGCCCCAGCGGCACCGTGCAATGGGCCAGCAGCAGTTCGCCGGTGCGCACGTCGACGTCTGCCGGATTGGTCATCCAGCCCGCCTTGCCCGTCAGATGCCAGAGCCACCGGAGCAGAGCCACGGACGGCATGTCCCCCTCGCAGCCGGCGGTGATGCCCTCGTCTGCCAGGCGCGACAGCGCCAGGCAACCGGTCGTGCCATCCTGCACGACCAGGTCGAAGCAACGGACGGTCACCGCGCTCAGCCGGTTGGCCCGCACCAGTTCCAGCAAGCCTCGGTAAACGCCGACGGCGCGGGAAAACGCCGTTCGGTTCACGCCCTCACGGGCCGCCGCCCGGTTCCAGGCCTCGAATTCCGGACCGTCCGCCGGCAACGGGTCGCGGGCAATCCGCGCGCGCAGGTCGTCCACCGTCAGCGGCACCACTCTCATCCCGAACCGGGTGGTAAGGACCTCCGGGCGGTGGGAGCTGGCAACCAACCAATCCGCGCTGGCGCCGACCAGGCCAAGCCGGTCTTCCGCCAGCTTGCGGTTCGCCTGCAAACACAAAGCCGTCCGGGAAATTTCCGCGAGGGTCTGTTTGTCGTCCGGCCCGTGCAACAGGTAAATCCGGCCCTGGCCGCCCTCCTGCTGAATCTGGGCCAGGATTTCCAGCGCCGCCGGCAGGGAATTGTGCGCCGGATGCGCGATCAGCAGCATCGGCCCCGCCTTGCCCTGCTGCGCGCGCGAACGGTAGCGGCGGATCACCTCCGGCTCCACCCCGCCCGTCTGCACGAAATAAAACGCCACTTCCTCCCGGTCCGCCACCGCCCCGTCGATCCGCCGCCCGCCGATGCTGGCCAGCCCCTTTTCGGGCCCCCCGAGGACGGCCGCCAGGGTTTGCGGATCGTGCAGTTTCGACACAACGGGGATGTAAGGAAAGCTCATACTCTTGCTCCTTGAATGGCATCAGTCTACGGCCTGGAACCCCGTCCGGCAACAGGGGACTTGAACCGTCCGGGGTTTTGTGGTTGAAGCAGAGCCACGCCCCGGTAGCTCAGTTGGACAGAGCGGCGGTTTCCTAAACCGCGACGGCCATCCCCAAAGCGCACCAAGCCCGTTGACGAATCCCCAAGCCTGTATTGAAATAACGCATATTCCCTAGAGAATATCGCTGTTTTCGGGAGAGGGGCAGTTTTGGCGCATAATGGCACTTTTAAGCCCCAAGTTTGTCAACAGACCGTCAACACTTTTTTTAGCGCCCCAGATTCGACGGAGAAGGCCGACCAGCCACGGACCCGGCCACCGATCCGCCCCGCGCCCCGGAGCGCTTACGGGCGTCCTAGCGGCGAGAAAGACACCGCAGAACCGCGAGCGGGCCCGACCCGCCCAAAGACCCAGCCCTACCCGCGCCGACGATTCCTAGCGGCGGAAAACGCCTCCCACGGCAAGCGCGGCGACCAGCCCACCGCCGACCGAGCGCGGGCATGGGCGGAGAAAAGCCCCTCGCTATTGCCCCGCGTCCAGTGGGCTCCGCACCGACACCCCCGGCTTGTTCAGGACATGGGTATAAATCATCGTCGTCTCCACCGCCGCATGGCCCAGCAGTTCCTGAACCGTCCGGATGTCATGACCAGCCTGCAACAAATGGGTCGCAAAACTATGTCTCAAGGTATGCGGAGTCACTCGTTTCGCGATCTTCGCTTCTTCCGCCCCATTGCGAATCGCCGTCTGGAAAGCCGAATTCTGCACATGGTGCCGCCTGCGAATCCCAGAACGGGGATCTATGGCCATCTGGCGGGAAGGGAACAGCCATTGCCAGGCCCAGGTTTCCCCAGCGTTGGGAATCTTGTGCTCCACTGCCGGAGGCAGCCATGTCCCAGCCACTCCTTCCGCCCGGTCCTCCTCGAACAGCCTCCGCAGCCGTTCCAAATGTTGTGCCAGCGGTCCCTTTAGCGAATCCGGCAGGACAGTGACCCGATCCTTGCCGCCTTTTCCAGCCCGCACCGTCACGATTCCCCGCTCCAGATCAACGTCCATGACCCGCAGCCGAAGCAGTTCCATCAGCCGCAGTCCCGCCCCATACGTCAGTTGAGCCATCAGTTTCGTCGTCCCCTCCAGTTGGTCGAACAACCTGATGCATTCCGCAGACGTTAGCACCGTTGGAACCTGGGGCGGACGCCTCGAAGCCTGGAACCCCGTCAAATCCCCAGGCTCCCGCCCCAGCACTTCACGGAAAAAGAAAACCAGCGCATTCAACGCCTGCCGTTGCGTACTGGCCGCCACGTTCTTCTCGGCCGCCAAATGCGTCAGGTACTGCTTCACATCCTCCCCGGTCGCTTCCTCCATCCGTTTCGTTCCCATCCATCCCGCAAACCTCCACGCCCATTCCCGATAGGTCTGCTCCGTTCGCCACTGGTAATGCCCAACCCGCAACCGATCCACCAGTTGCCGTTCCCATCCATCCGCTCCCCGATCCATCTGCTCCGGCAGAATCGCCGTCGCCGCCCCCTCCACATCAACCCCGTCCGCTTTCTTGCTTTCCTGGGTCTTTGGTTTTCCAGGTAGGCAATCGCTCTTCATGGAAGCATGGGTTCTGGTTCTTTCCTCCGCCTTGAAGAACCACCGAACGGCTTCCCGAGCCATCTCGTTGCCCGCACCCCCATCGAAATACGCCTTCGCAGTCGCCAGCGAAGCACGCTGCTTCGTCTCCTTTAGATGACCCAGATACTCCCCAATCGCCCAGCGATACCGGCTCCGAACCACCCCGTCCAAACCCGTTTCCGCCTCCAGAACTCGCTTCCAGTCGGGAAATGAAACCGCCCTTTCCAGATCCATATCGCCCTCCTTGAGTTGGTGTTTGCATCTTGCGTATATTGGCCAATAGGCGCAACTCAAAACGCCATCCCCTGTGCGTATAGTTGCCGTTCATGCCTGGGCATCCCTAGGCTTATCCCCTTGTCCTGAATCGGTTGCGCCATGTCCATTGACTCCTCCGATTCCACACGCTAATCTCCGACCAACCACTTTGGCTTTACAAGTCTGACTTGGGCCGATGAAACTGTTGGGATCAGAATATATTGGCTACCGCACGTGAAATGGACCCTCCACTATCCTCTCGCAAAGAACATCGACGACGCGGCCACGATTTCGGACAGGGCCAAGGCATGAACAGCCAAAATGAAAATCCCAACAAGGCGTTCCACCCCTACGGCGCAC
>CAYMTY010000096.1:0-4171 GCA_964393515.1 uncultured Verrucomicrobiota bacterium
GTCGTCCTGCGCTGGAAGAAGAACCTCGCCAAGTTCGAGAACGAGCAGTACAAGAACGGCCTGGCCTCCGGCGAATTCCTGCTCGTGCACGGCTACAGCGGCGACCTGATGCTCGTCCAGGCCGAGAACGAGGACATCCAGATCGCAGTGCCCGAGGAAGGCTCGCAGATCAATTTCGACGACATGGTCATTCCCGTCGGCGCCCCGCAGCCCGACCTGGCGCACCGGATGATCAACTTCATCCTCGAGCCGCGCTCCGCCGCCGAGCTGACCGAATTCATCTACTTCCTCTGCCCGAACCTGCCCAGCTACGAGCTGCTCGCCGAAGAAACCCGCGCCGATCCCATCCTGTTCCCGCCGGCGGAGGTCGTCGCCAAGCTCGAAACCCTGGCCGACCTCGGCGAAAACAACGTCAAGTACACCCGGCTCTGGGACGAGATCAAGGCCGGCGAATAGCGCGGGCGGGCGTCCCGTACGCGCGGGCCGCGGGGGCTTCAGCGGAAGATGGACGGGTCAAGGACGCCGCTGGGTTTGAACGCGGCGCGCAGGGTGAGCAGGATGGCGCCGACGACGGTGACGGCCGTGCCGCAGAAGATGGCGATCAGGATGGCGATCTGGTAGCGGATGGCGAGGGCCGGATCGGAGCCGCCGAGGATGACGCCGGTCATCATGCCGGGCAGCGCCACCAGGCCGATCGTTGCCATGCTGGCGACCGTCGGCGCGAGCGCGGCGCTGCAGGCGTCGCGGAGGTAGGGCCGGACGGCTTCAGCGTGGCCGGCGCCGGCAGCGAGCCGGCGCAGGTAGGCGCGGTTGGATTTGCGGATGGCGTCGTAGAAGGCGCGGACGCCGACGATGTCGGCGCGCAGGCAGTTGCCGAGGATCATGCCGGCAATGGGCACGACGTACTGCGGGTCCATCCAATGCGGCAGGCGCAGCAGCAGGGCCACGAAGAAGAACAGCGGCAGGGCGGTGCCGGCGACCAGCGCGAGGAACAGCGGCACCGCGAAGCACCGCACGCACAAACGCGTGCCGCGCAGGATCGAGACGTCGGCGACGCCGATCATGACGACCAGCCAGAGGGCGGTCAGCCGCCAGTCGTCCCGCGCGAACAGGAACTGCAGATAGAAGCCGACCAGCAGCAGCTGTACGGTCATGCGCACGACCGCAACCACCGTCTGGCCGACCAGCGGGATTTTCAGCCACAGCATCGCGCCCAGCGGCAGCAGGAGCAGGAGATAGCAGGCCGCGAGGCCGGCATGACCGATGTCATGCGCCACGGGCGGCCTCCTCTCCGGGCAGCCGCACCGTGCGGTCGGCGAAATCCAGGGCCGGGCCGGCGTCGTGCGATACCAGCAGCAAGGTCTGCCGGTCCAGGCCGGCGAGGCAATCGTACACCGCCCGGCGCGCCTCGGGATCGAGCGCGGACGTGGGTTCGTCCAGGAGCAGGATCGGGCGGTCCAGCAGCAGCGCGGACACGAGCGCGAGCCGCTGCTTTTCGCCGCCGGAAAGCTCGGGGCCTTTCTGCTTCAAGATGGCCGGGGAAAGCCGCAGCTGCGCCAGCCACTCCGGCACGCGGGCGAAGTTGCCGCGCAGCGTTTCGTTGGCGCGGAACGCGAGCGGCTCCCGCAGCCATTCTGCGACGCCGAGTTCGCCGAGATCCGGTTCCTGCTGGACGAGCGCCATGGCGCGGCGCAGGCGCCAGGCGGAGCGGGGGGTGAGCGGTTCGCCGCGGATGGCGATGCGGCCGGCGGCCGGGGCCAGGAAGCCCAGCAGGCAGGCCAGGAGGCTGGACTTGCCGCTGCCCGAGGCGCCCGCCAGCACGACTTTCTCGCGCACGGCCACCTGGAGGGAAAAGTCCTGCAGCACCGTGCGCCCGCCGAACGCGAGCGTCAGCCCCGCGATGGCGATGGGCGGCGGGCAGTCCGCAGCGGCGGCAGGTTCTGGCACGGGCGCAGTCATGCGGGCCCCATGGTATGGGCTCCGGCCGCCGCGGGCAAGGCGAAAGGCGGCCGCCCGGCCCCCGGCGGAGCGCCAAATTGGGGATTGCGGTCTACGGCGGCAGCTGGCACAATCCAAGACGGTTGCCGGTGGCGGCCGAGAGGAGCGGAGCAATATGAAGATCACGGCATGGAAACCAATTGTCTGCGTGGCCGGCTTGCTGGCGCTGGCGGGGTGCGGGGAGCGGAAACCAACGTTGCACATCTATACCTGGTCGGACTATGTGAAACCGGAGTTGGTCCAGCGCTTCGAGACCGAAAACGGCTGCCGGGTCGTGATCGACACCTACGCCTCCAACGAGGAGATGTACGCCAAGCTCAAGGCCGGCGCGACGGGCTACGACCTGCTGTTTCCGAGCAGCTACATGGTCAAGATCATGCACGACCAGGGCATGCTGCGGAAACTGGAGCCCGCCTGGCTGCCCAACCTGAAAAACGTCGATCCGGCCTACCTGGCGATGGCGGTCGACCGGGACATGGACCACAGCGTGCCCTACACGGTCACGATCACCTGCCTGGGGGTTCTCGACAGCAAGGTGCCGGACTTCGAACCCTCGTGGTCCATGTTCGACCGCGCGGACCTCAAGGGGCGCACGACGCTGCTGAACGACCACCGCGAGACGATCGGCGCGGCGCTGAAATTCCTGGGCTACAGCCTGAACACCCTCGATGACGCCCAGCTGGCCGCCGCCAAGGAGGTCGTCCTGCGCTGGAAGAAGAACGTCGCGAAGTTCGAGAACGAGCAGTACAAGACCGGGCTCGCCTCCGGCGAATTCCTGCTGACGCACGGCTACAGCGGCGACCTGATGCTCGTGCAGAGCGAAAACGAGGACATCCAGATCGCGGTGCCGCGGGAGGGCTCGGCGCTGAGCTTCGACGACATGGCGATCCCGACCGCGGCCAAGCAGGTTGAACTGGCGCACAAGTTCATCAATTTCGTCCTCGATCCGCAGGTGGCCGCGGAACTGACGGAGTTCATCTATTTCCTCTGCCCGAACGCCGCCAGCTATGAACTTCTGTCCGAGGAAATCCGGTCCGATCCGATCCTGTTCCCGCCGCCGGAGGTGGTGGCGAAGCTGGAGATGATCGGCGATCTCGGCGACCAGAACATCAAGTACACGAAGCTCTGGGACGAGATCAAGGCGGGGGAATAGGCCCGCTGCCGGGCCCGCGCCCTCCGGCGGTCCGGCGGGCTTTTTCATCTGGCATTGCCTCACTTTCGCTGCGGTTGGCCGGCCGCGGCCGCGGCCGGGGACGCATTCTTCCAGAGCCCTGTTTTCTGCGATAGCATCCCCTTGCTTCTAAAGGCATTGCACAGCTAAAAACCACATTTCGTGGTTATCTTGACAATTCACAACCACTATCGGTTGTGGCATCTATTTTTTTTAACGGATTTTGGTCTTCGGGGGTTGTCCGTCCGGGGCGGCTGGCTTTGAATGCAGACAAACGGTGCGGGACCCTTATGGTCTTGTACCGTTCGATTTTCGCGGCAGCGGTTGTGGCAAAGGCAGGTGCAGCATGAACCAGGTGGAGACGGTGGTGTTTGACGGGTTTCGGAAGCGCGACGGGATGGTGGTGCCGTTCCGCCGCGACAAGATTGCGCAGGCCATCTACCGCGCGGCCGACGAGGTGCGGCGGCGCGACCACGTCGAAGTCGGCGAAACCATGCCCGAGCAGATGGCGGAGCTGGTGGTCCAGCAGCTGTCCGATCCGCGCAGCGAGTACTACGTGTCGGCGGACGAGCACGGCCGGCGCATTCCGCACATCGAAGACATGCAGGACCTGATCGAGATCGTGCTGGCCGAACAGGGCTACGCCCCGATCGTGGCGGCGTACAAACGGTTCCGCAAGCACCGCCAGCTGGCGCGCGAGCGCATCCGGGTGCGCAATCAGCACAAGCGCGAAGGCGGCGACAAGCCCGTGGACCTGACGGATGCGAGCATGCTGCTGGTGGAATCGGTGGCGCGCGGCAGCACGCTGCCGTGGGACCGCAAGGAGCTGATCGACACGCTGGTGCGGCACACCGACCTGAACGAGGAGGTGGCGCTGAACATCGCCAAGACGGTGGAGAACCAGGTGATCGCCAGCGGGATGGGCAGCGTGGACAGCACGCTGATCCGCGAGCTGCTGAACAACGAGCTGGCGCTGCGCGGCTACCGCCACCAGCTGCGCGA
>CAYMTY010000097.1:0-3972 GCA_964393515.1 uncultured Verrucomicrobiota bacterium
GGCGTGCCGCCGAGGTTCGGCGCGCCGCCAAAACCGGCGATCATGCCCCGGATGGCGGTGGAGGAGTTGCCGAAGCGGTCGATCTGCAGCGTGGCGCCGATGAACAGGTCGATCGCGTAGAGCCCGGCGATGTGGGCGCAGCAGCGGTTGGAGCGCATGGCGCCGTCGGGGCCTACGGCGAAAATGTCGGGCCGGGCCTGGACATATTCCTCCATGCCCGGCTCGCCGCCGAAGGCGTAGATGTGTTCGACAAAACCCGCTTCGATGGCCGGGATGAGCGTGGGGTGGGGATTGAGCACCCAGCGGGTTGCGACCTTGCCCTTGAAGCCGAGCTGTGCGCCGTAGGTGGGGAGCAGCAGCTCAATGGCCGCGGTCGGGTAGCCGAGGCCGTGGTTGAGCGCCTGCACGCCGTAGGGCCCGTAGACCCCCTTGAGCGCCATCATCGCCATCAGCACCTGCTGGTTGGTGATTTTGCCGGGATTGCGGGTGAACAGCGGCTGCAGGTGGAAGTCCTCGTTCGTGACCACGATGAAGTCCACCCAGGAGGCGGGGATGTCCACGCGCGGGAGCTGCGCCAGCTGCCGCTTCGCCTGCACGATCACGACGCCCATCTTGAAGCGGGTCGCCTCGGCAATCAGCGGCGAATCCTCGGTGTTGCCGCCGGTGAAGATGTTGCCGGCGGCGTCGCAGGCCTCGGCGGCGAGGATGGCCACCTGCGGATAGAGGTCGACGAAGTAGCGGCCGTAGAGCTCGAGGTAGGTGTGGATGGCGCCGATCTTCACCTGCTTTTCGGCGGCGAGCCGGTAGAGGGCCTTGGACTGCGGGCCGGAAAAGGCGAAGTCGAGCCGGTCGGCGAGGCCGCGGCGGAACACCTCGAGGTGCTCGTCGAGGATCACCGAGGACTGCACCATGTGCAGGTGGTGGATGCGCGCGGGGTCCAGGCGGACCAGCGCGCGGGCGAAGAAGTCGGCCTGCTTCTGGTTGTCGCCCTCGATGCAGACGCGGTCGCCGCTGCGGAGGACGGCGCCCAGGAGCGCCCCGGCGTTCTCCGGGGCCACGAACCGGCCGGCGGCCAGGGGCGCGGCGGCGGCGAGGCGGGACTGGTAGCTGTCGCGAAGATGGTCGAATTTCATGGGGGCCTACTATGCGCAACGACCCCGGACGATTCAACCGGAAAGCGGGCGGGCCCCGGAAACGCTTCTGGCCGGGCGGAGGGGGCCGGCCGTGCGTCAGGGCGCGGGGCGGGGCCTTTTTCCGGCGGCGGCGGCGCGGTAATCGGGATTGCCGGGCTGGAGCCGACAGGCGGCTTCGAAGTGCAGCCGGGCCTCCGGCTGCCGGCCCTGCGCGGCCAGCACCTGGCCGGCGAGGAAATGCGCCGCATGGTCGCGGGGATTCAGCCGGAGCGCTTCTTCCAGCCCGGCGAGCGCCTCCGCCGGCCGGCCGAGCCGGACCAGCACCAGGCCCAGGTTGAACTGGGCGTCGGGCAGTTTTGGATTCACCGCCAGGGCCCGGCGCAGGAGGTTCACGGCCTCGTTGGCGCGGCCCTGTTGGAAGCGGATCAGGCCCAGGTTGTTCAAGATCTCGCCGGGCGGATCCTTTTCCGTTTTCATTACGGCCTCATACACGGCGCCCGCCTCATCGATCCGGCCCAGCTGCCGCAGGGCGTCGCCGACCACGCCGGCCGCGCCTGGCAGCCGGTCCCGGCCCGCGGCGATGGCCAGTTCGAGGTACTCGCGCGCCTCCGCCGGGCGGCCCGCCTGGCCATAGTGGTCGGCCAGGTTCTTGGCGGCGACATAGTTGTCCGGGTGGATGGCCAGGGCGTGCCGGAACAGCGTTTCCGAGTTTTGCCAGAATCGGAGGTTGTAGACGGTGAGTCCGATGCCGGCGGCCAGGACGGCACCGGCCAGCACCGGCAAGGCGCGGCGCACCCGGGGGCGTTCCCGGGCCAGGTCCGCCAGCCCCCAGACCGCGGCAAGGTTGAGGCCGATGGCCGGCAGGTAGGTGAAGCGGTTGGCCAGCGCGGTCGGGCCAAGGCGCAGGCCGCGGATGACGGGGACCAGCGCGAGCAGGAACCACAGCCAGCCCACGAGCAGATAGGGGCGCGTCTGGCGCGCGCGCCACGCGCCGAGAGTCGCGGCCAGTAGACCGGCGGCCGCCGCCAGCGCCAGCGGCCAGTGTGCAATGTCGTGCTCGGGATAATAGACGGTGAGCCCCGCCGGCCAGGCGATCTTGCCCAGATAGGCCCAGAAATTGGATGCGGCCAGCGCCGCACGGCTAGTGATGTCCAGTCCGGCCGGGCCCGCCACGTTGGCGCGGTGGGTATAGAGATTCACGCCGGTGAACACGAGCGCCAGAAGCACGAACGGGACTTTTTCGCGCAGCAGCGGCTGCCATTGCCGCCAGGCGCTTGCGCCCCAAAGGGTGCTTGCGCGCCGCAGCGGCCAGAAATCCAGCAGCAGGAGCAGGCCGGGCAGGACGATGACCGTGGCCTTGGACATCAGGCCCAGCAGCATCAGGAAGGCGATCCGGCCCCAGCGCAGGCCCGCCGGCCGCCGGACTTCGCTGGCATAGGCCGCCAGGGCCAGCAGGAGGAACAACCCGCTGAGGACGTCCTTGCGCGCGGTGACCCAGGCCACCGACTCGACGCGCAGGGGGTGGAGGGCGAACAGCGCGGCCACCAGCAGGCTGCGCCCGCGCGCGCCGGTCAGGCGCCACAGGACCCAGAACAGCAGCAGGGCGTTGGCGGCATGCAGCAGGATGTTCGTGAAGTGGAAGCCGAACGGCCCGGGGCCGAAGAGCTCCGCATCCAGCATGTAGGAAAGCCACAGCACCGGCAGCCACCAGGACTCGTGTACGGCCGTGAAGGCCCAGCGGATGTTCTCGCCGCGCAGGCCGGTCAGGACGTGGGGATTCTGCGCAACAAACGCGCCGTCGTCGAAATTGACGAAGGCGCCGCGGGTGGCAGGCCAGAACACCACCAGCGTCACCGCGGCCAGGAGCAGCATCCAGCCGCCGCCGGATTCGGGGTGTTGGATGGTTCGGGATTTCGCGCGCATGGCCGACTGCCGGACAGGATACTGCTTCGCGCACCGGAAAGAACGCTATTTTTCAGGGGCAAAGGTCCGGCCGACAAATGCCGCCGGACGAAAGACCGGATTGTGTAGGCCACCCCTCTGCGGGTGGCGGATTTTGCTTTTTCTAGGCGCGCCGGACGCGGAGGGCCGGCCGACAAAGAACCGCTTGCAATTATTCGCTTGGGATGGCCCCGGCGCGGCGTAGAATGCCCCGAAATGCACTCGGGAATAAATCTCTGCCGGCTTGCGGCCGGCCTGCTGCTGCTGGGCGCGTGCTCCGGGCCGGCGCCGGCCGCGGCGCCGGGGGGGGCGGGCTCCGGTGTCGCCGTCGCGGTGCGCGAGCCGGAGATCCGGCACCTCGACCGGAACAAGGACCGCGAAGATCTCGCCCGCATTTGGCATTTCCGCAAGAAGCTGCCGGAGCCGTTCTACCGCCGCAACAACTTCGCCTGGGCGCGGGCGGACATTCCGGGGCTGCGCAAGAAGGAGTATTTCGCCCACAGCGGCATCCAAAGCCTCGACGGCTTCTCCGCCGGCGTCGCCAAACGGTTGAAAGGGATGTCCTTTTCCCCCGAAAAGGGGAAAGGCCGGTTCGAGACCCTGCTGGTAGACTACAAAGGTAACATTGGCGGCCCGGATGCCCTGCCGCGCTGGTTTGATACGGAATACAAGATCCTTGAAGACCTCGCTGCGCGGCTGCCGGATCCGTCCGTGGCCGGCAAGATCCGGCTCTACACGAACCTGGAGCCCTGTCCCAGCTGCCGGGGGGTGATGCGGCAGTTTCTCGCCATCTATACCAATATTGAGATGCTGGTCCTCTACGAGTGGCCGCCGTAAAGGGGTGCATCTGCGATTGGGTGCATTCGCGATGGCCAAATGGGCAAACAGCCCGGCTCGG
>CAYMTY010000098.1:0-3813 GCA_964393515.1 uncultured Verrucomicrobiota bacterium
CTGCCGATGTCGTCGGGCAACACCGAAAAGCAGATCATGCTGATGAAGGATTTCGGGGTGACCGTGCTGTGCTGCACGCCGAGCTACGCGCTGCAGATCGCGGAAGTGGCCGCGCAGATGGGCGAAGACCTGATGAAGCTGCCGCTGAAAAGCGGGCATTTCGGGGCCGAGCCCTGGACGGAAGCGATGCGCAAGCGCATTGAGGAGCTCTTCCCGCTGAAGGCCCTGGACATCTACGGGCTCTCCGAAGTGGCCGGACCCGGCGTCGCCAACGAATGCCTCGAGCAGCGCGGCCTGCATGTCTTCGAGGACCATTTCTATCCCGAAATCATCGACCCGGAGACGGGCGACCCGCTGCCGGACGGGCAGAAGGGCGAGCTGGTCTTCACCTGCCTGACGAAGGAGGGCGTGCCGCTCATCCGCTATCGCACGCGCGACATCACGAGGATCCTGGACGAAGGACCGTGCCCCTGCGGGCGGACGAGCCGGAAGATCGCGCGGCTGATGGGCCGGACCGATGACATGCTGATCATCCGCGGCATCAACGTGTTCCCGTCGCAGGTGGAGGACGTGCTGGTGCGGATCGAGGGCGTGCACCCGCAGTACCTGATCATCGTGGACCGGCAGGGAAACCTCGACACGATGGAGATCAAGGTGGAGGTGACCGAGAGCCTGTTCAGCGACGAGGTGCGCAAGCTGGAGGCGCTGCGGGACAAGATCCACCACCAGATCAAGTCCATGCTGAACGTGAGCGCGAAGATCACACTGGTGGAGCCCAAGACAATCGAGCGCACGCTGGGCAAGGCCAAGCGCGTGCAGGATTTGCGGAAACTGACGTAGACAGAAAGGAGCGGAAACATGAAGGTGCGGCAGATTTCGATCTTCCTGGAGAACCGGTCGGGGCGGCTGGCGGGCGTGCTGAAGGAGGTGGGCCGCGCGGGCGTCAATATCCGGGCGCTGTCGCTGGCGGACACGAGCGACTTCGGGATCCTGCGGCTGATCGTGGACGACGTGGACAAGGGCGTGCAGGCGCTGAAGGACACGGGGCACACGGTGACGCTGACGGAGGTGCTGGCGGTGGAGGTGCCGGACCGGCCGGGAGGGTTGGCGGGAATCCTCGACACGCTGGCGGCGGCGGGTTTGAACGTGGAATACATGTACGCGTTCGTCTGCCGGGCGACGGAGAAGGCGGTGGTGGTGTTCCGGTTCGAGGACATCAACGCGGCGCTGGCGGCACTGAAGCCGGCGGGGATCTCGGTGCTGGAGGCGGAGAAGGTCTACCGGCTGTAGGCCGGGGCGGCCGTTTTATTCCCAGGGGAACTTGCGCGCGGATTTTTCCCGGGCGGGCTCGTCGGGATCGTCCGGCGGCCGGGCGGGGAGGTGCCGGGCGATGAGGGCGCTGAGCGCCAGGGCCTCCGGGTCCTCCGGCAAAACGGACAGGTATTGCCGGATGGGGCGGCGGGCGCGGGCGTACTGCTTCAGGCGGACGAGGGCTTCGGCCCATTTCAGCAGGCGCTCGTAGCGATAGGGCGCGATCTCCTCGGACTTGAGGAAGCACTGGTTGGCGGTTTCCCAGTTGCCGCGCAGGCAGTAGAGCGAGGCCAGTTCCTCCCACAGGAGGGGGTTGCCGGGATTGCGCTTGATGGCGGCCTGGAGGGTTTTTACGGCGGTGTCGCCATCCTGCAGCTGATGCTGGGTGCCCGCCAGCGCGATGGCGGCCTCGGAGTTCCACGGGTCGCGTTTCAGGGCGTATTCGAACCAGGGGCGGGCCTTGGCGGGCTGGTGCTGGGCGACCAGTGCCTGGCCGACAGCCAGGGCCTGGATCACGTCCCAGTAGCCGAAATCGGGATCGGCGCCGCGGAGGAAGGCGAGGCCGGCGTCGGCCGGCTCGTTCTGCAGGGCGCGGACCAGGGCCAGCCGGGCGCGGATATCGTAGCGGTGCGGCCAGCGGTCGTAGGCGGCCCGGGCGGCCTTTTCCGCGAGGGCGGGCGCCTGGGCGTCGAGAAGATACTGCGCGGCGCGGGCGGCGAGCCACGGATCATCAGGGTGGGCCGCCTGTTTTTTCACAATGATGGCGCAAGCGTTGCCGCGGGGGGTCGCGGCAGCGCGCTCTTCCCAGAGCTTCTTTTCGGCCTGGAGGCGCTCGAGGGTTTCGGAATTGTCGAGCTGCCGCCGGAAGGGGGGGCGGAGCAGCTGGTCGATCAGCGCGCGCAGCTGGGCGATGCGGCCCCACGGATGGAAGAGCATCTCGGCCGCCAGAATGTCGGATTCGGGCAGGTTGCCGGCCGGCTCGGGATCGAAGGCGCCGAGGAACAAGAGCCGGTCGAGCAGGGCGGAGGCGAGCAGGTGGGTGCCCGCGAAGGTGAAATGGACGTGGTCGAGGAACCATTCGCGGCCGGGGATGCCCTGGGGGGAGCGGATGGCGAAGAGAGCTTCGGCGTCGAGGAGCGAGACGGCGGCTTCCGCCGCGCAGGTGCGGATGGTGGCGTTAATGCCGGAATCGGCGCGCAAACGGAGGGCGTCGGCGTCGCGGGCACGGGCGAAGAGGGCGGCGGCTTCGGCGGTGCGGTTTTCATGGAGGGCCAGGCGGGCGGCGCGGAAGAGCGCCTCGGCATGAGCGGGATTGCGCCGGATGATGTCGGCATAGAGGCGGGCGGCCTCGGTTCGGTTGGTGGCGGTTTCCGCGGCGCGGGCGGCGCGCAGCAGTTCGCGGACCTCCTGGGCGCCGGTTTCATCCTCGAGATAGCTGGTGGAGAAGGGGGCGCAGTCGCGCAGGTTGACAGGCACGGTGCACACGACCACCGCGGGAGCGGCCTGTGCCGCGGCTTTGAGAATGGCTTGGAGATTCTTGTGGAAGGAGCGGGCAACGGTTTTCAGGCGGGGGTCGCCGGGCGCCATCCGGCCGCGCAGCGTGATGGGCTCGCCGTTGCGCCAGGCGTTGAGATCGGTGCGGGAGGGGAAAAGGCGGTTGACGCCGCCGACCATCAGGCGGGAAAGGCGGGTCCGGGAGAAGAGGGCCATGGCGCGGGCGATCCGCGAACTCTGGTGGAAGCGGCCGAAGCCGGAGGCGGGGCCGTACGGTCCGGAGACCTCCTCGTTGCCGGCCAGCACCACGACCGCCTGGGGCTGGAGGCGGGCGAGGTCGCGGGCCACCTCGCGCAGGACATGGGAATTGCCGCCTTCGAGAGCCAGGTTGACAACCTCGACGGGGTGGCCGGGGTAGCGGTGGCGGAGCAGAAGCTCAAGCTGGGGCCCGAGCCCGAAGCCGGGATCGGGGGTACCCACGGCCTGGGAGCCGCCCAGCAGGCAAACGCGCAACGTGCCGGGCGCCGGTTGTTTCCGGGCCACGACCGGCAGCGGCACCTGGGCCAGCCGGCCGGAAAAGAAACGGTAGGCGAACAACTGGTTGTCGATCCAGGCCGGCTGACCGCCGTCCTGACCGGCGACCAGGAACCGGGAAGTATAGGCCGGATAGACGCGCCAGGCCGTGAATTCGAGGAGGGCAAAGACTGCCAGCAGGCCGAGCGCGATCCAGCCCAGCCAGCGGAGGGGCCGGAGGAACAGCACGGCCCAGAGCGAAGGATCGGGGCTTTCCGGAATGTCCTGCCGGGCTTCCATGTGTTGCGGCCATCATAAGGAAGGCCGGGGGGGCTGTAAAGGACGCTTCCGGCTCCGCCGGCCGGGTCTGGCTTGCCCCGCCCATGCTCCGTCCCGCCCCGGAGTGATCGGCGGTATCCGGATCGGCGGCGTGATTTCCAAGGGGCGCATCTGCGATTAGGTACATTCAGGCGGCCCAAAGGGAGGCGAGTTCGC
>CAYMTY010000099.1:0-3593 GCA_964393515.1 uncultured Verrucomicrobiota bacterium
GGCAGTTCGCTGAGCATGAGGGCCGCGGAGGCGGCGTTGATGCTGAGGATGTCGCTTTCGTTTTCGCCATCGGCGGTCATGAGGGCGTTGTTGATCTGGACGTCGTTGAAGAAGCCTTCGGCGAACAGGGGCCGGATGGGGCGGTCGGTGACGCGGGCCGTGAGGATTTCCTTCTCGGTGGGGCGGCCTTCGCGCTTGAAGTAGCCGCCGGGGAAGCGGCCCGCGGCGTAGAAGCGCTCGCGGTATTCGACCTGGAGCGGGAAGAAATCGATGCCTTCACGCGGCTTGGAGGTGGTGGTGACGGCGGAGAAGACCATGGTCTCTCCGAGCTGGCAGGTGGCCTGGCCGGCCGCCTGGCGGGCCAGCAGGCCCGTTTCGAACGTCATCGTCTTGTCGCCGAGGGCGACGCTGACGGCGGTGGTATTCTTCATCTGGTTTCTTCCTTGCTTGCTTCTTCGCTTCTGCTTCTGGCTTGTCTGACTTCGGGGGGGGCGGGCGCGGGGGGCGGATAGTCCATCCGGCCCGGCCGCGGCGCCGCGGGGGCATGCGGGGGAACGGGGCTCCCCGGGCGGGGGAGGGTTCCCCCGGGGGCTAGCGGCGGAGGCCGAGGCGCTCGATGAGCTTCTGGTAGCGACCGAGATCCGTGTCGCGGAGGTAGTCCAGAAGGCGGCGGCGCTTGCTGACCATGACGATCAGGCCGCGGCGCGAGTTATGGTCGGCCTTGTGCGCCTGGAGGTGGTTGGTCAGGTCCTGGATCCGCTTGGAAACCAGGGCCACCTGGACTTCGACGGAACCGGTATCCTTCTCGTGCTGTTGATATTCCTGCTTGAGTGCCGCTTTGGCTGCGCTATCTATCATTTGCTTGGTCCAACGTTGCTGCTTCTTTTCTTTGGTATATACGGAGGGCGGACTATACGGGGGGACTCCGGGGGATGCAAGGCCTATTTTGGGCGGGCGGGGCCGGCGGCCGGCCCGTCCGGCCCGGGGGGCAGGAAAGGGGGGTTGACTTTTGGAAGGGGGGCGGGTAAGGTGCGCGGGTTTTTGGTACGAATCCGCCCCTGCCGGGCGGGCCCGTTTTGTTCTTTGTCACGGTCGGGCGCGGCGCCGGAAAGGCTGCCGTTGCGCGATTGCGGAAGGCCATCGCCGAGTTGCATTGCCCGATGGTGTAATGGCAGCACACGGCCCTTTGGAGGCCAGAGTCTAGGTTCGAATCCTAGTCGGGCAACCATTGCGCCGGCAGAACGGACGGAAGAGAGACGAACATGCAGAACCACATCAAGATTTTCGCGGGGAATGCGAACCGGCCGCTGGCGGAGAAGATCGCGGCGCGGGTGGGCGTGCCGTTGAGCGAGGCGAGCATCGGGCGCTATCCGGACGGCGAGATTTCGGTGACCTTCGAGGAGACGGTCCGGGGGCGGGACGTCTTCATCATCCAGCCGACGGGGATGCGGCCGAACGAGTACCTGATGGAACTGCTGATCATGACGGACGCGGCGCGGCGGGCGTCGGCCCGGCGGATCACGGCGGTGATCCCGTTCTTCGCCTATGCGCGACAGGACCGCAAGGACCGCTCGCGGGTGCCGATCTCGGCCAAACTGGTGGCGAACCTGCTGGTGGCCGCGGGGGTGGGCCGGGTGCTGACCATTGACTTGCATTCGCCCCAGATCCAGGGCTTCTTCGACATTCCGGTCGATCATCTCTACGCGGCGCCGCTGATGGTGCGCTACCTGCGCGAAAAGCTGCCGGCCGAAAACCTCGTGGTGGTTGCGCCCGATCCCGGCGGCCTGAAGATGGCCTATTCCTACGCGCAGCTGCTGGGGGCGGGCCTCGCGCTGGCCGGCAAGCACCGGACGTCCGCCACCGAGGTGGAGGCCTTCCAATTGGTGGGCGATGTCCAAGACAAGGACTGCATCCTGGTGGACGACATGACCACGACGGCAGGCACGCTGGCGGCGGCCGCCCAGCTGATCCAGGACCATGGGGCGAAGTCGGTGCGGGCGGCGGTCAGCCACTGTCCCATCACCCAGCTCGGCATCGAGCGGCTCCAAAAGTCCCCCCTGCAGGAACTGATCACGACCGACAGCCTGCAGCAGCAGAACTGGGGCGCTTTTCCCATCACGATCCTGACGGTGGCCGACCTGCTCGGTGACGCCATCAAGCGGATCTACGGGGACGAATCCGTTTCCCGGCTGTTCGAGATTCATCAAGGGAGAACGAAATGAAAGAAACGATACTGACCGCCCAACCGCGGGAGGCGAAGGGCAGCGCGGCGGCCAGCCGCCTGCGCCGCACGGGTTTCTTCCCGGCGGTGGTGTACGGCGAAGGGCGTCCGGGCCTGGACATCCAGTTGAACGAGCACGACTTCGTGATGATGCTGCGCAAGCACCGCAGCGAAAACATGATCGTGGACCTGACGGTGGCGGGGCAGCCCCGGCCCGTCAAGGTGATGCTCAAGGCGATGCAGCACCATCCGGTGACCGGCCGGGTGATCCACGTGGACTTCTACGAGATTTCGATGACCCGCAAGATCGAGATCGAGGTGCCGGTCAAGCTGACGGGTCTGGCGACCGGCGTGGCGAACGAAGGCGGCATCCTGGAGCACGTGCTGCGTACGCTGCGGGTGCAGTGCCTGCCGGGCGACCTGCTCGAGGAAGTCGAACTGGACGTGACGGACCTGCACATCGGCAAGACGCTGCGGGTGCGGGACGTGCCGATGGACACGGCCAAGTACAAGGTGCTGAGCGATCCCGACCAGGTGGTCGCCGCCGTGGCCGCGCCGCGCACGGAGGAGGAGGAGAAGGCCGAGGCCGAGGCCGAGGCCGCGACCGCCGCCGCCGGGCCGGAAGTGCTGACCGAGAAGAAGGAAGAGGAAGAGGCCGAAGGCGCGGAGAAAGGCAAGGAGGGCAAGGCTCCCGGCAAGGAGGCCAAAGCCCCGGCCAAGGAAGCCGCGCCCGCCGCCGAAAAGAAGGAGAAGAAATAGCCGCAGATGGCGGCAGGAGGCGGATCGCGAGCCATGCGACTGGTGGTGGGCTTGGGCAATCCCGGACGGGCCTATGCGCACACGCGGCACAACGCCGGGTGGCAGGCCCTGGACGAGTTCGCCCGGCGCCGGGAGGCGGGTTTCCGCCGTTCGTGGCGGCGCCCGGTCCAGACCGCCAAGGCCGTGTTGGAAGGGGCCGGGCCCCTGCTGCTGGTGAAGCCGCTGACCTACATGAACCGGAGCGGCGACGTGTTGCCGGGGCTGATGCGCCCGGCGGGGCTGGCGGCGAAGGATCTGGTCGTGGTGGCAGACGACATCCACCTGCCGCTGGGCCGGCTGCGGATCCGGGCCCGGGGCGGCGCCGGCGGCCACAACGGGCTCAAGTCCGTGATTGAGCGCCTCGGGACGGAGGAATTCACCCGGGTGCGGGTCGGAGTTGGAGAGCAGGAAGACGGAAAGAGTTTGACGGAGCACGTGCTGGAGCGGCTGGACGCCGGGGAGCGGCAGATCCTGGCCGCCGCGGCGGCCCGGGCGGCGGATGCGCTGGAATGCATCCTCGTCCACGGCGTGGACAGCGCGATGAACCGGTTCAATTGAGGAGGCATGAGGTGAA
>CAYMTY010000100.1:0-3561 GCA_964393515.1 uncultured Verrucomicrobiota bacterium
CGGAGAGAGAGGGATTCGAACCCCCGTCCCGCTTGCGCGGGATCCGGTTTTTCGCGTGCAGGGCCTGCGGCCCAAACGCGACCACGTTATCCGCCCGGCGGATTCACGTGGCAAGACCAGCGCCATCATGAGCTTTCCGGTGGATTCGGAGAGAGAGGGATTCGAACCCCCGTCCCGCTTGCGCGGGATCCGGTTTTCAAGACCGGCGCGTTAGGCCACTCCGCCATCTCTCCACCACATGTTGTTTGAGCCAGCGTCGTCCATACCCCGATTTCAGATACTTCTCCCGCCGCAGGGCGCTGGACCGATCCGCGCATTCCTCCAAATGAATCCGGACCCAAGGCGCATACTTCCTGGTTGACGTCACCTTGCCGCCGTTATGGCTCTGCAGCCGCTGATCCGGATCGGCACTTGACCCAATGTAATAGCGGTCAACTCCGACGCTGTAAAGAACGTAGACGTAGACCATGTGCTCCGCCGGTTTTTCGCGTGCAGAGCCTGCGGCCCAAACGCGACCACGTTATCCGCACCGCGGATGCACGTGGCAAGACCCGTTAGGCCACTCCGCCATCTCTCCACCATTCCGCCGCCGAACTCTAGCGCGACTGCGGGGATAATGCCAAGCGGTGAAATCATTCGCCGCAGAAATCGCCGAGAACTGCCAAGGAACAAGCGGAATGCTTCTATGGGCTCTTTGCGCTCTGCGGCAAACTGTCGTTCACGGCTGTTGGTCGAAGACGGCCGGAGTCGGCGGGGCGCGCCCCTCGCCCGCCAGCCAGCGCTGCACCGGCGGGGCCAGGTGGCGCACGCTGTCGCGGTAGATGAGCAGCAGGAACAGGGCGAGGAACAAGACGGCGAAGACATTGACCAGGGCGTTGACCAGCCGCGGCGGGGCCGGGCGGCGGGCAACGGCCTCCCACAGGTTCAGCACGATGTGCCCGCCATCGAGAACCGGCAGCGGCAGCAGGTTGAGGATGGCCAGGTTCACGTTCAGGAATCCGGTGAACCAGACGGCCAGGATGAAGCTGGACTTGAGCATGAGCCAGAGCATCAGCAGGATCAGGACGGGCCCGCCGACGGCAGCGGCGGCGGAGCCCGAGGTGGCGGGCGTGGCCAACGCGCGCAGGAACATGAAGATGGCGCCGGCATGGCTTTTCACCTGCGCCCACGGCGTGGGATGCGTGAGCGTGGCGTAGTCCAGGTCCGCCAGCGTGTTGAACTGGATGCCGATGAGGTGGCGCTTCAAATCCGGGTCGTAGGTGGACTCCACGGCGGCGGTGCCGGTTTCCTCGCCGCGGCGGAATTCGAGCACGGCGGCCCGGCCGGCGGCGGCCTCGACCATCTGGCTCAGGTGGGCGCGGCTGTAGATCTTCTGTCCGTCGAAGCGCAGGAGCTGGTCGCCGGGCAGCAGACCGGCGGCTTCGGCGCCGGAGTTGGGATACACCGCCGCGACGTGGCAGGGATCCATCCCTTCGATGCCCGGCAGGGTCCGCACGCCGACGGCTGCGGCCTCGGCGGCCAGCGCGAGCTCGCGCTCGGCGCCGCCGGGCGGCCGGACGCGCAGAACGACGGTATCCGCCGGCGCCAGCGCGGTTTCGGCCAGGATGTCGGTCCAGTTGCGGACGGGTTTCCCGTTGACCGCCGTGATTTCGTCGCCGACGGCCAGCCCCAGCGCCCGCGCCGGGCTGTTGGTGGCCACATAGCCGACCACGCTGTTCTGCTCCTGGAGCGAGGACGGCTTGCCCACGAGCCACACTACGGCGGCCAGGAGGAATGCGAAGACCAGGTTGCCGGCGGCGCCCGCCAGCGAGACGACGATCTTCTTCCACGGGGCGACGCGCGGGAGGGAGCGGGGGTCGGAAGAAGAGGTCAGAGGACGGAGCTCAGAGGTCGGGGGATTGGAATCCGGATCGGTTGTAGGCCGGGGCGGTGACCCGGCGGGATCGGAAGAATTTGAACAGCCCGGACGGCTCGGTGAGCCGTCCCTACCCGAACAGCCCGGCTCACCCGGAGGGTTCGCCCCGCCTGGGCAGCCGCCCGACGAGGGCGGCGGGTCTGCATTCTGACTCCCGACTCCTGCCCTCTGACCTCTGAACTCTGAACTCGTTCCTTCCAGGAACGAATTCGGGTCCATCTGCGGCAGGGCGACGAAGCCGCCGAACGGAATCCAGCCGAGCTGGTAGCGGGTCGCGCCGACCTGGCGCTTCCAGAGCGCCGGGCCCATGCCGATGGAAAAAACGTCCGCCGCCATACCGAAAGCGCGCGCGGCCAGGAAGTGACCGAGTTCGTGGACGAAGATGCTCAGGCTGAACAGCAGGAGCATCGCTAAAATATACAGGAGCGCCATCATCTGAAGCCGTTGGAATAGGAACAGAATATCCAATATCCAATATTCAATATCCAATGTTCAAGGGAACTGCCGGGGGAACAGCCCGGACGCCGGCGGCGCGGCGTCCCTACCTGATGATTGAAGATTGAATATTGAATATTGAACATTGAGGCTCCCATCCGGCGACCGCGCTTCACGCGACCAGCCTGAGAAACAAGTATACGCCCGGCGCGGTGAAGAGGATGCTGTCGAGCACGTCGAGGAGGCCGCCCATGCCGGGCACGACGCCGCCCGAATCCTTCACGTTGGCGGCGCGCTTGAACAGGGACTCGGTGAGGTCGCCGACGACGGCGCAGACGGAGAGGAAGACGCCCAGCGGCAGGGCGCGCAGGGGGGTGAGGCCGAAGACGGCGAAGGTGTCGTGCAGGCCCCAGACCAGCAGGGTACCGGCCAGCGTGCCGACCCCGATACCGCCGAACACGCCCTCCCACGACTTGGCGGGCGAAATGCGCGGCATCAGCTTGTGGCGCCCGCAGGAGCACCCGACCAGATAGGCGCCGATGTCCGTGAACTTCGCGGCGAAGACGGCGTAGAGCAGCAGCCAGCGGCCGGGCCAGTAGATGCCCTCCGGATCCGGCGGCCGCCCGAACAGCAACAGCTTGGTCAGGAAATTCCAGAGCAGGCCGATGTACAGCAGGCCGAAGAGCGTGCCGCCGATCGTCCGCAGCGGATGGGGATTGTCCTTCTGCGGGAACTGGCGCAGGAAGATGCCGATCGTGACCAGAAACAGCACCAGCGAATCCCAGGCGCCGTCGGCGTGCCCCCCGTTGCGCACGCCGGCGATCCAGGTGACCGCCACCAGCAGGACGCAGCCGAGGGTGCCGTAGCGGTTGAAACTGGCCACCCCGGCGGCGGACATCAGCTGGTAGAACTCCAGCGCGATGATCGCCATCAGCCCGGCCAGGATGAAGGGCGCGGCGACATCGGGCAGGAAGAAGAAGGCGGCAAACAGGACGGCCGCAATGGAAAAGCCGCTGAGCAGGCGGTGCTTGATGGCCGGCAGGGTCATGACGGGGCTCCGTAGCGCCGCTGGCGGCGCGCATACTCGGCGAGGGCCCGGGCGAATTCCGGTTCGCGGAAGTCGGGCCAGAGGGTTTCGGTGAAGTAGAACTCGGCGTAGGACAGCTCCCAGAGCAGGAAGTTGCTCAGGCGCAGCTCGCCGCTGGTGCGGA
>CAYMTY010000101.1:0-3324 GCA_964393515.1 uncultured Verrucomicrobiota bacterium
ACATCTTCGACCTGCTGGCCGACGAAAACCCCGCCGGCAAGACCGCCGCCGACTATATGCGTCCGCCCCAGCTCGTTGCCGCGTACCTGCCCGTGGACCATCTGCTGCCGCGCATGCGCGTCACCCGCCTGCCCCTTTTCCTCGTCACCGACGACCGCTACGAGGTCATCGGCCTCATCACCCTCGAAGACGTCCTGCGCGAAGTCACCGGCGAGGAATAGGCTCCCCCGGCGCGGGATCCGTTTTCCACAGGATGGAAAACCTTTTCCGGATTTTTCCACGCTATGGATCCGGCGCCTGCCGGACCACAGTGTGGAAAACTTCGTCCGGGTTCAGCCGAGCCAGCGCCAGCCGGCTCGCAGCGCCAGGAAGAACGCCATCTGCAGCGCCAGGTAGATGCCGGCCAGCCGGCCGGCCGTGCCCAGGTCGCAGGCGTGCAGGCTATGGCGGGGATGCAGGCCCGCAAACAGGACCGCAAAGCTGAAAATGACTGCGTAGTTTTGCACCGGCGCGAAACCGGCCGCCCACTGCCAGTAGTCCAGCCGCGCCGCCACCGGCTCCTGCAGCAGGTCGAAGAGCACCACAATGAACCCCGCCAGCAGCGCCACGGCCGGCCGGCGCCATTTACCGGCCGCGGGCGGAATCCCCCGCCCCGCTATGCAGACCGCTCCGTTCAGAACGATCATCCAGTTCACTCCGACCAGCACCGGCACGCCGCGCCATTTCCAGCCCAGCGTCTCGCCGTAGGTGTATGCGCCCAGAACCGCGCCACTGGCCGCCCCGGCCAGGTCCAGGAGCAAGGCGAAAACATACGTGGCCGCCGCCCACAGGATAAACCGGCCGCCCCCGGCAACCACGGCGGGCGCCAGCACCAACCCGGACACCAATGCCGTAAAGCCCGCCGTCACCCGCAGCATCCAGGGCAAGGCCGCCGGTATCAGATGGCCGGCCGCCCCCAGCGTGAAAAGCACCACCAGGCCGAACGCCACCGCTCGGACATACAACCGCCAGGCGCCGGGCAGGGCGGCCGTCTTCATGGCCAATCTCCTGCCCGGCGTTTGCCCGGCCGCGCCACACCCAACCTGTCCATGCGCGCATTTTACTGCGCACCCGAAAAACCATGCAAGTGTTTCCGTGCAAGATTTGCCGATTTCCGGCCGTCTGGAACTTGCCCTCGCCCGGGCTTTTCGCTATGTTATTTGGGATGAGCGTGTCCTCCATCCATCTGGCCAAGGCCCAGGCGGTCTTCGACGTCGAGATCGCGGCCCTGCAGCGCACCCGCGCGCGCCTCGACGGGGCCTTCGACGAGGCCGTCGAACTCCTCCAGGCCACCCTGGCCGGCGGCGGCAAGATCATCGTCACCGGCGTCGGCAAGTCCTTCCACATCGGCCAGAAGATCGCCGCCACCCTCACCAGCACCGGCGCCCCCGCCAACGTCCTGCACCCGGCCGAAGCCATGCACGGCGACCTCGGCCTGCTCCAGCCGGAGGATGCCGTCTTGGCTCTCTCCTACTCCGGCGAGTCCGACGAACTGGTCAATCTCCTCCCCCTCCTCAAGCGCACCGGCGCGCGCATCGTCGCCCTCACCGGCGACCTGGGCTCCACCCTCGCCCGGCATTCGGATGTCGTCCTCGACGGCTCGGTCGAACGCGAGGCGTGCCCGTTCAACCTCGTCCCCACCGCCTCCACCACCGTCGCGCTGGCCATCGGCGACGCCCTCGCCATCGCCCTCCTCGAAGCCCGCGGCGTCTCCCGCGAGGAATACGCCAGCTTCCACCCCGGCGGCGCCATCGGCCGCGCCCTCCTCCTCAAAGTGGATGACATCATGCGCGCCGGCGACCGCCTCGCTGCCGTCCCCGTGTCCGCCACCGTCGGCGCCGCCGTCATTGCCATGACCAAGGTCCAGGCCGGGGCCGTCGCCGTGGTCGACGAACACCGCCGCGTCGCCGGCCTCTTCACCGATGGCGACCTCCGCCGCTACCTCGCCGGCGGCACCACCGATGTCCAGACCCGCCCCGTCGCCGACCTCATGACAAAAAGCCCCTTCACCGTCCGCAGCGGGCGCCTCGCCGCCGACGCCCTGGCCATCTTCCAACAGCACCGCTTCGACGACCTGGTCGTGCTCAACGCCGACGGCACTCTGGCCGGCATGATCGACATCCAGGACCTGCCCAAGTTCAAGATCCTGTAGGCCCCGCCCCACCCCGAAAGGAGACCCCCATGCGCAACCGCAAGATTTACATCACCGCCCCCGACCGGCAGCGCCTGACTCTCATGCTCGAAGAAACCCTCGCCGGCAAGCACCGCGACGCCGCCTTCCTCAAGGAACTCGCCCGCGAACTGGCACTCGCCGAAACCGTCGATCCCAAGTCCGTGCCCCCCGACGTCGTCACCATGAACTCCCGCGTGGTCGTCAAGGACATCGAAAACAACGAAACCTCGGAATACACCCTCGTCTTCCCTGAGCAGGCCGATATCGCCCAGGGCCGCCTGTCGGTCGTTTCCCCCATCGGCACGGCCATTCTCGGCTACTCCAAGGGCGACACGATCACCTGGCAAACCCCTGGCGGCCCCCGCCAAATCCGGATTCTGGACATCCCCTACCAGCCGGAAGCGGCCGGCGACTACCACTTGTAGCCGCCGCCCCCCGCCGCGCCGCCGTGAACAAACCCGCCTTCCTCAAGCAGCCCATGATGGTGCGGGTGCTGCATGCGCTCGTCCCGGTGGCGATCGCCGCGGTTTATCTGTTCGGCTGGCGGGTCCTCGCCCTCGTGGCCGTTTCCTGCGTTTGCGCCTTCCTGGCCGAATGGGCCATGATCCCCGCCAAAAACGGCAAGATTTCCCAGGCCGTCTGGGTCACGGCCGCGCTCTTCGGCCTTTCCCTGCCGCCCACCGTGCCGTTCTGGATCGCCGCGGTCAGCGTCGTCTTCGGCATCGTTTTCGGGAAAATGGTTTTCGGCGGCTTCGGCAAGAACATCTTCAATCCCGCCGTCGTCGGCCGCGCCTTTGTCTACGTCTGCTTCCCGGTCGAAATGACCTCCCGCTTCGTGCCCGCCTTCCGCGGCTTCCCCGGCGGCTTCGCCCGCTGGAGCTTCGACGCGCTCCGGGAACTCCCCGCCGGACTCGCCGCGCCCGGCCTGCAGGTCGTCGACGCCATCACCGCCGCGACTCCCATGTGGACCCGCCGCGACTACGGCTTCGAGGTCCGCCTCGGGGACCTGTTTACCGGCCAGATCGGTGCGCTCTTCGACCACGCCGGCCTGGCCCGCGTGCTCGCCGCCGGTTCCGCAGGCGAAGTCTCCGCCCTCGCCATCCTCCTCGGCG
>CAYMTY010000102.1:0-3220 GCA_964393515.1 uncultured Verrucomicrobiota bacterium
GGCATCCCTGCCGAGCCGGGCTGTTTGCCCATTTGGCCATCGCGAATGCACCCCAATCGCAGATGCGCCCCGCGATTTCCGGCTGCCGGCCGGCTGTGGGGGCGGGGGAGGCCCTATTTTTCCCCGCCGCGCTGGCGGACGACTTCGTAGAGGAGGATGGTGGCGGCGGCGGCGACGTTGAGGGAATCGGCCTGGCCCCGCATGGGGATGCGCACGAGCTCGTCGGCGCCGGCCAGCCAGGCGTCGGAGAGGCCGAACTGTTCGGCACCGACGACGACGGCCAGGGGGCCGGTCATGTCCACTTCCGTATAGTTCTTCGTGGCATGGGGGGAGGCGGCGAGGGCGCGGATGCCGTGCCGCTTGAGCCAGGCGAGGGTGTCGGCGGAGGAAGCCTCGGCAACAGGCACGGTGAAGAGCGTGCCGATGCTGGCGCGGACGACGTTGGGGTTGTTGACGTCGGTGCAGCGGTCGCAGACGACGAGGGCGTCGACGCCGGCGGCATCGGCGGTGCGGAGCATGGTGCCGAGGTTGCCGGGTTTCTCGATGTGCTCGGCGACGACGACAAAGGGGTTGGGGGGCAGTTTCAAGTCGGCGAGGGTGCGGCGGACCTGGGGGCACAGGGCCAGCAAGCCTTCCGGCCGGTCGCGGTAGGCGATCTTGCGGAAGACCGGTTCGGTGCATTCGAACAGCGGGACGCCGGCCGCGGCGCAGCGGGCGACGAGGGCGGGTTCGTTCCTGCCCTGGTACAGGGCCGGGCAGAAAAAGAGCTTGAGGACGTTGACGCGGTTGTCGAGGGCGCGCTTGACCTCGCGGTAGCCTTCGACGATGAGAAGGGCGTGGTCGTCGCGGTGGGAGCGCTGGCGGAGCTTGACGACCTCCTTGACGCCGGCGTTCTGGAGGCTGGAGACGGGCTGGGGAGGAGCGGGCATGGCCATGGACCGCAGCGGAATGGGCTCAGCCCGCCGGCGGCTCCACGGCGGCCTCGCTCATGGCGTAGAGGTAGCGCTTGATTTTGCCGGTGGAGGTCTTGTTGAACTCCTCCCAGCGGATCTGGACGCGGCGGGGGCGCTTGTACTCGGCCAGCGCGGCGACCTGCTTCTTGACCTCCGCGCGGAGAAGTTCCTCGATCTCCGGCTCGGTACGCTTGCGCTTTTCGCGCGCCTCGAGGGCGGCGAGGCCTTCCTCGTCGGGGACGACGATGACGCCGACCTGCTCGCCGACGGTTTCACCGGGGGGGCGGTACCCGACGGCGACGGATTCGAGGATGAGGGGCGACTGGTTGATCTGCATCTCCACCTCTTCGGGGTAGATGTTTTTCCCCTCGCGGTTGACGATGAGGGCCTTCTTGCGGCCGGTGATGTAGACGTAGTTGTCGGCGTCGATGTAGCCGAGGTCGCCGGTGAGGAACCAGCCGTCGTTGAAGACCTCGGCGGTGGCGGCGGGATTGTTGTAATAGCCCTTCATGACGTTGTCGCCCTTGGCGGCGAGTTCGCCGACGCCTTCGGCGTTGGCGTCGAAGACCTTCATTTCGATGAACGGGAGGACCTTGCCGCAGGAGCCGGGGCGGATGGGCGCGTCGATGGGGGTGAGGGAGAGGACGGGGGCGCATTCGGTGATGCCGTAGCCTTCGCGGGCCGTGAGGCCGAGCTCTTCCAGGCCCCGGAGCATGACGGGGTCGGCGGGGGCGCCGCCGGAGATCAGCAGGCGGATGCGGCCGCCGAGCTTCTCCCGGATGCCCTTGCGGACGGGGCCGCGGAGACCCAGCGCCCAGAGCACGCGGGCGGCGGGCTTGGCCGCGAGGCCGGCTTTCAGCTTGTTGTAGACCTTTTCGAGGAGGAGGGGGACGGCGGGGACGAGGGTCGGGGAGGTTTCGCGGATGTTTTCGCCGACGGTGCGGAGGCTCTCGACGAAGCTCATCTGGGTGCCGGAGGCGATGGGGGTGACCAGACAGACGGTGAAGGCGAAGGAGTGGTGCAGGGGGAGGATGACCATGAAGTTGTCATCGGCCTGGATTTCGATGGCGGCGTCGATGGACTTGAAGTTGGCGGTGAAGTTGCCGTGGGTGAGCATGGCGCCCTTCTGGCGGCCGGTGGTGCCCGAGGTGTAGATGTAGGCGGCGACGTCGCCGTCCGTGGGGTGGTGGCGGTCGTAGGCGGCCCCATGGCCTTCGGCGGAGGGCCGGGCGGCGTCCAGGGCGGCGTCGAAGTCGTGGAGCTTGATGCCGCGGGTCTTGCCGTTGTCGAGTTCCGGCTTCTGGGGGCCGTAGAGGAGGATGTGGCGGAGGGCGGGGCAGCGGTTGGCGATGTCGAGGATGCGGACTTCGGAGGTGGAGTCCATCAGGAGGACGGCGGCGCCGGAGTCGGCGAGGATGTGGGCGACCTCCTGCTCCTGGAGCTTGACGTCGACGGGGACGGCGGTGGCGGCCAGGCCGGTGATGGCAAAATGGATGGCGCACCATTCGGGGGAGTTGGCGCCCATGAGGGCGACGCGTTCGCCGGGGCGCACGTGGCAGTCCCGGGCCAGGACTTCGGCGACGTTGCGCACCTGGACGAGGAACTCGCGGTAGGAGCGGGTCCGCCATTCCCCGTCGCGCTTGAACTTCATCAGGACCTTGTCGGGGTGCTTTTGGACGGAACGTTCGAGCGTTTCCTTGAGCGTCATGGGCGGAGCCTCCTTGCTACAACCAAAGCAGAATAGCGGGGGGCGGGGGCGGGTGCAAGGACTTGCAGGGTTCCGGGGCCAAAAAAAAAGACCGCCGGGGGGGACCCGGCGGCCGGCGACGGAGCGGCTTTAGCCCCGGCGGCTCTGTTCGCCCTTTTCGGCCATGGCGGCCTTGCGGGAGAGGCGGACCTTGCCGTTGTCCTCGACGGAGAGCACCTTGACCCAGATTTCCTCGCCCATCTTGACAACGTCTTCCGTGCGGTTGACGCGGAAGTCGGCGAGTTCGCTGATGTGGACGAGGCCTTCCTGGCCGGGGAGGAATTCGGCGAAGCAGCCGAAGTCCTTGATGCCGGTGACGGTGGCGCGGTAGATCTTGCCGACCTCGGCCTCGGCGGTGAGGGCCGAGACTTCGCGCAGGGCGGCGTCCAGGTTCTCCTTGTTGTTGGAGAAGATGGAGACCTTGCCGTCGTCCTCGATGTCGATCTGGGTGCCGGTGGTCTCGGTGATGCGGCGGATGTTCTTGCCGCCGGGGCCGATGAGGGCGCCGATCTTCTCGGGG
>CAYMTY010000103.1:0-3035 GCA_964393515.1 uncultured Verrucomicrobiota bacterium
CATGCGAAGAACATAGCAGACGTCTTACGGCATCTCAATAGTTATTTGCTCTAGGCGGAATCATTCCGGGGCGGCCCGCAGGCTTTCCAGGTCCTGGTAGAAGATCTGCTCGCCTGGTCCGAGGTACTGAACCGCCCCGGCCGGGGTGATCCAGGCCGAGTTGCCGTTTCCATAGGCCTGGTTGGCCAGGATGCCGGGGCACTGCGCGCCGGCGCACACGTTGTCGATGGCGTCGAGTTCCTGGCCGTTGGCGTCGGCGCTGACCACTACCACCAGGTCGACACCCGCGGCCGCGTAGTGTTCGGCCAATCCCCGGCTGTAGATGTCCTTGCAAATGGCCAGGCCAATCGTTCCCAGGGAGGTGCGGACCACGGTCGGCCCGGGGCCGGGCGCCGTGTAGCGCTTTTCTTCGTTCGACGTGAAGCATTTCCGGTGCCGGCCCAGCACGGCGCCGTTGGGGCCGAACAGGACTGCCGTGTTGTACACCCATTCGCCGTCGGCCGGCTCCCGGAAGGAGACGACCAGGTGGATGTTCAGGAAGGAGGCGAGTTGGGCGAAGCCTTGTTCCAGCATAGCGGCCTGGGCGGCCAGGTCGGCCATGGAGACGCCGTTCTGCACGACCGGCGCGTAGCGGTAGAAGGCCGTTTCCGGCGTCACGACGAGATCGGCGCCGGCCTGGGCGGCCTGCTCGATCATTTGTGCCAGCCGGCGGGCGTCCCCGCCGACGGCGTCCGGCTCCCGCACGAGATATTGGACGATGGCGACTTTGGGGCCACCGCCGGAATCCTCCTCGCAGCCCGTCAGGGTTGCCCCGGCGAGGAAGGCGGCCAAGAATGAGGACAGACGCAATCCCGGAACACCCTTCAGGAGCCAGTGAGTCCTCATAAACCGCCCTCCTTGAACACAGTCTAGATCAGGCCCGCTGCCGAAGGAAAAACAAATTCTCGCTATTCGAGGGATTTTCCCGGCCGGCGGACTGGCGTTGCGCGCGGGGGCAAAGCGTGGTACAAGGAAGCCTTTGGATGCCCCGCCGGCGGGGCGGAAGGTGCGCGACCCATGGCGATGAAATTTTCGGAGAACGCCGACCGGATGGATGTCCGCTACGTGGCGGGCCTGGCCCGGATGGCGCTGTCGGACGACGAAGCGGCCCAACTGCAGGGGCAGCTGGACGACATCCTGGCGTTTGTCGGCCAGTTGAAGGAACTGGACGTGGGGGCGGTGGCGGCGACGGACGTGGCGACGGAAGCCCACAACGCCTGGCGCGCGGACGAGCCGGCGGCGGGGCTGGAGCGCGAGACGGCACTGAAGAACGCGCCGCTGGCGCGGCACAACCAGTTCGTCGTGCCGAAGGTGGTCGAATGAGCGCGAATCTCTTCGACCTGGGTTTCCTGGAGGCCGCGGACGCGCTGGCGCAGAAGCGCGTTTCGGCGGAGGAACTGGCAAAGGCGTTATTGGACCGGTCCGAGCAGCTGGAACCGGTGTTGAATTCATTGACGTGGTTCAACCGGGACGCGGCGCTGGCCGAGGCGCGGGCGGCGGACGCGGCGCGGGCCCAGGGCGATGCGCGGCCGCTGCTGGGCGTGCCGATCGCGATCAAGGATTTGCTGAATGTAAAGGGCCAGCCCTGCACGGCGGGATCGAACATTTTGAAGGGCTACACGGCGCCGTACGACGCGACGGTGATCGCGCGGCTGCGCGCGGCGGGCTGCATATTCGTGTCGCGCACGAACACGGACGAATTCGCGATGGGCGGCAGTACGGAAACCAGCGCCTACGGCCCGACGCGGAATCCGTGGGACCCGGCGCGGGTGCCGGGCGGCTCGAGCGGCGGCTCGGCGGCGGCGGTGGCGGCGCGCCTGGCGCCGGCAGCGCTGGCGTCGGATACCGGCGGCAGCATCCGCCAGCCGGCGGCGTTCTGCGGCGTGACGGGCTTCAAGCCCACCTACGGGCGGGTGCCGCGCTACGGCTGCACCGCCTTCGCCTCGTCGCTGGACCAGGTGGGGCCGATCGCGCGCAGCGTCGAGGACGCGGCGGCGGTCTACCAGGCCATCGCAGGCCTGGACCCGCACGATTCGACGACTTCGGCGCGGCCGGTGGAGGATTGCCTGCCCGCGGTGCGCGCGGCCAGGGATTTGAAAGGCCTGAAGCTGGGCCTGCCGCAGGAGTATTTCGTCGAAGGGTTGGACCCGGAGATCGAGCAGCTGACGCGGGCGGCGGTGGCGCAGTGCCGGGCGCTGGGCGCGGAGATCGTGGACGTGGACCTGCCGCACTCGCAGTACGGCATCGCGTGCTACTACATCCTGGCGCCGGCGGAGGCCTCGGCGAACCTAGCGCGCTACGACGGCGTGCGCTACGGCTTCCGCGCGGAATCGGATGATTTGCAGGAGATGTACGAGCAGACGCGCGCGGGCGGCTTCGGCGCCGAGGTCAAGCGGCGCGTGATCCTGGGCACCTACGTCCTCAGCAGCGGATTCCACGACGCGTACTACCTGCGGGCGCAGAAAGTGCGCACCCTGATCCGCGGCGATTTCGAAAAGGCGTTCGCGAAATGCGACGCGATCCTGGGCCCGGTCACGCCGACACCGGCGTTCCGCGTGGGCGAGAAGACCGCCGATCCGGTGCAGATGTACCTGGGCGACATCTTCACCGTGAACGTGAACCTGGCGGGGATCTGCGGCCTGAGCGTGCCCTGCGGCTTCACGACCGGCGGCCTGCCGGCCGGCCTGCACGTCATCGGCCCGGCGTTCCGGGAAGACCTGGCGCTCAAGATCGGCGCGGCGTACCAGCACGCGACGGAGTGGCACCGGAAACGCCCGATAATTCAGGACGGCCCAGCGTGAAAACCGGCAAAAGAGTAAATGCCGCGCCCATCGGGCGAAGCTACAGCCGGGCAAACTGTAGCCGCACCCGCTGGGTGCGGTGGCCGTGTGGCGTCCTTGGCGAGAGAACAACATGACTGATTTCATTCCCTCCATCGGGCTGGAAGTGCACGTGCAGCTGAAGACGCGCACGAAGATGTTCTGCGCGTGTCCGGC
>CAYMTY010000104.1:0-2595 GCA_964393515.1 uncultured Verrucomicrobiota bacterium
AACTTACCACACCCCCGAAAATATGGCTATACTAAATAGTAATATGCTCTAGAGCATGTCTTCGTAGACGCGGTAGTCTTTTTCGGCGAGGCCCAGGCCGCGATAAACCTGCTGGGCCTGATCGTTGTCCTTGTGGACGTAGAGCCGCAGGCCGCAGATGTTGCCCTCGCGGGCCGCCAGCTCTTCGACCTTGGCATAGAGCGCGGCATAGATCCCCCGCCCGCGCAGTTCCGGCCGCACGTAAAAGCTGCCGAGCCACCAGAACATCTTGTTGCGCCAATCGCTCCACTCGCAGGTGATCAGCAGGCAGCCGGCCAGGACGCCGTCCACCTCCGCCACCAGGTAGAACCCGCGCTCGGGATGCCCCAGCAGCGCCACCACGCCGGCCATGACCGTGGTTTCGTTGAGCGCGAGGCCCTCGCTTTCCAGCGCCATCTTGCGGTTGAATTCCGCAATCCGTCCCGCCTCCGCCGCCGTGGCCTGCCGCACCTTGATCTCGCTCATGTTCGCCTCCCGCCTTTTTTTCGCACTTCCGGGCGGCGGATGCAAGCGCAAGCGGCCGGTTCAGGCGCGGTTTTTGCGGGGGGCCCACTTGGCCCAGGCCACCACCGCCAGCAGCAGGACCGCCTGGACGTGCACCGGCCAGGCGATGCCCTTTGCGCAATGGGCGTGCGCGTCCACCAGCCGGATCCCGGGGGGCAGCCAGCCGGCCGGCACCAGCGCGTCGGCCAGCAGGCCGAAGCCGAGGGCGCACACGGTCAGCACCGAAACATAAACCAGGGTTGTCCGCAGGCCCATCAGCCGCCAGACCGCCAGCAGCGTCGAAGCACTCACGCCCGGCCCGCCGACCAGAAACGCCATCGCCGCCCCCGGCGACAGGCCCGCGGCCAGCAGGCCCACTGCGAAGGGCACCGCCGCCGTCGAGCAGATGTAGACCGGCACGCTGATCGCCAGCGTCAGCAGCATCTGCAGGAGGGAATTGGCGATGTGCTCCGCGACCCAATTCTCCGGCACGAGGGCCATGACCGCGCCGGAAACCACGGCGCCTGCCACCAGCGCCCCGCCCACCGAGCGGGGCAGCACCACGAAGCCATTGTGGAGGATTCGCGTCCACCACGGGCGGTTTTCCGGCCCGAGGTCCGGTTCTGGCGGGGCGGCGGCGGCGGGCGCTTGCCCGTCCAGCGCCGCGACGGCGAACCCGCACAGGAGGCCGGACCCCAGCGCCGCCAGCGGCCGGAGGAGGGCGAACAGGCCGCCGAGCAGGCCGTAGGTCACGGCGATGCTGTCCACGCCGGTTTGGGGCGTGCTCATGAGGAAGGCCGCCGTGGCCCCCTTGCCTGCGCCGTGCCGGCGCAGGGATGCGCCCAGCGGAATGACCCCGCAGGAGCAGACCGGCAGCGGCACGCCCAGCGTCACCGCCTTGACAATCGCGCCGGTCCGGCCGCCACCGAAGTGGTCCCGCACCACCCGCGCATTCAGCCACAGCGAGAGCACGCCGGCGACCAGGAAGCCACCGAGCACCCACGGGGCCATCTCGCCCAGAACCGTCCACGCGCGGACGGCCACTTCAGCCGGGATTTGCAGCGCCGTTGTCATGACCTGCCACTGTACTCCATCCCGGCCGCCATCGCCACCGGCGCTTGGCACTGGATTCGCCCCCTGTCTTCTGCTATGGTTATCCCATGCATCCGGTTTTGTTTACGGTATTCGGCAAGGAGATCTACAGCTACGGCATTCTGACCGCGCTGGGCTTTCTGGCCGCCATCCTCACCTGGCTCTGGCTGGGCCGGCGCGAGCCGCGCCCCCCCGGTTTCGCCGCCGATTTGGGATTCTGGCTGATGGCCAGCGGCATTGTCGGCTCGCGCCTGGCCTACGTGCTGGCCAACTGGGACTATTACCGCGCTCATCCGCTGGAAATCGTCCGCATCGACCAGGGCGGACTTATTTTTTACGGCGGCTTTCTGCTGGCGGCCGTGACGCTTGTCGTGCTGGCCCGGCGCCAACGCCTGCCCGTCTGGCATTTGGCCGATTTTGCCATTCCCGGACTGGCCATCGGGCATGTTCTCGGGCGGCTGGGCTGTTTCCTGAACGGCTGCTGCTACGGCTGCCCGGCAGGCGGCGCGGCCTGGGGTGTCGTCTATCCGCCGGTGTGCGAGCCAGGCCGTCTGCATCCGGGCGTGCCGCTGCATCCCGTACAGTTGTTCGAGTCGGCGGCGCTGTTTCTGATCTGGCTGGTTTTGCTGAAAGCTTACCCCCGCCGGCGCAAGGACGGCGCGGTGTTCGCGCTTTACCTCGTGCTCTATCCGCCGGTCCGTTTTCTGCTCGAGTTCCTGCGCGGCGACTCGCGCCAGCATTGGGGAATCCTGGATGTGGCCCAGATGACCTCGCTGGGCATGTTCCTGGCCGGCCTCCTGCTTTTCGCCCTCCTCCCCCGCCGGCGCTTCGATCCTTCCGCCCAGCCCTGAGCCCAATCCAACATTGGCTCCCTGCCGGCGGAGCCTCCGCCGCCCCCGTCGGGGGCGAGGAAACGGCTACGAATGAACCCGGATAATGCTTTTGAATAAGGCTTGAAAAAGCAAGTGCTTCACCGTGCTC
>CAYMTY010000105.1:0-2537 GCA_964393515.1 uncultured Verrucomicrobiota bacterium
GGTCCCGAGCCTGCCCCCTAAAATGCACCTAATCGCAGATGCGCCCCCCGGCCGGAACCCTGATTTTGGGGGTTGACGGGGGGCGGGGGCTTGGGCTAGTTTCCCCGGCGTCGATACAACTCTGCGCTTCCGAAAGAGTGGGTCCCCCCCACTCTTTTGTGTATCGGGAACGCCGGGAAATGCGCTTTTCCCCCGGAAGGGGGAGGAGGTTTGACAGATGAACAACGAATTGCTGGCTGTATTTGAATACATGGAGCGGGAGCGCAAGCTGGACCGCGAGACCCTCGCCCAACTGGTCGAGTCCGCCCTGCAGGTGGCCGGGCGCAAGAGCATCGGCCGCGTGCGGGACCTGCGCGTCGTGATCAACCGCAAGACGTTGGAAATCAAGGCGTTCGCCAGCATCCAGGTCGTGGATTTCGTCCGCAACCGCGACGAGGAGATCTCGCTGGACGATGCCCAGGCGAAATATCCCGGCAAGAGCTACCAACTTGGCGACCTGATCGAGATCGAGGTCACCCCGCGCAACTTCGGGCGCATCGCCGCCCAGACCGCCAAGCAGGCCATCATCCAGAAGCTGCGCATGGCCGAGAAGGACAAGGTCTTCGCCGCCTATAAGGACCACGTCGGCGACATCGTTACCGGCACCGTCCGGCGCTTCGACCGCAGCGATGTCGTCGTGGACCTGGGCGACGCCGAGGCCGTCATGCCGGCCAAGGAACGCGTGCCGAGCGAGGAGTACCAGATCGGCGACCGGATCCGGTTCCTGCTGCAGAACCTCGATTCGCAGACCCAGGGCACCCAGCTGACCCTCACGCGCGCCAACCCCGAGTTCATCAAGAAGCTCTTTGAACTGGAGGTTTCCGAGATCGCCGACGGCACCGTCGAGATCAAGGGCATCGCCCGGGAGGCGGGCTTCCGCACCAAGATCGCCGTGCACTCCAACGACGAAAAAGTCGATCCGGTCGGCGCCTGCGTCGGCCTGCGCGGCCAACGGGTCAAGAACATCGTCCGCGAGCTTTCGGGCGAGAAGGTGGACATCGTCAAGTGGAGCCCCGACATCAAGACGTTCGCGACCAACGCTCTGGCGCCGGCCAAGCTGCTGCGGCTCGAGGTGGACGAGGCCGAAAACGCCGTGAAGGTCATCGTCGAGGCCGACCAGCTCTCGCTGGCGATCGGCAAGAAGGGCCAGAACGCCCGGCTGACGGCCAAGCTGACCGGCTGGAAGGTGGACATCCAGAAGGACGAGGCCGACATCACCTTCGAGGAAAAGATCGCCAAGGCGACCGACCAGTTGGCGGCCGTCGCGGGCATCGGGCGCGAAAACGCCGAGAAGCTCGTCGCGGCCGGCTTCCTCACGCTGGAGGGCATCCTCGCGGCGGAGATCCAAGACCTGGTGGACGTGGAAGGCTTCGACGCCGACTGCGCCCAGCAGGTGCGGACGGCGGCGGAAGCCGCCTTCGAGCGCGAGAACGGAAAGGCGACGGAAGAGTCATGAGAATCTGCGACCTGGCCAAGGAGTTGATGACGACCGGCAAGGAGCTCCTGGGGCTCCTGCAGGCCCGGGGCTGCACCGCCCGCAGCACCCAGGCGAACCTCACGCCCGAACTCGAACAGTACCTGCGCGATGAAATCAAGCGCCTGTACTACGCGCCGGCCGCGCAAGCCCCCGCCGCCGCGGAGCCCGCTTCCGCCGCCCCAGCGGAACCCGCCCCCGCGCCGGCCGCGGCCGAAGCCCCGGCGGAACCCGCCGCGCCGGCCGCGGCCGAAGCCCCCCCCGCGCCCAAGGTGATCGCCATCAAGGGCCATGTGGTGGTCAAAGAGTTCGCCGAACTGCTGGGCATCAAACCCAACATCCTCATCACCAAGCTGATGAAGCAGGGCATCTTCGCCTCCATCGGCATGAAGATCGATTTCAAGGCGGCCGAACCCATCGCCAAGGAGCTCGGCTTCGTCCTCGAACACGAGAAAAAGGCGGCGCCCCCGCCCCAGCCGATCAAAGTTGAACCCAAGCCCGAGGGCGGCCCCGACGCCAAGGACGACCTGCTGCCCCGCCCCCCGGTGGTCACCTTTATGGGCCACGTCGACCACGGCAAAACCTCTCTGCTCGACTACATCCGCAAGGCGCACGTCGCCGCCGGCGAGGACGGCGGCATCACCCAGCATATCGGCGCCTACCAGGTCGAACACCAGGGCCGCCTGATCACCTTCCTGGACACCCCCGGCCACGAGGCCTTCACTGCCATGCGCGCCCGCGGCGCCAACCTCACCGATATCGCCGTCATCGTCATCGCCGCCGACGACGGCATCATGCCGCAGACCAAAGAGGCCATCCAGCACGCCCAGGCCGCCAAGGTCGCCATGATCGTGGCGATCAACAAGTGCGACCTGCGCACCGCCAATCCCGACCGCGTCAAGCGCCAGCTCCAGCAGATGGGTCTGGCCCCCGAGGACTGGGGCGGCGAACTGATCTGCTGCCCCGTCAGCGCCGCCAAGGGCGACGGCATGGACCACCTGCTCGAAATGATCCTGCTGCAGGC
>CAYMTY010000106.1:0-2440 GCA_964393515.1 uncultured Verrucomicrobiota bacterium
TGAACGGCTTGTCCGCCCGCGGGCTGTTGTAGTGGATCGCGTGCGCCACCAGCTCTTTGCCGGTGCCCGTCTCGCCCTCGATCAGCACCGACGCCGCGCTCTTCGACACCTGTGCGATCTGATCGTAGACGATCTGCATCTCGTGCGAGTTGCCGACGATGTTCGCCGGCCGGAAACGCTGCTTGAGCTCCGCCTTCAGCCGCGCGTTCTCCTCGGCCAGCCGCTCCTGCGTCTCCTGCAGCGCCCGCCGCAGCTTCACCGCCTGCGCGATCATCGAGGCGATGATCGTCAGCAGGCGCACGTCCTGCTGCAGGTCCGCCGCCGGGTCAAAGGCCCGGTCCGCGCTCAGCGTCCCGGCCACCTCCTTCTCCGCCTTGATCGGCACGCAGATGAACGACGTGTCCGGGCGCCTGCCGCGCTGCGTCTTGTCCAGGAACAGCGGCGATGCGCTCGTCCGCGGGATCACGACCGGCCGGCCGGTCTGCGCCACCTGCCCGGTCGCGCCCTCGCCCAGCTTGTAGCGCCCCCGCTGCGCCTGCTGCACCGACAGCCCGTGCGAAGCCTCGATCCAGATCTCCCCCGTGTTCCGGTTCAGCAGCGTCAGCGTGGCGTACTTCATGTCCATGTGCACGGACAGCGCCTCCAGCATCGGCCCCGCCACCTCCCGCAGGTCCAGGCTGCGGTCCAGCAGCCGGCTGATCTCGCCCAGCAGGTCGATCTCGCGGCTGTGGCGGTCCGGGCCCGGCGGGGCGGCTGGATTTCGGCGGGGAGGCATCGGCGGGGAGTCCGGCGGCTACTTGATGAACAGCATCTCCTGGTAGGTCGGCAGCGGCCAGAACTCGTCGGCTACGATGTTCTCCAGCTGGTCGGCCACCGCGCGCACCGCGTCCATCGCCGGCACGATCCGCCCCCGGCAGAAGGCGGCGTGCGCCGCGACGTTCCCGTTGTGCTCCTGGGCAATCGCCCCGCGCAGCTGCTCCATACGCTTCTGCAGCTCCGCCGCCAGGCTGCATAGCTCGTCGAGCACCGACGTGCAATGCGGCTTGCCCATCGCCTGCAGCCCCGCCGAGGTCTCCGCCAGCAGCTTCTGGTAGGCCACCGCCGCCGGAAAGATCATCGTCTTGGCGATCTCGAACGCCAGCCGCGCCTCGATCATCACGTCCTTGACGTACTTCTCGAGGTAGATTTCGTTCCGGCTGTGGAATTCGCGGTTGCTCAAGACGCCGAACCGCGCCAGCACGGCATCGTTCTCCGGCGTCTGGCACGCGGGGATCGCCTCAGCGGTGTGGCGAAGGTTGGGCAGGCCGCGCCGGGCGGCTTCCTTCCGCCAGGCCTCCGTGTAGCCGTCGCCGTTGAAAATGATCCGCCCGTGCGCCTTCATGATCTTCTGGATCACCTTCTGCACCGCCGCGCCGAGCGCGGCCGGCGTACGGGCCTTGGCCGCTTCCAGCTCGCCCGCGACGTAGTCCAGTGAATCCGCCACGATCGTGTTCAGGATCACCAGGGGGCCGGCCACCGACTGGCTCGAACCCACGGCGCGGAATTCGAACTTGTTGCCGGTGAAGGCGAACGGGCTTGTGCGGTTGCGGTCGCCCGCGTCCTTCGGCAGCGGCGGCAGCGTGTCTACCCCCACCGTCAGGAAGCCCGGGCTCTTTGACTTGCCCGGCCCGCCGCGCGCGATCTGCTCGAAAACCTCCGTGAGCTGCTCGCCCAGGAAGATCGAGATGATGGCCGGCGGCGCCTCGTTCGCGCCGAGCCGGTGGTCGTTGCCCGCGTGCGCAATCGCGGCGCGCAGCAGCGTGGCGTGCGTGGCCACCGCCCGGATCACCGCCGCGCAAAACGCCAGGAACTGCATGTTGGCGTGCGGCGTGTCGCCGGGCTCCAGCAGGTTCATTTTGCGCGTGCCGAGCGACCAGTTCAGATGCTTGCCGGACCCGTTGATGCCCGCGAACGGCTTCTCGTGCAGCAGGCAGGCCATCCCGTACTTCTGCGCCACGCGTTGCAGCACCGTCATGGTCAGATACTGGTGGTCCGCCGCCACGTTCGCGTTCTCGTAGACCGGCGCCAGCTCGTACTGCCCGGGCGCCACCTCGTTATGGCGCGTCTTCACCGGCACGCCCAGCTTGTACAGCTCGCGCTCCACCTCCAGCATGAACGCCAGCACCCGCTCGGGGATCGCCCCGAAGTACTGGTCCTCCATCTCCTGCCCCTTGGGCGGCTTCGCGCCGAACAGCGTCCGGCCCGCGCTGATCAGGTCCGGCCGCGCGAAGAAGAAGTTGCGGTCCACCAGGAAATACTCCTGCTCGCAGCCCGCCGTCGCGACCACCCGGTCCGGATCCTTCTGGCCGAAGATCTTCAGCAGCCGCTGCGCCTGCACGTTCAACGCCTGCATCGAGCGCAGCAGCGGCGTCTTCTTGTCCAGCGCCTCGCCCGTCCACGA
>CAYMTY010000107.1:0-2342 GCA_964393515.1 uncultured Verrucomicrobiota bacterium
ATGTTCACCGAGTGATCGCGCTACCCCCATGCCCAATCGCATTTTCCGGGTTTATAGCGGTAGCCCAGTCGATCTAGGGCCCGCTTCACCGCCATGATGGAGCCGTTGGCTTTGCTCGCGGTCCGGAGCTCTTCGAGCGTGGCATCCGGACGGTCTTGCACCAGCCGATCCAAGGCCGCCAACCGGTCGCCGCGGAACAGGGCGAGGCGATGGCCGCGGGGCTGTGGCGCTGACTCTCCCGTTGCGGCAAACCGCGCCAGCCAGCGCTGAAACGTCCGGATGTCCACGCTGTAGGATTGCGCAATCCGAGCCTGGGTGCTTTTGCCCTTCTGATAGGCCTCGATTGCGCGTCGGCGAATGTCTTTTGTGGCTATGCTCATGCGAAGAACATAGCAGACGTCTTACGGCATCTCAATAGTTATTTGCTCTAATCCCGGCCGGGCCCCAACAACAATGGCGGCGATGATTAATTAATCATCACCTGGACAAATCCCGCGGGGGGGGCGAGTCGGATAGGTTCAATCGTCGCCGACGGGCTTTTGCCGCAGGGCTTTTTTCGCGCCGTGCTTCTTCTTGGCATCCACCATGATCGCCGTCTGCCGCCGGGACCGGCGGCGTTTCTGGCGACGGATCTTCTCGCGCTCCTGCTGTTTCTGCGATTTCTCGCCGTGGAACTTGGCGGCGAGCTTGTCGCAAAGGTCGCGGCGGGCGAGGAAGCGGTTGAGGGACTGCGACCGCTCGCGGGCGCAGCGCACTTCGAGGCCGCTGGACTTGTGCCGCAGGCAGACGGTGGAGGAGGTTTTATTGGTCTTCTGGCCGCCGGGGCCGCCGCCGCGGATGAACCACTCCTGCAGATCGGTCTCGGCAATCCCGAGCGCGGCCATGCGCCGGCGCAGCGCGGCCTCCTTGTCGGGATGGACGGGAAACGGGCTCATGTCGGGAACGTGGCAAAAGACCGGCGGGAAGTAAAGCCGGGCTTAGACCAGTTATTGCAATAAGTGAATTCACTTATTGCAATAACTGGTTCACCATCCGGCCAGGGACCGGAAGGGCGGGAGGCTATGGAGGCGGAGGATGGCGGCGCCGTGTTTCCACGCCTGCAGGGCCATTTCCGCGCTGGCCTGGTCGCGGTCGGCGGCGGGGTGCAGATGGCGGACGATGCGCTTGCGCGAAAGGCCGATCAAAACCGGATGGCCGAGCGCGACCAGCGGCGCGAGGTTGTCCAGGATGGCCGCGTCCTGCGGACGGGTGGTGCCGAAGCCGATCCCGGGGTCCACGCCAATCCGCTCCGGCGCGATGCCCAGTTCCGCGATGCGCGCCGCGAGCCAGGCGGCGATGGTTTCGGAAGGCCGCGCATCGTCTTCCGGCAGCGCGTGGGCCACGCCGTGCATGAGGATGAGCGGGAAAGCCTGTTCCCGGGCAAACTCGGCCATGCCGGGGCGGGAGAGCGCGGCAACGTCGTTGAGGATGGCGGCGCCGTGGGCGAACGCGGCGCGGGCGACCGCGGCCTTGCTGGTGTCCACCGAGACCGGGATCTTCAGTTTGCCGGCGAGGCGGTCGAGCACGGGCAGCAGGCGGCGGAGTTCCTCCTCTTCGGAGATGAGGACGTGGCCGGGGCGGGTGGATTCGGCGCCGAGATCGAGGAGGTGCGCGCCGTCGGCCTGGAGTTGCAGCGCCTGTTCCTCGGCGGCGGCGGGGTCGAGGAACCGCCCGCCGTCGGAGAACGAATCCGGGGTGAGGTTGAGGATGCCCATCAGGACGGGGCCGACGGGGTTTTCCACACTGTGGAAAACTTTTTTCCATGGTGTGGAAAAATCCGGTCTTGGGGCCGGTTTGGCGGGGAAAACCGGTTCGGATTTTCCATGCGCTGGAAGCCTTTTTTCCATACCGTGGAAAATTCCGCGGGCCGCGACTACGCCGGCGGGGGGGCGGGGGCCGGCGCGGCCGCCTGGGCGGCTTCGGCGGCGTGGCGTTCGGCGGCGGAAAGGAGGCGGCCGTGCCGGATGATTTCGTCGACCTCGCGGCCGTCGAGGGTTTCGCGTTCGACGAGCAAGTTGGTGAGGAGATCGAGCCGGCCGCGGTTCTGGGTGAGGAGGTCGACGGCCCGCTGGTAGCACTCGTCGAGGATGCGCTTGACCTCGGCGTCGATCTGGCGGGCGGTGTCCTCGGACATTTCGTTGGCGCGGTTGATTTCGCGGCCGAGGAAAAGGACTTCCTCGCGGGTGCCGAAGTGCTGGAAGCCGAGCTGGTCGCTCATGCCCCATTCGGTGACCATCATGCGGGCGAGGTGGGTGGCCTGCTTGATGTCGGAGGCGGCGCCGGTGGTGATTTCGCCGAAGCAG
>CAYMTY010000108.1:0-2242 GCA_964393515.1 uncultured Verrucomicrobiota bacterium
CCGGAATGCGCGGAGAACATCCGGCGCATCCGCATTTTCCTGGGCGACGAAAACACGGGCGCGGTGGTGCGTTCGAAGATCGCCAAGGGCAAGAGCGTGAAGAAGGCGGCCGCCGCGGAAGCGGCGGCGGCGGAAGGGGCGGCGGCATGATCGTCCCGATGCAGAAGCTGACGCTGCTGTGCCTGGCGCACGACCGCGCGGCCACGCTGGAGGCCCTGCGGGCGCTGGGCGTGCTGCACGTCCGGCCGGTGGTGGCTCCCACGGGCTCCGGGCTCGAAGTCGCGCGCGAGAAGGCCGCCGGCCTGCGCCGCCTGCTCGAGGCGATCCCCGCCGACCCCGCGGCCCCGCCAACGGGCCGGCCCGCCTGGACGGTCGTGGCCGAGACCAGCGACCTGCTGGACGAGCGCCAGGACTGGCAGGAGCGGCGGGACTGGCTGCAAAGCGAAGTGGCGCGGCTGGAGCCCTTCGGCGCGTTCAATCCCGCCGCGATCCCGGCGCTGGCGGAAAAGGGCGTGTTCCTCAAGCTGTACCGGGCCTCCGTCAAGTCGGTCGCGCCGCTGCCGGAGGGCGTGACGGCGCTGAAGCTGGCCGTGCGCAAGGCCGATGCCTACTGGGCGCTGTTTGCACGCCAGCCGTTCGACTGGCCGGGCGCCGAAGAGCAGAAGCTGCCCGAGGATTCCCCCGCGGAGATGCAGGCGGAGAGCGGCCGCCTGCAGGAGGCCCTGGCCGCCAGCGACAAGGAATTGCAGGCCGCCGCCGGCGACCGGCGGCTGGTGGCGGACCTGCTGGCCCGCGCCGAGGCCGAGGTCCGGCTGCAGGAAGTCCGCGCGGGCATGGGCGCGGCCGAGGCCATCGCCTACGTCCAGGGCTTCGTCCCCGCCGAGGACGTGGAAAAGATCCGGCCGGTCGCGGCCGTGCGCGGCTGGGGCCTCGTGGCCGAGGAGCCGGGGCCGCAGGACGACGTGCCGGTCAAGCTGAAGCCGCCGCGCTGGGCATCGCCCATCAAGGCGGTGTTCCAGGGCATCAACATCCTGCCGGGCTACGCCGAGGCGGACGTGAGCGTGGTCTTCATGCTCTTCTTCTCGCTGTTCTTCGCGATGATCATCGGCGACGCCGGCTACGGCGCGATTTTCCTCGGCCTGACCTTCTGGGCCCGGAGCAAACTGCCGCGGGACGCCTTCCGGCTGCTGGTGGTGACGAGTTCCGCCACGATCGTCTGGGGCCTGGTCACCGGCACGCTGTTCGGCATCAATCCGGAGATCCTGGCCAAGGCCGGGCTCGACAAGATCCAGATCCCGTTCCTGACCGACCCGGCGAAATCGGCGCAGAACATCATGGGCATGTGCTTCCTGATCGGGGCGATCCAGATCACCATCGGCCACCTGTGGAACGTGGTGGACCTGATCCAGGCCCGCAAGCTCAAGGCGCTGGAGCAGTTTGGCTGGACGCTATCGACGTGGTTCATGTTCCTGCTGGCCGACGACATGGTGCTGAAGGGCAACATGCTCGGCTACCTGGGCCTGTCGGAGGCCGGGGCCGCGGCGCTGTGGAAGGGCATGACCTACGCGTTTGTCGCGGGGATCGTGCTGATCGTCCTGTTCATGATGCCGCCGAAGGAGATCAAGGACGGCTGGTTCAATTTGGCGCTGCTGCCGCTGAACCTGGTGAGCAACTTCACCGACGTGGTGTCCTACGTGCGGCTCTACGCGGTCGGCACGGCGGGGTTCGCCGTCGCCAACGCGTTCAACAACATGATCTTCCCCGGCGGCGACGTGTCGCTCGTCGGCCTGCTCATCGGCGCGCTGCTGGCGTTCCTGGCGCACACGCTGAACATCCTGCTGAGCACGATGGGCGTGCTGGTGCACGGCATCCGGCTGAACACCCTGGAATTTTCGAACCACAAGGGCATTTCGTGGAGCGGCTCGCCGTACCGGCCGTTCGCGAAGCCCGAGGCGGCCTAGGAGAGGAAATTTAAAAAAGGAAGGGCGGCGACGCCCGGAACGAGGAGAGCAAACATGGATGCAGCAACAATCGAGGCATTGGGCAAGGCGGGCGGGGCGGCGGCCCTGGGGCTGGCGGCGGTGGGATCGTCCATCGGCGCAGGCCTGGCGGGCGCGTCGGCGATCGGCGCATGGAAGAAGTGCTACGCGCAGAGCAAGGCGGCCCCGTTCATCCTGATCACGTTCATCGGCGCGCCGCTGTCGCAGACGATCTACGGCATGATCCTGATGGGCTGGATGGT
>CAYMTY010000109.1:0-2028 GCA_964393515.1 uncultured Verrucomicrobiota bacterium
CTGCTGCCGCTGCTGTGGATGCTGCACGCCTCGTTCCGGCCCGAAGCCGAGGTGTTTACGGGCGGGTTCCGCGCGCTGGGTTCGGTGCGCGGGCTGGGTTTCGAACACTACGCCGCCGCCTGGCGCCGCGCCGCCCTGGGCATCGGCCTGCTCAATTCCTTCCTGCAGGTCGCCGGCATCCTCGGACTGGGGCTGCTGTTCAACAGCATGGCCGCCTTCGCCTTCGCCCGGCTGGAATTTCCGGGCCAGCGTTGGCTGTTCGGCCTGGTGCTGGTGCTCATCATCCTGCCCGTCGAGGTGCTGGCGGTGCCGCTGCTCATGACCGTGCGCGATCTCGGACTCACCGGCGGCCACGGGCCCACCCTCGCGGCGCTCGTCCTGCCCTTCGCCGTCAAGGCCTTCAACGTCTATTTCCTCCGCCAGCACTTCCTGGCCTTGCCGCGCGACCTCGAAGAGGCCGCCGTCGTGGACGGCGCCGGCCCCTTCCGGATCTACTGGAGCGTGGCGCTTCCCGCCATCCGCCCCGCCCTCGCCACCGTCCTCGTGCTCGACGTGCTGACCCACTGGAGCGATTTCATCTGGCCGCTCATCGTCTGCACCCGCGAGGAAAGCCGCACCGTCCAGCTTTCCCTCGCCAACCTGTTCACCCAGCCGCCCATCCAGTGGGGGGACATCCTGGCCTGCGCCGTGATGATCACCCTCCCCGTCCTGCTGGTTTTCCGCCTCGCCCAGCGCCACGTCGTCGCCAGCGACCTGTCCGCCGGCATCAAGACCTGACTTCGCGCCATTCCGATCCGGATCAGATATCTCGCCAAGGACGCGAAGAACGCAATGAAGCGTTCGCGAGACCTCAGACCTCCTGGCGAACTTGGCGCGCTTCGCGAGAGAAATTCCCCGGCTGTTCCCTTTCCCTACGGCGCCGCCCGCGGATCGCCCGTCTTTTCCAGCAGCTTGAGTTCAAACGGCTTGCTGGCCTCCCCCATGTAGACGGTCCGGTGCGGGAATGGGATCTCGATGCCTTCCCGGTCGAACGCCTGCTTGACCCGCCGCAGAAATTCCCGGCCCACCATCCATTGCCGGATCGGTTTCGTCTTGATGCGCCCCTTGATCACCACCGCCGAATCCGCGAACTGGTCCACGCCGAAGATTTCCAGTTCCTCCACGATGGACGGCCCGAACGCCGGATCCTGCCGCAGGTCCCGGAACACGCCCCGCAGCACTTCGCAGACCCGGTCGGTGTCCTCCTTATAGGCCACGCCCACATCGAACACGTAGCCCGACCAGTCCCGCGTCTTGTTGCTCAGCGTTGTCACGGTGCCATGGGGAAAGATGTGAATGGCGCCCTCGAGATCCCGTAAAACGATCGTCCGGAAATTGATCTCCTCGACCGCGCCGCCCGTGCCGTTGATGACGGCGACGTCCCCCACCCGGATCTGGTTTTCCAGGATGAAAAAGAATCCCGAGAGGAGATCCCGCACCAGGTTCTGGGCGCCGAAGCCGACCGCCACCCCCACGATCCCCGCTCCGGCCAGGATCGGCCCGATCTCCACGCCCATTTCCTTCAAGACCACCAAAACAAGGATGGTCAGGACCGCCAGGCGCGCCCCCTGCCGGACCAGGCGCAGCAGCGTCTCCACCCGCTTGCCCGACTCGGACGGCGGCTCGCCCTCCCGCGCGTACTGCGACTTCAACCGCCCCTCCAGCCGGGCCAGCATCTTTTTGATGATGAACAGGATGCCCCACGCCAGCAGCAGCATCAGGGCGATGCGCAACGCGGTCTCGATCAACACCCGCCAACTGATCTCCTGGAAATAATTGAGGAAAATGTCCATCTTGCTCCTCCGTCCGCTTTCCGGCCACTGGCCCGCCGCGGCATGCCTATCACGACCATGAAACCAACTACTTCTTCCTAACGCGCTTCCCCACCCGCGTCAAGCCGCCGGGACGCCACTCTTCTGCACCGTGTGCCGGCACATAAACCCGGAAAATGCGATTGGGCATGGGGGTAGCGCGATCACTCGGTGAACA
>CAYMTY010000110.1:0-1738 GCA_964393515.1 uncultured Verrucomicrobiota bacterium
TGACCCACCGGTCCCGAGCCTGCCCCCTAAAATGCACCTAATCGCAGATGCGCCCTGTTCTCCGCCCCCCCCTCTTTTTTACTTGGCAAACCCGCTCCGTTCGCGTAAACCTGCCCGACTTTTGGAAAACGGAAAGTTGGTTTGTTATGGCATACACGGCTGCTGATTTACGCAAGGGGCTCAAGATCGAACTGGAGGGTATTCCCTACGAAGTCACCGAGTTCCAGTTCGTCAAACCCGGCAAGGGCCAGGCCATGTACAAGTGCCGCATCAAGAACATGATCGCCGGCAACACCATGGACAAGACCTTCCGCGCGGTCGACAAGATCGATACGCCCAACATCGAGTCCAAGTCCCTCCATTTCTCCTACCAGGAGGGCGACAAGTACGTCTTCATGGACAACAAGACCTACGAACAGGTCGAACTGCACCAGGATGTCCTCGGCGACCAGCGGTTCTTCCTCCTCGAAGACCTCGAGTGCGAAGTGCTGTTCTTCAACCACCGCGCGATGAGCGTCGAACTCCCCGCCTTCGTCATCAAGGAAATCAAGGAGACCGAGCCCGGCGCCCGCGGCGACACCGCCACCAACGTCCTCAAGCCCGCCAAGCTCGACACCGGCTTCGAAGTCGGCGTCCCGATCTTCATCAACGTGGGCGACTTCATCCGCATCGACACCCGCACCGGCAAGTACGTCGAACGCGTCAAGCAGGGCTGAGCCGCCCCCCCCATGCGCCCGCGCCCGGCAGATGCCGATGAGCTGCGCACCCGGCGTCGCGTTCTCGAACTGCGGGCGCAGCTAAACGACGCCATTCGCCGCTTTTTCCGCGGGCGCGGCTTTCTCGAGGTGGACACCCCCGTCCTCCTGCCCGCCAACGCACCGGAGGCCCACATCGATGCCGTCCCGGCCGCCGCCGGCTGGCTGCGCACCTCCCCCGAACTGGCCATGAAGCGCCTGCTCGCCGCCGGCCACGATAAAATCTTCCAGCTCGGCCCCTGCTTCCGCGCCGGCGAGCACGGCCGCTGGCACCACCCCGAATTCGCCCTGCTGGAATGGTACCGCGCGCGAGCCGGCTACCTGGAAATCCTCGCCGACGCCAAAGCGCTGCTGGCCGGCGTTGCCCAGGAGCTGCGTGGCTCCACCGACTTCACCTGGCAGGGCAAGCCCCTCTCCTGCGCGCAGGAGCTGTGGGAGAAGTTCACCGTCTCGCAGGCCTTCATCGAGCACGCCGGCTGGGACCCCGCGCTGAAATTCGACCCCGACCGCTTCGACCTCGACCTCGTCACCCGCGTCGAACCCGCCCTCCCCTCCGACCGGCCCGTTGTCCTGATCGACTACCCCGCGCCGCTGGCCGCCCTCGCCCGGCGCAAGCCGGACGACCCCCTCCGCGCCGAACGCTGGGAGCTCTATCTCGGCGGCATCGAACTTGCCAACGCCTACTCCGAACTGACCGACCCCGCCGAGCAGCGCGCCCGCTTCGCGGACGCCAACGTCCTCCGCCCCAAACGCGGCGCGCCGCCCTATCCCCTCGACGAAGCCTTTTTGGCCGCCCTCCCCCACCTGCCGCCCTCCGGCGGCATCGCCCTCGGCGTCGACCGCCTCCTCATGCTCCTCGCCGACGCCGACAGCCTCGACGGCGTCCTTCCCTTCCGCCATGGCTGACGCCCCGGCCTTACTATCACTTATAATTAGTCGCCGCTGAAAAAGTCTGTTTTCGCCGAAGAACGGATCAGGCGGCG
>CAYMTY010000111.1:0-1590 GCA_964393515.1 uncultured Verrucomicrobiota bacterium
GCGGCGGCATGCTGCCCAAGATCAGCGGCGCGCTCAAGGCCCTCAAGGCCGGCGTGCGCAAAACCCACATCATCGACGCGGCCCTGCCGCATTCCTTGCTCCTCGAGCTGTTCACCGACAAAGGCGTCGGTACGGAGATTGTCAATGACGCCCCCTAGCCCCAAAGAACTGTTTGCCCAGTACGTCATGCCCACCTACGCGCCCGGGCTCACCCTCGTGCGCGGCGCAGGCGTTTCCGTCTGGGACGATACCGGCCGGGAGTACCTCGATTTCATGGCCGGCATCGCCGTCAACAACACCGGCCACTGCCATCCCGCCGTCGTCGCCGCCATCCGGAAACAGGCCGGCATCCTGATGCATTGCTCGAACCTCTTCCACAACGAGTTGCAGCCCCGGTTGGCGAAAAAGATTTCCGCGATCGGCCTCGGCGGCAAGGTCTTCTTCTGCAATTCCGGCGCCGAGGCCAACGAGTGCCTTTTCAAGCTCGCCCGCAAGTGGGGTTCCGCGGACGGCCGGTACGAGATCATCACCATGAAGAACTCGTTCCACGGCCGGACGCTCGCCACCATGACCGCCACCGGCCAGACGAAGTACCAGAAGGGCTTCGCGCCTCTCATGCCCGGCTTCGTCTACGCCGAATTCAACAACCTGGAATCCGTCCGGGCCGCGCTCACCCCCGCCACCGTCGCCGTTCTGTGCGAGGCCGTGCAGGGCGAAGGCGGCATCGTCCCCGCCACCCCCGAATTCATGGCCGGCCTGCGCGCGCTGTGCGACGCAAAGAAGATCCTGCTGTTCTTCGACGAAGTCCAGGCGGGCATCGGCCGGACCGGCAAATGGTTCGGCTTCCAGAACTTCGGCATCCGGCCCGACGGCTTCTCCCTGGCCAAGGCCCTCGGCAGCGGCTTCCCCATTGGCGCGGCCGCGGTCACGCCCGAACTCTCCAACGTCTTCCAGCCCGGCAACCACGCCAGCACCTTCGGCGGCACACCGCTCGCTTGCGCCGCCGCGCTGGCCACGCTCAACGTCATCGAGCAGGAGCACCTGCTCGACAACGCCGGGCAGATGGGCGCGCGGTTCATGGACAGCTTGAAGGCGCTCGCGCCCAAGCACCCCTGCATTCAGTCCGTCCGCGGCATCGGCCTGATGGTCGGCCTCGTGCTGAACATCCCGGCCAAGCCCGTCGAGGCCAAGCTGCGGGAAAACGGCCTGCTGTGCATCGCCACCGGCGATCATGTGCTACGGTTTGTTCCGCCCCTCGTCGTCTCCGCGGCCCAGATCGACCAGGCCCTCGCCCTCCTGGACGCTTCGCTGTAATTCAGGGTTCGGGGTTCAGGGACTCTTTGTCCCCCGTCCGCAGAACGTGCAGGCAGCGGATTTCTTTAGGATTTTGACGGGCTTTCACGCGGAAATAACCTGCGAATTTTTCGATGATGCCGCTTTGCGGGCGACCCGAACAGTACTCGTGTACGTGAGGGGTCGCCCTCGAAGCGGCAGAACGAAAAAGGCGCGGGTTGGTTTCCGCGCCGTCGGAATCTTAAACCCGGAAAATGCGATTGGGCATGGGGGTAGCGCGATCACTCGGTGAACATT